>CAJTNI010000004.1:83249-106126 GCA_910577945.1 uncultured Christensenella sp. | reverse complement strand
CGAGGGGCAACTTGCCGAGTGCTATAATTTCGCACAGCGCAACGATTTACGCATTACGCACGAATATATAGACCGCGCATTGACGGGTACGACGGACAAACGCCCCGAATTTTTGCAAATGATTGAGGACAGCAAGCGCAAGGGCTTTCAATATGTGCTTGTCTATCAGTTAGACCGTTTCGCCCGTAACCGCTACGACAGCGCAACCTATAAGGCAAAGCTGAAAAAGAACGGCGTGCGCGTACTCTCGGCAAAAGAGAACATCACGGACGACGCGAGCGGCATTTTGATTGAGGGCGTTTTAGAGAGTATGGCGGAATATTACAGCGCGGAACTGTCGCAAAAGGTCAAGCGCGGTATAGCAATATCAGCCTCGAAATGTAAGTATTTCGGCGGCGTTATTCCGCTCGGCTACAAAGTAAACGGCGAGAAAAGTTTTGTGCTTGACGAGGAGCTTGCGCCCGTTGTAAAGACCGTTTTTGAAATGTTTGTCGCGGGGAGCAATTACGCCGAGCTTATCCGCTATCTGAACGGGCGGGGCGTTAAGACCACCAAAGGCGGCGAGTTCAACAAAAACAGCTTTCAGCGCATTTTGAGTAACCGCCGCTATTTGGGCAAGTATATCTATCAAGGTAACGAAATTGACGGCGGTATGCCGCGCATAATCGACGACGAGTTATTCGGGCAAGCGCAACAAAAACTTGCGTTATATGCCACCGCGCCCGCACGGGGTAAGGCAAAAGTCGAATACATATTATCGGAAAAATTGATATGCGGAAAATGCGGCAATAAAATGACGGGCGTTAGCGCAATGAGCAAAAACAAAACGCTACACAACTATTACAAGTGTGTAGGCGTTACAAAGCATACTTGCGACAAGCGCACGATACGCAAGCAATATTTAGAGGACGAGGTTATAACCGCTATTACGGGCGACGGCACGGAGCGGAATAAGTACGGCGTTTTGACCGACGAATTTATAGATATGGTCGCCGCCGAAACATACACGCTTATTCAAGCGGCACGGAACGACAGCGAGATAAAGCGGCTTGAAAACATAGTTGAGGACAACAAGAAAGCCATTGACAACCTTATGCAAGCGTTAATGCACGGCAAGGCAACCGATATTATACTGTCGCAAGTGGAGCGGTTAGAGAACGAAAACAAAGAGCTTGCGGACACCGTTGCAATGGAAAAGGCAATGCAAATGAAATACAGCTATTCTGACATTCGCAAATGGCTGTTGCATTTCCGCACGCTGGACTATACAAAAACCAAGCACCGCAAGGAGCTAATCAATATTTTTATTTACCGCATAGTGCTTTACGACGATAAAATGAAAGTGTTATTCCACCTTAAAGGCGGGCAGAAAGAGGAGCTATTGTTGAACTTGATTTTCCCCGATTACCCCGACGGAAACGAGGACGAAAGAGAAAAAAGCGCAAAAGAAAAAGAAACCGAAAATTCGGTTTCTCTCTCAGGGTGTTCTTATACCCCTCGTCTGGTGACCCCAACGGGACTCGAACCCATGATTTCACCGTGAAAGGGTGATGTCTTAACCGCTTGACCATGGGGCCACAACTAGATAAGTCTAGCATGCCGCGAGATTTTTGTCAAGCGGTTTTGCTCGGTCGGGCGGGTTATTTTTGGCGTTGTCGGCGGCGGGTGAGGGTTTTGCGGCGTTTTGTGCGCCTTTTTGCGCGGCGTTCGGCGGATTTATGGCGCATATAATCCTCGGTATTTGCGTAAAAGTATTGACAAACGCGTTTGTTCGGGTGTATACTTGTAATACAGCTTTAAACTAAATCGGAGGGAAATGATGAGGTTTAAGAAGGCAATAGTATTTGTCTTGTGTGCGATACTGACGTTTTCGGTGTTCGCATGCAGTAAAGCGCCCGGCGGCGGCGCTAACGGCGACGACGAAACAATCGACCCCACGGTCGAGTACACCGTTTCGTTCGACGTCGGCGCGGACGCGCGCGCGGCGGGCGTTTCCGACCCCGAGTCCGTAAAGGTCAACGGCGGCGGAATAATCGGCGAAATGCCGTCGCCCGTTTGGGAAGGGTACGTGCTCAACGGCTGGTACGACGGCGAGACGCTCGTCGGCGGCAGCACGCGGATTGCAAAAAACATGACGCTAGTCGCGAAGTGGGTTTCGCAAGACGAAATCGACGAATTGATTGCGCAATACGAAAACAGCCTGACCGCCGACAACGGTTGGCAGCCCGGGCATTTGTACATACACTACAAGCGCTACGACCACAGCACGAGCGAGCAGGGCAAAAACAACACGGGCGCGCCAGAGTATAACGACGCCATCGGCTCGCCCGTCTACGACGATTGGGGCTTGTGGCTGTGGCCCAAGAACGACGAGGGTCGGCTTTTCCATCCTTGGCGCATAGACGTAAGCGGCGCGGTGTACGACGTTTTGCTCGACCACACCTACAACGATGCGGGCTTCGACAGCGATACCAAGCAGAACAAGGGCATGACAATCAGCTACAAGGAAAACCAAGGCAATGCGGTGACCGTAGTGGGCATGCAGTTGTTTTCCATTAAGTCGCGGCTGGGCTCGGGCTATTGGGGCAACGACGGCGGCAACGTCGACCTTGTGCTTGCCGATATCGTGCGCGAGGACGGCACTTATCATTGGTTTGTAACGCAGGGACACGTGACCACGGGCAAGCCCAATTTCACCAATCAGGATACTACCAACCCGTGGAAGGATAAGAAAACGGGCGAGATGACCACGCGCGCCTCGGGCGACGGCATAATCGACAGCAGCAAGGACTCCGAGTTTGAAAAAATCACGAGCCGCGTTGCGGGCTGGGACGAGGACGCCGTAGGCTATCAAATCTTTATCGCGTCGTTCTGCGACAGCGACGGCGACGGCATGGGCGATTTGCAGGGCATTATAAGCAAGCTCGATTATCTCAAAGGGCTTAACGTGGACGTGCTGTGGCTGACGCCGTTCCAAAGCTCGACCAACTATCACGGCTACGACATTAAAGATTACTACTCCGTCGATTCGCGGTTCGGCACGCTCGAAGACTATCGCGAGCTTGTTTACAAAGCGCACCAAAAGGGTATCAAGATAGTCATGGACTTCGTGCTTAACCACACGTCCACGGCAAATCCTTGGTTCGTCAATTCGCAAAACCTCGTGGTAGAGAAGGCGGACGACGATTCGGAAATAGATTACCGTCAGTTCTACACCTGGATTAACAAAGAACAGTACGAGGCTTTGCCCGAAAAGCAGCGCGACGGCTTGGGCAAGAACCACGACGGCAAGCAGTGGTACGGCCCGCTCAACGGCAACGGCGACGAGAACGACGGCTACTATTACTATTCATCGTTCACGGGCATGCCCGAACTGAACTACGACTATCAGCCCGTGCGCGACGCTATCGTTGACGTGTGCAAGTATTGGATGGCGTTCGGTCTGGACGGCTTCCGTCTCGACGCGGTCAAGCATATTTACATGCAAAACGAGCTAACGGGCGTGGGCAAAACGCTCAGCAGCGAGGTCGTTAAGGACGACGACGATTCGTACAATCACGACCGCAAGCGCAATATCAATTTCTATCGCGAGTTCAATTACAAGCTCAAATCGGCGTACCCCAACGCGTTTGTCGTGGGTGAGAACCTCGACGGCAACCCCGGTAACGTTGCGCCGTACTACGATGGCATAGATTCGCAGTTCAATTTCAATCTTTACTATGACGCGGCGCGTAAAATAGCGCAGATGTCCGGCATTAAGTATAACGGTGGGCAAACTACCGACGCAGGCTGGGCAAGCGGCTTTATGAAAAACGACGGTGATTATGCAAAGAATAACAATAGTTACAAACAATATAACGCAAATTTCATCGACGGTCAGTTTACGTCTAATCACGACCTGCCGCGCGCACGCGACCGTGTAAATATTAAGAATACCATATCGGGAGACGGCAAGATTGATGACGAGTACGCTTCGCTTTACACTAATAATACGATAGACGGCAAGGCGGTCACCGAAGGCAAGTATACGCATCCCGCGGGTCAGCTTGACACGGATGCTGTCGACAAAACCGACGCATTGTTGCGCTTGTACTATGCTTTCCAAATGACTATCCCGGGAATTACGTGGATTTACTACGGCGACGAGATAGGCATGAGCGGCGTTATGCAATACACGCTCGATACGGGCTCTACGTCCACCACGTCGAGCGCGTCGCACGAGGACCGCATTTACCGTCAGCCTATGAAATGGTACACGACGGAGACCGAGACGCAAAAGAACGGCGACTACTTTATCGGATTCGAGGGCAAAAAGGCGGAGCTCATCGGCTTTAACGCCAGCGACGCGCTCAAAGGCGTAGACGAACAGCTTACCGACGGCGACTCGCTGTTGTCCTGGGTCAAGACGCTTACGGGCATACGCGATACCTACGGCTTGGGCAAGGCGACCGTTTCCGACGGCGGCGGCGCGCAGAGCATGGAATACACCGTTACGGGTACGCACGGCAAAATCAGAGTGTGCATAGGCACGGGCTTTGAATCGAACCCGAGCGGCAAGGTGCTTGCTCAATACACCAGCAAGGCTATTGGCGGCAAGACATACAAGGTTCTTATAACCGAGGCATAAGTAGGGGAGGATACCGAAATGAAAAAAGCATCGTTACTTGCCGCAACGCTCATGGCGACCGCGTTTTGCGGAATGTGCGCGGGCTGCGCGAGCAATATAGAGGTCGACGACGAACGTCAAGCACCCATGCCGTCGGTATCGGCGGCGGCGGACACGACCGAGCACAAGGTTATTTTAAACCCCGGCTGGTATTGGACGGGCGGCGCGAGCGCGGCGGTCAACAACACCGTTTCGAGCGGCGCGACCGCGCTCACAAGCTCGGAGGCGGACGCTTACCGCGTGGAGAACGGGTACTTTGCAACCGTGGAGGCGGGTGCGGATTTACCCGATGCGGAAACGACGCGCGCGGGCATGAGCTTTGTCGGCTGGACTTACGCCAAGGACGGCGCGGTCGTTACCGTCGATAAAATGCCTGCGGCGCTCGACGGGGATTTGTACCTGTTTGCCAAGTGGAAAACGGACGGCACGGGCGGTAGCAATCCCGGCGGACCGAGCGAGCCCGCACCCCCCGAGGGCAAGGGCGTAGCCGTAAACGGCAAGGCAATGACCGTCAACGACAAAAACACCGACCCTTCCGTCGAGACCGAGTACATGCTAGTCGATGCGAAGTTCAATGCGGGCGACGTGCTGAAATTTACCGCCGACGGCGCGGCTATTTCCATCGACACGGTGGAAACGAGCAGTACGGGCATCAGCGGCACGGGCAGCTCGATTACCGTTACGCAGAGCGGCACGTTCAGCTTCTATCTCAAAAAGTTAAAGACGGGCAAGTGGACGCTGTACGGCTCGCGCAAAATCGACGAGAGCGAGATTACGCGGAAAGGCGAAACGCTTGCGGCGGGCAACTGCTATCTCTTGGGCAACGTCGCGGGTACGGACGTGCAATGGACGGATACATCCAAGGGCTTTAAGGCGGACGCGTCGGGCAGCAATTATACGATTACGATTAAGCTTACGGCGGGCGATAATATCAAGTTCGTAAAGCCGACAAAGGCGGGCAGTACCGACGGCGCGTCCTGGTGGAAGAGCGTAATCAAAACATCGAGCGACAGCACGGCGCTGCATAACGATAAAACGAGCGACAGGAATATAACTATTGATAAATCGGGTACGTTCACTTTTGTTATAAGCGGTTCGTCCGATTCCATAGATGTCACGTACGTTGCCGACTGATTGAACAAAACGTAAAAACAATAAGCCCGCATTCGGCTCAACGCCGAGCGCGGGCTTTTGTATACTATGAGAATTATAATAACGACAAAAGCTGCGGCACGGTTTTCAGCTAATCGAACGAGCTGCGATTCTATGCGGCGGAATAAGCGTGCCGTACCGTTCTCGCAAGCAAAAAGCCCGCATACGGAGTAACGACTTCGCATGCGGGCTTTGTAATTCGTATCTGTTTGAGATTATTTGTTTTCGGTTTTGGGTACGGGTACGGGATGTCCGACGCTCTCGGCGAGCGCCTTGTACTTTTCGGCGAGCTCGGGGTCGGGCTTCGTGCCCACGCCGTCGCGATAGCATACGGACAGGTCGGCGTAAGCGAGCACGAACGACTGTTCGGCGGCGCGCTTAAACAGCGAGAACGCGCGGTCGGGGTCGGGCTTTGCGCCTACGCCGTCGCGCAGACATTTGGCGAGGTTGTAGTGCCCGGGCGCGCTCTCCGCGTCGGACGCGATGGTGTAAAGCTGTACCGCTTTTTCGGCGTTCTTTTCCACGCCCTTGCCCATTTCGTAGCAAAAACCGAGGTTGGCAACGGAAACCGCGTTGCCCAGCTTGCCCGCCTCCTCGAACCAATGCACCGCTTGCGCGAAATCGGCTTTTACGCCGCAGCCGTTGAGGTAGCACATGCCGAGGTTGTTTTGCGCGGGCGAGTACCCGCCCTGCGCCGCGCGGTAGTAGTACAAAAACGCTTTTTCCGCGTCCGCCTCAACGCCGCGCCCGAAATTATAGCAGTCGCCGACGTTGTTTTGCGCCGCGGCGAACTCCGCCTGCGCCGCTTGGAAAAAGCATTCGAACGCCTTGGCGTCGTCCTGCTCCACACCCAGCCCGCGCTGATAGCAAAAGCCGAGGTCGTTCATGCCGCCGGGGTGTCCCTTGTCGGCGGCGTCGCGGAAAATTTCGACGGCTTTGTCGTAGTCGCGTTCCACGACCGAGCCCTCGAAATAGAAATGCCCGAGCGTGAATTGCGCGTCTATGTTGCCCGCGTCGGAGGCTTGCTTGATAAGCTCGTACGCGCGCTTTTCGTCGGGCTTAACGCCGTAGCCGCGTATGTAGCATACGCCCAAGGAAAAAATCGCGGGCGCGTAGCCGAGCTTTGCGCTTTGAGTGTAGCCCGCAAACGCCTTGCCGAAATCGACGGGAACGCCGTCGCCCGTAAACGATTTTTCGGCTTGGTCGAAGTATTTCTTTGCCAAAAATTCGGTGGGCGAGAGATTTTCGCCGCCCGCATTGCCAGATTTTGCCATATTGTTCCTCGTAATTGAATTATTTACGCCGTTTATTATATCACAATCGCGCGCAAAACGCAAGTATTTGCGCGTGCGGCGGCAAGTATTAACGGTGCGCTCGCGCTCAACCGTATTGCTTTTGACAGCGTCGTTTATTACGTAGACAGTCGCAGCGCCGTCGGCTTCGGCTTTAACGCGTTATGGGTGGGCGCCGTCTGACGGCGCGATAATACGCAGCTTTAAAATAATATCGAATATGGATATGCGCTCATCTTGACTTCGCACTACACGCCCGAGGATTTAAAAGACGCGCAAACGAAAATCAAGTATTTAAAGGCGCTCAAAGCGCTTGCCGCGTCGAGCAAAACCGCCGCCCCGACCGAACTATATCGCAACTTTCGGTCGGGGCGAGTTGTTTCGTAACGCGGTCGAATCGCATAAAATAATTCGCATTCAGTAAAGGCTGTCGCCTTTTTCGACGTTGCAATCATGGCATAGGGTTTGCAGATTGTCGTACGTCGATTTGCCGCCTTTTGCTATCGGGATTATATGGTCTATTTCCAATCGCGCGTACCCGTCGCGGACGCCGCACCTACGACACCGATATCCGTCTCTTTCATAAATCGCGAACCGCATTTTATTCGAGACTTTTCCCCTTTCGACACGGCATATCGCTTCCCAAATATCGCGGTCGGCATAATACGTTCCGCGCTTGTTATTAAGACGTTTTATGAGCGCCGTTATATCGTCGGCATAAAAAGCTTCGTTTTTGCTTCTGTAAATCTGCCCATTTATTTTGGAACAGTATAAATACACGGTCAAAGAAAAATGCGTGCACGGCGCGGCAAAGGTTTGTTTTTTAATCAACAGTCTTTCAAGCCTTAACAGCTTGTCGAGCTTTAATCTGCCTTGCGGCGCTATAAACTGTCCCGATTGCGTCACCGTTTTGATTTCGTCAAGATATTGCGAATACGTTTGCTTATTTGCGTTGACCTTATTTATTTGGTCGCGTATCTGCTTTTGCGAATATTGCAGTTGATAAATTATGTAATCTCGACAAGATACCGTATCGTAAATCTTTTCGTTGTCGTATGTGTGCGATTGGTCGTAATCTACGTGCGGATAAAATTCGTAACGGCTGTTTATCTCGTTAAGCCGTTTCAAGCAATCGCTGTTGTCCAAAACGAATTTTTCGTATTTCTTTTGCAACAGTCGCTTTAACAGGTAAATCGAAAATATCGTAATACAAACGGCGATAACTGAAATTAAAATTATCAAAAATATCATTTGAGCTTCCTTTGCGTAACTGTCATATCGCTGTTAAGCGTTTAAAGAATTTTTTTAGAGTGCGAAATCGGTTTCCGGCGCGCTGTCGATTTATGCAACATCGAATTTTTGCAGCTTATCAAAATATGGCTTACGGCAAAAACGACGGAAAAAGCCGCCAGCGGTATGTTCGCTAATACTATGCCGTCGAATATAAATATGCACGACGGAATTATCGAGAGCGACAGGGCTTTAAGCATGCCGTCGGAGCTGCGACAAACCGCCCAAAATATCAGGTACGCAAGCAGCAGCGCGCCGTTTACGGATAAATACACGGTAAGCGCGTGCCCGAACCAAAAGTTAAAATACGTGTGCGGAACGTTGAAAATCATAAAGACAAAGCAGCCGTAGCGACTTATTTGCTCGGCAATAACAGCCGCTTTGTCGGTGAACGCGGCGTTGTCGTCGTCCTTGTGCTTTACGGCGTAAACGATATTCGGTATCATAATCACGAGCATTATGATAAGCCCGTAATAATTAAACCAGCCCATAAAACGATTGTACCACAAAATCGCCGATTATTCAAGTATCAGTCGCCGATTGTATGATATAATATAACGAATAAATCGTTTCGGGAGAGACAGTTATGCAAAATGCGGCGTTAGTGGTTATTGATATTCAAAACGACATCACGAAAAACTACATGGAAATTATAGACAATATCAACCGCGCCGTCGAGAGCGGTCGATAACGGCGTGCGCGTCGCGTATATAAAACACGAAAATTTGTCCGACGGCACGAGAACCTTTAAGCACAACACGCACGGCGCGGAATTGGTTTCGGAATTGAAGGTCGTATCGGACGATATCTTTACGAAATACAAGGACAGCGTGTTGAGCTGTGAGGAATTCGCGGCGTTTGTCGAAAAGAACGGTATAACCGAATTTTATATAACGGGCGCGGACGCCGTCGCGTGCGTCAAGTCGTCGTGCTACAACCTGCGCAAAGCCAACTACGGCGTTTGCGTTTTGACCGATTGCGTAACAAGCTACGACAAAAAGAAAATTCCCGAAATGCTGGAATATTACGAGAGCAAGGGCTGCCGACTTATATCGTTGCAAGACTTAACGGGCTTGTAATAAATCGTTAAAATAAACGCCCGCGAATTCGCGGGCATTATCGTTGTATCACGAAAACCCCGCGACTATCGCGGGGTTTTCGTGATACAAAAAGACCGATAAGATGGTTAATCTTATCGGTCATTCTACGCTAAATTGAAATTTAATTTTCAATTTTAATAATAATGTCGTATGCAGTAGAACATTCTTCTTTTGATAATTTTGTTTCATTGACCAGATACTCTATTGCCTCATCTTTGCTATCAAATTTTTTTAATATATCTTTTACCTCTTTAAATTTATCAATAGCAACCCGAATTTCGGTGTTCATAATTTCTCGCCTCACTTGTAAATTACTGTTTATCGTACAATTATTATAGCAAAAGTTTACGGTTAAATCAAACATATAGTATAGGCACTTCAAGATTTTTCTCAAAGTGCCTACCATTACGTTATTTTGTAAAGTTGCCGTTCTCATCACGCTTTTGTGTTTTCCACGCTGTCGGTGTAGGCGGTTCCGGCGACGCTATATTCATTCCAACGCAAATGCCGAAGTAATCTCTTGCAAAGAAAAATACGAACTCACGTTGGCGCGGGTTCGTATTATTCACTAATGGCGGAGGCGGAGGGACTCGAACCCCCGTGGCGTTGCCGCCAAACGGTTTTCAAGACCGCCGCGTTATGACCGCTTCGCTACGCCTCCGTGTTTATAAAGGTTGTTGCGGGTCTTTCGTCGACCGCTTTTACAGTATACGCGCTTGACGCCGAAAAGTAAAGCGATTTGCGCGCGGTTTTCGAGTGGACGGGATTTTCGGGCGCAGCGCGGTTTTTGTGGTTTAAGTTCTTAATAAAAGGGATACGATTGAACATACTATCCGTATGAAAAACCGTAACGTCGTTTTAATTAAAAAGGTTTTGCCGTCGCTGTTTTTGCTGGCGGCTATCGTCGTGCTGGCGGCGCTGTCGTTTTTGCCGTCGTTGCGTTCCGCGCCCGCGGCGACCGTGCGTTCCGCATCGCTCGACGAGTCGGCGCTCGCCGCGCTGAGCGAGTGTCGCGCGTACCTCGACGGGCACGATTTCGACACGGCGTTGCAGGGCTCGATTCGCGCCAAGGTGTTCGGCATTCCGTACGTGTTGAAGGTTGTCGGCGGGCGAAGCGTGCGCGGCGGTAACGTCGTCGAGTACGGCGAAAGCGCGTCGGCGTTCGCCAAAGCCGCCGTCAAGACCGAGTTCCGCGACGGCGCATACTACGTTGCGCACGGCGATTATAAGTCTAAATCCAAGTCGTTCGAGTACGGCGCGCCAACCGAGCTCTCGCAAGCCGATTACACGGCGGCGTACGGCAAGCCCGTGACGGGGCTCGTTAAATACGAGCTCGACGATTCGGTGATTTCCGCCGCGCGCGTCGACGAAAACACGTTCGCGTTCACGCTCGACCCGACCCGTGCCGCCGAGTTCTCGCGGCATGCCGTTAAAACCGCGCTCGATTCCAAAGCGTATCCCGAGTATACTAGCGTCGAGTTCACGCTCGTCACCGACGGCGCGCGTCCGCTGCGCGTAACCTGCCGCGAGCAATTCCGCGCCGACAAGTTCGGCGGCACGCATTGCGTCGTCGAGTACGTGGAAACGTTCGAGTATTCCGACGGGCTGCAAGGCGATTGACGGATTCCGCACGTGTTAAATAGTATCACATATTATATAAAATAATTTTAACGTCGCGCGCGTGTTTTTGTCTTTCGGCAAAACCGCAGCGCGCTTTTGTAATGCAAACGCAATATAAGAACCGTACTTGACAGCGTAAGCGGCGTTATGGTAAAATTTACATATGGCGCATATGGCGCATTGATTATCGCGTAATTTTTTCGGGAGAGATATGGCGGTTTTTGTTGTTCCGATTATCGTACTTATAATTTGCAGAGTAATGTGCGCAAAGGCTAATTATTATTGTAACGTTACCGAGCAAAAGCGAATAGGAATGCAAAAAAGCCCTATTAAGTTTTATAATTTTAATAAATTGCGGTTTTTTGTGATTTCTGTTTTTTGCGAACATAAAATGATAGCGCGAAGAGTGGCGGTGTGCGCCGTTCTTTCATTTGCTGTAAGTGCGCTGATTTTAGCTGCCGCGTTTTTATTCATATATTTGAATACTGCCGTGTATCTTATAATATCTTGCGCTCTTGCGGCGGTTTTGATTGTAACGCTGTTATGCTTTGCAAATTTTAACGATACGTCGGTTTGGACGAGATGGGGCACTCCCGGGCGTTGATTTTGTAACGTAATGATTGCG
This sequence comes from uncultured Christensenella sp., assembly GCA_910577945.1. GTDB lineage: Bacteria > Bacillota > Clostridia > Christensenellales > Pumilibacteraceae > Anaerocaecibacter. The sequence goes on along the minus strand of CAJTNI010000004.1, from coordinate 94,381 downwards.
TAGTCGTTTGCTTATGCAAAAGCGACCGCGCGCAAGCGCTCTTCGAATGCGTGCTCGCGTACAAGTAAACGTATTAAACTGCCGCCGACGCTGTGCTCGCCGCAATCCCCGACGACTTTGCGGCGGAGTTTCTTTTCGCGCTTGCCGAATACAAGCTGGGCGACGCGCGGCGGTACGCGGAGTTTTTGCGGCGCGCCGACGTTACGCACGCGCCCGAGTGGGAGCGAGCTTGCGTCGCGACGCGCGTTGCGGAAAATATCGCGCCCGACTGCGAGCGTGCCGCGCGCGCGTTTTTTTATTCGGCGTTCGGGAGCGGCGGCGCGAAATACTATGCGCTGGCGCAGGAGCGGCTCGCGCGGGTTGACGCGCCATATGGCGACGACCGCCGCGCGCCGTGTAAGCGCGCCGTGCCGAACGATTGCGTTGCGCCTCAAACCGATTGTGAGGCGAGCGGCGATGAAAACGGTTTAACGCCGCGCGACGAGCGCACGGACGACGCGGACGCAACGCGGGCGTACGACGGCGATTTGGCGGCGCTTTTAAATGCGCTTCGAGCCTACTTCGAGCCTATGCGGACGAGTACGATTTGGAAGGCGGAGCGGCGGCGGCTTGGCGGGTGCGATAATATTCGACAGCGGGTGGCGCGCCGTATTATGCGTGATTGCGACTGTGACTGCGCGTATAGCGATAACGGCGGCGGCGGCGTTGGCAGCGCCGCGGCTTGCTGGCTACACTACGAGCGTGCGCGATTTGGAGCGGCTGCGGGAAATTTACAGGGCGGCGAACGCCGATTATATTAAAGCGGAAAAAGCCGTCGAAAGCTATTTGCCGAAGATAAATAATTTTCGATAAGAAAAAGCGCGAACGTTCGTTCGCGCTTTTTGTCGTAAAACGATTTTACATAAATCTTACGTCGATATCGCCGTTGGAGGTTTTGGCGGTCAGTTTTTTGGACGCGTGCGAGGACGCGTCGGAAACGCTTTTGCTGGGCACGCCGTCCACGGTAATCGAGCCGTTGTAGGTTTCGGCGACGAGCCTGTAATCGTCGCGCGCGCCGATGACCATGGCGTTAATCTTGCCGTTGCTCGTTTCGAGGCGCAGCTCGTCGGCGTCGAGCGCGCTCGCGCTTATCACGCCGTTGGAGGTTACGCAGTCGATTTTTTTGCATTTGATATCGGCGGCGAACAGCCCCGCGTTGTTGCACGAAATATTGAGCGCGGCGGCGGTAACGGACTCGACCTTTACGTCGCCGTTTTTGCATTTGACGGCGCAAGCGTCGCGCACCGTCAAGCTTTTGAACGCGATGCTGCCGTTTTTCATTTTGAGCGAGAACGCGTTCGCCGTGACCGATGAAATATCGAATTTGCCGTTTTTGGTGGAAAGCTCGATGTCTGCGAGCTCGGCGTTTTTTATGTACAGCCCGCCGTTGTTGTTGCGGTAGCGCAGCCTGCCGTTGAAGCCGCGCGGCAAAATCAGCTTGAACTCTATGCGCCCCGATATAAGGCGGAGCAAAAGATTGCGCGATTTTTGCGTTACGGTTAGCGTGCCGTTATCGACCTTTACGTCGAAGTATTTTTCTTTTGCGGAAACGAACCGCACGCAATCGCCGTCGTCGGTCGATACGTCCGCTACGCAGTTCGTGCCGTAAATGTCTATATCCTTGACGTTTAGAAGGTCCACGGACGCCTCCCCGAAAATTATTGCTTGATTATAATACATTATTTAACGCCAAAAATCAAGCGAATTGACGGCAAAACCCGTCGGCGGACGATTTCGGCGGTTTTCTGTATATGAAAAGGCGACGGCTGCGGATACTAACAGTGCGCTAACTGCGTTTTTTGCGACAAATCGTGACGTTTTGTGTCATATCGAGCGACAAACGACTTACAATTCCGTAATACGTGCGGGTTTGTACCGAGTACGCTTGACATAGCGTTTGCTCTGGTGTATACTTATTAAACTTTGAATTCACGAAAAACGCGATTTTCGCGCACGGTGCGGGTTAATGGAACGGTTTAACGAAATACTTTCAATAATAAACGACCAGGTCTTGCTGACCATTATCGGTATAGCGTTCGGCATACAGTTATTTTACATATTGCTGTTTTTCGTGCGTGCCAAAACCTACAAGAAAGCCGAGGTCAAGCATAAGTTCGGCATAGTCATTCCTGCGCGAAACGAAGCGGAGGTAATAGGCGACACGATAAAACGTCTGCTCAAATCGGACTACCCCCGCGAGCTGTTCGATATATTCGTCGTGGCGGACAACTGCACGGACAATACCGCGGAAATAGCGCGCGCGGCGGGCGCGATAGTGTACGAGCGTTCCGACCCCGACCCCAAGCATCACAGGGCGGGTTATGCGCTCAAATATCTGTTCGAGAAAATTCGCGAGAATCACGCGGGTTACGAGGCGTTTATCAAGTTCGACGCGGACAACCTCATGGAGCTCGATTACATTTCGCGCATGAACGACGCGTTCGACGCCGGCGTAAAGTGCGCGCGCGGCTACTCCAACTCCAAGAATATCGACCAAAACATTATCACGGGCATATCGGGCTTGTGGTATATCCGCGATTGTCGGTTTGCGAGCAATTTCCGCTCGGCTATCGGACAAGGCACGATGCTCGGCGGCGCGGGCATGATGTTTTCCGCCGAGATTATAGAAAAGCACGGCGGCTGGGATTGTTTGTCGGCGTCCGACGATACCGAGTTTACCATGCGTCGGCTAAACGAGGACAAAATAAAAACCATGTACGTCAAGGACGCCGTGGTGTACGAGGACCAACCGTCCACGCTCAAAGACACGTTCAAGCGCTATAAGCGCATGGCGCGCGCGCTCAACTCGCTGTTCTATACGCAGGGCATAAAATCGTTTTTCTTATTTTTCGCGCGCTGGAAATGGACGTATATAGACATGTTCCTCACGCTCATGTTCATTCCCGTGTGCGTGATGATGTGCACGTGGTTGCCCGTCTATTATATATACGTTTTGGTGTACCACGGAATAATGGGCAATTGGGCGATATTCTGGACGTACATGAATTCGATACTGTTTTCGCTGGCGTTCGCGTTTGTGACGATGTTCATTCTGCAAGCGTTGCTCGCCGTCGCGCTCGAACACAAGCGCATAAAAGCGCCCGTAAAAAAGCTCATGCCCACGGTATTCCTGTTCCCCGTGTTCATGATTGTATATGCCGCCGCGATTACGCTCGGCGTGTTCAGTAAGCCCAAGTGGCATCAGGTCAAGCGCAACGTCGCCGTATCGAGCGGCTTGGCGGACGCATCGCTCGCCGAGGCGGCGGCAACCGACGGCGGCGCGACGTACGACAACGCGACTCCCGCCGCTCCTGCGTCGGACGAACGCGACCTTGCGGAAACGAACGTGCCCGCCGCGGAGACGGACGAAACGGAGCTTGCGGCATCCGAGCCCGAGCCTAAGGAAGGCGCGAATGCCGCCGACGGCGCGACGGTCGATACCGCGGGTACGGACGGCGAATAACGTTTGCGGCGCTACGCAAGCTATAAATAACGAAATTAACAAACGGGGCGAACGCAATGGGCAAAGGATACGATTATCTTATAGTCGGCGCGGGGTTGTTCGGCGCGGCGTTCGCGCAGATTATGACCGAGCGCGGCAAGCGGTGCGCGGTGATTGAAAAGCGCGAGAGCGTGGGCGGAAATATCGCGACGGAGGTCGTCGAGGGTATTATCGTGCACAAGTTCGGCGCGCATATTTTCCACACGAGCGACAGGCGCGTGTGGAAATACGTAAACCGTTTTGCCGAGTTTAATAATTTTGTCAACAGTCCGATAGCAAACTACAAGGGCACGCTGTACAGCCTGCCGTTTAATATGTATACGTTTAACAGGCTTTGGGGTTGCAGAACTCCCGCCGAGGCGCGGTCGATTATCGACGCTCAGCGCGCGGCGGCGGTAACCGCGGCGGGCGGCAAGCCGCCGCAAAGCTTGGAGGAAAAAGCGTTGCAGTCGGTTGGCGAGGACGTTTACCGCACGCTCATCAAGGGCTACACAGAAAAGCAGTGGGGCAGGGATTGCAAGTTCTTGCCGCCGTTTATAATCGGGCGCGTGCCGCTGCGGTTCACGTACGACAACAATTATTTCGACGACAGATATCAGGGCATACCCGTCGGCGGGTATACCAAAATGGTTACCGCCATGCTCGACGGCGTGGACGTTACGTGCGGAGTCGATTATTTTTCCGACAAAAAGTCGTTCGACGCCATGGCGGATACGGTGGTGTACACGGGCGCAATCGACCGCTTTTTCGATTACCGTCACGGCGAGCTCGAATATCGTTCGCTGCGGTTCGAGACGGAAACGCTCGACGTCGGCGATTTTCAGGGCAACGCCGTGGTCAACTACACCGATTACGAAACGCCGTTTACGCGCATTATCGAGCACAAGCATTTCGACAAAACGCAAAGCTCCGACAAGACCGTCGTCACGCGCGAGTACCCGCAAGGTTTCGAGCGAGGCGGCGACCCGTACTACCCGATTAACGACGAAAAGAACGGCGCGCTGTACAAAAAGTACGCCGAGGACGCGGCGAAAACGCCGAACGTGCTGTTCGGCGGGCGGCTCGCGGGATACAAGTATTACGACATGGACGACACGGTGGCGGCGGTGTTCGAGCTGACCGATAAGCTTAAATAACGGAAAAATGACTGAGATAAGATTGGCAAACGAACGCGACAGGGAGTTTTGGTTCGCGCTGGATAAGCACATTGTGGCGGCGGAGCTCGAAAAAAAGCTGCGCGCAAGCGAGTGCTACGTGTTGGTCGCGGACGGCGTGCCCGCGGGGATTTTGCGGTACAATCTGTTTTGGGATAACACGCCGTTTTGCACGCTTTTGGTTGTGGCGGACGGAATGCGCGGGCGCGGCTACGGTAGCGCGCTTATGCGGCGATGGGAACGCGATATGGCGGCGCGCGGATACCGTACTGCGCTTACGTCGTCGCAGTCGGACGAGGAGGCGCAGGGCTTTTATCGACGCTTGGGTTATAGCGATTGCGGGTACTTGCTCGCCGACGAAAAAGCCGCCGAGCTGTTTTTCAAAAAATCGCTTGCATGCGACGACAATTAAACGAGGAGCGTTTAGCCATGGCAACGAGTAAGGAATTTAAGGACTATGCGGTCGAGCAGCTGAGCGCGCTCGGCGATATAACGTGCCGACCCATGATGGGCGAGTTTTTGCTGTATTACCACGGCGTGCTGTTCGGCGGCTTGTACGACGGGCGCGTGCTCGTCAAAATCACCGAGGGGAACAAGCGCTTCGGCTTGACCGAAGAAATTCCGTACGCGGGCGCAAAGCCAATGTTCATGCTTGATATGGACGACGTGCCGCGCGCATGCGAAATCGTCGAGGCTACGTACGCGGACCTTAAAGATATCGTCAAGAAAAAGCGCAAATAAACGCGCGGATACCGAAACGCGTCGCAAAGCTCGATAAAGCTTTGCGGCGCGTTTTCAATCGGGGATTATTATTGCTTTGATACGTTGCGGTTGCGACGACCGATACTCAAAGCTCCTCGTCGTCGTGCGCTTTGTAGCCCTCGCCGTAAATTTCCTTGGCGGACGAAACTATCGTAAACGCGCGCGGGTCGATTTCTTTTATAATATCGCGCAGACGCGGGTACGCGAAGCTTTTGATTACGCACATGATTATTACGCGGTCGTTGCCCGTGTACGCGCCCTTGCCGTCGACGAGCGTCGCGCCTATGTCCAGCTCTTTGAGCACGCGGTCGCAAATCGCGGCGCTGTTGTCGGCTGTGGTCACGATATGCACGAGCTTGGCGGAATTGCCGCCGTACAGCACCAAATCGAACGCGCCCGTAAACGCGAATATGGACAGCACGGTGTAGAACAACAGGTCGATATCCTTGTAGACGAACGCCGACGCGCCGACGATTACGATATCGACAATCATGGATATTATGCCCGTGCGCAAGTGGCGAAACCGCTTGCGCAGCAGCTTGACGATAATGTCCGTGCCGCCCGTCGTGCTGCCCGCGCGGAATATCAGCCCCAGCCCGCACCCGTACAGCGCGCCGCCCACCGTGGACGGAATGAGTATGTTGTCGATTTCGGGGAAGTACGGCAGCACGCAATAGCTCCACAGCTCGATAAGCCCCGAGGAGAGCGCGGTCGCAATCAGCGTCGATACGATGAACTTGCGCCCGAAAAATACCGCGCCGAGGATAAACAGCGGCACGTTGATAATCAGTATGAGCGTGCCCGTGCCTATCTTGCCTTTCGCGAGCGAGCTTATCATTATGGCGATACCCGTCACGCCGCCCGACGCGAGCGAGTGCGGGTCGAGGAACAGCGCGACGCCGAACGAATATATGATACAGCCTATAAATATAAGTCCGTATTTTTTAAGAACGTCGACAGCGGTTTTTTTCATAATTCGTTTCCGTAATACGTATGCGACGGCGGCGCGCGCCGTGCACCGATATTATAGCCGATTGGGCGGCGATTGTCAACATTTAAAAACGCTTGCATTGTCGCGGCGTCGAATGTATAATAATAGTATGAACGGCACGAAGTATCCTATTATTCTTGCGCACGGCATTGTGTTAAAGGACGTAGCGTTTTTCAAGGCGTTCGGGCGAATACAAAAATCGCTCGGGCGCGCGGGATATTGCGTTCAAACCGCAAAGACCGACGGGTTCGGTCTAATCGAGACCAACGCCGCGCAGTTAAAGGCGTTTATAGAGGGCGTGTGCGAGCGCGAGCACGCCGAAAAGGTGAACATAATCGCGCATTCCAAGGGCGGGCTGGACGCCAAGTATATGATAGAGCGTTTGGGCATGGCGGATAGGGTGGCGTCGCTCACCACGCTTTGCACGCCGCACCGCGGTTCGCCCGTCGCGTCGTGGCTGCTGCGCTTGCCTAAGCTTATTCGGCGGTTCGTCGCGTTCTGGATAAACCTTTGGTATAGGATTTTCGGCGACAAAAAGCCCAACGCGCTCGGCGTGTGCCGTCAGCTCCGCGAAACGCCCGCGAGCGAAACGGCGGCGCTCGCGTTTTCGGACAAGGTGTATTGCCAAAGCTATTCTGCCACGCTGGAAAAGGGCAGAGACGATTTCGTCATGGGTATTCCGCTCATGCTCTCGCGGCATATGGAAAAGCTTCCATCGGACGGGCTGGTGTCCGTCGAGTCCGCGCGGTTCGGCGAGTACAGGGGAAGCTGCGTCGACGAATCGGTTTCGCATAGCGAGATTGTCGATTTTATGGCGGGCAAGAAAAAGCGCGAAAAGATACACGCGTTCTATTTGCAGCTTTGCGGCGAGCTTGCGGAAAAGGGGTTTTGAGCGAGCGGAGCATGAGCGAGTTTAAGCACAAGCGAATAATAATCATCGGCAACGGCGGCGCAGGCAAGAGCACGCTGGCGCGCGCGCTCGGCGACAGGCTCGGGCTGCCCGTCGTGCATTTGGACAAGTTGTGGTGGCTGCCCGATTGGGTGACGCGTTCCCGGGCGGAGTTCGACGCGCTGTTGGCGGCGGAGCTGGAAAAGCCCGAGTGGATAATCGAAGGCAATTATCTACGCACGCTGGCGCTGCGGCTGAGCTTTGCCGATTTGTGCGTGTTTTTGGACTATCCGCCCGCGCTGTGTCTAGAAAGCGCGTACGCCCGCGTCCGAGCGTACGAGGGCAAAACGCGACCCGATATGGCGGACGGCTGTACGGAGCGCGTCGACGCCGAGTTCGAGGCATGGATTAAATCGTTCGACAAGAACGTGCGCCCGCAAATACTCGAAATATCGGAGCGTTCGGGCGTTAGGCGCGTTACGTTTTGCTCGCGCGAGCAAGCCGCGGCATGGCTGGCGCAGATTTAGCGTGCGGTTCGGTTATAATACGGCGGGGCGCGGCGAGCTTGCGGCGCTGCGCAAATTGCGTTTGCGCGCGCGAAAATCGCGCGTTGAATAAAAAAACCGAAAAAGGCAAAAACATATGTCGAAACATTTGATTTATTCGCGTCGGTTTGGTACAATATTATGACTAGTTTTAATCGGTATAGGTGTCTAAAAGTGTTTAAACGCATTATTATAGGAATAATTTCTGCGGTGCTCGCGGCGAGCATGCTTTGCGGCTGCTCGTTTTTCAGCCACGACAACGAGCGCGATTTGCAACAGGTTATCGCTACGGTCGATTCGTACGAGATAACCAACAGCGCGCAGGTGGAAAAGAAGGACGCCGACGGCAATACGGTCAAGGACGAAAACGGCGATATCGTGTACGAAACCGTGCTGTATAAGTTTACCACCGAAAAGAAGGATATTTACAAGCGCGATTTGGTCGAATACGTGAGCAACAATTACGACAATCTCTCGTCGTCGTACGGCAGCAATCCCGAGGCGATTTACCGCGCGGGCGCGTCCATGCTCATCAATATCGAGCTCGTCACCAACGAGGTCGACGCGCTCATCGACGCGGGCAAAATCAAATGGGGCTTGACCGAGACCAACGCGGTCAAAAAGCGCATTTATACTGTTATCGACTCGACGCTCGTTTCGATTAAGAACGAAATTCTCGCGAGTCGCGACCAATCTCAGATTACGACCGAGGGCGATTCAGAGGTAAAAACCGACACCACGTATCCCGTCAAGCCGTCCGAGGACGCCGAGGACGTAGAGGACGCCGAGGAGTGGGAGCCCGATATTGCGCGCTATCCCGCCATGTTCGGCGACCTCGACAAGCTGTCGCTCGAACGCGAGGCTATGCGCAGATTTATATCGCTTTTGGAGAGCCGCGTCGAGGACGACTTCCGCATCACCGCGGAGGACCGCGAGAAGTTCGACGAGGACTTGAAGAAAATCAACGAGACGATAGATACCAAGGGCGTTTCCTACGTGTATCCCATGATAGGTCAAACGCATCTCATGTACTACGTCACTGGCGAATCGCTCGAACAGTCGCACAAGATTACGCTTTTGCAGGAGTACCTGACCGAGAGCGTGAGCGTAGACGATTCGCGCGTGCTGGAAAGCTACAACTCGTTGCTCACCTCGCAGCGCAGCGCGTTTACCGACCCCGAAACGGGCATTGCGGCGTTCGACTCGGCGATGTCGGGCAGCGGCACGGTGCTGTATTTCCCCAACACGAATTATTTTTACGTAAAGCATATATTGCTGCCGTTCTCGGACGCGCAAAAGGCGGAGCTCACCGCGTACAAGGCGCGCTTGGACGTGACCAAGGACGACGTTGCCGCGTTCCGCGACAGGCTGGTGGACGGCATAGTTTGCTACCCGCACGTGGCGGGCGAGGACGACAAGTCGCAGCCTATGTCGGTCGACGAGGTAATCGCCGAGATAAAGACGGTCATGCACCCGTTGCAGAACAACGCGCGGCTTGCCGATTTGGCGTTCGACGACCTTATTTATAAGTACAACACCGATACGGGCGCGTTCGGCAACAACAAGGGCTACGTCGTCAAGTACGAGCTCGACGAGGGCGAGAAAGAAACGTATATGCAGGAGTTTGCCGACGCGGCGCGCGATTTGCGCAAGACCCAAGCGGTCGGACAGGTTTATCAAAAGACCGTCGGCGGCAAAGCGCAGTATCAAAAGGTTGTGACCGATTACGGCGTGCATATCATGTATTTCGCGTCCGTCACCGAGGCGGGCGAGGTAAGCCTGTATTCGTACACCACGCCGGGCGAGGTGGAAACGTATTTCGACGTGCTCAAAGCGCCCATCGCGTCCGCGCTCGAAAACGTGGCTTACACCAAGTGGGAGAACAATATCCTTTCGGTCAATTACAACGAACATTCGACGTTGTATGCGGACAGAATGAGCAATCTTTGGGAATAGACAAGCAGTCAAGGAGTAACGGGCATGGCAAGATTCGGCGGATACGGCCGCGGCGGCGGTGGCGGCGGCATGAATATGCAGCAAATGATGAAGGAAGCGCAAAAGCTCCAAGAGCAAATGGCGCATGCCAAAGAGGAGCTTGAAAACGCGCGCGTAACGGGCACTTCGGGCGGCGGCGCGGTCACGGTCACGCTGTCGGGCAGTAAGCGGTTTTTGGGCATAGAAATCAAGCCCGAGGTCGTCGACCCCGACGACGTCGAAATGTTGGAGGACCTCATCACCGCGGCGGCAAACGAGGCGTACGCCGAGGCGGACGAGCTGGTAAAAAACAGCCCGCTGTCTCAGCTCGGCGGTCTGTGATAAATGAAAGAGATTAAATGCGTCGCCGCGCTGGCAAGCCGTTTCGGCATGCTGCCCGGCGTGGGCAAAAAGACCGCGATGCGCTATGCGTACGCGGTAATAGACATGTCCGAGCAGGAGGTCGACGCGTTTTGCGCCGCGCTCAAAGAGGTAAAGAGCACGGTCAGGCTGTGCGCGGTGTGCGGGAATTTTACCGACGGCGAGGTTTGCGAGCTGTGCGAAACGCGCGGCAAAAAGCAGCTTTGCGTGGTGGCGTATCCCAAGGACGTGACGGCGATAGAAAAAACGGGCGCGTTCGACGGCGCGTATCATGTGCTGCACGGCACGCTTTCGCCTATGGACAACAGGACGCCCGACGACTTGAATATCAAATCGCTGCTCGCGCGGCTGGACGGCGTGGACGAGGTGATAATCGCGACCAATCCCGACGTGGAGGGCGAGGCAACGGCGGTGTATCTGGCGCGATTGCTTAAACCGATGGGCGTAAGAGTGAGCCGCATCGCGCAGGGCATTTCGATGGGCTCGGAGCTGGAATACGCCGACGCGGTTACGCTGTCGCAAGCGCTCGGCAGGCGCACGGCGCTGTAATAGTAAGCGAAGTGCGGCAGATTGCAAAAATTTCTCGTAAATGCGCGTCTAAATAATTGCAAAATAAAAAAACGTGTGGTATAATCATATCGTTGCGCAAGTGATAAACCACACAATAAAAAGCGCGAATAAAATTATTATATCGTATGCTACTGTGGCTCGGTCGGACCGGCTGACCGTTGAACAGTCGCAACAAGCGCAAACAACTAAATAATCATTATGCTACTGTGGCTCAGTCGGACCGGCTGACCGTTGAGCAGTCGCAACAAGCGCAAACAACTAAATAATCATTATGCTACTGTGGCTCGGTCGGACCGGCTGACCGTTGAACAGTCGCAACAAGCGC
>CAJTNI010000004.1:0-83149 GCA_910577945.1 uncultured Christensenella sp. | reverse complement strand
AACAGTCGCAACAAGCGCAAACAACTAAATAATCATTATGCTACTGTGGCTCAGTCGGACCGGCTGACCGTTGAACAGTCGCAACAAGCGCAAACAACTAAATAATCATTATGCTACTGTGGCTCAGTCGGACCGGCTGACCGTTGAACAGTCGCAACAAGCGCAAACAACTAAATAATCATTATGCTACTGTGGCTCAGTTGGTAGAGCAGCTGATTCGTAATCAGCAGGTCGGGGGTTCGAGTCCGCCCAGTAGCTCCACAAACGTCGTTTAACGGTTTTTCAGGTAGTTAGATGACGTTTTTTCTTGCCGAAAACGCAGATAAGAACGAATAAGTACATAGAATATCACCCGTTATTTGGGTACGAATTGGGTACGCTGTCTAAAAAAGCCGATATTATTTGCAGTATTTCGGCATACTTGGCTCGCATTATTGCAAGCTTTTGTTCGTCGGAAACGCTGCCGTCGAAGAATAAGGCTTTGTCGAGCTGCTCGGGGTGAGTGTAAGTATTCAGCGTCATGTACGGGTCGGCATGTCCCATGTATAGAGCAACCGTTTTAGGGTCGAGCTTTTGTACGCAAATAGCGATTGTACCGAATGTGTGTCTAAGCTCGTGCAGGTGATAACTCGTTACTTTTTTAATATCGTGCGTCGCGTTGGATTTATCTAGATTGAAAATGCAGTCGCGTTGTTCAAGCTCGATTTTGAGTAATATTGTACGTACCAGCGGAAACAACGGTATATCTCGGTCGGATTTCTTTGTTTTAGTTCCCGGTATATGTAGAACGTTATTTTCAAAATCTATGTCGGTGCGACGAACCGACAGGGCTTCGTTGCGCCGTGTTCCCGTCAAGTAGATAAATGTGTAATACAGCTTTTTGAGTAACGGTATGTTGTCTGCCGCATAGAGCGTGCGGAAAAAATCCGTTTGGTCTTGGAAGCTTATTGCGCGTCCGTTTTTTCTTTCGTGCTGCATTTGCGAAACGTTGTCGCACGGGTTGTTTTTGATTACTTCGAGCTTTTTTGCATACGTGAGCAGGTTGGTTATAAATCCGCGCATAATTTGGCGCGTGCGTGTTTTATCAATGCCAAGCAAAAACGTTTCGATTTGAATAGTGGTTATTTTATTGAGTGGAATATCGAAACCGTTTTGCACGAACGCCGAATAATACAGCCTTATGCCGCGCAGTGAATTTTCGGAAACGGTTTGCTGTTTATAAGGCAAGTAAACGTTTTCGTAAAATTTCGCAAGTGTGGGAGCTGCGTTGCGTTTTGACGCGGGCGGTAGTTTTTTGGTGTTTGCCTCCTTTATCTTTTGGTTGAGCTTTTGCTCGATTTCGGATTTGGAACGTCCGTAAATAGAGCCGAAAGCTTGGGTTCTCAGTTCGATGAGACCGTTTGCACGTTCTCGTATCGAGCCTTTTATGTTTAGGTTGATAATCAAGAGTTTTAATTCCTCCACAAGATTATCATACCCATTGCCGAAAGTAGGTGCGGTAAAATCGTCGTTTGCTTTTAAGTAGCCTAGAATTACACAAATAGAGTTTTTTATCTCGGCGGAATATTTGTCGATATTGCTGACGGCTTGTGCTACCGCGCCGAGCTGGTATTTAAGATAATCATTTTCCATTGTATATTTCCTCCCCGTGTGATAGAGAGATTATACAACTAATGAGAATTATAAAAATGGCAAAATGTGTTTTTTGCCGTTTATTTTTATGGTCGTGCCGTCGGCTTGCCAAGCGTTGACAAATAATTCGGCATAATTAAGAGTGAATGTATATTGTTGTCCTTTGTTTACATTGCCAAAGTCTCTTTTAATGGACGATATGTATTTGTTGTTTTTGTCGTAAAAAGATATTTCAAAGCTAAGATTATCGATATTTTGTTTCGGAATAAAATCGAATGAAAAATTAAGTAGCGACATTTGTTGATTACTTACCGTAATGTCGTCTAATGTTGCGTCCTCGGTGATTATCGCAAGTGGAATAAAGATAATGAGCGCGATTACGATAAATATGATAATTGGCGCGGTACACCCGGATTTTTTGTTACGTTCATTATTCGGTTTGTCTTGTTTGTAATCTTGTGTGTATTCCACTGTATCCCTCTTTTGTAAATCAATACCCGAGAATAGATTTGGTATTTATACCATTGCTTTGTAGCAAGCCGACGATATAGCCGAGCGTTAGCGCGCGAAGTTCTGGCGTAATGGCTTTGTAGAGTTTGGACATATCTTTGTAATTTTTATCGGTAAACATGTCGCCGAAATCTTTTGCAAAAGCAATCGCACTTTGCTGTAATTTTGTTGGCAATGTAGCATTTTGCTTATATTCATTCGGAATTTCCGATAGCCCGACGAGCTCGTCGAGAGTGCAGCCATAGAACTGTGCTAATTTTATGCAAAAGGTTATACTCGGTGAAACTTGACCGTTTTCCCATCGGCATAAACTTCCGTTCCTAATACCAGTCGCTTTTTCGACATCCATAAGAGATAAATTCTTAGTTATTCGTTGTTCTTTAATTGCTTCGTTTATACTCATTGTTTTCTCCTGTGAAAATATTACTACAAATTTGTAGTAAAAGTCTTGACAACTTCATATATGGAGTGTTATATTTGATAAAACGCTTCATATATGGAGTGGTTTCAAGGAGTGAAAACAAATATGGACATTAAAAAAGTATACGACATATTGTCGGAATGCGCGCGGGATTGGGCAAGCGACGCCGATTGGTTCGACCATATGCACGCGCCGAGCCTGTCGGAGCTGTATCGGTTCGGACAAAAAGCAATATGTGATTTCATCGAAGCGGCAAGGTCGGAAGATTTTAAGACCGTTGACGAAATTGGCGAGTTGCTTGATAAGCTCCAATACGACATTTGGAATATGTATAAGGTCTATCAAGACGATCATTTCGATCATTTAGCGGAATTGTGGCGATACGCATACACTGCTCTTTGCGACGCGGAAAACGCTATCGAGCGTAATAAGTAAGGTGGTGACGAAATGAGTGTAAAATCAACAATAACCCCGAAAGATGTAGCGGTATTTGTATTATGGGAATTGAACGTCAGTCCGCGTTATATCTTGGATTTCCAAACTAATGACTGCGTGTATTTATTCAATCCCCGGAAAACTCCGGAACGAATCGCGCCGAACTCGGAGCTTGCTGACAAGGTTCGCGAAATAGAAGCGGTTCGTAAACTTAAAATCTATGCGGTAACGCATGACTATCTATCTGTTGTCGGTGAAACATATTCGTTCCTCTGTATCAGCCCTTACGAAGAAGATTGGGACGGCATGTTGCAGCCAATCAGAAACAATGCGGGATTCTTTCGAGCATACGCTTACGTGCATAATGTTGCTAACCCCGAATGCAGCGAAAGCGGTTATGTTGTTTTGTTCCCGCATTTGGGCAAGTTCGTGCGCGTGGGGTGAAAGATGAAAATTCGAGTAATGGGCACGCGCGAAGAGTGCGAACAGGCTCAACGCTTTTATGAGCGTTTAGGCAGAGGAAATAACATTTTGCATAGCACGGTGTCTGGGTTGTACCCTAATCGCGGTAGCAACAATCAGTTTCGTGTCTATGTTGAAATCGTTTGCAAGTCCGAGAAAATAGACCTTTACGGCGATACTTTACCCGTACGGAGCGAGCAATGAAAATCTTAGTAGCCTGCGAAGAAAGTCAACGAGTATGCAAAGCGTTCCGAGCCAAAGGACACGAAGCGTATTCCTGCGATATTATCATGTGCTCGGGCAATGCACCGCAGTGGCATATATGGTCGGACGTAACGCCGCTATTAAACGGGAACTGTACTTTTCGGACGTGCGACGGACAAGCCCATACAGTTCGGCGTTGGGATATGATTATAGCGTTTCCGCCTTGTACGTATTTGTCCAAAGCGGGCAGTACGAATTTGTATAGGGGCGGCAAATTAAATCAAGAGCGTTACGAGCTGGGTCAACAAGCTGCGTCGTTCTTCCGAGCCATATACGCCGCCGATTGCGACAGGATATGTATAGAGAACCCCACGCCTATAAAAGTGTTCGGTCTCCCCGAGCCGACGCAAATAATAGAGCCGTATTATTTCGGCGTACCCGTATCTAAGCGTACTTGTCTATGGCTCAAAGGCTTGCAATACCTTTGCCCTACTAACGTAATTGAGCCGCAATATACGTTCAATACATATCCGTTATTCAAGAATTCTAACGGCAAGTACAAGCAGCGTAATCGCAGTAAAACATTTGAGGAAATAGCGGAAGCAATGGCTTTGAGCTGGGGTTAGTATCGAGGTGTAAGAACGTCGCCTATTTCCGCGGTTACTCTCCGGTCGGTATGTATGGGTCAATGAGCTGCGTTACGCGGCGTCGTTATGTATCGAGGTCAACGAACGGTGTGTTTAAGCGCCGTCAACAAATTAACAACTACGGCGTGCCGTATGCCGAAAAGCGGTGGAGCAAAGAAAATGGCAAAAAAGTATGGAACTGACAAACAGCAGGCGGCGTACAACGCTGGGTACGGTTATGGACACGGTAAGATGAATAAACGCGTTCAAGTTCAACCCGAAAATCAAGCGGCATTTCGTGACGGCGTGAGCGATGCGCGCGGTAAGCTCGGCAAGCCGAAGCCGCAAACAGTAAAAATCGAGCGCACCGTTGCAGATAAAATTCAACATTACAGCGGTCGTATAGACGACAAAAGTCTTACGCAAGGACAACGCAATTATGCAGTTAGGCGTTTGCAACAGCTTGCAAAGTTGCATTAACATGCTGCACTACCTGTCGGGTAGGCAGGATTTCACTCCGAATACCGCTCCGAATATCGGGGCGGATTATGAGGTATCGGACGACGCGGAAACGCGCGGCGGGTTTAACTCCCGTCTGCCTCGCCAGCCGAAAGGCTAAATATATTTCCCGCGACCGAGGTATCGGCGAAAGGTAGGTAAATTATGGCAAAGAAAACAACGGTAAAGCAAGAGAGCAAGGTTGAGGAGCTCGCGGTGGACGCACGTTTTATAATGCGTTCGTACAAGGACAAAGACGGAAACGACGTGGAGTTTTTAGCGTTTGAGCTTATTAACCCGTTTGGCGACGATGAAATATTTCAAAACATTGCGCTCAAAGCCAAATGGGACAAGTACGACGAAAAATCGGGCAGGCTCGTTCGTCCAGACCGTGTATTCGGGTATATGTCGTACTATGCGAAAAAATCGTTGCGCACGGCTTCGGAAGTTCCTGTTAAAGTCACTATCAAACCCGTTTCCTACATAAGCAAGCGGACGAAAGAAAAAGTCACATACCCTGCTATGTTCGCCGAGCCGACGTTTGTAGAGCTTTTGGACGAGCGTGCCGTCGAGGTTGTTGTAAAAGGCGCAAACGACGCTAACACGTTTGTATTACTCGCAAGTAAAGCACTCGGAATAAAGTTTACTGCAAAAGATTATGCGGACGTTGACGACGTAGGGCTTTAAGTATGGGCGTAGTGCGAGAGCTGCGCCCATTCATGCAAACCGTATTGGCAGTATCGACGGAATATAAACAGACTGCTGCCATTAAAATACGGCGTGCCGCATGCCGTAAAGCGGCGGAGTAAGTTATGACAAGAACAACGAGGAAATTGGTAGCCTTTATTGTTGGCGTAGCGTTTGCGCTGTTTGCGTTCGGTTCGCTCGCATGGGCTACAAGCGGGTTTCGGAATTGGAATGCCGCAATGTGGTTCGACTGCTGGGGCAAAGGCACGCCGCAAGAGGTTTCCAAGACCGAACATGAAAAGCCCGAGGCAAACGGCGGTATGCGTAAGACTGCGGCACGTGCGGGCGTAGTCAACGATAGCGACGACTCCGAGCTGACGGTAACGGTTCGGCGCTATTCCTCGCCGTCGTTTACGTTTAGCGACAATAAAGTCAGTATACTCGGCGGAACGCACGGCGATATACTGCGTTTCGATTTCAATAACGGCGAATACGTACGGGATTTCGATTACGCGAATGCAACGGGGTATAACAACAATAAGTTCGAATTAACGTATGCGGAATGGGCGGAGCTGTGGCAAAGCTTTGGCGGTAACGTTGCTTTTCTCAACGTGTATAACGTTGGCAAGGACGAATATTTGAACAGCGTCGGCTATTCGGTAGCGAGTAATTTTGTTCCCCGCCCCAATACGGAGCTGGGCGCGAACGACGGCGTATGCTATGTAGCGCCTATCGTTCCGTATTTCGACGGCGTAAAGGTAATAGTGCCTATGCCCGAAAATAAGCCAGTGGGCTTCGGCTATGCCGTTACTATCGGCAAAGGTTATTCGGGCAGTGCGCTTTCCGATGGTAAAGAATATTTCAATTACGACGGAAAAACCGACGCTTCGGCGGTTGAGGTATTCGACGATAGATACGAAATAGATTTATCGCTTATCGGTTTCGTGAACGAGGTGCGGAACGTGTGCTTTGTACACGTTCGTCCGTTCCGTACTACTACTTATAGCAATACTCGGTATAACGTTTTGTGCCCCGAATACGAAATAAACTTTTCAATAACCAAGCTCGCCGCACCTACCAATTTGCGATTGGACGGCAACGAATTGGCGTGGGACGCAGTAGACGGTGCGGAGGGGTATTTGTTTTCGTGCAGCGGCTCGCAAATGAGCGGAAAGACTGTAACCGAGCCGAAAATTCATTTGGACGATTTAAAGCCTGACGAATATACGTTCCGAGTGCGCGCGCTTGGCAACGTAGGAACAAATCTTGCGAGAATGGGCAAAGCTACGGCGTTCAATGCAAACAGCGTCATTACGCAGGTCGTAACGTTAACGTATAATATCGACGGCGATACGGTGACAAAGTTCGTGCCGTTCGGCAAGAGCGTCGGCGATTATCTCTACGAGGTTAACATAGACGGACGCGAGTTCGGAGGTTGGTATTATGACAGCGGGTTCAGCGCGGCGGTCAACAGTCAAGACAAAATTGAAAACGATACTACTATATACGCAAGATTGTCGGACAAGCCCGTTACGGAGCGTCCGCTTACATGGTGGGAGCGCAACATGTGGTACGTGCTCGCGCCGTGTATTGCTGTCGGTGTGTTGGTTATTATAACGAGCATAGCAGTAAGCTTGAAAAAGAAAAAAGGTGTGTAATTCGGTAATGGTCGAGGGCGTAACGTAAACGCTCTTGACCTTTTACCGTTTAGAGGTGTCATATGAAAAATAAGAAACAAACAAATTGTAAAAGTCGCAGTCATCGGTACATACTGTTTATAATCCTGCTTTTTGCGGTGATAATAATCTGTTCGTCTCTCGGAAAAGTGTCGGGAGTATTGCATGTTCGTGCCGAGGGTGACGCCGCAAGTAAGTATACCGCGGTCATGGACGATTTAGCCAAGGACGAGTATTTTAACGCCGACGACTACCCCGCAGTAGCTAATGATTATAGTATCCGAATTATACAAATAGCGGAGAGCTCGGACGCCGAGCTGTTCGTGTATACATATCAGCCGAGTGTAGACGAGCGCTTTGTTTTAACGTCTATAAGGTTAAGTACGGAAAAAGGAAATATGGATAGCCGTCATGATTATGCTCTTGTCGAGTGTAATCATGACGGACCGTTGTACAAGTACAAGGTAGTTGGCTTGTTGCTCGTCGATAATCCCATTCGGTATTATGATATTACCGCGGTATTTCGCAAATGGATACCCGATGTCGATGACGAAACGGGTAACGATAATACGATTGACTACGTCCCTTATGCCGTCGGGCAGTTATGGACTGTTGTCGATACGGAAGATAAAACCGAATATATGTTGCAATATATCGACGTAATTGTCGTAACGGAAAAGTATGTGGATTTTTTGCGATATAAAGAGGGTTTTAGACTGTTTAAGAATAATTTTTGTGATAGTCATTATATTGCATTTTCTACTGAGCACGATATAGATACGTTGCAACAGGCAAAAGTATCGTTTATATGCGGTGAGTATTGGATGCCCGGAGATTTAACAAAGCTGAGTGCGGAAGATATAGCTATATTGGAGCAGGCAAATTCCATACGTCCCAACGGGGAATCGCAGTCGCACGAAGTTAAGTTTAATGCCGATGACTTGACTAAGCAAGGCACGTATCGTATCGAAAGCGTTGACGATTTTGTAAATAGTGAGGAATTATCAGACAAGGTAAAGGAATCAGTAAAGCCGAAAGAATGGATTTTGCGGTTTTGTGAAACTCCTGTACAGGTGAATAAGTACGGACCTGTAAATAATCCGGTTGCAAATAAGTCGTATTTTATGCGTGTATCCGAGGTTACTATATTGGAACTTACGTTTGAAACGAATGGTGTGGTATATAATCTCGGAGTTGTAGACAATAAACAGACGGGTGATTTACTGCCCGGTGGTGATGAGGGAGATGATGGGGTCGAGGGCATGCTGGCGTGGTTTAAGAACTTGTTTGAAAAAATAGCTGCATTCTTTCGTAAATATTGGTATTGGTTTGTAATCGGTGCCGTTGCGTTCATAGCGTTGATAATCTTAGCCCCGTTTATGCCGAGCATAATCCACCTTATTTTCAGCGGCATTGTATGGTTATTTAAAGGTCTTGTATGGCTTGTCTCGCTGCCAATTCGAGGTATTGTCGCGCTTATACGGAAAATACAAGGCAACTCGGAGTAATGCGCCTATGCTGTGGTTATGGATTACATTGGGCGCAATCGTCGCCGTATGTTTAACGACGGGAACTGTCTTGCTCCTGCGCCGTCATAAAATCGTGCTTGTGGACAAAGCCGACGCATGGCTCGTGCAAGAGTTCAGTCGTTGCAACGTAATGGTGTACGGCAAGAAACGCCAAGGCAAAGATTTAATTTTCGCGCATGTGATTGCTTTGCGTGGCGAGAAACATTATGCGAATATTCCGTACAATGAAAATACGGAAATTATATCGCTTGACGAGTTAAACGTCGGCGACAATACATTTGAGGATTTTATCAACGGTACGGTGCGCCCGTTTACTCCTCGATTTGAAGAGGGTTATGACGTTTATGTCAGCGACGGCGGAATATATTTGCCGTGTCATTTCAACAAGGAGCTTAATACAAAGTATCCGGGCATGCCCATATTTTTTGCATTGTCCGGGCAGTTGTATGATATGCGCGTGCATATAAACTCGCAAGCGTTGAGCAGACCATGGGACAAGCTGCGGGAGCAAGCGGACAGTTATATACAGGTACTGCGTACAGACAGGCGCGACGACTATTTATATACAAGGATTGTCGGCTACGATAGCTACGACAACGCATTAAACGAAAAGAATCCGACAGTGAGGTTTACCGTGCGCATACCTATCTCGGAGCTGAAATACGATACGCGGTATTTCCGCGAAGCTCTTTTCGATAGCCCGTCCGCTTGCGGCGATATATTGTCGAAAATTTTATGGAGGTAAATTATGAACGAAAAAGACCGCAAATGGCTCAAAAAAGAAATCAAGCAAATAAAAGCCGTAATAAGCGCGTTTAACTACAAGTATTTCGTGCCCTTAAACGCTGACGATTTAACGGCGGAAGCCTTGGCTGCGTTTGACGATTTTAGGAACGAAACGTTGTTCAAGCTCGTTGACCAATGGAAAAAAATGGAGCTTGAACTTACTATGCGTCGGGGGCGAGCGTGATATGTCGAGAAACAAAAAGAACAATCGCACTTCGCGCAAATGCACGTCGGAAGCGCAAAAGCGCGCTATACGGAAAAGTTATGCCGTAAGAGCGGCAAAAGAAAAGTCTGCTGACGTTCCGACAGTGGACGTGCGTATTAAAAATTACAGAGATCAAAAAGGCGGACACCCGCATGTTATTGTCAACGATATTGACGATAATCATGTGTCGGTCGGGTTCACGCATAGTCCGAAAAAAGGTAAAGGACACCCGAATTATGCCCTCGAAGTTAATCCGCTCGGCGAAAAAGATAAAGCGTATATGCGCCGTCAAGGCACAGTTGCCCCGAAAAAAGATTACATAGAATCGCGCGACGGCGTAATGACCGAAAAAGACTACGCCAAAGCAAAAGAGTACGGCGAACGCGCCAAGCAAAAATACATAGAAAAAAATGGCAAAAAAAAGTAACGAAGTGCCAAACATCTCAAAACGAGCATCAGCCCTAATTCCTTGCGGAATCGTCGTTACTGTATGGTTAGTATAACATTATTGCTTATTAAAAGTCAAGCAAAAAAATCGAAGTTAATTACCGCAGTCAACGAGCTGCGTCAATCAACGGTGTTAAATTAAAAAAGGAGTATGTAATATGCGCGAGCTATTAAAGTGGATAATCCGCCTTACCGCAGACGTCGGGGTATCATTGTTGACCGTGTATCTAATCCACTACTGCGGACTGTAACAGAACAGCGGAAACAGAGCAGTACCGCGAAGCGGTGACTATTCCCCGATATGTACAGACGAGAAAAGACGGGGTTACACGCGAGTAGCGCCCACGTCCAACTACAAGCACACCGCTTTTAAAAAAACAGCGGTGCGGCAAAACAAGTGATAAATAACAGCGAGAATAGCAAGGCTAATCCGCCGACCCTTACGAAGTAAGAGTTCCCAAAACCACAACGGAAAGTCGTTGGCGTAGCCTACTTTTCAATCCGCACGCCATAGCGTGCACCTTGCGTCGTGTCGAACCCGACACGACAGGCTTTCGAGAGGCGCCCACAGGCGTCGGTTGTGACCCGTTGTTCGTAACTCGCAGAGTTATGACCGACGGGTCGCAACTCGGAAGCCCGCAAAACGTAGCGGAGCCGAGCGAGCGAAAAAGCAAGAGCGAGAACGGCAACGCCGAACAAAAGCGTTCACGGAGCGGGACGACGCAGGCGACAGGCTTGCCATCGCCGCGTCGCGCGCATTGATACAGGTTGACCGAGCCGCGCGGAGCGCGGCGAAGGGCAACCTCTTGATATATTAGAACTAAGTAGTCACGCAGTAAGCTCGGAGTGAAAATCATGCGTAAAAATTGCAATCAAATAATTCGGAATGCGGCTGCCAATCGGCGTGATGACTTGCAAAGAAAAAAGCTTGAACTCTTAGAGGCAAAAGCAGAGCATGAATTAGCTGTACAACGTTATGCTGAACGAGAGTTTCGGTATTCCCCATTAGCCGAAGTTCCCGACGACGTTAAGCTGACAAACGATTATTTCGAGAGCGTTCGCAATAGGGTTGAATATAACAACTTTTATGCCGATTATTACATGCAGCGGTATAGTGATACCAATTTGCAAAAGTTTGCCGATATTTCCCAAAGAGTGCGCGATTGTCATAAATCATGGTTTGGCGACAAATACAAAGAAAGCGGGTACTTTAATGTAAAACGCGTATTTCATTGTCATAATCGTTGGTGCTGGTTATGCAATCACTTAAAGCAAGCGCAACGGCTCGGCGAGTATCATGTAAAGCTTGAACAGCTTACGAAAGTTTACGACGTTTATCACGTCGTGTTTACTGTTCCTAACGTAACAGGCGACGTATTAAAGAGTACTTTATTACAAATGCAATCAAGCCTGAAAAAGCTTATACGATATTTTCAAGAGCGCGGCAACGGAATAGCCGGCGTTGATTTTGCGCAGTACGGTTTTGTCGGTGCGATAAGAAGTTTCGAGATTGTAATTTCACCGACCGAATACCACCCGCATTTGCATTGTTTGTTTTTAATGAAAAAAGGTTTGAATTTCCCACAGACCGAAATTAACAAATTCAGCTTTAATTATGACAGCTCCGTGCCGACAAGGCTGTTTTCAAAGTTTGAGATAATGTTACAAAAAATGTTTTATTTGCTTATGAACGGCAAAAAGTTGACTTTGAAAAATATAGAAAATTTACCGTTTGGGTATAGTTGCACCGCGGATTGCGTCGAGGGCGAGTCTTGGCACGAAGTGTTTAAATACGCAACCAAAATGTCCAAGGACGGCGCATCGGTGTGTACGTATGAACAATTTGTGTTGTTGGACGATATTTTTCATAGGTTTAAAATGATACAAGGCTACGGCGTATTTTATAACGATAAAACGAAATCCGACGATGATATAGACCCGACGGCGGAAATCCTGTTTGAAAAAGTTCTAATATTATTGAACAGCAAAGAAAAGCCCGAACGCGATATATCTATGGCGTTGGACAAGATAGTAGACGAGGTACATAAAAAACAACTGACTGTTATTTCCAAAAAGTTATCTTATAAGTATTTAAAAACGTTAATGGACAATGTTAAAGCCGAGTTGAATATAGGCAACGACTATTTCGAGCCTTTTTAATGATATTGTATAGTAATATTAAAAGGTATGCAATGGGTATGACGGTTTAGTTAGTTGATATTATACGGTATATAGTGCTTTATTTTAATGTAAGTACTATATTTTGTATAGGGGCTAAATTAAGCACAGGTTCGTAATCAGCAGGTCGGCGGTTCGAGTCCGCCCAGTAGCTCCAACCCCCGAGGCTCTGTTAGCCGCGGGGGTTCGTGCTATTGTGGTAACTTAATCGTGTGTGTCGCGGGAATGCGATATAATAAACCGCTAATAGAAAAAGTTGTCCGCCCATGTCCTAATCTACTGTGCTATAATGGTAGTGTGAAAAATTATGCAAAGGCACTACTTGACACGGCATGGCGTTCGTGATAAAATCTAAGTAGTGCCTTTTTCGTGAGGCATTATGGCGGAGAAAAAGGGCGCGGGCGGGAAACCGCAAGAGTTCGATGCGCGAACAGGTGAATATTCGAGCTTGCCGAGCGCAGTGCGGTTGGTAGACGGCTATGAGCGGCGGTTCGGGAAAAAGGTATCTGGCGGCATAGATTTAAGCGACGAGGCAATACCTCGGAGTCTTAGCGCGAAAGCGAAGAATTATGATATACGTATGCCCGATGGCGGTATTGCTCATTTGCAAGAGGGTACGCATATAACAAATAAGCAAGTATTTGCAGGAGCTGGTACAAAAACACCGATTCGTGACGTGGACAGACTTGTAAGACAATACGGCGGTGAAGCTCATAAGTGGGCGAAGGTCAAAGCTAATGCTACATTAGAACTACACGGTAAACCGATTAATGCGGAAATTCATTGGTATGAAGAACCGACCGTCGGTAAGGTAGAAATGAAATATAAAGAGGACATATAATGAAAGTCAAATATATTGGAAAAGAACAAATGGACTATCTTATTCCCGATAATTATATCGCATTAATTCCGGGAAAAGTTTATGAGGTGCTTGATATATCGCCTAAATCGCAATATTATCGAATTGTTGACGAGTCGGGTGAAGATTATTTGTACCCGCCCGAATTCTTTGAGGTAGTCGAGGAATAACATATAAATTTATTACGACAAATCAGACAAGCAAGGTAACACGCCTTGCTTTTTTCGTGCAAGAAAAAGGAGGGGAGTATGGCGCGACCTAACAAATACGAAACGCACGTCGCGCCGCGGCTCGGAGAGATAGCCGATTGGGTGCGGAACGGAGCGACGGAAAGAGAGATAGCCGAAAGGCTGGGAATATCGGCAGATAGCTTATACACATATAAGCGAGAGTTTTCCGAGTTTTCCGACACCCTAAAAAAGACGCGTGACGCAGTAGACGGCGAGGTAGAGAACGCATTGCTGCAAAGCGCGCTCAACGGGAACACGACGGCGCAAATCTTTTGGCTGAAAAACCGACGACCGAAGAAATGGCGAGACAAGCCCGCGGAAGAACCCGACGATACGGAAACGACGGTGAATGAGTTTCTATTGCCGTACGCGAAAATAGTCTACGCGTACAACCCGCCGCCGCGGCGAACGCATTGGTCTAATCGCGAGTTCCCGCAAATGGTACGGAGCGGGAGCGCTGTGCTCTTTAATAGTATACGATATCGATATCGACCGATTCCCGTATATTACTCCGTGCGAATATGCGTTCCGACGTGTGACGACGGCTTCGAGGGCGACGAAAGCGAAACGGCGTGGGAGATTTCGCGCATGACTGCTTTGGCGGGAACGCCGTGCTTCTGCGCTACGGCTGCGTAGATTTCGACAAGGGGAACGGACGGCGCGGCGATGCAGGCGGCGAGGGCGTCGGTAAAATAGTCGAAGCCTTTTGTATTGGATTTTATGCCGCATTTAGTCGCGAGGTCGGGTATGGCGCGATTATCGGCTGCGCTTGTATTTTGATTTAAAACGGAAATGTTATTCATAATTATAATTTACACGAAATATCGACAATAATCAACATAATCAAATGATACCGATTGTATATCTTTGTAGCTTTTTGTGTCCTCGACGATTTTTTGCGCGTCGTTTGTTACAAAGCTTGATTTTAGGGAGGGTGAATACGCGTCAAATGGTAAATTATGGGTGCGTTTTTGTCACTTGCAAACCGTCGGGTTTGCGGACTGATTTGTTATATGCGCATTTTAGCATTGGGTTTTTGTGCGGCGGGTAGTTAGTTGTTTTTTGACGAGGAATTAGATTATTAGGTTTGTTTATGCGGAATTTTAAAACCGCTCGCGAGCAGTCGAGTTCGCGAGCGCATCGAAGTCTATTATGTACTTGCTTAGTTTATTTTATGGTCGGCGTTTAGCCGCGATACTTCGCGACGGGCGGTAATTAGCTCCGACTGCGCCGTTCAGTTGTTTTCCGCGTTGTTCATAAGCTCGCAGTACATGTCCTTAAAGCAGCGCAGGTGGAGTTGTTCGTCGAGAACTATGCGGCTTATGAGCGCGCTCAGCGTGGGGTTTGTCAGCTTGCACAGCATTTGCTCGTACCCGCGTATCGCGTCGGATTCGGCGGCGATATCCGCGGCGAGCATGGCGGTCGGCTGCGTCGCGTAGTTTATGCAGCACGTCGAGTAGTAATCGCATTTATTGGGCGGGCGGCGCGAGTAAATCGGACT
This sequence comes from uncultured Christensenella sp., assembly GCA_910577945.1. Classification (GTDB taxonomy): domain Bacteria; phylum Bacillota; class Clostridia; order Christensenellales; family Pumilibacteraceae; genus Anaerocaecibacter. The sequence goes on along the minus strand of CAJTNI010000004.1, from coordinate 68,263 downwards.
GACGCCAAGCCGCAGCAGCGCCTCGCCCAAAAGGTCGAAGTGCTTCATTTCCGCAACGGCTATTTCCTCCAACGTATCGGCAAAACGCTCGTTGCCGCCCACGCCGAAATTGTGGCTTTGGAATATGTATTGAAGCACGGCGGTCAGCTCGCTCTCGACGTCGGCATACGCGGGCATGATTATGCTTGCGCTTTTGCAGTCGGGTTTGAGCTGCGAAATATCGGGATAGGGCAAATCCTCTATCATGGGCTTGGGCATTGTCAACCTCCGAAAATAACGTTACAATCTATTTATGCGGCAAGTCGCGTTGCCGCCCATGTTATTTTGTTTCCGCCGTAGCTCGTCGTCATTTTGTTATTCAGAAGCGCGCTCGACAATAGACTTTTCGTCGAATAAACGAAAAAGCCGTCGCAAGCGCGATTGGCTTTTCGACGGCTTTATATTAAACTATTGCATGCGGCGAATTTACGATTTACGCTTTCGCCGCTTCAACGCTATCAGCGTCGCGCCGCCCGCAACGAGCGCAGCCCCGCCTGCGCAGCCTAGCGCGATGCCCGCGATTGCGCCCGCGCCGAGCTTGCTTTCGTCGGCGTCTATATAGGACGCGACGGGCGCGTACTTGGCGTAAAGGGTGACGTTTTCGGTGACGGTCGCGGGGAGAGAAGCGGGCGTTGTGAATTCGGCGTCGGCGTAATACCCTTCGAACGTACGTCCGCCCACCGACGGCGGGGTAAACGCAAGCTTGTCGCCGTGCGCGTGCGTTTCGTCGTAAATGAGCTCGTCGCCGTCGTATATCTTGACGGCGTGCTTTTGCGATTCCGCCGATTTTTTAACCGTAAACGGCATAGTGTACAGCGTGATATCGTTTTTGCTAAGCGCGGCGATTGCCGTCCACCCGTATTCGGTCTCTTCGCAGTATGTGATTACGGCGGCATCGTCGGTTTTGATATTGCCAGAATACAGGCGTTTCGTCACCGTTATTCTGTCTCCGACTTTAAGCGATTTTGCCGTAAATCCGTCGCATTCTATTTTGACGGCGAACGGAGTGAGTGCGGCGGGCGCGTTGTTGGTCAGCCCGAGATGTCCGTTCTTTGCTGCGAGTATCACGTCGTTAACGTTGCCGAACGTCCAAAACCAGCCCGCAATGCCGCGGTCGGTGAGGCAAGACTTATCGTACTCAGGCGACGTGTAGGCGCTGTAACCCGTGTCGAGCCCGCAGTTGTAGTACCCGATAGACGCGAGGTCGTTTGCCAAGGTGTGCGCGCCCACTCCGCTGTTTTGCAGATAGGCGGTGGGCGTTGTGGGCATAACGGTTTTGATATCGGTCAAAATATCGTCGCCGCTGCTGTTAAACGTGATTATGACGAGGTTGTCGCGGACGTCGTACTGCCCGTCGCCCGTGCCGAGGAGCGAGTTTATCTTTTCGGCTATGTTCTTGCCCGCCTTCAATTCAAACACGAAAACTATATCCTTGCCTTTAAGCTTGGATTTGTAGAGCAGGTCGAGCACGTCCTCCAAAATCGGGATTTGCGACCCGTCTTTGAGCTTATATCACCGCATTTCCTCCAAAGTTTTATCGGGTATTCTGCCCGTGCCGGTGGTGGTGCGGTCGAGCGTGTCGTCGTGCATAATCACGATATTTCCGTCGCGCGTCATGTGCCCGTCGAGCTCCAAATGCGTCGCGCCGCAGTCTATCGCGGCTTGAACCGACGCGAGCGAGTTTTCGTACGGACCGACGGCGGTGTTGGAGTGCTTGCCGCGGTGCGCAACGTTGTACGGCATTCGCGTGTACGAATGCGGGTAGGTTTCCAACGCGTCGTAAATCTTGCCGAAATTGCCGACGACGCCGTACGCGCCGCTGTTGATACAGGCGAAAATATCGACGGGCTTGTCGCTGTCGGGGCGCACCCAAACCGTTTTGAACCGCGCCTGAATGTAGCGCACGTTGTCCGCCGTCGCCGCCGACTGCGGAACGACCACCGTCATGGCGCGGTGGGCGTTGCTATTGCCGACTATATTGTTAAAGATATCGAGCGCGCCGTCCGTATAGAAATCGGCGGCGGTATATTCGATAATGCCGCGCGTTTTGGGACACAGCGCGCGCACCTTCCCGACGAGCTCGGGCTTGTCGCTCATGACGGCGAGGTCTAAAATCCTTTGCGTTTCGGTCAGGTATTCGACTAGCGCGTTTGCCGCGCCGTCGTCGTCCACGCGCACGACGGGAATGACCTTGTGGTCGAGCGCGGCATAGACCTCCGAAAACGCGCCGAGAACGACGCCTTGCGCGTCCACGACGTTCGCGTCCTTGTTTAATCGCAAAATTGCGTTGGACGGCTTTTCCGTGCCGCCGAGCGAGTTCAAAGTCGTTGCGTCGACAACGTCGCATACGACGGTCGGCGCGTTTACTATTTTTATATCGGGGTTTTGGTATGTAGATACCAAAACGTCGTCGGTCTGCGTTATTTGAGGGACGATTATTTCGTCGGGCGTGATTGTGCAGCTTTTGATTGTGATTTCCATACTGTTGACTATCAGCGCGAACGCACCCTCTGTGTGTACCGCGCCCAAGTGCGCGGTTTGGTCGGCGGTTTTCGCCTCGCGTACCAAATGTCCGTCTATGTAGTGCTTGGCGGCGTCGTCGCCGTCCATGGTAATCGTAATGCGATGATACTCGCCGTCCAAAATCGTCGGCGCGGTCGTGCCGTCGGCAAGCCTGCCGTTTGCGGGGATTTCGTCTATGTCGCGAAACGCCCTGTTCGCGTTTATGGCGGCGTAGGCGTTTTTGCCGTTCAGCCTGTAATTCATCACGTAGCCCGAAACGGGCGTGTTTGCGCTTGCGGCTTTCGAGCGATAAACTATTCCCAACCACCTGTTGTTGTCGCCGTTGCTCTTGTTGACCTTGAACGCCAGCTCGAACGTAAAGCTCTTGTAGGTCTTAGTCGGATTGATAGGCAGGAGCGCGCCGTAGTACAGGCTCGCCGCGGCGTTGGCGGCATTTACGACGAGCGCGCCGCCGTCTGTGCGCACTGACGCGTTTGCCGCGTCGCTCTTGTCGCTTATTTTCCAATCGTCGTCGGCGACGGCGGTGAAATCGGTCACCCGATAAACGTCGTCCGCCGTTTGCCCGACGGAAAAGTCGGCGTTCCGCGCGCTTGCGGTCGCGCTGTGAGAAGGGCGATAATCGTCGGCGTGCGCGTCTGTCGAGGCGCGCGCCGCGAGCAACGCAAACGCCGCGATTACGACGGCAAAGACCGATAGCGCCGCGCAAATCGTCGTCCTTTTTGTGCGTGGAATAATCCTCATCATGCTCTCCTTTGCGGTATGTTTAGTGCGTGTACAACTCGATTATACAATATCGAAATAGCGTAATCAATACTAACGTGCAAATAAACCAATCTATAAAAATGAAAAATATTTTTTGTTTAAACTATTTTTATAGTTGCGATTTTGGCGCTTGCACGTGTTATAATACTTGTAAGCGCGGGCGCGGATTTTGACGAACGTCCGCAAAACAAAACGCGGAGACGGGAATGGACGCTTCCATAAACGAGAGTGAGGACGAGCGCAAATACGTGTCGCTCAACGTAATGCGCGACGGCGATTGCGCCGCGATAGTGCGCATTTGCGACGCGCTGGGCAATGCGACGCGCTGGGCAATGCGACGCGCATGGAGATATTGCGGTACTTGCAACGCCAGCCGTTTATATTTTCCGTGCCCGAGTTGGCGAAAGCGTTGAAAATTCCCATAACCACGCTCATATTCCACTTGGACAAAATGGCTGCCGCCGAAATCGTAACCGTCGCGTACAAATCGACCAAGCGCGGCGCGGTGCGCTTGGTGCAGCGGCGAATGAAATCGCTCGGCATCGAGTTTTTCAATACCGAGCGGCGCGAGTGCGGCGAAACGGCGGAAACGCAAGCGGCGCGCGTCGGACAGTTTTCCGAGTTTTTCGGCACGGCGTTTAACTTTTGCACGGCGACGTCCGTCTTTACGTCGTTCGGCGATAACTGCTACGTGCCCGAGCGGTTCGACGCGGAGCTCATATTCACACCCAACGGGCAGGTCGCGTACAGGTTCAGCAATCAAGCCGCCAAGCTGCACAAGATTAAGCGCGCGGAGCTGTCGCTGGAAATTTGTTCGGAAGCGCCGTATTTCGATAACGAGTATTTGTCGGATATAACGTTTTGGATAAACGACAAAGAGATAACCACGTACGTCAGTCCGGGCGATTTCGGCGACCGACGCGGCAGGCTCAATCCCGAGTGGTGGCCGCGCGTAAACACGCAATACGGCGCGCTTATAACGCTTGCCGTGGACGAAAAGGGCGCGACGATAAACGGCGCGCGTGTGGAAACGCGGGCGCGGTTAAACGACCTCGGGCTGAGCGCGGGGAACAGAGTAGAGGTACGGTTCGGCAACAAACCGACGGCAAAGAACGTCGGCGGGTTTAATCTGTTCGGAAAAAAATTCGGCGACCACTCGCAGGACGTGTGCTTTACGCTGTATTACGACGACTAGGCGCGCGGCTAATTGCCTTGCTTGCGTTTGACGCGGGCGCTCTGGATTTTGTGATAAACGCACACGATTATAGCGGGAATCAAATATGCGGCAAACGCCGCGTACGCGTACTTGCTCGCGAAAATCATGCACGCGGCGAAAACGCACGCCGAGGTTATGCCGCCCGATATCGCCGCAACGGCGTTGACCTTGCGCCAAGCGTCGCGGTCGTCGAGCGTGAGCCGCGTTTTGACGCCGTAGACTTTGTTGGGCGGCATTATGCGCGGCGATACGCCTGCGAAAATCACGAGCGTGAGCGCCGCCGTTTCGCTCGCCGTGGCGGGGATTAAATATTCGGTCGGAACGTAGCGCATGTACGTTATAAGCACAAAAAGCTCGAACGCGAGAATCATTAACAATATTATCGAGTGCCCGAGCGCCGCCGATTTTCCGTCGCCGTATTTTTTGCATATGACGAAAACGACGATATCCACGCCCGCAAATATCGCAAAAGCCGAAACAAGCATCCAAATTTCGGCTTTGTCGCCGTACCTGTCTATTTCGCCGTGCGTCCAATGCGCGGGGATAGTCTCGGGCAGGTATCTGTAAAGCATTGCGATTGTCAGCATGCAAAACGCGGTAAACAACAGCGTGCACGCAAGCATTATGCGGTTGAGCGTATCGCGTTTTTCGGTGACGGCGCGCTCGCCGTCGGCGGGGCTTTGCCCGTCGATACGGTCGCCGAGCAGCGTTTCCGTCGTGCAGTCGAGCGCTTCGCAAAGGCGTTTGAGCGTTTGCAAATCGGGCTCGGTAACGCCGAGCTCCCACTTGGAAACGGCTTGACGCGTGACGAACAGCCGCGCGGCAAGCTCGCGCTGCGTAAGCCCTTTCTTTTTGCGCAGGTAAATAAGATTATCCTTGAACATGCCGTTATTATAGCATGCTCGCGGCGCGCATGCAATAGCAAACGCGCACCGATTTGTTGCGCGAGGGTTCGCCGCGGAAATTTGCGGATTTTCGCGCACGCATCGCCGCGCCCGTCGTAAATAATTGCTTTTGCCGCGCGGCTGTGATAGAATAGCGGTAATGCGAAAATCTCAAACCACAACCGAATTGCTGGGCACGGGCAAGATATTGCCGCTTGTGTTCAAGCTGACCGTGCCCGCCGTAGTCGCGCAGCTCATCACGTTTTTGTACAACATTGTGGACAGAATGTACGTGGCTAATATAAAGGGCTCGGGCATGGACGCGCTCGCCGCGCTCGGCGTGGTTTTGCCGATAACGCTTATCATTCAGGCGTTCGCCAACCTAATCGGCTTGGGCGGCGCGCCGCGGGCGAGCATGAAGCTGGGCGAGGACGATACGCCCGAGGCGAACAAGCTGTTCAACTCGTCGTTCGTCGCGCTCGCCGCAATAGGCGTCGTGCTCAGCGTGACTGCGTTTTTTCTCGCGCGGCAAATCGTCGAGCTGTTCGGCTGTCCGCCGAGCGCGGTCGAGTACGCGACGTCGTATCTTAAAATCTATTCGGCGGGCACGGTATTTGTGCTTGCGGCGCAGGGGCTTAACCCGTTTATAACGGCGCAAGGGTACTCGCTCACCGCCATGTTCTCGGTGCTGATAGGCGCGGTCGTCAACATTATACTCGACCCCGTGTTTATATTCGCGCTGGGCATGGGCGTAAACGGCGCGAGCCTTGCGACGGTGCTGTCGCAGTTGATATCGTTCGTTTGGATTATTTGCTTTTTCTTTTCCAAGCGCAGTATATTCCGATTTAAGCTCGGCGATATGAAGCCCGATGCGCGGCGGTTTTTTTGCATACTGTCGCTCGGGTTTTCGCCGTTCATAATGACGCTGACCGAATGCGCCATTCAGATTGTGTTCAACGTAAACCTCAATAGCGCGACGGGCGGCAACAAGGACTACACCGCCGCGCTTACCATTATGCTGAGCGCGTTGCAGTTGATTTCGCTGCCGCTCAACGGGCTGGGGTACGGCATGCAGCCGTTTGTGAGCTACAACTACGGCAAGGGCAATTCCGCGCGGCTCAAAACGGGCATAAAGTACGTGACGGCGATTGCTTTCGTTTTTGCTGCGGTCGTGTGGTCGGCGTCGCTCGCCGCGCCGCAGCTTTACGCGTATATGTTTTCGGCGAGCGCCGAGGTGCGCGCAATCGTGACCGAATACGCGCCGTTCTTCCTCATGGGCTCGATTATGTTCTTTGTGCAAATGACGCTGCAAAACGTAAACGTCGCGCTCGGTCAGGCTAAGTCGGCGGTCATTCTCGCCGTGCTGCGAAAGGTGATAATACTGATACCGCTGTGCTTTGCGCTCACGCACTTTTTGGGCTTTAAGGGCGTGTATCTATCCGAGGGTATAGCCGATTTCGTCGCGGGCGCGATTACGACGGTCGTCATTTTCGTGACGTTTCCGCGCGTGTTCAACAAGCGCGAGCGCGAGGTGGAGCGGGCGAGAGCGGCGGCGCGCGACGACGGCGCGACCGCGCAAGCCGACGAAAACTCCGAACAATAAAAAACCGCCCGCAGGCGGTTTTTGCTTTTTACGATAAATTTTCGCAGGGCGAGTTCGTCGAAATTTCGGCTCGCGCTAAACTCAGCTTGCGAACTGTGCGCTGTACAGCTCGGCGTACGCGCCGCCCTTGGCGAGCAGCTCCTTGTGCGTGCCGCGCTCAATGATATTGCCTTTGTCCATTACGAGAATTACGTCGGCGTTGACGATTGTGGACAGGCGGTGCGCCACGACGAAGCCCGTTTTCTTTTTGCCGTTCGCGGGGCGCAAAAGCTTGTCGAACGCGCTCTGCACGCGCTGCTCGGTTCGCGTGTCGATATTGCTCGTAGCCTCGTCGAGAATGAGCATGGGCGGGTCGGTGAGCATTATGCGCGCAATGTTGATAAGCTGTTTTTGTCCCTGCGATATGCCGTCGCCGTCGTCGATTATCGTGTCGTAGCCGTCGGGCATGCGCTCGATAAATCCGTCGATTTCGCAAGCGGCGGCGGCGGCTTTGACCTCGGCGTCCGTCGCGTCGGGCTTGCCGTACGCTATGTTGTTGCGCACGCTGCCCTTGAAAATCCAGGTGTCTTGCAGCACCATGCCGAACCCTTTGCGCACGCCGCTGCGCGTGAGCTCGGCGGCGTTCTCGCCGTCGAACAGCAGCTCGCCCGCGGTGGGGTCGTAAAAGCGCATTAAAAGGTTTATAAGCGTAGTTTTGCCGCAGCCCGTACGCCCGACGATTGCCACCATTGTGCCCTGCGGCACGTCGAGATTGAGGTTTTGTATGAGCGGCTTTTCGGGCACGTACGAAAAATCGAGCGCGCGTATCGCTACGTCGCCGCACGGCACGAGCGCTTTGCCGCCGTCGTCCTGCGGGGCTATCTCGGTGAGGTCGAGTATGCGCTTGGCGGCGGCGAGCGAGGTTTGGAACTCGGTAATCACGCCCGTGATTTCGTTGAGCGGGCGGGCGAACTGATTTGCGAAAAGCAGCAGCTTGGTTATGTCGCCTACGGACACCGTGCCGTCGATTGCGTACACCGTGCCCATGACGGCGGCGACCGCGTACACCAGCGAGTTTATCAGGCGCGTGGACGGGTTGACGAGCGACGAGTAGAAGGTCGCTTTAAAGCCGCATTTGCGCAGCGTTTCGTTCTTTTGTCCGAACTCGGCTTGCGCGCGCGGCGCGTACCCGTAGGCGGCGATAAGCGCGCGGTTTTTAATCGTTTCCTCGGCGCAGTCGTACAGCTCGCCGCGCACATGCGTTTGCCGCGTGAAGTATTTATGCGAGCCGCGCGCGACCAAAAACGACACCAAAAGCGACAGCGGCGTGAGCGCGGCGACGGCAACGGCTATCCAAAGATTTATGCGTATCATCAGCACGAGCGTGCCGACGATTGTTACAACGCCCGTAAAAATTTGCGTCGCGCCCTGCACTATGCCGTCGGCGATTTGGTCGGCGTCCACAGACAGCCGCGCCGTAAGGTCGCCGTGCGAGTGCGAGTCGATATAGCCGAGCGGCGCGTCGGTCAGCGCGGAAAACCCGTCCTTGCGCGCGCCCTTAACGGCGTAGTGCGCCGCGCGCTGGGCGAGCAGGTTCATAAGCCATTGGAACAGCATGACCGCACAGATTATCACGGCGAGCGCGATTATGAGCGCGGTGAGCCGCTCGAAATCGACCTTGCCCGCGGCGAGCATGCAGTCGACCGCGTCGCCGATTACCACGGGCGTAAACAGCATGCCCACGGAGGAAATCGCCGCGCAAACAAACGCGAGCGCGAGCAGCCACGCGTGCGGGAGCAAATACTTCATGAGGCGGCGCATTGTGCCCGCTTGTTTTTGTGCCTTTGTATTTTTCATTTTGATTTTTGCTGTGAGTCGCAAAACTCCTTGTACAGCGGACAGGACGCTTTGAGCTCGGCATGCTTGCCGCAGCCCACGATTTTGCCGCCGTCGAGCACGATGATATTATCGCAACCCGACACCGCGCTTATGCGCTGGGAGACGAATATCTTTGCGCCGCTTATGCGGTTAACCGCCGAAATGAAATCGCGTTCGGTCTTGTAGTCGAGCGCGGACGTCGCGTCGTCGAACAGATACAGAATATTGTCGCGGGTGAGCGCGCGCGCGATGTTTACGCGCTGGCGCTGTCCGCCCGACAGGTTCTTACCGCCCGCGAAAATATGCCCGTCGAGCCCGAGCGAGGATAAAAGCTCGCTCGCTTGCGCGGTTTCCATCGCCGCGATTTGCCGTTGCTCGCTCGCGTCGGGGTCGGCGATTTTGAGGTTTTCGGACAGCGTGCCTTCGAGTACGGCGGTGCGCTGCGGCACGTAGCCGATACCGCCGCGCAGCGCGCGCTCGGCATAGTCGGACAGCTTTTCGCCGCAAAAGTATATTTCGCCCTTGTCGGGCGTGTAGAACCGTTCTATGAGCGCGACGAGCGTCGTTTTGCCGCTGCCCGTGCCGCCGATTATGCCCAGCGTCTGCCCCGCGTCGAGAGTGAACGATACGTCGCGCACGTCGTAATCGCCGTCGTACGCGAAGCTGACGTCTTTAAATTCGAGCACGTGCGGCGCGTCGGCGTTTATCTCGGTTATAGCTCCGTCCTCGGGCACGGGCGTTTCGAGTATTTCGTTGACGCGCGCCGCGCAGGCGGACGAGCGTGTGAACACCGAAAACACGTTGCCCACGTTGACTATTACGAAAAACGCCTGATTGAGATAGTTGATAAGCGCGACCACTTCGCCCTGCGAAAGGCGGTCGGTGTTTATCTTGACGCCGCCGAACCACAGCACCGCGATAATAGCGAGATTGACGACCGCAAAGGTAAGCGGCGTCAAAAGCGTGGAAATGCGCATGGCGGCGAAATTGGTGTGCGCAGTGGTCTCCGCCGCCGCGTCGAAATCGGCTTTGGCGGACGCCTGCTTGGAAAATGCGCGAATGACGCGCGCGCCCGTCAGGCTTTGCGAGGTCTGGCGCGAAATCTCGTCGAGGTTTTTTTGCGCGCGCTTGACTCGCGGCATCGTCAGCCGCAGCACGCACGCGATTGTCGCCGACAGCACGACGACCATCGCCAAAAACATGAGCGACAGCATCGGGTCGATAATCATGCTCATGACGAACGCGCCGATTACCACAAACGGAATGCGCAGCACCAGCCGCAGCGTCATGTTGAGCGCGTTTTGGCAGTTGACCACGTCGCCCGTCAGCCGCGTCACCAGCGACGCGCCGCCGATACGGTCGCATTCGGACACGGGCAGTTTGTTGATATGCGCGAAAACGGCGTTGCGCACGCGCGTGCCGAACCCGAGCGCCACCTTGGACGCGAGATACTGACCCGTTACGGAAATGAGAAAGCCGCCCACCGCGAGAATGGCGATAAGCGAGCAATATTTTACGACGTAAGACTTGTCGCCGTCGGCTATGCCTACGTCGATGACGGCGGCTATAATCATAGGCACGGCGAGCTCGGCGATTGCCTCGATGAGCTTGCAGAGCGGCGCGGCAATCGCCTGCGCCGTATGACCCTTGATAAACCGTAAAAGCTTGAACATTTCGCTAACTATTATATATTGTATGCGCTTTTGTTGTCAAGCGCAAACGCAACAAAAAACCCCGCCGCAATTAACGGCGAGGTCGTGGATTTCGTATGCGTTTTTTATTGAAAAACGACCGTTACGCGCTGCGCACGGGCAGGACGAGGTAGATATAGTCCTCGCGGTCGCCGACGGGCGAGACCACGCATACCGACGTGGCGTTGGTCAGGTTGAGCACGATAGTGTCGCAGTTCATGCAGTTGAGGAACTCGGAGAAATAGCGCGCGTTGAAGGAGATGGAAATGTCCGCGCCGTCCGTCTTGATGGGCAGATTTTCCTCGACGTTGCCCGCCTCGCTGTGCGAGCTGACCGTCATGTTCGACTGCGTGATGTCGAAGCGCACGAGATAGTTGTTTTTGTCCGAGCGCGACATGAGCACCGCTCTGTCGATTGCGTCGTCGAACAGCGTTTTGGGAATGTACACCTGCGTGTCGAAATGTTGCGGAATGATTTGGCGGTAGTTGACGAACGTGCCGTCGATAAGCCGCGTGGTGACGGTCGTCGCGTCGACGCGCACCATGAGGAAATTTTTGTGCATGTACAGCTTGACGGTGTCGTCGCCGTCGGACAGCAATCGGGAAATTTCCATGATTGCGCGCACGGGCACCGTAAAGCTGGTGGACGCCGTGGTGGCGATTATGGGCTTGACGCACTTGGACAGGCGGTAGCCGTCGGTGGACACGGCGGTCACGTCGGCGCTCGACACTTCGAGCAAAACGCCTTTGAGCGCGGCGTGCGTGTCGTCCGTGCATACCGAAAACGCGACTTTATTGACGAGGTCCTTCAAATCGGCGTTGCGCATTTCGAAATGCTGCGTGTCCTCTATGCGGTTGACCTCCGGATATTGGTCGGCGGTGTAGCAGCCGAATTCGCCCTCGCTGCGCTCGTAGTCGATTTTAAGGCGCGAGCCGTTGGCGGTGAGCACAATGGTCTGCGACGATAGCTTTTTCACGAAATCGCCGAACAGCTTGCCGGGCACGACCGTTTCGCCGCGCTCGGCGACCTCGGCGACTATCATGTGCTCGATTGAAAGCTCGATATCCGTCGCCGTAAGCGTGAGCGTGCCGTCGTCGGCTGTAAGCTTGATTCCTTCGAGTACGGCGTTGGTCGAGCGCGCGGGCACCGCCTTGATTACCCGCGTTACCGCATCGCATAAATCCTTGCCGTTGCATGCTACTTTCATATTGATTCTCCTATGCTTATATTCTAGCATACATTATATAACACCGCCGCGCAAAAGTCAATACCAAAAACGCCGTAAAGCGCGCGTGCGAAAATTTTTGTGACGGGCGCGGCAATACGCGCGAGGCAATTCGGCGAACGTATTGACATGTTTCACAATGTGTGATATTATATATCAATCCAAGCCTAACAAATTAAGGATGGGTGGAGAAACGGCATGAAAAAGTGCGATAAGTGCGGATACGAAAATCGCGACGCTGCGAAATTTTGCAGCGATTGCGGCGCGGCGCTTTCCAAAAAGTCGGACGGCGACGCGTCCGTCGCGTGCCCCGCGTGCGGCGCGGTCGCGGTAAACGGCGCGGCGTTTTGCGGCGTGTGCGGAAGAAAACTCGACGACGCCGCGCAGCGCTCGACCGCCTGCGTCGAATGCGGGTTCGTCAACGAAACGGGCGCGGAGTTTTGCGGCAAGTGCGGCGCGCCGTTGTTCGGAGCGGGGTCGGCGCCCGAAGCGGCGCAAAAGGCAGAGCCTGCGCCCGCGGAACACGCAAGCGCACCGACCGAGCGCGCGAGCAAGGCGCGCGGCGGCGGCAAAGCGGTTTCTTCCGCCCGAACAAAGGTCGCGGAGTTTGAAGGCAAGTACCGCGTAATAGTCAACTCTATAATCGCCGTGCTTGCGATAATCGTGCTGTTTGTGGCGCTGTTCGCGCCTATCGAATTCAAAGCGAACGTCGAGCTGTTCGTTTCCGAAAAGGAGTGGTCGGACTCCGAGTATAAGTCCAACTTTACCGATACCGAGTACGTCGAGATAGAGCAGCCGTTTTGGAGAGTGCTCGGCGCGCTCGCGTACGTAAATATGGAAAGGTCCGATTTCGAAAAATACGGCGAAATATCGAGCGATTACAGCAAGCATCTTCAAGAGGCGCGCGCAGAGTTCGCCGATTGGAAGATTATTTATTCGGAAGCGTCCGAATATCGCGCGCGCAAGAAGTTCGCGGATATTTTGGAGGAGGAGCTGTGCGACGTAAACGTTTTGGCGTGCATGCTCGCTTTGTCGTCGGAGGCGTTCCCCTATCATTTCGGCAACGACGTGCGGCGGAATGCGGTGCGCACCACCGCCATGGTTACGCTGGCGCAGAGCCTGCTGACCGTAGCGCTCTGCTTGACGATAGCGATTACGGCGTTGGTGTTCACGATACTCGCATTTTCGGGAATGTTATTCAAGCGTTCCGCAAACCTGTTTAAATTCTTGAAAATTGTTTCGATAGCGTCGGGCATAGGCGTGATTTTCGACATGGCGTCGCCCATGGCGAACGGCGGCGTAATGCTCGGGCTGGCGACGTTCTCGGCTATTATGTATTATGTTTGCGGCGTAGGGAAAGCGGTATTCGACGGCGTCGGACTCGTTCCCATGATAAGGCGCGCGGCGACGGCGGCGGCGCTTATAATCGCGTTCTTTTCGCTGTGCGGCGAGTTGGTCAGGATTACGACGATTATGAGTTACGACGCGACCAGAGTCGTGCGGCACGGCAGCGTGCCCGTAGGCGGAGTGCTCGGCGAGCTTATTTCCGCGCTGTGCGTCGTCAAATACGGCGATTACGTTTACAGCGAGCTGCTTGTAACGAGCGCGACGGCGTGCGTAACGATTATCGCGCTGGGCATTGTTTTGGCGTCGATAGCGTTTGCGGGTATGCAAAAGTCGCTCGCAGAGACGGTCGTGGGCGCGGACAAAACGAAAGGCGTATTCGGCTGCGCGATAGCGGCGATAGTGTTTGCGGCGCTGTTTGCGATACTGCCCTCGGCAAGCGGCGCGGAATCGCTGCCGCCCATAACGCTGATGCCGCCCGATACAATCAGTATCAAAATGAGCGTGCTCGCGCGCGCGGGCGTGTATGCGGCGATTGTTTTCGATATTGCCGCCGTCGTGTTGAGCGTGTGCTTAAAGCCCAAAAAAGCGGCGCGCGTAGGCGTGTCCGTCGAATAGTCGGCGGCGCGTAGAAAATTTTAAAACTGCGGTCAAATTACTTGACATTTTTCGCGTTCGAGTAATATAATTTTTATGATATGCAAGCAAGGGCGCTGTAAGCAATTACGGCGTTTTTGTTTATAAGGAGACGGTATATGTTTAAAGTGCCCGAACAGTTCGGCTCGATGGTTTTCAACGAGCAAGTAATGCGCGAGCGTCTGCCCAAAGACGTTTTCAAAGCGTTGCATTGTACTATCAAGACGGGAAAATCCATCGCGTCCGACGTCGCCGACGTTGTAGCCAACGCGATGAAGGATTGGGCGATAGAAAAGGGCGCTACGCACTATACGCATTGGTTCCAACCGATGACGGGCATCACCGCCGAAAAGCACGACAGCTTTATCCAACCCGCCGAGGGCGGCACGGTAATAATGAATTTCTCGGGCAAGGAGCTTATCAAGGGCGAGCCCGACGCGTCGAGCTTTCCGTCGGGCGGGCTGCGCTCCACGTTCGAGGCGCGCGGGTACACGGCGTGGGACCCGACGAGCTACGCGTTCGTAAAGGGCTCGGTGCTGTACATTCCGACGGCGTTCATCGCATATTCGGGTCAGGTGCTGGACAAAAAGACGCCGTTGCTGCGGTCTATGGATTGCTTGGATAAGGCGGCGCTGCGCGTGTTGAAGCTTTTCGGCAAAACGCCCGACCGCGTAATTCCCAACGTCGGACCGGAGCAGGAGTATTTTCTCATCCCGCGCGAGCTTTACAAAAAGCGTCCCGACCTTATAATCACGGGCAGAACGCTGTTCGGCGCAAAGCCGCCCAAGGGTCAGGAGCTCGAAGACCACTATTTCGGCAATATCAAGTTCAAGGTGCTCGAATACATGGAGGACCTCGACCGCGAGCTGTGGAAGCTCGGCATTTACGCCAAGACCCGCCACAACGAGGTCGCGCCCGCGCAGCACGAGCTCGCGCCCATATTCTCGTCGGTCAACATTGCGACCGACCACAACCAGCTTACCATGTCGGTCATGCGCAAGCTCGCCAAAAAGCACGATATGGTGTGCCTGTTGCACGAAAAACCGTTCGCGGGCGTCAACGGCTCGGGCAAGCACAATAATTGGTCGATATCGACAACCGACGGCGAAAACCTTTTGGAGCCGGGCAAGGACTTAAAGAACAACCTGCAATTCATGCTGTTCCTGACGGCGATAATCAAGGCGGTAGACGAGCATCAGGACCTGCTGCGGCTGTCGGTTGCGACGGCGGGCAACGACCACCGCCTGGGCGCGAACGAAGCGCCGCCCGCCATAATTTCCATGTTCCTCGGCGACGAGATAACCGACCTTTTGGAAACGCTCGCGTCGGGCAAGGAATACAGCAATCACGTGGGCAACCGCTTATCGACGGGCGTGGAGTCCGTGCCCGAGATTTACGAGGACACGACCGACCGCAACCGTACGTCGCCGTTCGCGTTCACAGGCAATAAATTCGAGTTCCGTTCGCTCGGTTCGGCGGTCAATATCGCGTGCCCGAACATAATGATAAATGCCGCCGTCGCGGACGCGCTCAACGAGTTTGCGGACGCGCTCGAAAAAGCGCCCGATTTCAAAAAGGCGGCGAAGGCGCTCATCAAGGCGGAGTACGTCAAGCACAGACGCATCGTGTTCAACGGCGACAACTACGCCGACGAGTGGAAGCAGGAGGCGGCGCGCCGCGGGCTTTTGAACCTCGCGAGCACGCCCGAAGCGCTGTCGTATTACGACCGTCCCGAAAACGTGGAGCTGTTCGGCAGGCTCAAAATTTACACCAACGAAGAGGTGCGCGCGCGCAAGGACATACTGCTCGAAAATTACTGCAAGGTAATAAATATCGAAGCGCTGACCATGTGCGAAATCACGCTCAAACAGATTTTGCCCGCGGCGTTGGAGTTTTCCACCCGACTCGCGGATAACGTGAGCAAGCTGAGCGCGTTGGGCATGACCGTCGGCGCGCAGAACGAAATGCTGCTCAAAGTGTCCAGGCTTATAAACGCGGCGTACGCCGCCGAAAAAAAGTTGGAGGAGACGCAGCGCGCGGTCAAGAGCGAAACCGACCTGCAAACCGAGGCGAACCTGTGCCACGAAAAGGTGTTTGCCGCCATGCAGGAGCTGCGCGAATATTGCGACAGGCTGGAAACGCTCGTGCCCAAAGAGCTGTGGCCGTTCCCCACGTACGGCGATTTGCTGCTGTACGTTTGATATAACTCGATTGACAGAAAAAGCGGTTGCGTCCGCTTTTTTGTTTTGCCGAATTTGCGCGGCGCGCGTCGGGCGGGCATGGCAAAAGCTTTTAAACTCAAACAAACGTACAAGCGTTTGACACGCGTTTTTCAAAATAAAATACTACAATATCGTTTCGCGCGACCCGCGTAGCGGCATGCGGTTAGCGTTCTGCGCGGTCGGTCACGGGATAAAATACACGTTCTCGGGTAGCGCGGCGGCGGACGTGCGGCGGCGGTATTCCTGCGGCGACACGCCGTACTTTTTGGAAAACGCTTTATAAAAGCCCGAGTATTCGGTAAAGCCTATGCGGAAACATATTTCGTTTATCGGGATATTGGTAGCCAAAATCAGCTCGCCCGCTTTTTTCAGGCGGAAATCTATCAGGAATTGGTGCGGCGTTGTTCCGTAAGCGTCGCGGAAAATGTTTATCGTTTGATTTTTGGACAGCAGCGACACGCGCATCAAGCCGTCGAGCGACAGCTCTTCCGCAAAGTGTTCGAGAATGTACGCGCGCAGTTTTTCGGGCGTGGATTTTTCGGGGAGCTGGCGTTTGAGCGCGCACAGCAGTTCGTAGAACAGCGCCTCGTATTCGAGCCGTTCGCCCGCGTCGCCCAAAAGCTCCATTTTGGAGATTATGGGCTGGATTTTGTCGATTTTGAATTTGCCGCGAATGGGCAGCGCGCCCGCCTTGCAAAAATCGCCCTTGAAATGAATGAAATAATAATTGGGCGAGTCGCTGGGCACGGGACCTTGCTGGTGCAGCCCCGCGCACTGTATATAATATTCGCCCGCAGACACCTCAATCGGCACGCCGTTTTCGGAAAAGCGCAGTACGCCCCGCCGCACGAGCAGCAGCACGCTTAGCTTGTAAGTGCGCTCCATGTGGCATTCGTTCTTTTCGAACTGTCGGTTAGCCGAAAAGCAGTATTGCGGCAGGTGCTCGAAGCTGAGGTTTTTCATAGTCGTTTTCTCCGTGAACAGTATAGCACATAATTGTGATTTTTTCAATGAATTATAAAATTTTATATATTGTTATTTAAACTTCCGTAATGTATTCTTTAAATAAGCAGAAACTATATAAAGGAGCGAATGATGAACAAAAAGGTTATTGCTTGCGCACTGTGCGCGACGATGCTTGTGCCTACGCTTGCCGCGTGCGGCAAAACGACCGAGCCCGCGCTCGGCAAGGTAAATAATATCGGCTATGAGAACGGCGTGCTTGCGTACGACGCCGTGGACGGCGCGGACGGCTACGCGGTGGTATTTACTCACGGCGGCGAGGTCGTTTACGAGGACAAAATCCAAGACACGTCAATCGACGTCGAGAGCTTGGGGCTTGCGGGCAACATTACGGTGACTGTCGCGGCGTACAAGGGCGACGCGACGGGCGAAGCTGTCGAGTACGGCTTTGCCGCGTTGACCGAGTTCGGCGAGGTGATTTTCGAGGCGGAGGACAACCTCTACAATTTCGGCACGGGCAAGACCCAATCGAATTTCCGCAACAACACGCTCGCGCACAAGGGCGCGTACGTGGGCGGTATCGACGACGCGGGTCAGGGCGTGTATATCAACTATCTGTGCCCCGTGGCGGGCGAGTACGATTTTACCGCGTACTACACGACGGACATGAATCCCGCGCACAACGACGTGTGGGTCAACGGCGAGTATATGACGCGGTTCGATTTCGACGAAAAAACGGGCTGGGGCGGCGACCGCTACGACGCCGCGCCCGCGACGGTCAAAATCGCGCTCGAAAAGGGCTGGAACACTATTTCGGTAATGAAAAACGGCGACGAGACCGATAACTACGGCAGTTTTGTCGAGCTCGATTACTTCGTGCTGACGGGCGACGGCTCGAAATACAACGTCGACGATTTGGCTGAGTTCGGCGCGCGTCCCGAAAAGTACGTTCTGGAAGCGGAAATGGGCTCGCCGCGCAAGAGGTCGGGCGACATTATGACGTGCAAAAACCCGTGTATACGCGAGCACGACGACAAAAAGTTTTCCAACGGCTTTCTCATGGGCGGTATCGAGAGCAATTACGACGGCGTGGAATGGCATTTCAATTCGCCCGTCAAAGCCAAGTACGGCGTGCGCATAGCGTACGCGTCGGGCGAGTTTGCGGGCTCGAAAAAAGCCGCGCCCACGTTTATCGTGACGCAGGAGGAGGTCGGGCTCGTCAAAAACGCCGACTTTGCCGACTACGAGCAAAAGACGCTTGCAAGCCTGCCGTACACCGGCTGGGATACCGTCGCGCTGTCCGAGCAGACGGCGGAAATCACGCTTGAACAGGGCAAGAACTTTATCTACTGCCTGCTTTTGGACAGCGCGGACAGCGGCTTTTTCCAAATCGACTATATAGAGCTCGTTTTTATCGAGGCGATTGAGGACGCGCAATAATTAAAGGACGGCAATATGCAAACACAGGATTTGAGCTACAAGCTAAACAGCGACAGCATTACGATTACGGGCTGCTCGGGCGTGGATTTCGACGCGTCGGTCGAGGTGTTCAGCCTCGAAAACGTGTACACGCCCGAACGCAATTCCTTCGGGCGGGCGAGCGGCGCGTATCGCTCCGACCGCTTGGTCTGGGGCAACGCCGAGCGCGTCGACGGCGAGGTATGCGTCGAGATAAGCGACGCGGCGGGGCGCAAGAGCTTCGATATTTCCGCGCGGCTCGACAGACCCGTGCGCGGCGTCAAGCTGCGCTTGGACGGGCTGCCGCTCGGCACGCTCATAAGTCTTGCCGAGGAGGATAAGCCCGTCACCGAGTACGGGAGCTGTTACAAGTACCCCGAGGGCTGGCGCGGGCTGTTTACGCCGTTGCTCGTGTTCGAACTGGCGGACGGGCGGTATTTGTACATACGCTGCTTGGACAAGACGGTCGCCGAAAAGCGGTTTTTCGTTAAAAAGACGGGCGAGGGGCGCATGCGCGTCGATATCGTTCAGGACGCGCTCGGCTCGGAGCTCGCTTGCGAGTACGTCGCGCCCACCGTCGAGTGCGGCATTGCCGACGACGCGCAAAGCGTTTATTCGGCGCAGTCCGATTACATAAAAAGGACCTACGGCTTGACCGAGTACGAGGACAGCCCAATCGCGCCGAGCTGGCTCAAAGATATTTCGCTCGCGGTCGTTATGCACATGCAGAGCTTTACGGGATATATTTTCCACGACTACGAGAGCGCGTACCGCGACGTCGCGCGGCTCGCCGAGCTTATCGACGGCAAACGCATACTCGTGTATCTCGCGGGCTGGGAGGGCAGATACTACTACAAATACGGCAACTACACGCCCGACGCGCGCATGGGCGGCGCAACGGCGCTCAAAGCCGCGGTGGCGAAAATGCAGGCGCTCGGCTGCAAGGTTATGGCTATGTACGGCATGACCATGGCTAACAAGGCGCAGCCCGACATAGCGCGCATTATAGCCGACGGCGGCGAGTATCAGTCGGTCAGCGGCGCGAAGTTCCACCACGGCTCGGTCGATTGGGAGGGCGCGCACCACTATGATTTCGGCGATTTCGCGATGCTCAACGTAGCCAACAAGCCGTGGCGCGACCGCCTGTTCGGGCAGATAAAAGCCGCGACTGACGAGTTCGGGTTCGACGGCGCGTTCTTGGACATCGCCGCGTGCTACGTCAACGATAAAAACGCAGACTCGTACGCGGGCGTCGTGGAGCTTTGCGACAGCCTGCGCACTATTAAATCGGATTTTCTCGTGAGCGGCGAGGGGTATTACGACGGGCTGTCGCGCGCCATGCCGCTGTTTCAGTCGGGGCACACCGACGGACGGCTCAACTATCACGACCGCGTGTCCGAAAAGCTGTTCACCAGGTTTTCGCGCGAGTTCGCGCACCTGTGCATAGGCGACCCGTCGCGCGGCTCGACGGGCGTGCACGAGCTGGGCGAAAACTCGGATAGGGTTACGCCGCTGCGCAAGGGCATAATACCTACGCTCGCGCTCGTCGAGGACACGCTCGACAAAGCGCCCGACAAGGTCAAAGAGCTGGTCGCGCTTGCCGAGCGTTATGCGAAATTATCGGGGGAGTAAATGAGGCGCAGACTTACGAAAAAGGAAAAACGCGAGAACGTTATCGGCTACGTGTTTATCGCGCCGCAGCTGGTCGGCTTTGTGCTGTTTGTGGCGTTCCCGCTCGTGTTTTCGCTCGTGCTGTGTTTTTCCGAGTGGAACATGATAGATATGCCCGAGCTCGTCGGGTTCGCCAATTTTTCGGCGGTGTTCCACGACAGGATATTCTGGAAATCCATAGGCAACACGTTTATCTATATTGCCATAGTCGTGCCGCTCACGCTTTTGTCGTCGCTCACGCTCGCGATACTGACAAACCGCAAGCTGCCGTTTATGAAGTTCTATCGCGCGGCGTTCTTCCTGCCTATGGTCACGTCCACCGTCGCTATCGCCATGGTGTGGACGTTTATCTATCAGGCGGACGGCGGCATACTCAATTCCGTGCTCGCCGTGTTCGGCGTAAAAAACCTGCCGAATTGGTTGCAGGACACCGTGCTCGCGCGGTTCGCCGTATCGGTGGTGAGTATTTGGTTAAAGGTCGGATACTACTACATTATCTTCGACGCGGGACTGAAAAACATTCCGACCGAGCTGTACGAGGCGGCGGACATAGACGGCGCGTCGCCGTGGCGCAAGGTTAGGCGCATAACAGTGCCCATGCTGTCGTCGGTCACGTTTTTCGTGACGGTCATGCTGTTCATCGACATTTTCAACATGTTCAACGAGGTGTTCATAATGACGGCGGGCGGACCCGACTACTCGACCTACACGCTGTCCATGTATATCTATTTCTACGCGTTCAAGGAATTCGACATGGGTCGCGCGGCGGTCGCGAGCTGGGTGCTTTTCGCGCTCGTCGGCATAGTCACCGTCGTGCAGTTCAAGCTCAAAAAGAAGGTGGTGTTCGAATGAAAAAGCTGAGACGTGCCACCAAACGTAAGATAATAGAAACGGTCGTTATCACGGTGATAGTGATGATTTGCGCGCTGCTGTGCATATTCCCGTTCTATTGGATGATACTCAATTCCATTAAAAATCCCGATTTAATCAACCAAGGCTCGGCGGACGTTTTCACGACCGACCTCACCTGGGATAGCTACAAGGCGGTGTTCGCGTACGGCGACGGACTGCTTTGGCGGGCGTATCTCAATTCGTTCTTGATAGCGGCGTTGTCGACGGCGGGAACGCTGTTCACCTCGTCGCTGGCGGCGTTCGCGTTCGCCAAGATACGGTTTAAGGGCAGCAAGCCCATTTACGGGCTGTTTATCGCGACGCTGATGATACCCGGGCAAGTGACCATGCTGCCGCTGTTCATGATGTTCGCCAAAATCGGCTGGACCAACTCGTTTTTGCCGCTGATAGTGCCGGGGGTCATGATAAACACGTACGGCGTGTTCATGCTCCGCTCGTTTATAGTGTCAATACCCAACGGACTGTTGGAGGCGGCGGAAATCGACGGCTGCGGCTGGTTCGGCAAATACTTTAAGATAATACTGCGGCTAATCAAGCCCGCGCTCGTCACGCTGGGGCTGTTCACCTTTATCGGCAGCTGGAACAACTATATGGGGCATTTGATTTACCTGAGCGACGAGCGCCTCACCACAATCCCGCTCCTAATCGCGGGCTTAAAGGAAACGCACATGACGGGCGCGAATTGGGGCAGAATAATGGCTGCGAGCACGCTCAGCATAGTGCCCATCGCCATAGTGTACTTGGCGTGTCAAAAGTATTTCGTGCAGGGAATCGCCACAACGGGCATGAAATAATTTCGACGGCGCGACTACGCAGTCGAATACGTTACTGCTTACACGTTACGGCTTACGACGGAAATTAAAATTACGAACAACGCATTGATATCAGGAGGTTATTATGAAAAGGACAGTCAAAAGACTTTGCGCGGGTGCGCTTGCGGCGGTGCTCGCGACGGGCGCGATATCGCTTACCGCCTGCGGCGACAAGACCGAGACCGACGCCGAGGGCAACGTTATAGTCACAATGTCGCTTATGAACAGCACCAACGAGAACCCCGGCTGGCTCGCCATGATTGACGCCGCCAACGAGGTTTTGAAGCGCGACGGCGAAAAGGTGCGTATCGAGGCGGAAATAATCAAGACCGACAGCTGGGACCAATATTACACTAAGGTCACGTCCAACATGCTCGGCAAAATCGGCGGCACTATCGGCAGGATAGCCGAGTCGCACATTCCCGCCATGGTGGACAAGCGTCAGCTCGCCGACCTCACGGACGTGCGCGACGCGCTCGTCGCCACGGGCGAGTACGACGAAACGGCGTTCGACGGCGTGGCGGAAAAGGACGGCGCGTATTTCGGGCTGCCCACGGGCACGCAGCACATGGTCATGTACTACAACAAGACCATATTCGACGAGTACAACGCCGCCAACCCGACGGCTGTTATCGAGTACCCGAGCGGCGATTGGAACAACGCGTCCACGTTCGCCGAAATTCTCGACGCGTCCAAAAAGATTACCGATTACTACACGGGCAAGGGCAACAAGAAATTCGGGTTGTCGGCGGGTCCGTTCCTCGCGTACGCTGGCATGTACGCCAAGAACAGCGGCGGCGTTAATATCTTCGACGATAACGGCGAATGCAAAATCGACACGCAGCCGTTCTACGACGTGTACGATTGGTTTACGCAAATGCTGGTCGTGGATAAATCCATGCCCAACACCTCGGACACGCAAACGCTGGACGCGGCGGCGAGGTTTCTCGGCGGCAATATCGCCATGCTCATCGACGGCGTGTGGCAGATGCACGACGTTTGCAAGTACACCGAAAGCTACGAAATCGGCATAGCCGCCATTCCCGTCTCCGACAAAAAGTATGCGTCGTACACGACCACTTTCACAGACAGGTTTTGGGCGGCGCGTAATTCGCGTCACCCCGAAGAGGACAAAATCGCGCTCAAAGCGCTTATGAGCAAGGAGGCGATAACCGCGCTCGGCGCGAAGCAAATCGGCGGCATACCCATTCGCCCCGACTGTCGGGATAATTATTTCGAATCAATCGAGGGCACTAAGCTGGCGGGGTATGCGGACGTTGTGAAGTCGGGCATAACCAACAAGGCGAACGTGCCGTACACCACATACTACAATATCGTCGACCAGCAAATCAATCAAAAAATGGCGCTTTGGATAAACGGCACAATGTCCGCCAAGGAATTCGTGGATTTTATGGCGACGACCATGCGCAGCGGAATGGAGGGCAAGCTTTAATGAGAGCAAAGCGCGGTATAGCGGCGGCGCTCGTTGCGGCGGTTTCGTGCGTGTCGATTTTGGCGGCGTGCGACGGCGGCGGTACGGGCAATCCGCCCGACGACGGCAAGGCGACCGATTTTAACCCTGCCGTTACGGTAAAGGAGCTTTCGCGCGAGGAGTACGTCAACAAGACGCTCGGCGGGCTTTTGGGTCAGTTCTCTGGGTTTTTGAGCGGGTACGAATTCGTATGGCGCGGGTCCGACCCGTATATAGGCATGCCCGAGGAATGGTTCGAGTTTATCAACGGTCCGTACGCGGGCAATTACGAGCACTACACGCCCGTCGACCCGTGGCGGTACGACCGCTTGCGCGTAAATCCCGCAACGGGCAAGAACGAGGTGTATTCGGACGACGATTACCATATCGACATTTTCAATCAGTATATAATCGACGAGCTGGGCACGTCGAGCTACGCCGTAAAAGAGACTTGGAAAAAGTACAACGTGAGCGATTGGGGAGGCGGTCAAGGCGCGTCCGACCTCATTGCGGCGCACGACATGCTGTCGCCGTTCACGGGCACAATCGAGGGCGGCAACCGCTACGGCTGGTGCACCGAGGCGTATATCGAGACCGAAACGCTGGGCATGAACGCGCCCGGCATGCCCAACGCAGCCACCGACTTGGTGGACACGTTCGGCGCGAACGTCGGGTATTTCGAGTCGCTCATGTGGGGCAAGTTTTACGCCGCCATGTACTCGCTCGCGTATTTCGAGACCGATATCGTGACGGTCATGGAAAAGGCGAAAGCGACGCTGCCAGTCGGCTCGTACCCGCGCAAGATTTACGACGCGGCGTTCGAGGCATACGCGCAAAACCCCGACGATTACCGCGCGGCGGGCATGGAAATTCACAACATGCGCCGCAACGTTTATCGCATGGACAACGTTCAGACCGACCCCAACGTCAACGGCGGGTTCGCGGTGCTGAGCTGGCTGTACGGCAAAAATTCGTATCTCGATACGTGCAAGTATTCGTCGATATTGGGATACGACGGCGACTGCACCGCCGCCACATGCACGGGCGTAATGGGCATATTGAAGGGCTTTAAGCAAGGCAACGAGGAGTACAACAAGCTCAACGATATGATATATTACGACGGCGAGGGCGTGTATTTCAACGACGACGGGTCGACGTACGAGGGCGAAATATATCAGGCGCGCATACGCAGCAAGGAGTACCCGACGCGCCAAAAGATAGACGATATCGTCGATATGTACCGAAAGAATTTCGAGAAAATTCTGGTGGAAAACGGCGGCAGCGTCGAGGACGACAAGTACGTTATACCCACGACCCCGCTCGTAAAGGAGCACGCGTTTTTGTTTGAAAACTTCGACGCGGAGGAGCGCGATACGCGCGGCTTTACCGCCGCCAACGGCAAGCTCGAAGTCGTCGAGGAGGGCGAAAACGAAAATTCGCATTCGGGCTTCGCGGCGTTCAAGCTGACGAATACCAAGGAGGGCGAAGCGTACCACACGTTCTCGGGGCTTGCTACGGGCAAGACTTACAGGCTGTCCGCATACGTGAAAACCGACGGCGACGCGCAGGTCTCAATATTCGCGCGCGGCGGCGGCAAAACGCAGGAGATGACGTTCGCCAACGCCAAGCAGCCGCTCAACAAAGCGTTCGTATTTACGGCGGCGTCGTCCGAAATGACGGTCGGGTTCAAGTTTTCCGCATCGTCGGCAAAGGGCGACGTGCTGTATTTCGACGATTTCATGCTCGAAGAAATCGAGCGCGAGCAGCTCGCCGAGGCGGCGGACAACACGCTCAAACCGTTTACCGACAAGTATTCCAAAACCGTCAAAAAGCCCGAGGGCGTCAAGGTCGGCGAGGAGGTCGTGCTGTGCGTGGAGTACAGAAACGCGGGCGGGTCGGCGCTCAACGTTACGGTCAACCGCAACGGCAAGCCGTTCGGCGGCGTGGTCGTGTCCAATACGAGCAAGAACGCGACGAGCGGCAGCGCGGTCCTCGAAATCCCGTACGTGTTCGAAAAGGAAACCGACGCGATACAGCTCGAATTTACGGGCGGCAAGCTGCACGTCGGCGGGGTCAATATCTACCGCAAAGCGCAGTATACGTTCAGATAAGCCGCCGAAGCGGCGCAAATAACGGCGTCGCTTCGAGCGCAGCGCGATAGCGCGTAGTCGAGAAATCTATCTTTTCGGCAAAGAGAAGATTTCTCCACTCCGCTCGCAAGCTCGCTGCGGTCGAAATGACACCCCGTTTCGCGCAGCCTTTGGCTGCTTTCTCCGCTCCGCGCCTCGTCCCTCGACGCTTCGGTCGAAATGACAATCCGGCAGTTAATGGCGGTAATTACGAATTACACACTCGCAAGGAGTTTTCATGGAAAACGAAATCAACGACAAGCAGCGGCGAAAGGCGGAAAAGCGCGCCGAGGCGGAGGAAATCAAGCGGCAGCGCGCGCTCGTAAAAGCGCAGTACGAGCAAATGCTCGCAGACGAGGAGGCGCGCCGCAAAGAGCCAAAGGTCGCGCCCGAGGGCGTTTATATATCGCTGCAAGGCATAAACAAGGTTTACGACAACTACGTGCAGGCGGTGTTCGATTTTAACCTCGACATACAAGAGCACGAGCTAATCGTCTTTGTCGGACCGAGCGGCTGCGGCAAATCCACCACGCTGCGCATGGTCGCGGGGCTGGAAGCGATTACCACGGGCGACCTGTATATCGACGGCGCGTACTGCAACGAAAAGACGGCTAAGGAGCGCGACGTCGCCATGGTTTTCCAAAACTACGCGCTTTACCCGCACTTGACCGTTTACGAGAACATGGCGTTCGGACTGCAAACGCGCAAGTACGACAAAGCCGATATCGACGTGCGCGTCAAGCGCGCCGCCGAAATTTTGCAAATCACCGAGTATCTCGACCGCCGACCGAAGGAGTTGTCGGGCGGACAGATGCAGCGCGTCGCGCTGGGCAGGGCGATTGTGCGCGAGGCAAAGGTGTTCCTCATGGACGAGCCGCTCAGCAACCTCGACGCCAAGCTGCGCGTGTCCATGCGCAGCGAGATTATCAAGCTGCACAAGGCGATTAACGCGACCACCATTTACGTGACGCACGACCAGACCGAGGCGATGACGATGGCGAGCCGTATCGTCGTAATGAAGAGCGGGTACGTTCAGCAAATCGGCACGCCCGAGGAGGTTTACAACAACCCCGCCAACATGTTCGTGGCTACGTTTATAGGCGCGCCCGCAATGAACCTATTGGACTGCACGTACGACGGCGGCGCGCTCATCTTCGGCGGCGGCTTGGAAATCAAGCTCGACAAAAAGCAAGCGGCAGCGCACGACGAGTTCTACCGCGCGCAAATCGCCGCGACAGAAAAGCGCATTGCCGATAAAGAATACGAAAAGCCGGACATGAACGTTTTGCTCACGCACCACCGCGAAAAGCCGAGCTTGAAGGCGCTTATAAACAAGCTGCGCGGCAAGACCGAGCACGTAAAAATCAAAACGCCCGAGGACAGGCTCGCCGAGTTGAACAAGCTCGTCGAGGACTACAAAGCGTGCTTGAACGGCGCGCACGCGCTGGTGTTCGGCATACGCCCCGAGGACGTTTACGAAAACGCCGACCTGCCCAAAACGGTCAAGCCGTCGACGGCGCAATCAAGCGAGATATCGGTCGCGGAGCTGCTCGGCAGCGAGTATCACGTGCATTTCAATATGTGCGACAAGGACGTAATAGCCAAGTGCAAGGTCGCGCGCAGGATAGAGGACGGCGCGCAATTCGAGTTCGTGTTCGACCTTAACAAGATGCACTTGTTCGACAAGATAAACACTAAATCCATATTTTAATAGAAAACACATTCATCGGCGGATACGGGCTACGTGCGGACGCGACGCCTTGGTCATGTACGTCTATGTACACTCCCGCGCGAGTAGCGTGCCGAGTGGTGACGACAATGTGCAAGTCTATCGCCTTTGGCGATACGCGCGGCGGCTTGCCGCCTGTTGCCCGCAGCGCAAAGTATATCGATACGTTATAATAATGTGTATATCTATCGAATTTGGCGATGCGCTCGCCGCGCCTGTGTTTTCTACAATACTATTAAAGGAGAATAAACGATGATGAGGTACAAAAGGCATACGAGGGCGGCGGCGGTCATGACGGCGTTCCTGCTGCTCGGCGGCGTGGCGGCGTGCGCGAACGACGACGGCGCACACACTCACGAATACGGCGAGTGGATAGACGAGGTGCGCGCCACGTGCACGGAGGGCGGCACGCTCGGGCACTACTCTTGCGACGGCTGCGGCAAGAATTTCGACGCCGACAAAAACGAGCTTGCCGAGCTGGATACGCCCGCGCGCGGGCACACGTTCGGCAGCACGCTTACATACGTCGACGGCACGGGGCACTACTACGCCGCGTCGTGCGGGCATACCGACCAAAAAAAGGATTTCGCGCCGCACGCGCTCGAACCGTCGGACGACGGCAAAACGCTTGTTTGCGAATGCGGATACTCGGAAGCCGACGAGGAGCAATCGCTCGCCAAGCCCGCGGGGTTAAAGTACGAAAATTTTATTTTCGGCTTCGACGCGGTGGAAAACGCGACGGCGTACGAGCTCGATTTCGTCGCGAGGGGGGGCGTTAAAGTAAAGACGCTCGACCTGACCGAGCCGTCGGTCGATTTAAAGAACGGGCAAGTGCCCGCGGGCGACTATACCGTGACCGTTACTGCGACGCGCGGCGCATTGAAATCGGAATCGGCGAGCCTCGATATAACGGTGCTCGCCTACGACGGCGATTTGATATTGGAGGCGGAGCACGCGACGCTCGACGGCGGCAAGAACGTTCGCAACAACGCGGGCTTGCACGGCGGCGCGTACGTCGGCGGCATCGACGATTGCGGGCAGGGCTTGTATTTCCGCTATTTCGCGTACGAGGCGGGCGAGCGGACGGTGGACGTCTGCTATGCCACGGCTACGCCCGATTCGTTCATGAAGCTTTTCGTAAACGGCGAGCTACAAAAAACGGCAACGTTTACCGAGAATACGGGCTGGCTGGGCGTAAACAATACGACGACGGCAAAGACGAGCGTCAAGCTGAATTTCGCGCGGGGCTGGAACGAGATTTATTTGATTAAAGACGGCGTCGAGTCCGATACGCCCGCGTACGGCGGCAATGCCGAAATAGACTACATAGAGATTCACGGCAGCGGCAAGAGCTATGCGGCGGACGAGTTCGACAAGTCGAGCGACAGCTACAAGCTGGAAGCCGAGGTCGCGGGCTGGCATTGGACGGATAAAAACCGCCGTCCCGCGAATTGGGGCGAGGGCTGTTCGCTCGGATACGCGCTCGGCGAAATAAACGAGGTCGGCGACGGCGTAAAGTATACGTTCGAGCTTGCGGAAAGCGGTTTGTACAAAGTGCAGGTCGCGTACGGCAGCGGCATGGACGGTATAAAGTTTAACGTTAAGGTTAACGACGGCGACCCGATACTGCGCGAGCGCGACAGGACGGGCAGCCATAATATTTTCGTATTGGACGAGGGTATCGACGTGCGGCTGGAAGCGGGCACGGTTACGATAGACGTGGGTAGAGCGGAAAACTCGAATTGGCTGACCTTCGACTACGTTCTCGTGACTAAGATAGACCATTCGCACGCGTTCACCGCGCAAAATACCGACGACAAATATCTCAAATCGGCGGCAACGTGCTTGGACAAAGCGGTGTACTACTATTCCTGCGCAGAATGCGGCGAAGCGGGCGCGCAAACCTTCGAGTACGGCGAGCCCAACGGGCATGAGTACGACGAAAGTGTGCCGGCGTACGACGACGAGGTGCATTACTACGCGGCGACCTGCGAGCATACGGACGAGCGCAAAAACGTGCAGCCGCACAAGCTCGTGACCGATACGCAGACGAACACGGTTTCGTGCGAGGATTGCGGCTATACCGCGCCGTACGTGACCGAGCTTCCCGCGCCCGCAAACCTCGCGTACGCCGACGGAACGCTCACCTTCGACGGCGTGGAAAAAGCGACCTCGTACGCGGTGGAAATCAAAAAGGGCGAGCAAAGCGTGCATTCGTCTACGGTAACGGAAACGCGCTTGGACGTAGCCGCGCTCGGGCTGGACGCGGGCAAGTATACCGTTACGGTAATCGCCAAATGCGGCGGCGTGGTATCGGACGCGGCGCGCTTGGAAATAAACGTTTTGATTACTGACGGCGACGTCGTTATCGAGGCGGAGGACGCGCTGCTCAATCCCGCGCATTACTCGGCGGACGCCGATGCGCACGGCGGCGGATATGCGCTCGGCTTCGACAGCTGCGGACAGGGTATGTATTTCCGCTACTACGCATACGAGGCAGGCGAGCGGACGGTGGACGTCGAGTACGCCACGGGCGCGACGGGTTCGTATATGAATTTCCATTTGAACGGCGTTGTCACCAAAGTGCCGTTCGATACGAACACGGGCTGGTTCGGCGACAGCAAGACGAGCGCGACGGCAACCGTCACGCTGACCTTTGCGCAGGGCTGGAACGAGTTCTATTTGATTAAGGACGGCACGGACAGCGACAATCCCGAATACGGCGGCTGGGCGCAGATAGATTACATAAAAATTCACGGCAGCGGCAAAAGCTACGACGCAACGCAGTTCGATACGTCGAGCGACAGCTACAAGCTGGAAGCCGAGGTCGCGGGCTGGCATTGGCAAAACGGCGACGTGCGTCCTACAAAAGACGGGCAGTTCTCGCTCGGGTATTACTGCGGC
Organism: uncultured Christensenella sp.; assembly: GCA_910577945.1. Classification (GTDB taxonomy): domain Bacteria; phylum Bacillota; class Clostridia; order Christensenellales; family Pumilibacteraceae; genus Anaerocaecibacter. The sequence goes on along the minus strand of CAJTNI010000004.1, from coordinate 38,212 downwards.
AGTATGGATAATGCGGGCGACGGCGTAAAGTTCACGTTCAAGGTCGCCGAAAGCGGCACGTACAAGCTGCAATTAGCGTACGGCGGAGGCGGCGACACCGCGGTCAAGTATTCGGTCAACGGCGGCGACGCTCTCGATATTACGCTTAAAGGCTCGACGGCTTGGAATAACGTAGTGCCGAGCGAAAACGCGATAACGTTGGAGCTTACCGCGGGCGAAACGGTAACGGTAGACTTTATGCAAGCGGGCACGTGGTTTGTTCCCGACTACCTGCTCGTGACTAAGGTCGCGCAATAATCAGCCTTTTTCCTCCCTATATATTACAGAAAAAGCAAGGCGGTGCGTATTGCCTTGCTTTTTCGTTTGCGGAAAGTATTGAAATGCGATAAGTATAATTACTTGAAAAGAAAGATTTCTCGACTGCGCTCGAAATGACATCGGTATGAGCTATTCGGGTGTACGGCAAAATCACCGTCAAAGCAAACACACGGCATACGCCAAGCCTTTGGCTTGCACACGGCAATTGCCAAGCCTTCGGCTTGCGCAATATGCGTTTAATCTCTTGCTTTTACGGCATACAATGGTGTAATATATACGGTATGAACAAGCGCACCAAAAACGCGGTGCTCACGCTCGTCGTGGGGCTGATACTCAATATCGCGCTGGGCGCGGCAAAGCTTACGGCGGGAGTGATTTCGGAGTCGGTCGCGGTCGCGTCGGACGCGTTCAACAATCTGTCGGACGCCGCCGTTTCCGTCGTCACCATACTCGCGGTGTGGCTGTCGGCGCGCGCCGCCGACCACGACCACCCGTTCGGGCACGGGCGCTACGAGTATATCGCGGCGTTCGTATTGGGCGCGGTGATAGCTGCGGTCGCCGTCGAGCTGTTTATAAGCGGCGTCAAGCGCATAATCGAGCCCGCGGAAATCGCGGCGGGCGCTTTGCTGTGGGCGACGCTCGGCGTATCGGTCGCGGTCAAGGCGTTCATGGCGGCGTTTTACCGCGTGCGCGGCAGGCGCGTCGATTCGGACGCGATACGCGCGGCGGCGGTCGATTCCGCGTCGGACGCAATCGTGACGACGCTCGTGCTGGCGTGCATGCTCGTAGAAAGGTTTACGGGCGCGCATATCGACGGGTACGCGTCGGCGGCGGTGGCGGTCTTTATCGCGGTGTTTGCGGTGCGCATATTAAAGCGCACGATAAGTCGGCTGTTGGGCGAGCGCCCCGACCCCGAGCTGTACGCGCGCGTCACGAGTATTATGACGGAGCGACCCGAGGTGCTGTCCGTGCACGACCTCGTAATCAACGATTACGGCGAGGCGCACAAGACCGCCGAGGCGGACGCGGTTTTCCCTGCGAACATGAGCTTTACGGACGTGCATGCGGCGTGCGATGCGCTCGAACGCGCGGTGCTTGCCGAAACGGGCGTCAGACTGTGCGTGCATGCCGACCCCGATATGACGGGCGACGCGCGGCTCGCCGAGCTGACGGAGCGGCTTGCGGGCGCGCTCGCGCCGTTCGGCGCGACGGCGCACGATATCGCAATCGACGACGGCGCAAGGCGCGTGCGGCTCGATATATTGCTGCCGAACGACAAAATTCCGCGCGCCGAGCTTGTGGCGAGCGCGGAGGCGCAGGTGCGCGGCGTTTTGCAGTACGACGCGGAAATAAGCGTCGATTACATTTGAGGCGTTATGAGCGACAACAAGAAGGTAATTATAGGCATGTCGGGCGGCGTGGATTCGGCGGTCGCGGCATGGTTGTTAAAGCGCGACGGGTATTCGGTGACGGGCTTGTTTATGCATAATTGGGAGGAGGACGGCGAGTGCCCCGCCGCCGACGATTGGCGCGACGTGCGCGCGACGTGCGACAGGCTGGGCATAGACTGCTATTCGGTCAATTTCGCAAAAGAGTACATGGACGGCGTGTTCGAGTATTTTTTGCGCGAGTACCGCGCGTACCGCACGCCCAATCCCGACGTGCTGTGCAACCACGTGGTCAAGTTCGGCGCGTTCCGCGATTATTGCATGAGCCTCGGCGCGGCGCATATTGCGACGGGGCATTACTGCGCGCGGCGCGGCGATATGCTGCTGCGCGCGGCGGACGCGAACAAGGACCAAACGTATTTTCTCAATCAGGTAAAGACCGAGCAGCTCGACAACGTGCTGTTCCCGCTCGGCGCGCTTACGAAGCCCGAGGTGCGCGCAATCGCCGCGGAGCTGGGGCTGTCCGTCGCGCAAAAGAAGGATAGCACGGGCGTGTGCTTTATCGGCGAGCGCAAGTTCAAAAGGTTTCTGTCCGAGTTTTTGCCCGCGCAGCAGGGCGATATAACGGACGCGTCGGGCAACGTGGTGGGCAGGCACGACGGGCTTATGTACTACACGTTGGGACAGCGGCGCGGGCTGGGCATAGGCGGCGTGCGCGGCGAAACGGGCAGGTGGTTCGTGCTGCGCAAGGACGTTAAAAACAATCGGCTGATTGTGTCGTGCGGCGACGAGCGCGAGCTGTATTCGCGCGAGCTGGTCGGCGAGGGGCTAAATATAATAGGCGCGTTCGATATGCCCGCCGCGCTCAGGTGCACGGCAAAAACGCGTTACCGTCAGCCCGACCAAGCCGCGACGCTCTACGCGAACGCGGACGGCACGTTCCGCATGGTGTTCGACGAGCCGCAGCGCGCGATTACGCCCGGGCAGTACGCGGTCGTATATCTCGGCGAGCGGTGCTTGGGCGGCGGCATAATCAACGCGGCATAATAAGTCGGGTATTGACAATACTATTTTCAAGGCGTATAATCGAAACGCGGGAGCGAGGTGATTTATGAATATTCTGACAACGCAAAAGGTATCGTACGGGCTGTACGTGATTTCCTCTTGGCACGACGGCAAGGCGACGGGCTGTATCGCCAACGCCGTCATGCAGGTGACTGCCGAGCCCGCCATTATGGCAATCGGCATTCATCACGACAACTTCACGCACGCGTGCATAAAAAAGACGGGCAAGTTCGCCATATCCATTCTCGCGGAGGATTCCGACCCGTCGCTCATCGGCACGTTCGGGTTTAAGTCGGGGCGCGACGCAGATAAGTTCGACGGCGTCGGGCATAGTATTTTCGGCAACCTGCCCGTGGTTAACGACGGCTGCGGGTATATTCTGTGCGACGTAATCGACGTTGCGGAAACGCCCACGCATTCCGTGTTCTTCGGCAAGATAACCGATGCGGAAACGTTCGGCGACAGAAAGCCCATGACCTACGCGTACTATCACGAGGTAATCAAGGGCAAAAGCCCCGAAAAAGCGCCGACGCATATCGCCGAAGCCGCCGCGCCGCAAAAGAAAGCGCGTAAGTTCCGATGCAAGGTGTGCGGGTACGAGTACGAGGGCGAAAGCCTGCCCGACGATATCGTGTGCCCTATCTGCGGCGTGGGCGCGGACGAGTTCGAGGAAGTTTAACAAGCCGAAGGCTTGGCGAATGCCGTGTGTGCTCGGTCGGGGGTTTTACAATGCACCCGAATAAAGCCAACAAACGGAATTGTTAAAACAAACCAAATGTTTGGCGAATGCCGTGTGCGGGCTTTAATAAAAAATACTAGGTCGGAATTTTGGTATACGTAGATAAATTTACGCTCCCCGTGGACAAGGAGGAGCATATCGTACATAGAATAATGTATGACAACGGCGGCAGGTACGGTTATATAGACAACGCGTACCCGTGCGGGCTGTTTGCCGAAAAAGGGCTGCGCGAGCTCAATTTCGACACGGTCACGGTGCTGTACGGCGGCAACGGCTCGGGCAAGAGCACGGTGCTCAATTTGATTGCGCAAAGCCTCGGGTTAAAGCGCGTCGCGCCGTTCAATACGAGCGAAACGTTCGGACTGTACGCCGCCATGTGCGAATATACGTTCGGGCGCGACGAGGACGGCGATACGTATCGCTTGCCCAACGGCAGCCGCATTATAACAAGCGACGATATTTTCGACTACATGCTCAACGCGCGCGCCAATAACGACGATATAAGCGAGAGCAAGGACGCGATGCGCGAGGAGTACGCGCGCATGAAGTTCGGCGAAACGGTGCGGCTTAGCGGCTTGGACGATTACGAGGCGGTGCGCATGCAGGTGCTCGCGCGCAAAAAATCGCTGTCGCGGCGCAAATTTTTGCGCAATCAAGTCGGGCAGGAAATACGCATGGGCAGCAACGGCGAGACCGCGCTCGAATATTTCGAGCGGTATTTGAAAAACGACACGCTGTATTGCTTGGACGAGCCCGAAAACAGCCTTGCGCCAAAAATGCAAATGCGGCTTGCGGAGCTGCTCGAAAAAACGGCGCGCTATTGCGGCTGTCAGTACGTAATCGCCACGCATTCGCCGTTTTTGCTCGCGCTCGCCAACGCGCGCATATACAATCTCGACGAGTCGCCCGTAGCAATACGCAAGTGGTGGGAGCTGGAAAACCCGCGCGCGTATTACGAATTTTTCTCCAAGCACAAAAAATTGTTCGACGGCGGGGAATAGGCGGTCGGCAACGGCAATCGCGCGGCCGCCGTTTTTTGCGCGAATAAAAATCGAGATAAAGGCAGATACCAAAGTAAAGGAGAAACAAAGCATGTTTGGTATCGAGCCTATTTATTGGGTGCTTATAGATTCGGCGGTGGCGTTCGTCTACCTGTTCGTAATATCCAAGCTGCTCGGCAAAAAGCAAATCGCGCAGCTCGAATTTATCGACTACGCCGTGGGCATATCGCTCGGCTCGATTGCCGCGGAAATGGCTACCAACACCGAAACTCCGTTCTATTACTTTCTTATCGCAATGACGATATTCTTTGCGCTCGCCTTTGCCGTGGCAATCGTCGGGCGCAAATGCACGTTCTTAAAGCGCGTGTTAAAGGGCAAGCCCGCGACGCTTATATACGACGGCAAAATAGATTACAAGCAGCTCAAAAAGAGCAATATCGACGTCAACGACCTTTTGTCCATGCTGCGCGAAAAAGGATATTTCGATATTTCCGACGTGGCGTACGCGATATTCGAGCCGAGCGGCGAGCTGTCCGTTATGCCGACGGGCGCGCAAAAGCCGCTCGTCATGCGGGATTTCGACAAGGAAAAAATCGAAAAAGCCGAGCTTGCGAACGTGCTTATCGCCGACGGCGCGGTGTCGCATTCGGGCTTGTCCGAGATAGACAAAGACGAGGCGTGGCTGTTCAATCGGCTGCGCATAGGCGATAAATCCGACCTCGACAATATTATTCTCGCCGTGTATGACGACAAAACCGACGGCTTTAACGTGCACTTCAAAAATAAATAGTCGGGAATCGGGAACGCATCGGACGACTTTTCGCATCGCACGGAACGAGTAAATTATTGCGCTCGAATAGCTTATACGTTTGCCCTGCGTACAAGACGCGGGCTTATTTCGGGCGGAGCCAAGCCTTTGGCTTGGCGCATGCCGTGTGATTGCTCTGTCGGAGGTTGTTCGTTACACCCGAATACAGCCATCGCAAAGGATCCCTCCGCTCCGCGCAACGTTGGCTTCCGCTCCGCCAATCATTCGCTATGCTGTCGTGCGTCAAGCTTTTGTATTGTAAATTTACGGATATGCGCGAATTCGCTTGACAGCGCGCGCGAAACGTAGTATAATAAAATCAATTGATGCAGGGGCGCAACCGAAGTTGCTGAGATGCCGATGTTTCGCGGCAGTACCTTTGAACCTGTGAGCTAGCACTCGCGTAGGGAGTCGTCGAAGTCATTCGATTTTTCGCGTTCTATCCTTACGGGTCGGACGCGTTTTTTATAGCCGTCCGATTGCCGTAGTCGGACGTTTTCGCACAAGCCCCGCATCGAAATACCTTCGAGGAGTTTGTTATGTTTGTTTGTTCGTCGGTGTGGGAGGACGTTACGCTCACGGGCGCGGGGCTGGCTATACTGTTCGCCATGCTCGCCGTAATGGTGATTACGGTCGTGGCGGTCAACGCAGTGCCGCGGCTCGTTCACAAGTGGGAAATCGCGTATACGACCCGCGACCTTACGTACGGCGCGGCGTGTCTCGCGCTCGCGTTTGCGCTGAGCTGGGCTGGCGTAACGTTGCCCAACGGAGGCACGATAACGGTTGCGTCGCTTGTGCCTATCTTTATATACTGCTATTACTTCGGTTTTCGCAAGGGCATTGTCGTGACTGCGGCGTACACGCTTTTGCAGTTTATTCAGTTCCCCAACATCGTTTCGCCCTGGTCGGCGTTTTTCGATTACATACTGCCGTATTTTTCGCTGTGCGTGGCGGGCTTGTTTTGCTACAAGCCGCAAAAGTACGCGGCGTTTATCAAGCGCGACAAGACGGACGGCGCGCGCGGCGCGAAAAGCTCGGTCAAAAAGTGGGCGTTCACCGTCGGCGGGCATTGGGGTATTTTCGCGGGCGCAATCGCGCACATGATTATTCGATACTTTTGCCAAACAGTGTCCGGCATAATGAATTTCGAGCTGTGGTACGGCGACGGCTTTTCGTTCGGGTATAAGCTCGGATTCAGTCTCGGATATAACGCTTACGGACTTTTGGACAGCGCAATCACCGTCGCCGCGCTATGCATACTGCTGTCATCGCGCAGCTTCAATATGTTCATGACGGCGACGTTCGACGACAAACGTGCGTTGAAGCCCGCGGCGGCGGGCGAGGCGTGCGCAGTCTCCGACGCTACGACCGTCGCCGATAATACGGTCGAGGCGGATTTGCCCGCAGCGGCACAGGCGGCGGAGCGCGCCGCCGCGCAATCGGGCGCGGAAACGCTGCCGTAATGTGACAAGCTCGGGTATTTTTCGACGATTTGCAAAAAAATATTGACATATTCGTACACATATGCTACTATGATACATACAAGCATGCGTGCGTATCGCATAAGATACGCCGATAAAGGTGGTACAAAATATGTTTTGCCGTTATTGCGGAAAGCGACTCGACGAAAATCTCAAATACTGCCCGTTCTGCGGCGCGGAGCAGGCTAAGGAAACGACCTCTGCCGACGTGTTCGACATGCCCGTGCAGCAAAATCAAAATCAACCCGCCGCCAAGAAATCGGAGGACGGCAACACGCTCGCGATTGCGGGATTTATTCTCGCGTTCTTCGTGCCTATTGCGGGAATAATTTGCTCTTGGCTCGGTTTGAAAAAGGCGAACGAGGAGGGCTTGCCGTACGGCGGGCTTGCCAAAGCGGGGCTGATAGTCTCCATCGTGTCTATCGTCTTATCGGTGCTTTCGGTAATAATAAGCGTAGTCATAATCATCGCGGCTATGGGCTCGTACGACCCGTCGTACTACGACCCGTACTACGCGATAAGCGCGATAAAAGCGCTGTGCGCGCTGTAAGGTTTTAAGCCCCCGATTGTTCGGGGGCTTTTGCGACTTTGACGGGATTTGCGCAAAACCGTTACGCCGTTTGTAATACGAAGCGGGGGAAAATACTATGAAATTCGACAAGCTGACCGTGGCGTTGGATATGTGCGGCTGCCATTTAATTAATCGTAAAGGCGGTAGGCGATTCTCAAAGCCTGCGACTGTTCGATAAGGAAGACTACGTGATATATTCGATAAATCGGTATTGCAAAAAAAAATCGGCGGCTGGCTTGCGAGTTCGGATGACGAAATCGTATTTGCCGTTCATACGAGCGACTAATCCCAAGGATAGCCCCCGATAACGAGCTGTTTTGAGCAATCTCTGCGTTAAGCTCGCTCATAGTAGCAACCACTACAATTTCGCTCGCTCGCCGACCGAAAAGTAAACGCGCGCCGCCGTAAAACTCGCGTTTAATTACCTTTTGGCAATCTTTTAAAAAGGCTTGATATTTCGGTCGGCATGGTGTATAATAAAACAGCTAAAACAAATAAAAGGGAGATTTATTCATGGACAATATGTTGCTCGACGCATATCATCATGGAGACCTTTACGACGCCTATAAATATTTGGGTTGTCATTACGACCGTGCTACGGAAACCGCGGTTTTCCGCGTATGGTCCACCCGCGCCACCTCGATTTCCGTAATCGGCGATTTCAACGGTTGGGACGTCAACGCCTGCCGCATGACCAAAATCACCGAGGCGGGTATTTGGGAGGCGACCGTACGCGGCGTCAAGCTGTACGATAACTACAAATTCTATATAGAAAACGGCTTTTCCTATCCTATATATAAGTGCGACCCGTTTGCGTTCCACCGCGAGACATTCGAGGGAACGAACGCTAAGGTCGTGGACATCGAGCATTTCAAGTGGACGGACGCCGAATATATCAAAAACAAGCGCGAGCCGTACAATAAGCCTATCAGCGTTTACGAGGCGCATATAGCGTCGTGGCGGCGGTACGCGGACGGGAACACCTTCGATTACCGCAAGTTCGCCGACGAAATGAGCGAATACCTCAAAGAGCTCGGTTATACGCATTTGGAGCTTATGGGCGTCGCGGAGTACCCGTTCGACGGGTCGTGGGGATATCAGGTTACGGGATATTTCGCGCCGACGAGCAGGTTCGGCACGCCCGAGGATTTTGCGTATCTCGTAAACAAAATGCACGCCTGCGGCATAGGCGTTATTCTCGATTGGGTGCCCGGGCATTTCCCCAAGAACGGCGACGGGCTTTACGAGTTCGACGGCGGTCCGTTGTACGAGCACAGCGACCCGTTGCGTATGGAGCACAAGGAATGGGGTACGCGCTGCTTCGATTACGGCAGAAACGAGGTGCGCAACTTCCTCATAAGCAACGCGTTCTATTGGCTGGATATGTATCATATCGACGGCTTGCGCGTGGACGCGGTGGCGAGCATGCTGTATCTCGATTACGGCCGCTACGAATGGCGTCCCAATATTCACGGCGGCAACGAGAACTTGGAGGCTGTGGAATTTTTGCGGCGGCTCAATACGGCGGTGTTCGCAAAGTACCCCAATGCGCTCATGATTGCCGAGGAGTCCACGTCGTGGAGCGGCGTTTCGCGCCCCGTGGACATGGGCGGACTCGGGTTCAATTTCAAGTGGAACATGGGCTGGATGAACGACACGCTGTCGTATATCAAGACCGACCCCGTGTTCCGCAAGTACCACCACAACACGATTACGTTCTCCATGATTTACGCCTTTACCGAGAACTTTATCCTGCCTATTTCGCACGACGAGGTCGTTTACGGCAAGGGCTCGCTCATCAACAAAATGCCCGGCGATTACGACATGAAGTTCGCGGGCGTGCGCAATTTCCTTACGTACATGTTCTCGCACCCCGGCAAAAAGCTGCTGTTCATGGGCGCGGAGCTCGGACAGTTCAACGAGTGGAATTTCGCAAAGGAGCTCGATTGGTCGGTGCTCGACTATCCCGCGCACGCCGACCTCAAAAAGTTCGTGGCGACGCTCAACGGCATTTACAAGAATTACCCCGCCATGCACGAAATAGACTACGATTGGCGCGGCTTCGAGTGGTTGGTCAATAACGACTACCTGCAAAATATTCTCATATACGAGCGCAGAGACGGCGAGGGCAACCGCATGGTCGCAATCATCAACTTCTCGCCCGTGCCGCACGACGGGTACCGTTTCGGCGCGCACGAGGGCGAGTACACCGAGCTTTTGCGCACGCAGATTTACAAGTGGGAGCAGTCGGGCGCAAAATTCAAGACCGAAAAAATTTCCAGCCACGGCAAGGACGATTCGCTCTGTATAGACGTGCCTCCTATGGGCGGAATACTGTTGTACTGCCCGAACAAGAGCGACAAGCCCGCGGCTGACAAACCGACGGCGGATAAGCCCGCAGAGAAAGCTTCCGCGGCGAAGCCCGCTGCGGCGGACAAGCCCGCGGTTAAAAAGTCGCCCGCCGACAAGCCTGCGGCAAAGAAGCCCGCAGCAAAGAAGCCCGCAGCGAAGAAGTCGACGGCGAAAAAAGCCGCGACAAAGAAATAACCGACAAAAACAATCATAATAATGCCGACGTTAACGAAAAAAACTTGCGCCGAAACGGCGCAAAACGGCTTGCGTGTGATAGACTTATAATACGTTCGGCAAGGAGTATAGTATGGCGAAAGCAGTAAAGACAAACAACGTTCTGTTCGTAACGACCGAGGCGGTTCCGTTCGCTTCGACGGGAGGAATGGGCGAGGTGTGCACGGCGTTGCCGCGCGCGCTCAACAAGACCAAAAAGGCGGATGCGCGAGTAATTCTGCCGTTGTACGAGGAGGTCGCGTACAGGTTCAAAGAGAAAATGACGTTTGTGTGCAATATCACCGTCGGGCTTTCTTGGCGCAATCAGTATTGCGGACTGTTCCGCATGGAGTATTGCGGCGTGATATACTATTTCGTGGATAACGAATATTACTTTAAGCGCGCGGACGTCTACGGATATTACGACGACGCGGAGCGGTTCGCGTTCTTTTCCAAAGCGGTGTTGGAGCTTTTGCCCCATCTCGACTTTAAGCCCGAGGTGCTGCAATCGAACGACCACTTGACCGCGCTCGTGCCCGTATACTACGCGCTCGAATACAAAAATCGCGCGGGCTACGAAAATATCAAGAACGTGTTCACCATTCACAACATAAGTTATCAGGGTATATATCCGCTGGTAATCGCGGGCGACGTGTTCGGTATTTCGGAAAACGATTTGCCGCTCGTCGAGTACAACGACAGGCTCAACCTCGTAAAGGGCGCGATTTGCGCCGCCGACAAGGTGGCTACCATGTCGCCGCAGTACGCGCGCGAAATCAGACTGCCCGAGTATGCGGACGGGCTGGACGGCGTGCTCATTAAAAACCGCGAAAAGATAGTGGGTATACTCAACGGCATCGACGTGGACGAGTACGACCCCGCGACGTCGCCGTCGCTGTTCGTCAACTACTCGGCGGACACAATCGAGGACAAGGCGAAAAACAAGCTGGAATTGCAGCGCATGCTGTCGCTGCCCGAAAATGCCGATATCCCCGTCGTGTGCATGATAGCGCACATGGTCCCGCACAAGGGATACGACCTGCTGCGCAAGTCGATAAACAAGGTCGGGACGGACGGCAACATTCTCGACACGAACATTCAGCTCATAATAATAGGTCAGGGCGACCACGACGTGGAGGGGTATTTCATGCACATTCAAAACATGTACGACCGCCGCGTGCGCGCGCTCATAACCTATAACCGCGACCTCGCCAAAAAGGCGCTCGCAGCCGCCGATATGTGCTTGATACCGTCGCGCGCAGAGCCGTGCGGGCTCACGCAAATGATAGCGTGCCGCATGGGCGCAGTGCCTATCGTGCGCGCCACGGGCGGGCTTATCGATTCCATTAAGGATTGCGAAAAGGACGGCGGCAACGGGTTCGTGTTCGAGGAATACGATTCGGACGTTATGGACAAAACCATTACGCGCGCCGTTTCCATGTATTACTATCACAAGCCCGAGTGGCGCGAGCTGGTAAAGCGCGCCATGGCGTGCGACTTCTCTTGGAATAAGTCGGCGCAAAAGTATAACGACCTTTACCGCTCTTTAATCGGCTGAAATTTTTGTTCATAATCGGACGCGCGGCGCGAGCTTGCCGTCCTCTACGGGGTAGCGACCGCAGTCGGACACACCCGGACGGACTGTTTTCGGCTCTATCGGCGTTAAACTCGCTCGTAGTAGCGCCGAGGCTACGACTTCGCGCGTATAGACCGCGATTCGCCCGTAAAAATGTGTTCTACCGCGGTCGTCATCCCGTACCCTCATTAGTCTAAAATAACAAATTACGCAACGGAGGATATATGATTAAAACAACCAATGAAGTGCAGGAGCTTATACTCGATAAGCTGGCGCGCTATTTTGCAATCACGCCCGAAAAGGCGACTGAAGAACAAATGTACAAAGCGGTGTCTTTGGTAGTTCGGGATATATTATTACAGAAAAAACAGGAAAACAACGCGCGCATTGCCGAGGGTAAGTACAAGCGCGTGTACTATATCTGCATGGAGTTCCTAATCGGTAGGTCGCTTAAAAACAACCTGTTCAACCTCGGACTCACGCAGCAGTTCGACGAATGCCTCAAAGGCATGAAGTTTTCGCTCGACAGCATATTCGAGCGCGAGTCGGACGCAGGGCTCGGCAACGGCGGACTCGGTCGGTTGGCGTCGTGCTTTATGGATAGCTTGGCGACGCTCAACTATCCCGCAATGGGCTTTACCATTCGCTACGAGTACGGGCTTTTCCGTCAGCGCATAGTTGACAATCAGCAGGTCGAGCTGCCCGATATGTGGCTGCCCAGCGGCGAGGTGTGGATGATGCCGCGCTCCGATAAACGCTTTACAGTCAACCTCGGCGGACGCGTGGAGGAGTACGAGCGCGACGGCAAGCTGCACGTCAACTACGTGGACAGCACCAAGCTCGACGCAATCGCCTACGACGTAATGATTTCGGGCTACGGCGACAACGCGGGCGTGAGCGTGCTGCGCTTGTGGTCGGCGACGTCCACCACTCAGTTCGACATGCGCTCGTTCTCGCAGGGCGATTACGAAAAAGCGATGCAGCGCGAAAACGAGGCGGCGGTCATTTCCAAGGTCTTGTATCCGTCCGACGACCACAGTCAGGGCAAGCAGCTTAGATTGCAGCAGGAGTATTTCCTCGTGTCGGCGTCCCTGCAAAGCATTATCAAGGACCATTTGCGTTTGTACAAGAGCCTTAAAAACCTGCCCGACAAGGCGGTTATTCACGCTAACGACACGCACCCGGCGCTCGCTATCCCCGAGCTTATGCGCTTGCTCATGGACGAATACGATTTCTCGTGGGACGAGGCGTGGGATATCACGAGCCGCACGGTCAACTATACCAACCATACCGTCATGGCGGAAGCGCTCGAAAAGTGGGACGAAACCACGTTCAGAATGGTGCTGCCGCGCATTTACGCCATTACTTGCGAAATCAACCGCAGATTTATCGCCGCTATGGAAGCGCGCAATACGGACGGCGCGAAAATAGGCAATATGCAGATAATCAACAACGGTCAGGTCAAAATGGCAAACCTGTGCGTAATCGGCTCGCAGCGCGTAAACGGCGTTTCGGCGCTGCACAGCGAGATTATCAAGGATACGATTTTCAGCGATTTCAACGAGGTGTATCCCGACCGCTTTACAAACGTTACCAACGGCATTACGCATAGACGCTGGCTCATTCAATCCAACCCCAATCTTTCGGAGCTTATTTCCGAGCTTATAGGCGACGATTTCTACACCAAGCCCGAGACCTTGGAGACGCTCGTCAAGTTCGCGAGCGACAAGACCGTGCTCGAAAAAATCGGCAAAATCAAGCACAAGAACAAAAAGGACTACGCCGATTACGTCAAGCGCACGACGGGCTTTGTGCTCAATCCCGAATCGCGTTTCGATACGCAAATCAAGCGCTTGCACGAGTATAAGCGTCAGCTCTTGAACGTGCTCAAAATCGTCAATTACTATCTCGACCTTTTGGACAATCCCGAAAAGAACGTCACGCCGCAAACCTTTATATTCGGCGCGAAGGCGGCGGGCAGCTACATGCACGCCAAGCGCATAATTCAGCTTATCAACTGCTTGTCGCAGGAGATTCAAAAGAATCCCAAAATCAAGCAAGAGCTGGACGTCATGTTCGTGGAAAACTACAACGTCACGCAGGCGGAGCACCTCATTCCCGCGTCCGAGGTCAGCGAGCAGATTTCGCTCGCGGGCAAGGAAGCGTCGGGTACGTCCAACATGAAGTTCATGATTAACGGCGCGGTGACGCTCGGCACGCTCGACGGCGCTAACGTCGAGATAGGCGAGCGCGTTGGCGACGACAATATCTTCATCTTCGGTTTAAAGACGGAGGAGGTCGAACGCGCGTGGCGCGCGGGATACAACTCGTCCACCATTTACACGCACAACGACAAAATCAAGCGCGTCGTGGACAGACTGCGCGTCGGGTTCGACGGCGAGAGCTTTTCGGACATTGCCGACTACCTCATTGCGGGCAGCTACAACGTCGCCGACCCGTACATGTGCCTGCTCGACTTCGACGACTACGAAAAGGCGGCGGCGCGCATGGACGCGGCGTATGCGGACAAACAGCGCTGGAACAAGATGGCGCTTATCAATATAGCGCAGGCGGGCATATTCTCGTCCGACCGCTCGATTGCGGACTATGCAAAGGGCATTTGGAAATTAAAGCGCGTAAAGAAGTAATTCGGACCGCGTATCCCGTATGGGATATCGCGTAAGGCATCGGCGAGCGTACGGCTGTAAATTCCGTCGCCGCCGATTGCGTTTTACGTAGTCGCGGGCGAGCGCGCCCGCGCGTAATCGCTCAATCACGCATTACGAATTAAAGGAGAGATATATGAAAAAGACAGCTAAGACGGTTACGTTTTTCCCCAACTGCAAAAAATGCAAGACCCCTACGGGCGCGGCGACGACCGACGAGCCCATCACGTTGAATTTGCGGTTTAACCGCCCGCAAAACCCGTCCGAGGTGCATTTCGTGCTTACCAAAGACGGCGAGGACGCCGTGCGGTACGCAATGAACCTCGTCAAGGACGAGGACAACGAGTTTACATATTCGCTCACAATCAAGGTGACTACGCCGGGCTTGTATTTCTATCATTTCGAGATTAGCAACGAGGAGCAGGTTTACCGCGTAGGCAGCGACCTCGACTTGAACGCTTTGCTCGGCAAGGGTCAGGAATGGCAGCTCACCGTCACGGACGACGAGTATAAGCCCTCGGCTATCGACGGCGGCGTGGTGTACGAAATTATGCCCGACAGGTTCTTTATCGGCGGCGACAGACTCAAAACCAAGCCGTACGCGACCTATCGCGAGGATTGGGGCGGCGTGCCCGAGTTCAGAGCGGACGCCGACGGCAAGGTTCGCAACGAGGACTTTTTCGGCGGGAACTTAAAGGGCATTACCAAAAAGCTGTCGTACCTCAAAAATTTGGGCGTCACCTGCATTTATCTCACGCCGATTTTCGAGGCGCATTCCAACCATAAGTACGACCCCGCCAACTACATGCGCGTGGACGGCGATTTCGGCACGATTGACGACTTAAAGGATTTAATCAAAAAGGCGAAAAAACGCGGCATAACCGTTATCTTGGAGGGCGTGTTCTCGCACACGGGCGACGACAGTATCTATTTCAATAAGTACGGCACGTACGACGCGACGGGCGCGTATCAGTCGGTCAAATCCCCGTATTACGGGTGGTACAAGTTCAAAAATTGGCCTAACGAGTACGATTGCAGATACAATATAAGCATCATGCCCGACACAGACGACGGCAACGTCATGTTCGACGAATTCGTCAACGGTCAGGAGGGCGTAATTCGGCATTGGACGCGGCTCGGCTTGGGCGGCTGGAAATTGGACGTTTGCGAGCGGTTGTCCGACGAATTCATTTCGCGCTGCGTGCGCGCCGCCAAGCAGGAAAACCCCGACGCGGTCATGTACGGCGAGGTGTTTATGGACGCGACCAATATGGTCACGGACGGAAAACGCCGCAGCTTTTTGATTAACGGCAAGCTCGACAGCGTTACCAACTATCCGTTCAAAGAGGACATCTTGAATTTCGTGCGCTGCGGCGACAGCAATCGGCTGGACAGCACGGTAGGCTTTATAGTGAATAACTATCCCAAGCATGCCGTGGATTGCTTGATGAACGTTTTGGATAACCACGATACGGCGCGGCTCTTGACGGTGCTCGGCGACAACGGGCATATCGCGAGCCGTGAGGATAAGGCGACCGCGAGCGTCAAGAACAGAGACGAGGCGGTAAGGCTCGTAAAAATGGCGTCGGCGTTGCAGTACACTCTGCCCGGCGTGCCGTGCGTGTACTACGGCGACGAGGTCGGCATGGAAGGGTTCGAGGACCCGTTCAACAGAAAATGCTACCCGTGGGGCGAGGGCGACAAGGACCTGCTCAAATGGTACAAAAAGCTGGGCGCTGTGCGCGCCAACGAGCGCGAGATTTTCGCTCACGGCAAATATTGCTGCGTCGATTCCGACCACGGCGTCATGTTCTTTAAGCGCAAGACGGAAACCGAAACGGTGTACGTCGTAGTCAACAACTCGGGCAGCGAATATACGCCCGAGCTGCCTAAGGGCGAGTATACCGACTTGATGACGTATAAGCCGTTCGGCGGAAAAGTGGCGGATAAGGGCGTTGCCATAATCAAGCTTACGAGCAAAACCAATTTCCCCGTAAAGCCCGAGCGTAAAATCAAATAATACGAGCGCGATTATTCGGCAAATAAGCTTGGAATAAAAATTATCGACGGCGATTTATCGACAACCGCGTTATTTCCCTTGTGTTTTTTTCGCGGTAATGGTAATATTAGTGTGCGGCGTCGAAACGCCGCAAGCCCCGCGGGAATAACGCGGGATACCTATTCGGCGCTCGATTGTCGAAATCGGCAATAAAGCGATAAACCAATGACAAAGCCGATACGGAATAAACTGTGTCGGTAAGTATGTGTTCGCAGCTCGGTTGTCAGTATCGGCGACGATATCGGCAATAAAGCGATAAACCAATGACAAAGCCGATACGGAATAAACCGTGTCGGCAAATATGCACCCGTAGCTCAGTTGGATAGAGTATCAGATTCCGATTCTGAGGGTCGCAAGTTCGAATCTTGTCGGGTGTACCAGTTCAGTCGGTCGATATGTCACTTCCATATCGACCGACTTTTTTCATTTTTGGGGTAAAATATGACTTATTCGTCATAAAATTTACCATTTGACGGCGAACGAAAGCAAAAATATGTGTTCGTACAGTCAATTTTTATCGATAAATCAAAAGTGTTTTTTTGCACAACAAACTTCTAACTCAGTTGGACAAAAAGACTCGCCTGGGCGGACTTGAACTGTTGTAGTGTTGTGAATTATGAATAATGACAGCTTGGTATCTTTGTTTCGCAAGATTTATCTAAGGCGTTTAGATTACTATCCGTCGCATCCAGAGTAAATAATTGCGACTGTCAATATGATCTCGCGCGCTGTTATCTCAACGGGTGGGGAACTGAAAAAAATACAGAACAGGCAAAATATTGGTTTGAAAAAGCGGTCGAGAATGGTCATCCGAAAGCGCAGGAACAGCTTGACATTTTATTAAAAAGTAGGTTTACATGGTCATAATTATTTTTCGGAATGGGTGTTGAATGGCTAAAGATATAAATTAAAAGCGTACAAGTTCCATTTGTCAAGATGCGAGATTTTGTAGTACACACTACCCAAAACGCGAGATTTTGTTCGACACACACAATTCAGTTGGTCGTTATGTCACTTCATATCGACCAACTTTTTTTGTTTTTTAGGGCGAAATAGCGCATTTATGTGCCGCCAATATTATTAAGGCTATGCCCGAAAATAAAATGTCTCGCGTTACACTCGGGGATATTTATTTTCGGAAATATATGCCAGTTGTGGGCGAATATCGCTTTTATACGACAATATTAGAATAATTGTTGCAATTGTAGTGGTTATGTGATATAATTTTACACGGGAGTACATAATGTTAAGCAGCTATTATTACGACAATCTCGACGCGCGAGCAAAGGCGGTTTACGGTGTGATACAGTCGACGCTCTCGCGGGCGGCGCGTGAGTGTACGATTGCGTGTGCCGACGCGGAAACCGCGCAGGTCGCTTGGCAGGCTGTGGTCATGGATAGACCGGATTTTATAAACTATCCGGGGATACTTTGGGGAGTGCCGCAGGCGCGTAACAACACCGTCAGGTTTGAGTTTGAGTATTCGGATGCGGACGAGAGTGAATATTCCTATCATTTGCAGTCGGCGCTGGACAGACTGAACGGCAAAATTAAGTCGAGTGACGACGATTACGCCGTATGCAAAAAGATTTACGATTATCTCGCGTCCACCGTCAAGTACAGCAGCGACGTTTATGACAAATACTGCGAGCTGGCTCGCACCAATCCATCGTTGAGCCGCATTGCGGAATTCATGCTTAATCATAGCAACGCATTTTCGGCGTACGGCGCGATAGTTGATAAACGCTGCGTGTGTCAGGGCGTAGCCAAGGCGTTTAAGGTTTTGTGTGAGCGGTTCGGCATTGAGTGCACATGTGTGCTTGGTGAAACCAACGATGGGCGTAAGGTCCCGCACATGTTTAACGTCGTCGAGCTGGACGGCATTCGTACGTTTGTGGACGTTGTGAGCGGACTGCCCGCCGACAAACTGCCGATGATTCGCTATGATTATTTCGGCGCGACGTCGCGAATGGTGCAAAAGCGGTTTACTGTCAAGGGCGAGTTCGGGTGCAACGACGAAGGCGCAAGTTATTACACGCGCAGTGGACTGCGGTTTTCCGACGCATACGAGCTGAAGCGGTATCTTGTCGCGTTCACGGCGCATGCGACGGACGGCGCGGTGCGGGTGTTTTACGACGGCAAGGGGATTAGCGACTGCGAGCTACGAACTTTGTTTTCGGATATCATAAACGACCATTGTGATTCGGCGCATGAGATGAGCGCGGTGAGTGTGATGGACGGCATGTGCAACGGTTTAATAACGAATATCGAGAGGTAGTTAAAGATGGCAAATAACGAAGAAAGCTGGAAGATGAAGTGGCAAAAGGACTTTGAAACCTTTTTTCCTATCTACAATACGTTTGTGCTGGAGGGGTTTATCGACGACGATCAGCCCTATCTCGACGGCGATACTGTGTCGTATTGCAGACTGCACGATTATTTCGACAAGATTTATTCCAAACACGAGGATTCCGAGCTGAAAAAGAGAGTCATTATTTACGACCCCACCGAGTCGCTCGAGAAGCGGTTTAGGATTTGCGACGACGGCGACCCTATTGAGGAGCCTGACCCGAACAATCCGAACGGCAAGCCGCGCGTGTGCATGGACTACGACTCCAAAATGTCGCAGCATTTTTGGGATATCTTGCACAGTGAGGAGCTGGATAAGTTGCTTATCGACCACCGCTCGTCCGGAGCGTCGCTCGACTTTTCCAAAATCCAGTACGCGGTGACCGAACGGAACGGGCGAATTAACCAATTTGATATTCGGCAGTTCGACATACTGCGCAGGTTTGAAGAAAGTATTTGGAATCTGCTGTTCGGTGCGAACGAGCCGAGCGGATATTTGTTCGTTATCCGCATGACCTCGCGGTTGCTCTCTCGCCAAGGTTCGTCCAACGGACTGAGCGGCGAAGAGCTTATGTACTTTAGGCAGCTTTTGAATATCGCGCAGAGCTTGGAGTCCAATCAGGGCGACGGAAACGTCAAAAAGCACAAGCTCGTTATTCTCGCCAATCAGGTGAGCGATCTCCCGTCGTGGTTTACCGACGAGCGTGCCAATCCGTTCATAAAGGTGCTGAACGTATCCAAGCCGTCCGAGGATAATAAAATCAGTTATTTTCACGAAATGCTTAACGACGCGGATTGCCTTGGCGGCGAGTTTGCGCAAAGATACCGCGCAATATCCGAAGCGTATAGGCGTGACAATCCCGAGGCTAAGCGCGATCCCGTCGAGAAAAAATTCCTCGCGTACACAAACGACTTCAGTCTGAAGGCGCTTCGCAGGTACCGCGCGTTCGCGGCGCAATCGGGGTTGACCGACCCGGATAAGCTCGGGTATTCAATTTCGTCGTTCAGCGTGGGCGATATGACCAATCCTTGGGACGACGACGGCATTATAAAAGAAATGCTCAATATAAAAGCTAAGGTGGGCAAAAAGATCCAAGGTCAGGATCATGCGCTCGGCTCCGCGCAGTCTATAATGGCGCGAGCGGCGCTCGGGCTTGACCGAGCGGAAAATCCCAACGCTCCGCGCGTGGTGCTTTTCCTTGCCGGTCCTACCGGTACGGGTAAGACCGAGCTATGCAAACAACTTGCGGAATGCGTGTTCGGCAGTGAGGATAGAATCGTGCGGTTTGATATGTCGGAATACGGCGAGGACCATGCCGACCAAAAGCTGTTCGGCGCACCGCCGGGATACGTTGGGTACGAAGAGGGCGGCAAGCTGACCAATGCGGTCAAGAAAGAGCCGTTCTCGCTCATACTTTTCGACGAGATAGAAAAAGCGGCAAACTCCATACTCGATAAATTCCTACAAATTCTCGGCGACGGCAGGCTTACCGACGGCAAGGGCGAAACGGTGCGCTTTACTGACTGCATAATCGCTATAACGTCCAATGCCGGCGTAACCGCGCCCGCCAAGAACAATCCGTTCGAGTCGGAGGAAAACGACAAAGAGTTGATGGGCGAGGAAACCACACCCGAGCGGATGGATATGGCAGGCGTAAAGCGCATGGAAGAGGAGGGCAAGAGCGAGGACGAGATATACGCCGCCGTCCGCGAGCATTTGCGGTATAACGTAAAGCGGTATTTCCATTGCAAGCTCAAGCGCCCGGAGCTTTACGGCAGAATAGAGGATTCTATCGTATATTACAACTTTATAGGAAAGAAAGCGGTGCCCAAAATCGTCGATTCCAAGATTGATTCGGTTATCAAGTCGGCTAAAGAGTCTAACGGGATTGCGAATATTATTTGTCCCGATTCGGTGCGTGCGGCTATCACGCGGTACTGCGAGGACACCAAGGTGCGCGAGCTGGGCGCACGCGGCATAATAAAGAATACCGGTAAACTCTTTTCGGGCAGTCTATCCAAGCACCTCACGCCGTACGTGCTGGGTGTCAACGGAAAGAGCAAGGCGCAGCTCAGAGGCGCGACTATAACCTGTTCCTGCAACGGCGAGATTACTGGTCCCGACGATATAATTTGGAGCTAAAACAATGAGTGCCGTTTTCGATAGTTATGTTAAGCAAGGACTCGAATATGCCGGCAAGCTGAAAGCGGCAGGGGAAGACGAGCTGTCGCGCAAGCTGTGCGTCAAGTGCGCTATGGAAGCCGCGCAGTATAACGGCAAGGACGTCTTGCGGCTATTTTACGGTAAAAACGTTTACAGCGGAATAAACGGCGTTGCGGACGCAGTGGTTTACGTCTTTATTGCGGCGTGCGCGGCGCGTGTGTACGACAAGCTTTACGCAAAGAATGCGTACGCTTCCGCGCAAACGCCTTGGGCAAAGAGCGGCGGCTGCGACGCACGGCTACGCGAATTTTTCGGCTGGCTCGGTAAGCGCGGGCGGATTCCAAAAACGGACGATCAGTCGCTCTTTTGGCAAATATTAGCGGCGTACGGCGGCGACGCCGTTCCTGAGTACAAGGTGTCGGATAGGCTTTCGCGGTTAACGGTTATAGAGCTTATCGACAAGTTCGTTTCGGGCGAAGTGGTGCTTTCGTCGAATGGAGAAATAAAATGATATATATCGTCAGGTGCAACAAAGGGCGGAGTATTAAGCTGCCGCCGAACGTCAAGTGCGAGAAGAACGACGCTCTTCCATGTCCTTTGGCGTGCGATTGCAAGGCGACGATATGCACTTCTGTAGATAAGTTTTCCGTCGCGTCGGTGCGAATAGTGGACGACGCGAAGGCCGCGCTTATGCACGTTGCCGAGTACGGCGAAAGCGAGTCGAGCGCGATTTGGGGAACGACGCATGGCGTTGCGGAAGCACCGACGCGTGAGCCGCAACCCGCTGCCGCCGCAACCACGGCGCAGACCGCGAGTACGGATATCGAGTACGATTTTTCGGGCGGCGGCGAGTACGATATTTTCGACGTGCCGAGCCGAGAGGACATGCTGCGGTCGCGCGATGCCGAGCCGGAAAGGTTCGAGGTTGACCAAAGCATAGACAGGTTTGTCATTCGCGGCGTGCCGATGAAGATATATACTGAGGACGGCGGGACGGTGCGCGGCGTAAAAACGCACCCGCTAAAGGACGCGCTCGCCGAGATTTTCAGGTATTGGGACACCGGACTGGTTTTCAAGAATAAATTTGAGCTAACCGATAGCTTTATTTGGCTGCTCGTCAAGACAGTCGACAACGTAAACAAGCGAGACGTGGATAAAATACTATCCGACGAGAACTATTCGCTTTCGCAAAAGTTTTTCTATTTGTTTTACGACGTCGTGTTCAAGCGCACGCCACCGCGCGGGTTTTATTGGTGCGACGAGCCGTTCTCGATGAATCCGATTAGTCCGTGGTTTACCGATAGGCACAACTTCATGGAGCATTTTTGCGGCAAAGGACAGGGCGGCGCGCGGTTCAGGGAGTTCTACGCCAAGCGTCAAGCTGAGATAGTGCATTACCTGCACTGCTCGGACGAGGAAAAGCTTTTCGAGGATTTAACCGTCACGCTTGCTCGGGATAATAACGAGATAGTTTGGATAGACGAGCAGAACGGCTACGTGCCGCTCAGGTTCGGCACGGTGAGCGAGTTTATAACCAACATGTACACGCCGACCGATCTATCCAACATGAAAAACATGTGCGCTTTCCTACAAAGGTTTAGAGTGACGCGCGCGTGCGTACTCAGGCGTGCGGACGTGCGGGAAAAGTTCGAGCCGCCGGTCGATGGCGGACAACGCGAAAAGAATTTCACGTTTGCCGCGCTGGGACTTAAGGCGTCGTCGTGGCACGCGTCGGAATACGATTACTATTGCGCGCTATTAAGAGAATATGTCAGCGCGTTTGCGCCCGCCGAGATTAATATAAACGGACTGCGGCTGACGACGGCGAATTTTTACGGCGAGGTCGAACGCGTCGTGCGGAATTTTTGTCAGGGGTATTTCGTCAAGGCGGACGACTACGAGAACCGCGAATACGCGGGGCAGGCGTTTCTTTTAAAAAGCCTGTGCGACCGCGGCGTGCTTAAGCCGTTCGTGAACGGTTGCGAAAATTCCAAAATAAGCGTTCTGTTGGAGTTAATCGAAAACCCGAACGCCGAGGAGTATCTCAGGCATGTGTCCAATCCGGTGCTGCGTATAGACAACAAGTCGGTGACGGCTGCGGAATACGTGGACGGGATTTTGGACGACGCGCTACCCACGATATGCGGACGGCTGGGTAGCGACGAAATAGTCAAAGCGTTTTTTGCCGTCAGTCTTAACGGGTATCGGGCGGATGACCTTAATAAAATGATGGAGCAGTGCCAAAGCCTTTACGATACATTTAGCAGGTAGTTAGGGAGTCGGAGAGAGTTATATGAGTTCTATTGATAAATACGTTGTTGGAGAAGCAAGACGATACAATCCCAACGTTAGCGTTTCCACATATAACGGGCGTATAGTCGGCAGTGTTAACGGCACCGTCGTGTTTGATATTGCCGATAGGTACGGGTACTTGAGCGACAGCGAGCGCAGCATTATCCGCAACGCTATGCACGAGTACGATTTGGAGCGTCAAGAGCGCGAACGCCGCGAAAGAGAGCGGCTGGAACGTGAACGCCAAAACGCGCTGAGTTCGCTACGTAGCGGCGTCGCGGCAGCGCGGCAGCAGTTAGCTTCGGCGTACGGTGTTTCCAAAAAATTGGGTAACGACGTCGTGGCGCAAGCTGATTTTAACGCCGCGCTTAGTGCGCTCGCCGGATTTAGGGTGGGGCGGTATGCGTCCAAAGCGGAAGCGCTTAAGACAGAGGCGCTCGGCTGTCTTGCGTCCGTCGAACGTGATTACCGCGAAAAGCTCGCACGGATAGACGCGGTGAGTTCGGCTATTCGTGACAGCGGGTCCCCCTCCGAGTTTTACGGCTTGAATTCGCGGCTGTCGCAAATTAAAGTCAATATGGTGGGCGGCAAGTTCAACGTCGCCGAAATCGAGAGCTTCGGCGCGGAGCTTAAAAAGCTGAGCGCCGCTCTCACCGAGGTCAAGGCGCTTGAAAAAAAGTTGGAGTCGCTGCGCTCGAACGGGCTGATAGATTCTATAGTGTCCGACACACTTAGCGATATACGGCAAACGGAAATATCTTCGCTCGGCGACGTGGACAAAATAGTCAAGCGTGTACAAGACCGCTTGACTGAGATAAGCGACATTGCGTACAAGCAAAAGACCGCCGAGAACGTCAAAGTGATTGCCGAGCTTGCGGGGGCGCTTTCGGCGTGTACTGCGCTGAGAGAGCTGACGTTTGAAAGCACGTACAAGCGCAAAGGCGTGGAGGGCGATATCGCCGAGCTTGCCGCAATGGTGTACGAGGAGTACGGCAAGCTTGCTTCCGCCGAGTACACTACGTGTAGCAGCGAGAAGTTGCAATCCGTTTTCAAGACGGTCACCGAGGTCATGCTCGGCTCGGCGAACGACGAGCGTATGCTCAACATGCTAAGGGAAATGCTCGACGAGTGCGCCGTTTACAAGCGCGACGATCGGCTGCTCGAGGATAGCTTTGCCGAGTACACGGCGCGAATGACCGAGCTTAACGAGTTAGGCGTGGGCGCGCCCGAAGAAACTAAGTTCGACGTACAGCACCCGCAGGCACAGCTTAAACGGCTGAATGCGGCGCTTATCAACGCCGACAAAAAGGTGGCGGAGTCGGTGACCGCAACCACGTTCATGATGGCGTGTCAAACTATGGAAGAAATGGGATACGAGGGCGTGTACTGCAACAGGTCGGAGAACGGGCTTGCGTTCGAAGCGATTTATGCAAAACCGGGGTGCGACGGCGTGGTTTGGCAAATAATAGCGTCAGATTGCAATATTCGGCGCAGGCTACTCGGTGTAAAACGACCGGATGGGCGTTCTACCGACGTTGACGTCGTTATGGAAGTCGCGCATGAAATGGATGAGAGCGGCGAGGTGAAAAAGTTTCTCGTCGAGTATTCGAAAAATGGTGGTGGACGGATTAAGACGACCGAACACACCGACACCAAAAAACCGGGCTGTCGCGATGCGATATTGACGCACGGATACTTTGAATTATCGAAAGAGGGTGAGGAAAAGTACGACGCGATAGTAGCAAAGTCGGCGCCCAAGCGGCGTGCCGTCAAGTCGTCGTACGTTACCGGCGCGACGGTCGTCGCGGTCGCGCACGACGAGGTGGAAAGCGAGAGCAAGAGTTGCGAGGCTCGGCTCATGGCTAAGAGGTTGTAGCTTATGCAGATCGAACGGACTGTGTGCGGCGTGACGACGCTCGGTCCCGGCAGCCGCATGGCGGTTTGGGTCAACGGTTGTCCGCGTCGCTGCAAGGGGTGTGTATCGCCGCTGTTGCAAAGACCCGAGCCACGCAACGAGCGCGATATCGACGAGTATTTTTCGCGGTTTGACTACGCGAGTATAGACGGCGTGACGATATCGGGCGGCGAGCCGTTCATGCAGACCGAGGAGCTTGCAAGGCTCGTGAGGTTTTTGAAGAAGCGCGGTGTCGAGGATATATTGGTGTATACCGGCTACACGATAGAAGAGTTGCGCGCGCGCGGCGACGAGTACACCGATTACGTGCTGAGCGCGATTGCCGTGCTTATAGACGGTCCGTACGTTGAGGAGAAAAATACCGACATTGGCAACCTAATGGGCAGCGACAATCAGCGGGTGATATTTTTGAGCGATAAGTTCAAGCGGCCGTACGCCGACTACGCCGACGATAAACGAAGCATGCAAATATTCGGGTTGG
This sequence comes from uncultured Christensenella sp., assembly GCA_910577945.1. GTDB lineage: Bacteria > Bacillota > Clostridia > Christensenellales > Pumilibacteraceae > Anaerocaecibacter. The sequence continues at coordinate 12,774 of CAJTNI010000004.1, read as the reverse complement.
GCAACATAGAGCTTGCCGTCGGCATTCCGGATAAAGAGTTTGTTAAAAATTTTAAAAAAGCAATATAGCAAAAAGAGGTAATAAAATGTCGGAGTATTTTTTCGACTACAAGATAAAAAAGGTCAGCGGCGCCGATACCGTTCGCACGCCCAAGCTTTATTTCGAGCGTGACTACCGCAATTCGGCACTCCCGTATCATTTGTTTGCCGTACCAAAAGAATGGGTGAGCAAGCAAAGCGTTTTTCGTGAGATTAGCGGAAAACCCGCAGCCGAGCAGGAACGGGCACTTTCCTCGTTGGAATACGACAGCGTGAGATACGTGTACGATATCAGCGGGCTTAACTGTGCGCCGCTCACCGACCCGTCAAGCGACGAGTACCGCGAGTCGGAAATCAAGGACCGTCCGCTCGTCACGTTCGAAGATTTTTGGGAGCAGGGCAACGGCTGCCGCATACTGATAGAAGATAAAACGACTGTCGATCATTCGGGCGTCGGAATCATAGAAATGCTCAAGGGCGGCAAATCGGTCGCGACCTTCTTCTTCGCTGTCAATTTCGCGCAGCGCAAAAAAATCGGATACTATATAGACGCTACCGGAAACAGAGTTTCGCTCAAGTTCGTTTGCCCGGACAGACCGCAAAATATAAATGTCAGGCTGCTGTACGCCAAGGACAGACTGCCGTGCTTAAAGGACGATAGCGGCGTCAATATCGTGGATGATTTCGAGCTTGATTTTTCGCGCGGCGGCGAATACGCCAAAACGGTCGAGCTTAGCGGCGACGCGGCGGCGAGAAAAAATTACTTCCACGTGACGTTCGCCGTTTCGGAGCTTGAAAAATACTACTTGCTCGATTGCCTCGGCAACAGCGCAATCAGTCGCACGCGTCCCGCCAGAAGCTTGTCCACCGTCAACGACGCGTGTCCGTATTGTCATCGCAAGATTTCCGCAAAGATAGCAAACCAAAAAGGGTACAAGAGCGGCGGCGCGGCGGGCTGCGGTAGCGACAAGCTCGTCGGTCCGGAAATACGCACCAAAAAGAACTCCCCCGCCAAGCACGCGCTGTACTGCGCGGGCGACCTGAATCCCGATAACCCCAAGCAGTTCGACCCGGAAACGATGCGGTTACTGCCGAGCGATTACCTCAATCACGATAGATATAAAATAGCGTTCGTAGGTTCTACGCGCGCGGGCAAAACCACTTATATATCGAGATTTTTCGATTTGTCGGGCGCGGAAAAGGTGGGTATGCCTATGGTCATGACGGCAAACGGGCTGCAAAACTTCGGCGTTTCGGTCAAGCCCGCGTCTATTCCGCTACTTAAAAGGGACAACGATAAGAATGGCGCGTACGTCGTGCAGGACGTCGATTGGACGGATACTCATACGCAGTATATCAATAGGTCTATAAACCTTTATCCGTCGAAATATCCCAAGCCCACGCCGGAAGGCGACTATAATAAATATCCGTTTATCGCCGAGGTAAACGGTGGGAGCTACGTTTCGTTTTACGATATTTCGGGCGAGGACGCCAAGTACAGTAGAATAGTCGAAAACGTCGCAAACGGCGAGTGCATAGGCGTGTTTTGCATAGTCAACGGCAAAAAGGACGTCGGCGGGAACCAAAAGGTTTCGGAAATGTTAAACAAAGCGAACTTAAACCCCAACTGCCCAGTCGCGGTAATACTTACCAAAATGGATATTATCGAGAACGAGTTCGATTCCAACTGTCACTGCCTGAGGTCGGACTACTTTAACGGCGCGTACGGCAATTACGAGGGCAGCGATGTCGAGAACGAGATAGATGTAGCCAGCGAGGAGATTAAGTCGTATCTTATGAGCAAAGAATTGTTGCCGAATATTAAGTTTAACAATATCAAGTATTTCTGCGTGTCGTCGTTTAATTTCAGGGATAGTATTCACAACGAGAACGAGGATATAAACCAGCCGGGTACTATCAAGTTCGTGTGTTCGTCCAAGCGGTTGGAAATGCCGTTCTTGTGGATGCTTAAGCAATTCGGCGTTATTATATAAGGAGAACCGCGATGATACATTATCAATACCGTCACGAGGGCAACGAATATAAAAAGCGGTTCAGCGTAGACCGTTCAAATCGCAGCTACGATTATTACGAAAGCGTTTTCGAGAAAATGCGCGGCGTGGTGGGCGAAAGCGGGTTCACGTACGCCACGCTCGACGGCGAGCGTGTTATGATTCAGTCGGTCGAAAACTCGGAAGGCTCCAACCAGTTCGTGCAAGGGCTGCTGTTTGGCGCGAACGAGCTGAACGTCGCGCCCGCCAAATACATAGGCAAAATGGATAGGCAACCGTCCTCCAAGGACGCTGCGTCGGACGTATTGCCGAGCGGTAGGCTGCCCGAAATAGGCAGGTTGGTCGAAGACTTTTCCATAACGCGAAATCTCAAGCATATATTCGGCAAGCTGGTCGACGCTTTGCTGTACGGCAAGCCGGACGAGCGCGTTATTATAATTGCCGAAAGTCGCGAGAACGCCGAGAACTATATAAAAGCGCTTGGCTTGATATTCCCCTCGATTTATATGAACGGCGTAGGCTTTTCTGTCGGTTGCACTCGCTTGCCGTCCCGTAAAATCACGGTAACTAATGATAACGGCGATGCGGTCACGGTCGGCGTCAAAATAGTGCTGCCCGATACGGTCGGCTTGGACTACGACGCCTGCGAGTCGAGCGGGTACGTTTTCGATACGCGCGAAATGCGCGACAATTACGACGGAAAGCGCAGCGCGTTCGGCGAGGTGGTAGACGAGCTGGATTTGGGCAGCTCGGCGGCGGTGGGCGCGTTTGGCAATAGAATGAAACGCGCGTTCGGGCGCGACGGCGGCGTGGATCTCGAACTGTTGGAAAGATTGTCGATTTTGTATTCGTTCGAAATTCACCCCGACGATTTTGATTTGGCGTGCAAGATTTTGAATATGAAATACGTCGACGCCGAACAGGACGTCGCGTTTATTGACGCGGCGAACGCCGTTTTTGATCGCGCCGCAACCAATGGCGTGGCGGCGGAGGATATCGCCGCGGCAAGGCGCGCCATGAGCTACAGCGAAACGATACGCTATGCGGTGCGCGATAAATTTTGCGATTATCTTATAGATAATTTACTCACGCTCGGCAGTGCGGAGCGCGGCATGCTGGTGGAAATGCTGGCGGAAGATTCCGACTGCATAAAGCTGGACGAGCTGATTGCAAAGTGCGGCGTAGGCAATATCGAGTCGATTAAGGCGGCGTTCGCTCTTATCGGCGAGATTATCGGGAAAAGCCTCGGACATAGCGGCGACCTATCGGGCTGCGCGGAGCTTGTGCGGCGCGCTATAGATATTTCGGACGTGACCGTTATGCGCAGGGCGGGCAGGGATGCCGTCAACGCGTTTTTCGATATCGTTTCGTCATATTACGATAGCCTATTAGGCAAGTGTTTGATAGCTACTCTTATGGCGTCGGCGTATTCGGCGCGGTCGATTGACGAGTGCTGTGAGCTTAGGTTCAGAGGACTTAAGCAAATGCTCCAAAACAAGCGGTTGTCGGCGCGTGAAGAGCTTGCGTTCGTAAATGCGGTGGGAGAGATTTTGGTAGAGCTTAGCAGGACTTTCCCCAAGCTGAGTTTGAACTCGGATTTGGATTCGACATTTATATATAACGTTCACTCGGGCGAGAACTGGCTGAACGAGCGCGTCAACGGGCTGTCTATGCAGGACGCGTTGGAGTTGGAGGTCGAAATGAGCGGGAGCGGCTACGGCTTTTCGCGGCTGCTCGACGACCTGCGCGCAAAGCTTCTTGATCTCGATTACGTAAAGGAAAACGTCAAGAGTGGGCAGGACGAGATGATAGAAGAATATTCGTCGTTCTTTTACCGACTGCCCACCAACAAGCGCAACCTGTCGGTGGCGGTAAATAGTTATCTCGGGCAGCTCACCGGCGAAAAGAAAATAAGCGCCGAATTCGTCAAATACAGAACAGACTTTACGTACGGTTATTTCTGCACTATTTCCGCCGCCGAGCAAAAAAGAATACTGCCGGGGCGTTCGGCGTACGAAGCGTTTTACGGCGACGACCTGCGCGCGAGAAAGACGGTCGTTGACGAAACGGTAAAAACGTTCGGCGCGCCCGCCAATACCAAGGCGGCGGCTAAGCCTGCGCGTAAAAAAGCCAAGCTGGTATTGCTTTTTGCAGCGCTGTTCGGCTTGGCATCGCTATTGTGTCTTTTCTTGCCGCCCGTCGTAATATCGGCGAGCGTGGGCGGATTCGTGGATAGGCTACTGTTGTACTTCGAACCGTGGTACGCGCTTGTGCCTGTTTACACGTTTGCAGTTTGCATAGCATCGTACAAGCTAAGCAAAAAGGGCGATAGGACTATGGCTGCGGTAAAGATGACGGCGCTGTTCGGGCTGTTGCCCGTCGTCGTATACGTGCTGTCGTATATCTTGTTCTACTTCGTAAGGGTGGGCTTGTTCTTTTAGATTTCGGAGGCAAACATGGCAAAACAAAACAGAGGCGCAATATTCAGGAACAGTGCGATAATAACCGTCGTGCTGTGCGTTATAACGTTTGCGCTCGGCTTTATAAAGCGCGAGTTCGAAAGCTCGTATTACTTGAAGGATAAACCGGAAATTTTGGAAATTACTAACGCCGAACAAATACTCAAAAAGAAGGATTCGGTCGGCAACGATAAGTTCGTGCTGTTAGGCGATATTCGTATCGCCGACAGTGAGTTTTGCTTCGGCAAAGGTGACGACCCATTCGTCGGCGAGTTCGACGGGAACGGTTATACCGTTTATCTCGACTACGAACCCGACGCAAACGATGGGTATTCGCTGTTCGGTTGCATAGGCGAGGGCGGCGTCGTTAAGAATACGCGGTTCGCGTTCGGCAGCGTGACTGCCGCCTCCGACGTTTACGCCGGGCTTGCCAATATAAACTACGGCGTTATTCGCGATTGCAAGATTGAGTTTGAAAAGCTTAAAATGCGCGGTAACGACGGCGTGTACTCGCCGTGCGTCGCGGTTAATTGCGGTACGATTGCCAACGTAGTGGTGTCGTGCGCGTTCGATTGCAATATCGTCGACGAGGTGTATAACACGATTGCGTTCGGCACGGTGTGCGCGTACAATTACGGAACGCTTTTGAGTTCGGTTGCGGTGCCTACGTATATCGGACTCGGCTGCGTCGATGAGGAGCAGATTTTACTGTCCGAAAAGTATGCGAACTGCAGCATTGCGGCGGTGTGTGCGTTCACGCTGACTTCGGCGCTAACGAGCAATTCTGCGGCGGTGCTTACGCACGGCGTTTATACCTGCGACAAGAACAACGAAGAAATATCGGTATATTCGTCAAACGCCGCGCTGTTTACCGGCGCCGTAATATTTAACGACTTGGGGTTCGATAACCGTATATGGGATCTCGTCGAGGGCGATTTGAATTTGATAGAAGGATAGAACTATGCGGAATAATAAGACGATAACGATATTATCTTGCGTACTGACCGGCATTTTAGCCGCGTGCATTGCGCTTGGTGTATATCTCCTAATTAAATACAAGGTCCACGAACCCGCCGAATACAGTATAATCGTTCCGGACGAGATAGACGTTTACGTGAACGATCGGTATATTGTGTCGCCTATCCTTATAGACGCGAACGGAAAAACTGTTGAGGCGAACTTCGAGTACGCGTCGTCGGCTAACGCCGTGCGCGTGTCGAACGACGGCGTAATATCGGTAGTGTCGGTGCCTGCGCACAGCGTTTACGTAACGGTTACCGATACGAACACTGCCGCGTCGGCGACCGTCAAGGTCAACGTGGTGGAAGGCTTGGGCGCGGTAATGGGACTCGTCATTCGCGATTCCGAGAACAAACGCACGGCATACACCGGCAGTCAAACGCTACAGCTTACGTCAGGCGAGAATGTCGTATTGGAGGTAGTAACTTCCGGCGGAAGCTTCGAGGTCGAGGATTACGTTTCGCTTTCCGCGGAGGACGCGAGCGGAACGCAAAAGACGGCGTTCGATTACGCTTATAACAAAAAAGAGGTGGAGTTGACCGCTATCGGCTTAGGCTCGGGACGGCTGCGGTTCAAGCTTACCGACGAGCATAACGCGTCGCTTTTTTTCGCGGCTATCGATTTTACTATCAATATGCCGAACGTCGGACTGGGTAACGATATCTTGCGGTTTGCAGGCGAAACGCTGCTGTCGCCCACCGAAATACGCGCTATGCGCACTGTCGCAGTGAGCGCGACGCAAATGGACCTTGCCGAACTGAAAGAATTTTCGTCGTTGCAAACGATAGTATTCACGTCGGGCGTAGTGGTGAACTGCGTAAATAAATCATCCGAATATGATTACTGCTTCAAGTCTAATTTGTTGAGCGAGTACGTCTATTCCGAGGCGTGGTCGGCTTACGTCAATCGACTTTTTCCTTACGACGGCGAGTACGAAGAGGGGGATGCGTACGTAGTCCTGCACAACGACGAGGTTTCCGAGGATTGCCCCGCGCTGTCGTATATAAAGGTGTCGGCAAAAGCACAGCTGCCGGTTTACGGCAAAACGGGTAGGGTCGTTTCCGGATGGAAAGACAGCGAAGATAATTCGTACACCAACGACGCGGTCAGAAAGCTTGCCGCACCCGGTATTCACTTGTATGCAGTGTGGATGGACACTCCTACGGAATGGTTCAGTTACGAAACGATCGGTGGAAAGCAGTATATCGTCGGGCTTACCGACGCGTGGAAAAACTGCACCGACGTTTTGGACAAGACGTGCTTGTATCTCCCCGACAGCTATGACGGCGAGAACATTTATGGAATAGGCACGGATGCGTTTTCCGATAATGCGGAAATCACGCGGGTGCTTGTCCCGTCGACGATTGAGTACATTGCGGACGGCGCGTTCAACCGGTGCAACAAGTTCGAGGAAGTGCTTGGCGCCGAAAACGTGACGTACGTCGGTAACGACGCGTTTGCCGGCACTATATGGCGGAACGCATTCACCGAGGTAAACGAATTCTTGGTCGTCGGCAAAACGATTGTTAAGTATAACGGCTCTAAGGAAATTGCCGTTGCCGAAAATGATTTCCCCGCTAAGGTCACGACCGTGAGCTGCGGCGCGTTCAAGGACTGCGGCGCGACGGGCGGAAGTATAGTAATTCCGAGTAGAATAGTCGGGATATACGACCAAGCGTTCGCGAACAGCGGGTTAGTCGATTTCACCATGAACGGCAATATCACGTTCGGCAAGGGCGCGTTCGCAGGTGTTGTTATGCGCGCGCTGCACGTACGCGGCGGCGAGATAGACTTTACGAAGATACTTGACGCAAGCGAAAAGCTAACCATCACGAAATTGACTATCGAACCGAAAAGTAGCGGCGTTAGCGCGAGCGCACAGTCCAATGTCACCGTCGGCACGGTCGACGCTTACAAATTGTCACTCACGTCGGCGATTTTTTCGGGCTTTGAGAAAATAACCATGCTCGATTTGAGCGACAACCGGCTTACCGGCTTCGTGGTTCTCGGCAGCGTTATAGAAACGCTTGACCTTACCAACAACCGTCTAACGTCGCTCAATCTCAATTCCGTTCATGCAACGAGGCTCATGCTTTCTGGTAATGCGATTACAAGCGTAACGTGTACGCAAACGAACGATACCGTTAAAATCATATACATGCCGTCAGACACTCCAAGCGACAGCAACAAGATCAAAGACCTCGCGTTCACGAAGAATACGCCAAACCTGCTCTCGCTCGACGTGGCGAACAACGCTATCACAAGTATCGACGGTTTGCAAACGCTGAAAAACCTGCGCGAGCTGTACCTCGGCGGTAACAGCGTGCTGGGTAACAGTACGCAAATGTCGCTTATAGACAACGCGAGCTTCTGCTCCAATCTGGTGCGGCTCAATCTCGGCGGCATAAGCACCAACACGTCGGGAATTCTCTCTATCGTGAAAAAGTGTACTCATCTCGAATGGCTGCAAATCTACGGCATCGGCGCGAGTTCCTCGCAAATAACCGATGCCATTAAGCAAAGCACCCATTCCAAACTGAAATATCTAAAAATCTCACACAACGGCTTTACGAGTGTGCCGAGTGGATTAAAATACATTGCAAAGGTGGTAATAGATTATTATGACTTCAATCAGGACTAAAATCGCAAGCGTAATTTTGACGCTCGTTACGGCAGTCGTATGCTGCATGCTGTGCGTCGCTTGCAACGACGGCAACGACGGCAACAACGGCGGTGATAATTTCAAGCATTACGTCACTGTTAGCGGCGTGGTGAGAACGGCGTCGTACGTTCCGCTGCAAGAGCAAATATACTACGACGGCGAGGTCGTGGGTACGTCGGACGCGCAGGGTATGTTCGAGATATCCATTCCCATTGGGTCGGACGAGGACAATACCGCAAAGCTTGGGCTTGCTTCGGACAGCTTCAGATATGTGAAGTACGACGGTCAAATGCGTGTAGTTATCATCAAGCTCGATGACGGAAAGCAAATAAGTGATTTCTACTTCTTGTCGGGCAAGGTGGTGCTGCAGTCTGATGGCGAAACGGTTGCGACCGGCGCGGAGCTTAGGATCGACGGCAACACAGTGTGGTCGTTCGACACCAACGGCAACTTTGATTTGGAGCCTGTTCATAAGGACAGCATAGTCAGTGCGTACAAGGAAGGCTACGAGTTTGTTACAGCCACCATGAAGCCGTATAACGATATATGCTTTGCCGACGCGCTTGAAACGACGACCGAAACGCGCACCCTCACGGTAAATGGTAAATCCGAAACGCTAAAGTGCATTACCGGCGTGACTTTTCGCCTAAACGACATAGAGTAGCAAGTAAGAATAATCCGTAGTAGCCCAAGCGGATTGATTTTACTATTTAAAATAAAGTTCCGTTTTTGGTATAGCGGTTGCGGTACAATATCTTACATCGAGCCGCTCACCGTACTGTAAGGAAGCAACGGGTCGGGTAAGAGTATACTGCCCAACCCGATAGCGCAAAAGCTTTGCATAAAGCGCATCTTTTGGAAAAGTGTTATTTTGTACAACTGACATACTAAAATACCGCCGAAAAGTGTTATTTTGTACAACACACACACCGAAACAGCCTCCGCATAGCGGGGGCTGTTTTTATGGTACATTCGCAAATGAGAAGCGCACCGCAGGTATAACGATTAAAGGATACCATAGAAAAAACAGTAAATACAAATAAATAGATAGTACGTTCGGTGCGCAGTTCGCTAGGCGCTTGGGCAAAGCCCAAAGCCCGCCGCGAATCCGGGCAATCTTGTCGGGTGTATCAACGAAAAAGTCGGCATTTTCCGATAACGGATATTGTCGGCTTATATATTGAAAGTCGAAAGAATAGTAGTTATGATTTCATGGACTTGACAAGGTGTGTTATAATAAAAGTGAGGGAAACATTGTGCCCTTATCGAAACGGAATCTTAACGGCTTCCGTTTTTTGTTGCCCGAAAAAGGAGGAAAACATGGGAACAGAACAAACAAGAATCAAACCATCGAAAACGTATCAAGAGGAATTGGAAGAAAGTAACAAGCTGTTGCAAGCGCCGACGAACTTAACCGAGGAAGAGTGCGTTGTGTGGGAAGAAATTACGACGCTTATTATATCGAGTACACGTTATAAAAAAACGACGGCGGACATCGAGCTTGTGCGGCAATACTGTCAAGCGAAAATAATGCGTGACAGAGCTTGGCAGGAGTACAACAAAAATCCCGAAAGATATATACGTATCGTCACCGGCATTTGCTCGGACGGAATGACACCGAAAGTTATGGTAAAAGAAAACGAGCATTACAAAACTTGGACCGAGTGCAATAAATTTCTTGAAAAACTTTTAAAAGATTTAAGGCTGACGCCCGAAGCAAGGAGAAAATAATGGAAGAACTAAAAATCGAATATATATCGATAGACAAATTGACTCCGTATGATAGAAATACAAAAATACATACGGAAAAGCAAATCGAACATATTGAAAATTCCATAGCAAAGTTCGGATTTAACGACCCGCTTGGAATATACGGCGAAAATAATATTGTATTGGAAGGCAACGGAAGAATCGAAGCGGCAAAACGCTTAAAAATGTCCGAATTGCCTTGCGTTCGCTTGGATTATCTTTCGAAAGATGAAATGCGCGCTTATGTTATAGTACACAATTCGCTCAATCTCGAAACGGGCTTTGACGATATGAAGCTTATGCGTGAATTACGCGAACTTCAAAGCGCATTTGATTTCGGCGATTACGGTATCAAGCTCGAACAGTTTGACGAAAAACTAACGAGTCTTAAAAAATCGTTTTTGAAGCCTTACAATAAAGTTCATTACTTAATTTCATTGGACGTAAATCTCAACGATAAAGTGATAGAGCTTATCAATGCTTTACAAAGAGTAGAGGGGGTGGAAGTTGAGTCTTCACTTAATTAAAACAGATAATGCGTCGATTGTGAATAAGGTTGCATTAAGAAAAAGAGCAGTCGAATCATTAGATAAACTTCGTGTATTGGATTTATATGCGGGGAACAATATATTGTGGAGTTATTTCGATAAGGAAAAGTATTATGGGGTTGAAATTCAAAAAGGAAAAGGAAAAAATATAACTGCCGATTGCAAAAAGCTTATTGATTCGCTTGATTTGAGCGCGTTTAATATTATCGACTGTGACAGTTGCGGAGTTCCTTTTGATGTAATATATAAACTCTTTAACAATAAAACGTTGAAAGACGGGACGATAATTATATATACCGCCATATCCAATCGTTTGAGCGGTATAAGTCGACAATGTCTTGATATGTTTAATCTTAAAAAGATATATGATAAATGTCATAATCTAATTACCGAATATGCGTTTGAGTTGTTTTATGCGATGTTATATGATTTCGGGGTAAAAGAAGTGAGTTATATGGAATCCATAGGAAACTTTACAAAGCATTACGGCTATTTTACGGTTAACGGATTGACTCGATTGGTATAATGTGTTATAATTAAAATATGTCGGTTATTTATGAACCAAAAGGTGCGGCGCGAGAATACAGTCCGTACGCTTGCAACATATATTTGTCTTGCACGCATAGGTGTAAGTATTGCTACGCGCCGCATACTTTGCAACGTAGAGAAAGTGAGTATTTTATTGCACCCACTCCACGCAAGGATATTCTTAAAAATATCGAAAAAGAGCTTGTCTGCAAAAAATTCGACAAGCAAATAATGCTGTCGTTTATAGGCGATATTTATTGCGAGAGTATCGATAACGGACAAACGGCAAGGAATTCTGTCGAATTATTTTTGCGCTACGGCGCACCGATAGCCATTCTCACAAAAGGCGGTAACAGGTGTTTGCGCGATTTGGATTTATTTAAGCAATTCGGCAGTCGCATAGCGATTGGAGCAACGTTAACATTTTTGGACGAGCAAAAAAGCAAAGAGTGGGAGAGCGGTGCGGCGACGCCTACGGAACGCATGTATGTCCTTAAATCTATACATAACGAAGGTATAAAAACATTTGCGAGTTTCGAGCCTGTAATCGACCCTAACGAAAGTATTAAGCTGATTGAGCAAACGCTTAAAGACAATAGCGTTGACTTGTATAAAATCGGCAAGCTAAATAATTATCGCGGATTGGATAAAGGAATTGATTGGCGTGGCTTTGCTATGGAATGTTTGAGTATGTTGCGCGGTGCAAATAAACAAATTTACATAAAACGCAGTTTGCAGCCTTTTGTTGCGGATTTGACTCGGAGCGAAGAAATTGATGCGGATAAATATATTGTTGTATGATTGACATAAATTTTTAGTAGACAGTATTTTTGTCCAACAAAGACACCGAAACAGCCTCCGCATAGCGGAGGCTGTTTCGGTGGTACACTTGCAAATGAGAAGCGCACCGCAGGTATAACGATTAAAGGACGTTGTAGTAAAAACATTAAAAATATATGTGCATAGATAATAAATTCGGTGCGCAGTGGATGACGAAAATGCCGACCTACCAAATAGCGCTTGAAAACATAGGCTTTCGGGCGCTATTTACATAGCGTGTTTGTGACAGTATTTGTTTTTGGTTTTAACCGCCGTACTTTGATTTGTTTTGATTAAAAACGGGATTTGCATTCGCGACTTGTCATATACGATAATAACCTGCTATCTAATATATTTAAAAAAATCCTGTTTTGTAGTTTGCGAAACGTGGTATTGATTTTGATATACAATGGGATTCTTGTTTATTAAGTACTTGCAATATTAAGAAAATTGTATTATACTATCTATCGTGAATATATTTTGGAAGAGACGTACCTAAAACGTTAATTTTAGCAGGTGTATTTTAATACGGAAATTATATGCGTGACAAAGGAGAAACCACAGCATGATGACAAAAGCGCAAAAGGATAAGCTGGTTAGTCTTTATTATGATATTGCGGATAAAGCATATTACTATTATGATATGGACAGCTTTGAACGCGAACAAATCGGGCGCAATATCGGTTTCTTCAACAAATCCGAAGAATATCAAATCGAGATGTGGCTCAGACTGCTCGGCGGCGACGACTATAATCTTCTGTATCTCGGCGCAATGCTTGCGTTACAGGAAGACGACATGCGTTATCTTGACGATACGCTGTATACCGTTACCACGCTGGAACGGCTCACTATGATGTCAACGGATTGGGACCTATTGTCCGTGTTGCTGTCGGCTAACCGTTTCGACGATATAGAGCGTTTTTTCCCGAAGGAAAACGT
>CAJTNI010000003.1:107606-146233 GCA_910577945.1 uncultured Christensenella sp. | reverse complement strand
AAGTATATCTATCTCCAATACTTGATTTACATAACAACGAAGTAATAAGCTATTCAATCTCAACAAGTCCGAATTTTTGGCAAACGCGAGAAATGCTTAAAGGACTGTTTGACAAGCTGCCGAAAGGCGCGGCGCCTATACTACACTCCGACCAAGGTTGGCAATACCAAATGAAAGAGTTTCAAAGACAACTGCAAGAACATAATATTATTCAAAGCATGTCGCGTAAAGGTAACTGCTTGGATAACAGCGTAATGGAGAACTTTTTCGGACGGCTGAAAGTAGAAATGTTTTACGGCGAAAAGTTTCAAACAGTGGACGAATTCGTCCACTGTCTGAAAGAGTACATACACTACTGGAACAACGAGAGAATCTCTCTCACTCTAAATGGAATGAGTCCGGTACAATACCGAACTCATTCACAAGTAATTTAACTATTTATCTGTCCAACTTTTGGGGTTCATAGCATTCGGGCGGCTTTTACATTGCGTAATTTCGATACGCTCGCAATCGCTTATCGACGTGCGTGCTGTTGCGACGCGTTATCTTTTGTTGAGCGGCACGTACTCGGACGCGGTGGACACGCACTTGTAGTTGGGACGAATTATCTTGCCCTTGTTGACGAGCTCCTCGATTCGGTGCGCGCTCCATCCGACGATGCGCGCCGTGGCAAACGCGGGCGTGAACATTTCGGGCGGGATTTCGAGCATGGTGTAAACCAAGCCCGAAAAGAAGTCTACGTTTGCGCTCACGCCCTTGTAAATGGTGCGCTTTTCGGCGATTACCTCGGGCGCGAGCCGCTCAACGCGCGAATACAGCTCGTACTCGTCGTCCATGCCCTTTTCCTTGGCGAGCTTTTCCACCGAGCGGCGTAAAATTTCGGCGCGCGGGTCGGATACCGTGTACACCGCATGCCCCATGCCGTAAATAAGCCCCTGCTTGTCGAACGCTTTTTTGTCGAGCACGTCGGACAGGTATTTGCGTATCGCGCCGTCCGACCTGTTGTCCTTTACGCTCATTTTGAGGTCGTCCATCATGCGCGCGACCTTTATGTTTGCGCCGCCGTGGCGCGGACCTTTGAGCGAGCCGAGCGACGCCGCCATAACCGAGTACGTATCCGTGCCCGACGAGGTGAGAACGTGCGTGGCGAACGTCGAGTTGTTGCCGCCGCCGTGCTCGGCGTGCAGTACGAGCACCAGGTCGAGCACGCGCGCCTCGGTGTCCGTGTAGACGCCGTCGTCGCGCATCATCATGAGTATGTTTTCCGCAGTGGAGAGCTTGGGGTCGGGCTTATGTATTATAAGGCTGCTCGGGCGGTGATAGTACGTGTGCGCCTTGTACGAATACACGCTTATCATGGGGAACTGCGCTATCAGCTGCAAGCATTGGCGCAGCACATTGGGTAGCGATATATCGTCGGCGTTGTTGTCGTACGAGTACAAATACAAAACGCTGCGCGCCAAGCCGTTCATCATGTCCTGCGACGGCGATTTCATAATTACGTCGCGCACGAACGACACGGGAAGCATGCGAAATCCGCTCAGTATCGCGTTGAAATCGGCGAGCTCGCGCTTGTTGGGCAACGCACCGAAAAGCAGTAGGTACGCGACCTCCTCGAACCCGAAGCGGCTGTCCGCCGTAAATCCGTTTACTACGTCGTCGATATCTATTCCGCGGTAGCGCAGCTTTCCGCGCGCGGGAATGCGCTTGCCGTCGTCGGCGTGCTTAAAGCTGCCGTCGGGGTTTTGCTCGAACGCGACTACGTCCGAAATGTCGGTAAGCCCCGCGAGCACGCCCGTGCCGTTAATGTCGCGCAGCCCGCGCTTGACGTCGAACTTTTCGTAAAAAGTATCGTCGATGAGCGTGCTTTCGCCCGCGAGCGCGCTGAGCTTTTTGATTTTTGGCATTGTGTTTTTTACAAAATCGTCGAATTGAGACATATAAACTCCTATTGACAGACATTATATCATAAACGCGTCCGAAAATCAACCGCTTGCGTAAACGCGACGAATTGCGCTTGACTTTTTTTGCGGGCGATGCTATACTCGTATTGTCTGAGTCGAAAGGGGTACTGACGGCAAAGATTTTCGATAACGGTTTGTGCGTGTGCGCGTTGCGCATGCGGCGTTTTTTACCCCTTTCGCTAGCGCGGGAGGCGTTTTTTTATGGATAACTCGGAAAATCGTATTGCCATGCTCGCCGTTATAATAACGGATACCGACAGCGTGGACGCGGTCAACGCCGCGCTGCACGAGTACGGCGAGTTTATCGTGGGCAGGCTGGGGCTGCCGCTGCGCGAGCGCGGAGTAAACACGATTAGCCTTGTGCTCGACGCGCCCGTCAACTCGGTAAACGCGCTCACGGGCAGGCTGGGCGCAATCCGCGGCGTGAGCGCCAAGGCGCTGTTCGCAAAGCTGAGCCGGTAATCGTCGAGCGGCGGGCGGTCGCGGCAATATCGCGGCGATTGCTTGGCGCGGTTCTTTAATAATAATGCGCGTTTTGCGCGTAGTTCGACGATTGCGAATTATTTATTACTCATTGCCAAATACAAGTAATATCGGAGGTTATATATTATGAAAGGCTTAAAAAACGTTTTGACGGCTGCGGCATGCGTCGCCGCGTGCGCGGTTTCCGCCGCGGGGCTTGCCGCGTGCGACGGCGGCGACGGGGGGCGGACAACTCCGACCGTAACGGTCACGTATGCGGCGGACGGCAGCGCGCTCATGCCGCTGCTCAAAAAGGGCGATATCGACTATGCGTTTCTCGCCGAGCCTGCGGCTACGACCGCAGTCAACAATCTGGGCAAGTCTATCGTCATGGACGTGCAGGCGCAGTGGCGCGAGGTTTTCGGCGGCGAGTATCCGCAAGCGTGCTTGGTCGCTAAGGGCGATATAGTCAAAAACGACAAGGCGTTTATCGACGGATTTATTGCCGCCGTCGCGGCGTCCGACGGCTGGGCAGAGCAAAATCCCGACAAGACCGTCGCCGCCGTCAAGGCGAACATGGAGAGCGGCACGCAGTCCACGCTCGCCGCGCTCACGGGCGATATAATATCGCGCTGCAATATCGAAACGGTAGCGGCGGAAAATTCCAAAGCGGGCTGCGCCACGTATTTCGACAGGCTGTCCAAGCTCAAAAACGAGCTGGATAAGCCCGTGCTTTCCAAAGCGCCCGACGACGGGTTTTACTACGTGGCGGGCGAGGCGGCGGACGGCGCGCCCGTAGGCAAAACGTACAACGTTTACATGCCCGACGGCGCGCCCGCAATCGCGCTCGCCAAGCTGATGGACGAGGGATACGCGGACGCGAGCTTTACCGTCGTTCAGGCGTCCACGATTGCGCAGCGCGTGTCGAGCGGCGCGGCGGATTTGGCTATCATGCCTATAAACGCCGCGGCGACGCTATATAACGGCGGCAAGGATATCGTCATGCTCACGGTCAACACGCACGGCAATCTTTACGTGGTGGGCGACGGCGACGATATCGATTTAAACGGGCTCGCGGGTAAGCGCGTAGGCGTAATCGGGCAGGGTAACGTGCCCGACCTCACGCTGCGCATGCTGCTCGGCGAACGCGGCATGGAGATGGCGGTCAAGGCGTGAGCAAGCGCGTAAAAAAACGTTTAATCGACGCGCTGTACGTCGTCGCGCTCGTCGCCGTGATATTTGCGGCGTGGGCGATTTGCGCGGCGGCGGTCGACGATTCGTTCGTGCTGCCCGACGTTGCCGAAACGTTTTCCGCGCTCGGCGAAACGCTCGCTTTGCGCGCGTTCTGGACGGGGCTTGGCGGCACGGTTTTGCGCTGCGTAATCAGCTACGCGATTTCCGTGGCGCTGTTTTTCGCGCTGTTTTGCCTGTCTGCGGCGTTCGACGGGTTCAGGCGGTTTATCGACCCGCTCATATCCGCGCTGCGTACGATGCCTACCGTGGCGGTCGCGCTCATACTCGCGCTCGTAGTGGGCGGGTACGTCGCGCCCGTGATTTTGGCGGTGCTGGTTATCATGCCAATACTGTATTCGTCGGCGCGCGCGCGCGTCGCCACAGTGCCGACGGAGCTTAATGAGGTGTGCCGAATTTGCGGCGCGAACAGGCGGCAGACGCTTTGCTCGGTATACATGCCGACGGCGGCGGCGGGCTTGCCCGACGCGTTGAGCTCGGCGTTTTCGTACAATGTGAAGGCGGTTATCGGCGCGGAAATCTTGGTGCAGGCGGCGGGGAGCTTGGGCATGCTCATGAACCTCGCCAAGGCGTATCTTATGACCGCGTCGCTCATTGCCATGACCTTTTTCGCAGTCGTGCTGGCGGTGGCTTCGGAGCTTGCGCTGCGCGCGCTGCTCAATTTCGCGCTCGCCAAGTACCGCGAATAAATCGGCGAATGTTATTGACAAACGAGTTTGTAATATATATAATATAGCCATGCAAGAAAAAGAGAAAAAAGTCAATTCGGCGAAGTCGGACGGCAAGTCGCGTTCGCGCGCGTCGGTCGCCGAGCCCAAACTGCCAATTACGGACGAGATTCCCGTCGAGCCGTCGCCCGCGCCCGCCAAAAAGTCGCGCGCCAAAAAGTCCGCGCCGACGCATATCGTAACCAAAACGGGCGAGCTGGACGATACGGTGCGCCCGTACGTCAGCGCCACAATCGATAAAACGGTTGTGGACGCGTCCGTGTTCGACGACGACGTGACGGATGAGCCGATTAGCGGGTATTATCAAAAGTCTACGACTATCGACGGTACTATGCTCAGTCGCGAGCAGGCGACCGTAAAGAACAAGCGCAAGCGCGCCAAAAACAAAAAGACGGTGGACCTGACGCTAGCCGAGCGGTACGACCCCGCGCCCGACGCGGGATTGAGCGACGAGGCGGTGGAAAGCCGTATCGCGAGCGGGTACGATAACTACGTCGGCAAAAAGACGGGTAAAAGCTACCTGTACATTTTCGCCACCAATATTTTCACGTTCTTCAATATTTTGTGCTTTATCGTCGCCGCCGCGCTCATAATAGTGCAGGCGGAGATTACGCAAATGTTCTTTATCGTCATTATCGGCGCGAACATTATAATCGGCATAATTCAGGAAATACGTTCGAAGATAACCATAGACAAATTATCGTTGGTGTCCGCGCCGAGCGCGGTCGTCATACGCGAGGGCGAACGCAGGGTAATCCCCACGCCCGACGTTGTGCTCGACGATATTATTTGCTTCGACCTCGGCAAGCAGATTTGCGCCGACTCGATAGTCGTCAAGGGCGAATGCGAGGTGAACGAGGCGATGCTGACGGGCGAGAGCGAGCCCGTTAAAAAGCGCGTGGGCGATATGCTGTACAGCGGGTCGTTCGTGTGCAGCGGCTCGGTGGTGGCGCGCGTCGATAAGGTCGGGTCTGCCAACTACGTGGAAACGCTCACGTCGTACGCCAAAAAGTACAAAAAGCCCAAGAGCGAGCTTATGAATTCCATCAAGCTCATTATAAAGGTTTTGTCGCCGTTTATTATAGCAATCGGCGCGCTCATGGTGTGGACCAACTACCGCTCCATCGTGCCCGACGGCGTGACGGCGGACCTCGGGCATTGGAATAAGATAATTACCAAGGCGGCGGGGTCGGTGCTCGGCATGATACCCGCGGGCATGTTCTTGCTTACGTCGCTCGCGCTCGCCGCGTCGGTGCTGCGCCTTGCCAAAAAGCAAACGCTCGTGCAGGACCTTTACTGTATCGAAATGCTCGCGCGCGTGGACGTTTTGTGCTTGGATAAAACGGGCACAATCACCGACGGCTCGATGGAAGTCAACAACGTAATCGAGATTAAAGGGTTCGAGAGCAATTATTCGCTGGCGGACATTATCGGGTCGATGCTGACCGCTACGGGCGACAATAACCAAACCGCGCTCGCGCTCGCCAATAAGTTCGGGTACAGCAAGGCGATGCAGCCCGTGTCGGCGCTGCCGTTCTCGTCGCAGCGCAAGCTCTCGGCGGTCACGTTCGAGGGCGAGGGCACGTTTATGCTCGGCGCGCCCGAGTTCGTGTTGAAGGACATAGGCGTGCGTATAGAAAAGCTCATTGCGGAAAACGCCGCCAACGGCTTTCGCGTGCTCGTGCTCGCGCATTCGCCCGCGGACATTGTGGGCGAAAAGCTGCCCGCGGTGCGGCGGCCGCTGTGCTTGCTGGTAATAGAGGACCATATCCGCGAGGACGCTATCGAAACGATTAAGTGGTTCAAGGAGAACAACGTCGCGGTCAAGGTCATATCGGGCGACAACCCCATGACGGTGTCCGAGGTCGCGCGGCGCGTGGGCGTGGAAAACGCCGAGCTGTACGTGTCGCTCGAAGGGTTTTCCGACCAAGAGGTTATCGAAGCCGCCAATAAGTATACCGTTTTCGGCAGGGTGACGCCCGACCAAAAGCGGCTTTTGGTGCGCTCTATCAAGTCGAAAAACCATACGGTCGCAATGACGGGCGACGGCGTAAACGACATTCTCGCCATGCGCGAGTCCGATTGCTCGGTCGCAATGGCGTCGGGCGCGGAGGCGGCGCGCAACGTAAGCCACTTGGTGCTTTTGAACAACGACTTTACTTCCATGCCCGACGTGGTTATGGAGGGGCGACGCGTAGTCAACAACGTGCAAGCGTCGTCGGCGATGTTCCTCATGAAAACGTTCATGTCGGTCGTGCTGTCCATAATCTTTTTGGCTATGCAACAGGAATATCCGCTGTCGCCGTCGAACACGCTCACGCTGGAAATTTGCGTTATCGGCGTGCCGTCGTTCTTCCTCGCGCTGCAAGCGAACAAGAACATAATACGAGGTAAATTCCTGTCGAACGTTACGGCGCGAGCCGTGCCCGGCGGAGTGGCGTTGGTGCTTGGCGTAATGTCGGTGTATATACTCAACCTGCAAACGCAGATGTCGCCCGCCGAGGTCACGTGCATGATGGTGTATATAATTTCGTGCATCGGCATAATGGTGCTGTTTAAGCAGTGCGAACCGTTCAATATTTTCCGCATTGTGCTCATGCTTGGCACGATTGCCATTACCGCGCTGTTTATGTACATTATATCGTTGGTGTCGTCAATCGGGCTCGTTACGCTCAACCTCACGCAGGTGTGCTTTGTGTCTACCGTCGTGCTCGCGAGCTATTTCGTCGTTTCGATTATGACCAAGATTTTGAGCTCTATCAAGCTCAAATAGCGGCGGCGCAAAAGTGTACGATATTTCATTTTGCGCACAACAATATTCACGCAGAGCTATATAGATTGAACATAAAATTTAATTATAATGAATCCGATTACTTACGGAGGATAATTATATGGCAAGGTTTCTTATCGCCGACGACGAAGAGGGCATACGTCAGATAATAAAAGAATACTGTGAGTTCGAAGGATACGAGACGGAATACGCGGCGGACGGCATGGAGGCGGTGCGCAAGGCGCGCGAGACCGATTACGACATGATTATCATGGACGCCATGATGCCCAAGCTCGACGGGTTTTCCGCCGTCAAGGAAATCCGCAAAATCAAGCAAACGCCTATTATTATGCTGTCGGCGCGCGTCGAGGAATACGACAAGCTGCACGGGTTCGAGATGGGCGTGGACGATTACGTAACCAAGCCGTTCAGCCCCAAGGAGCTTATGGCGCGTGCGGCGGCTATTATGCGCCGCGGTGCGATGAGCGAGGAGAAAATGACCTCGGGCGATTTGACCGTCGACTTTTCGGGGCGCGCCGTGTATATCGCGGGTAAGCGCATACCCATGACGCCCAAGGAGTGCGATTTGCTGTTCTTGCTCGCGCGCTACAACGGCAAGGCGTTTTCGCGGCAGGAGCTTTTGGATAAAATCTGGGGCTTCGATTATTACGGCGACGACCGCACCGTCGATACGCATATCAAAATGCTGCGTAAGTCGCTCGGCGAGCAGCATAGAGATAAGATAATTACGGTTCGCGGAATGGGCTACAAAGCCGTTCTTTGAGCGCGGATACCTCGCGGGATACTGCGTCAAGCACTACGCGCGCTCGGTCACGTAGGGGGTTCTACGCTCCCCGTCGCCGCCGCACTCTTTCCTTGACCGCGCGTAGTATATTGTGCGGTTAAAGCAATGTGCATGTATTCCGTCTTTGGCGATGCGCGGCGCGCGTCTCCGCGCTCAAAGCTTTTTTATTGACTTTGCATTCGGTTAAGTGTGTGGTCGCAACCGTCGCGCCTGTTGCCCGCGCTTTTGCGCGATAAACAATGCGTCGTTGTTGCGCGGGCGAGCTGCGCGTCGGAGATAATTGCGGGCGCGATATCGCGCATAAATTTCACAAATTTTCTATTCATACCGCTGTGCGATTGACAAAAGCGCGGCGGTTTTGCTATACTTAGAAAAATCCACGAGAGAGGAATCAAATATGGAGATGGTTTACGGAGTTAAGGACAGACCTAAAACGGGTCGCTTGCTCTTATTTTCCTTGCAACAGCTACTCGCCATTCTCGCCGCGACGATTACCGTTCCGTTCATAATCGGCAACGGCATGTCGCATTCCGCGGCGTTGTTCGGCGCGGGCGTCGGAACTATCGTGTATCTTTTGTTTACGCGGTTCAAAAGCCCCGTGTTCGTGAGCAGCTCGTTCGCGTTTCTCGGCTCTATGACGTCGGCGTTTGCGGGCGGCGTGTCCATGTCGCTCGGCTATCTTGGGCTGATAATCGGCGCGACGTTTGCGGGGCTTGTATATGTGATTATCGCAATCATAGTCAAGTTCGTCGGCTCGGGCTGGATAGACAAAATCATGCCCGCCGTGGTTATCGGTCCTACGGTCGCAATAATCGGGCTGTCGCTGTCGGGCAGCGCAATAAATTGGCTGACGCTCGGCGACTTTACCAAAACGGGCAGCGCGTATACCTCGATAGTTTGCGGGCTCGTCACGCTTGCCGTAACAATCGTGTGCTCGGTGTACGGCAAAAAGCTGCTCAAAATGATACCGTTTATTATCGGCATACTCGCGGGATACTTGCTCGCCGCGATATTCACGGCGTTCAGCTATATCGACGGCGCGCCCGAAGCGCTCAGGGTAATAGACTTTACCACGTTCAACGCGCTCAAAGACGCGAGCGCTTGGTATCCGAACTTCACGTTCCTTACCGCTTTTAAAGGCGGGTACGACGCGGGCGAGGTCGGGTCTGTCGGCGCGTATATCGGCACGATTGCTATCGCGTATATTCCCGTAGCGTTCGTGGTGCTCGCCGAGCATATCGCCGACCACAAGAATATTTCGTCCATTATCGAAAGCGACCTTCTCAAAGACCCCGGACTGCACCGCACGTTGCTCGGCGACGGTGTGGGCTCTATCGTAGGCGCGTTTTTCGGCGGCTGCCCCAATACGACCTACGGCGAGTCGGTCGGCTGCGTGGCTATCTCGCGCAACGCGTCGATACTGACAATTCTCGTAACCGCAATCATGGCAATCGTCGCGTCGTTTATCGCGCCGTTCGTGCTGTTCCTCGGCTCTATTCCCAAGGGCGTTATGGGCGGCGTATGTATCGCGCTTTACGGGTTTATCGCGGTGTCGGGCTTGAAAATGATACAAAAGGTAGACCTCGGCGACAGCCGCAATCTGTTTACCGTTTCGGTCATACTGATTGCGGGCGTGGGCGGCTTGTCGCTTACTTTCGGCAAGGTGGTAATCACTCCTGTGGCGTGCTCGCTCATACTCGGCATACTCACCAATGTGCTCGTCAATATCAAGAGCAAGAAGGCGGACGCGGGCGACTCGCTCGCACAGGCGGCGAGCGCGGGCGTCGACGTGCCGACGGCGGAGGCGACCGAAAACGCCGACAGCTTTAATTCGTACGCAAGCGCGAGCGCGCCGACGGACGCGGCGGGCGAGAGCGTTAAACCCGACTCCGACGCGGCGCAAGCCGAACCCGACAACAAAGAAAATAAATAAGAGGAACAAAAAAATGGAGAAGCTTAAAAACGTAACGGTACTCGACCACCCGCTCATTCGTCACAAGATAGCGATTTTGCGCTCGGTCAAAACGCACACCAAGGAATTCCGCGAGCTGGTCGAGGAAATCACCACGCTCATTACGTACGAGGCGTTCAAGGACGTGCCGACGCGCTCGGTGGAGGTGCAAACCCCGCTCGAAAAGTGCGAGCAGCAAATGGTCGTGGAAAACTCGATTGCGGTAGTGCCCGTGCTGCGCGCGGGGCTCGGCATGGTCGCGGGAGTGCATACGCTGTTCCCCACGGCTAAGGTCGGGCATATCGGCATGTACCGCAACGAGGAAACGTTGGAGCCGCAGGAATATTACTGCAAGCTGCCCGACGGAATCGAGAGCAAGCGCGTAATAGTGCTCGACCCCATGCTCGCCACGGGCGGCAGCGCGTGCGCGGCTATCGAGCTGTTAAAGAGCAAGGGCTGCACGGACATTCGTCAAATGTCGATAATCGCCGCGCCCGAGGGCGTGGAAAAGCTCGCCAAGGCGCACCCCGACGTCAAGATTTTCGTCGCGTGCGTGGACAGATGCCTTAACTCCAACGGATACATACTGCCGGGACTGGGCGACGCGGGCGACCGCCTGTTCGGCACTAAATAGTATCAATAAGCATGATTAAGCGAAAAGCGCGCAGGAACGGCTGTGCGCTTTTTTCGTGCAAAACCGACGGAGTAAACATATGCGTAATTGCGCATACGTAAAATTTTAATACAAATATGTAAAGGGTAAGACATATTGAAATGCACCCCAAAAGTTAGACAAAACTTTCGGAGGCGCATGTCACAGGCGGCGAGGGGCTATATTATATTCGAACAATGTTCAATCAATCGAAGTACGTGAGCTCGCCCGCGCACTCGCACAGCCCGAGCCGTTGTGCGCAGCGCGCGCAGTAGCATGCGCCGCAATCCTCGCAGTGAAGTATTTCGTCTACGGGTATGTCCCTGAAACAGCTGTCGCATTTTCTTGTAGTCATAATAATTTTATTTTGCGCCGTCGAATACGCTTTCATTCGCGATATATATGTGATATAATGTTTATGCTTATGAAAACCAATATCGCCGCAAATATCAAATATTACCGTACGCAGCTCGGTTTGACGCAAGGCGAGCTTGCCGAAAAACTGTGCGGCAAAAAGAGCTTGGTTAGCAATTACGAAAACGGATACGGTGTGGCGACCTCGGTTGGACACACCCGAACGGATTGTTTTTGGCTCTATCTGCGTTAAACTCGCTCGTAGTAGCGCCGAGGCTACAACTTCGCTCGTTTGCCTTGATATAGCCTAAAAACAGTCGCGTCGGGCGCATTGCGTTTTTACGAGGCAAATCGCGAGGCTAGACGTGCGAAACGGAGCGCGTCGTACTCGCTACGGTACGGCAAACGACGCTTCGCGCGTATAGACCGCGATTTGCCCGTAAAAATGCGTTCTACCGCGGTCGCCACACCGTACAGCACACCCGATATTTACACGCTGTGCAGGCTTGCCGATATTTTCGTTATTACGCTCGACGAGCTTGTCGAGTGGAGCGAGGAATAACGGCGCTTTTGTAAGCGCGATATTCTATAGATTTTTCCGACCGCGTCCGCAATTACGGGCGCGGTTTTTGTCGTTGTCTGATAGTTCCGTCGCGAACGCCGCGCTTAGGCGGTCGCGCATTGCGTCGCAAGCGTTATTCGGTTGCTAAAATGCTTGCAATTAAGGCGGGGTTGTGGTACAATTATGAACGGTGTATAGGGCGAACGGAAAGACAGCATATTTGGGCGACGAGAGCTCGTACAGCCATGCCGCCGCGCAAGAGCTTATAGGCGGCGAGCTGGTCGGGTACGAATCCACGTCCAAGGTAATCGCTGCGGCTGAAAGCGGCGAGTGCGAGCGCGCCGTTTTGCCTGTCGAGAACAACGTCGAGGGCGCGGTCAACGAGGTGTACGACGCGCTGTTCGATTCGGGGCTGTTTATCGCCAAGCAGTTGGTGTTGCCCGTTCGGCACAGCCTTATTGCCGCGGACGGCGTGGGGCTCGACGGACTGTCGCGCATAATTTCGCACCCGCAAGCCATAGCGCAATGCCGAAGCTTTTTGAACGGGCTGGAACTGCCCGTAGAGGCGGTTGCGTCCACCTCGGCGGCGCTGGAAAAGGCTGAGGGCGGCACTGCGGCGATTGCGTTTAAGCCCAAGCGCGGACAGCACGTTATAGCGAGCGGCATCCAGGACAGCGCGCTCAACGCGACGCGGTTCGCGTTGCTCACGCGCGAGCGCGGGACGGGCGGCGGCACGGTGTCGGTGTCGTTCGATTTAAAGAACGAGTCGGGCGCGTTGCTCGGCGCGTTGCAGGCGATTTACGACCGCGCTGTCAACCTCACTCGCATACTGTCGCGTCCGCACCGCTCGGGCAGCGGCAAGTACAGGTTTTTCGCCGATTTCGATTTCGACAAGTCGGACGCGGAGCTGGACGCTTTGCTCGCCGAGGTGTCGGCGTGCTGCGTGGCGTTTCGGTTTTTGGGGCGCTACGACTGCGTGGCGTCGGGCAAGTAATACGGTAAACTAACGCGCTGCGGCGCGTATCGGAGCATAGGTAAATTATGGGTCTTATTTCATTCATTACGGGCAGCGACAACCGTCGCAACGTACGCAGGCTGTCGGCTAAGGCGGAGCAGGTGCTCGCGCTCGAAGACAGGTTTGCGGCAATGACCGACGACGAGCTGCGCGGCATGACCGAACAGTTCAAAAAGCGGTATTCTGAGAATTTCGAGACGCTCGAAGATTTGTTGCCCGAGGCGTTCGCGGTGGTGCGCGAGGCGGGCAAGCGCATACTCAATATGCAGCATTTCAAGGTGCAGATTATGGGCGGTATCGCGCTGCATCAGGGCCGTATCGCCGAGATGCGCACGGGCGAAGGTAAAACGCTCGTCGCGACGCTGCCCGCGTACCTCAACGCGTTGACGGGCAAGGGCGTGCACATAGTCACCGTCAACGACTATCTTGCGCGGCGCGACGCCGAGTGGATGGGCAAGATACACAGGTTTTTGGGGCTTACCGTCGGCGTGGCGGTGTCGGGCATGCGACCCGAAGCCAAGCGCGAGGCGTACAACTGCGATATCACCTACGGCACGAACAACGAGCTCGGGTTCGACTACCTGCGCGACAACATGGTTACGCGCAAGCAGGACATGGTTCAGCGCGACCTCGCGTTTGCCATAATCGACGAGGTGGACTCCATTCTCATCGACGAGGCGCGTACGCCGCTCATTATTTCGGGACGCGGCGGCAAGAGCAGCGAGATGTATTCGCGCGCCAACCGCTTTGCGCGCAGGCTTGTGCGCGACGCAGATTACGAAATCGACGAGAAAAAGCGCGCAATCAACCTCACGGAGCAGGGTATCGAGCGCGCGGAAACGTATTTCGAGGTGGAAAACCTCGCCGACATCGAAAACACCGAGCTGTATCACTATATCAACAACGCGCTCAAAGCCAATTTCATTATGCACCGCGACCAGGACTATATCGTCAACGACGGCGAGGTCGTTATCGTCGACGAGTTCACGGGGCGCTTGATGATAGGCAGACGGTACAACGACGGGCTGCACCAAGCGATTGAGGCTAAGGAAAACGTGCGCATTCAGTCGGAGAACAAGACGCTCGCGACTATCACGTTCCAAAACTATTTCAGGCTTTACGACAAGCTTTCGGGCATGACGGGTACTGCCAAGACCGAGGAAAACGAGTTCCGCTCCATTTACAAGCTGGACGTCGTCACCATTCCGACCAACGTTCCGCCCAAGCGCGTGGACGAGGACGATTTGCTGTTCACCACGGCGGCGGGCAAGCTGCGCGCGGTGGTCGAGGACATTAAAGAATGCTACGACCGCGGACAGCCCGTGCTTGTCGGCACGACCAACGTGGAAAAGAGCGAGGAACTGAGCAAGATTCTGCGCCGTCGCCAAATCCCGCACAACGTGCTCAACGCCAAAAACCACGAAAAAGAGGCTATGATTATAGCGCAGGCGGGGCGGTTGCACCAGGTGACGATAGCCACCAACATGGCGGGCCGCGGTACGGATATCATGCTTGGCGGCAACGCCGAGTTTATGGCTAAGGAAAAGCTCAAAAAGGAAGGGTTCGAGGAAAAGGATATCGACCTTGCCGCGTCCGTTTTTCCCGCGGAGACCGAGGAGGTTCAACGCGCGCGCGAGCTGTACAATCAGTACATGCACGACTTTAAGCCCGAGGTCGAAGCGGAAAAGGAGCAGGTTATCGCGTTCGGCGGCTTGCGCATTATCGGCACGGAGCGGCACGAATCGCGGCGTATCGACAACCAGCTGCGCGGACGTGCGGGACGACAGGGCGATATGGGCTCGTCCATATTCTATCTTTCTGCGGAGGACGACGTGCTCAGGCTTTGGGGCGACAGGCTCAAAAAGGTCATGTCCATGTTCAAGGTGGACGAGGACACGCCGCTTTCCGCCAAGATACTTTCGCGCCAGATAGAAAACGCGCAGCGCAATATCGAGGGGCGCAATTTCTCGGTGCGTAAATCCGTTCTCGAATACGACAACGTAATGAACAAGCAGCGCGAGATAATTTACGCCGAGCGCAGCAAGGTGTTAAAGGGCATGCCCATGCGCGAGGAAATTCTCAAAATCATTCGCAGTCAGGTCGAGACAATCGTCGCGGCGTACACCGACCCCAAGGTCGATTACGACGAGTGGGATAGCGAGGAGCTCAATAAAGAGGTCGAGCGCAAGCTTTTGCCCGGCGAGCCCGAGTTCTTTACCGAGGACAAGCTCAAAAATTACGCGTTGCCCGAGCTTATCGACATGCTCAACGACGCCGTGGTCGCGGCGTATCAAGTGAAAATCGACGAGGCGCAGGAGCACAACGTCAATTTCGAGGACATCGAGCGGCAAATCATGCTGCGCGTCGTGGACCGCAAGTGGATGGACCATATCGACAACATGGACGCGCTCAAAAGCGGCATAGGGCTCAAAGCGTACGGTCAGCAGGACCCCGTCATCGCTTATCGTCAAGAGGGCTTCGAAATGTTCGACGAGATGATTGAGAAAATCCACGAAGAGGTCGTGGCGATGCTCATGCACATCAACGTCGAATACCCGCCCGAGCCGCCCAAAAAGCAAGAGGTGGAAA
The DNA here is from genome assembly GCA_910577945.1 of uncultured Christensenella sp. Lineage (GTDB taxonomy): Bacteria > Bacillota > Clostridia > Christensenellales > Pumilibacteraceae > Anaerocaecibacter. The sequence goes on along the minus strand of CAJTNI010000003.1, from coordinate 131,130 downwards.
TGATAGCCAGCCACGGCGGCGAGGTCGGCGGCGAGGAGAAAAAGCCCGACGTCACGCCCAAGAACAAACAGGTCGGCAGGAACGACCCGTGCCCGTGCGGGTCGGGGAAGAAGTATAAAAACTGTTGCGGCAAAGACCTTTGAGCGCGTATCCGCGTCGCAATACGGACTGCGTGCTCCTCGGCGCTCGGTTACGTAGGGGGTCTACGCGCCCGTCGCGCCTCGTCGCCAGCTGTCCGTCTTGCTCGCGTCTCCGCGCTCAAAGCACTCGGTATAGGCAAAACTCTTCGGGGACTTGCCGCCTGTGCTCGACTACCCCTACGAAAGCTCGCGTCTATGCGCCCGCGCAACGGCTCGATATGATGTGGATATGGAAAATACCGTACGGTTTTAAACCCCGTCATTTCGACCGTAGCGCCGAGGCACGAGGCGCGGAGTGGAGAAATCCGGGCGAACCGCCGCACTTTAACGGGGCGAAATCAAAAAATCCCTCTACCAATTTGCCAACCATTCGGCACGTCACAAATGAATACCGCGCGGGCGATATGTCACCCCTTAATAACTAAATTAAGTATTATCAATTACTAGTTCCCTATCGATTTTTCATGGATATAGAAAGCTGTAAAATACGAATACGAGAAGCGTCGGGCATGATTACCGACGCGTACGCCGCCGTCGTGCCCGATAAGCTGAAAGCGCGGCGCGCGGAACTCGAAGTAAAGCAGAACGACCCCGCGCTCTATCAAGACCCCAAGGTCGCGCAAGCGGTCAACAGCGAGGCGAAGTATATCGACGGCGTGTTGGACAGGTTTACCAAGCTGTTCAAGACGGTCGACGACCTCAACGCCATGGCGGAGTTGTTGGAGGCGGAGCACGACGACGAGCTCATGCAGGAGCTTGTTGCGGAGACCGACGCGCTCGTCGGCGCGGCGGAAAGCGCGCAGGTGGCGGCGTTGTTAAAGGGCGAGTACGACAAGTCGGACGCGATAATGTCGTTGCATGCGGGCGCGGGCGGCACGGAGGCGCAGGATTGGGTGTCCATGCTTTTCCGCATGTACCGCATGTACTGCGAGCACAACGGATACGACGTCGAGGTCGTGGATAGGCTCGACGGCGACGAAGCGGGCATTAAGAGCGTAACGTTTATCGCGCGCGGAATGAACGCGTACGGGTACTTGAAGGCGGAAAAGGGCGTGCACAGGCTTGTGCGTATATCGCCGTTCGACGCCAACGCGCGGCGGCACACGTCGTTCGCGAGCTTGGAGGTCATGCCCGAAATCAAGGACGACATAACCGTCACAATCAATCCCGACGAGATACGCGTGGACACGTACCGCAGCAGCGGCGCGGGCGGACAGCACATAAACAAGACCGATTCGGCGATACGCATAACGCATTTCCCGACTGGCATAGTCGTAACGTGCCAGAACGAGCGCAGCCAGACGCAAAACCGCGAAATGGCTATGACAATGCTCAAAAGCAAGCTCGTCGAGCTCAAAGAGCGCGAGGCGGCGGAAAAGGCGGCGAGCATTAAGGGCGACCTCAAAAAAATCGAGTGGGGCAGTCAGATACGTTCGTACGTGTTTCAGCCGTACACGCTTGTCAAGGACCACCGCACGGGCTACGAGGATTCGGACATTGCGTCGGTCATGGACGGGCATATCGAGGAGTTTATAATCGACTACCTCAAAAAGAGCGGTTAGCGGAAACGGATATGAAAGAACCGACTGTTGTTTTGGGAATAGAAACGTCGTGCGACGAAACGTCTGCGGCGGTGCTTGTCGGCGACGAGTTAAAGTCGAATATCATATCGTCGCAAATCGAAATTCACCGCAGGTTCGGCGGCGTCGTGCCGGAAATCGCGTCGCGCAATCATTTGACTGCCATCTTGCCCGTAATCGACGAGGCGTTGACTGCCGCGGGCGTTACGCGCGGCGATATCGACGCGGTGGCGGTCACTTACGGCGCGGGGCTTGTGGGCGCGCTGCTCGTCGGCGTGTCGGCGGCAAAAGCGCTTAGCTACGCGCTCGGCGTGCCGCTTTACGCGGTCAATCATATCGAGGCGCATATTGCGGCAAACTATATATCGTGTCCCGCGCTCAAACCCCCGTTTTTGGCGGTGGTGGCGAGCGGCGGACACACGGGCATAGTGCGCGTGGACGGTTTGAACGAGTTTACTTTGGTAAGCACGACCGTAGACGACGCGATAGGCGAGGCGTTCGACAAGGTGGCGCGCGCTCTCGGGCTGCCGTACCCCGGCGGACCGATAATCGACAAGCTGGCGCGCAGCGGCAACGCGAGCATAGAGTTCATATCGCACAAAAAGCGCGGCGGCGAGCTCAGTTATTCGGGGTTAAAGACGGCGGTTGTCAACTATCTGCACACGCAGGCGCAGCGCGGCGCGGCGGTCAACGTGGAGGACGTTTGCGCGTCGTTCCAAAAGACCGCGGTGGATATGCTCATCGACGCGGCGTTTGCCGAGGTTAGGCGCACGGGCATAAAGACGCTCGTCGCGGCGGGCGGCGTGTCGGCAAACTCGTACCTGCGCGAAAAGCTGCGGGCGGAAAGCGAAAGATACGGCTGTACCGCCACGTACCCGCCGCTGTCGCTGTGCACGGATAATGCGGCTATGGTCGCGCGGCGCGGCGCGGACATGCTTAAAGGCGGCGTTGCGCCCGCGGGGCTCGATTTGAACGCCGTAAGCTATTTGAAAATCAAAGGAGAAGCCAAATGAGACAAAGGCATAACGGCTTGGAGGATTCCGACAAGATTTTTATAACGGTGGCGCTGTGGATAGCGACGCTGGCGATTTTCGTCACTGCGCTTACGCTGCCCATGCTGCCGCCCAAGGTGAATATTTTCTATCAGCCCGTCGATTTGGAAATTCAGTCGTACAGCAAGTACAACAACCTGTTGCTCATGCTCGTATCGGTCATTCCCATGGCAATCGTGCTGCTCGCCGCGTCGCTTAAAAAGCGCGGCAAAATTCGGCGTAATTTCCCGTCGGTATTGCTGTTTTGCATGATACTTTCGGCGTGCATGGGCGGCGTTACCATTTACGGAATTATGCGGCAGTTCGACGCGAGCCAATCTATAAAAAACGTCAATATCAATCAGATAATAATGCTGTCGATTTGCTTTCTTTTGTCCATGGTAACGGCGACGGCGCCGTCGCTCATTCATATGGACGGCTTTGAGGCGCGGTCGGGCAAGCGCTCGATGTACGTCACGTATATATATATCACGTTCGAGCGGTTTTGGTATATCGGCGCGTACGGATTTCTGTTTTGCTCGATAGCGGGCGTGTTCGTGCCCGGGTACTTTACGTACATTCCGCTTGCGATAGCCGCCGTCGCGTATTTGATAACGGTGCTGTCGATAGCAAAGGCGAGCATGCGGCACAGATTGGAGGTCGTGCTGTTCGACGCGATAGAGAACTGACGCCAGTGCCGGCGGTTTCGTACGTATGCGCAACGCCGCATATGTGCGAAATTTATGTGTAAATACTATACTTGCGCATGTGCGCATATGTAAAAACACCTCTTTTGCCGTAGCAAGAGAGGTGTTTCGGTATTATGTTAGATTTAAATTCAGTCGCCGCCGAGATACGCCACGCCGCCGTAAGCGATTTTCTCGCCGATTTCGGCTATTTCGCGCGTGCTCTCGCGCATGCCGTTGTTCAGCCAATACTGCAACAGCCCCATGAACCCGTTGGAAACGAACACGTAATAGTAATCTATTTTGGACGTGGGGCAGGCGGGGAAAAGCTTGCTCATGTCGCCCAACACCTTGTACCGCCCGCTTTCCAGCGCGCGCGATAAAAACGCGCCCGTGCCGCTTTTGATGATAATGCGGCAGATATCGGCGTTGCGCGCGACAAACTCGAAAAACTTTATGTAAAAGCTCTTTTCGGGCGTACCGTCCGAGCCGATTGTGGAGTGCGTCAGGAAATCGGTGAACTCGTGCTCCACGTTGCGGTAAATTTCCTCGAACACGTCCTGCACCGAATTGTAATGATAGTAAAACGTGGCGCGGTTAATGCCTGCGGTGTCGCACAGCGCCGTCGCGGTTATGTCGTCGAGGTTTTTGGTCGTCTTTAAAAGCTTAATCAAGCTCTCGCGTATTTTGTCCGTAGTTTTCTTCTTTGTCGCCATTGTTTCGCCTTTATTCCGTCAAGTCTCTGCATATAATTATAACACATTGCATACATACTGTCAAATTATTTTAATACAATAGCATAAATGATTGTCGAATTTCGGCGTCAAAACAAGCGCGGTCTGCCGCCGCCGACGGTGCAAATAAGCCTGAAAACGTCCATGCCGAGCGCGCCGTCCTTTTGCACGCGCGCATCGCCGACGCTGTCCGCCAAAAACGCGTTTACGCAGTCGAGCGTCGCGTCGTCGAAAACGCCGTTTTGCGGCGCGGGGTAGAGCTTGGCTTTGAGCTTGCGCTGCAAATACAGCGCGGCGCAAGCCTGCGACCCGAGCGTCAGCTCGGGCGGCGACGACAGCAGCAGGTCGCACCATACCTCGGGCGTGACCGCGCCGTCCTTGGGCTTGCCGTTGTTCACGCAAAACGCCTTGACCGCTTTATCCGTTTCGCCGCCGAAAACGCCGTCGGGCGCGAGCCGCGCGCCGTGAACGTTCAACAGGCATTGTAGCATTTTAACCTTTTTGCCGCGCCGACCCACGCCCAAGAGCGGGTACGCGCATGCGTCGTCGCGTTTTACGTACGGCATGCAATAGTGCTCGCATACGCCCATCGCGACGTGCTCGGCAAATTCGAGCGCGAAGTCGGGGTCGGAAACGAGCTTCGCCTCGTCGAAATTTGTCAGATAGCCCGCGTCGATTACTGCGGCGGGGCAGTTGACCGCGCCCAACAGTCCGTCCGTGCCGACGCCGCCGTCGCGCCCCGTGAGCGCGAGCTTGGCGCAAATATCCTCGCACAGCACGCGCGACTTGACGGCGAACCGTCCGAGCGGAAACCTGACGGCAAAGCCGTGCGCGTCGTTAAAGCTCCGTCTCGACCCGAACGCCGCGTACGACAGCATGACGAGCGCGTCTGCGCCCGCGCGGTTGACGCGCATTATAACGTCCTGAATATCGGCGCGCGGCGCGGGCGCGTCCAGCACGTCGAACCCGCACCGCAATAGCGCCGCCGCCAAATACAGCTTTGCGGGATATGTAAAATCTTTGCCGCAGTATCGTTCTCCCACATACGGCATGACGGGCGAGCTGCCGCACAGCGCGTCGTCGTACAATGCAATAGTAATATTTTCCATGATACTTTATATATGCGCGCCCATGCGTAAAAGTACGGATTTTCGGTATTGCGCCCACCTCGCGCGTCGATAATTTATCGCAGCGTACGCGCCCGACCGAGACAAAGGCGCGTATACGGTTGACAAGATAATAATATCATGGTAAAATACTAGGAATATGAAGAAAAACTTCGACATTACGGGCATGACGTGCGCTGCGTGCGCGACGCATGTGGAAAAGGCGGTCAAAAAGGCGGGCGCGTGCGAGGTTACGGTCAACCTTATGACGAACCGCATGACTGTGGACACGGAGCTTGACGACGGCGACGTTATCGCCGCGGTGGAGTCCGCGGGGTACGGCGCGAGCGTGAGCGGCGCGGGCGCGCAGTCCGACAAGGCGTCCAAAGCGCAATCGGCGACGCCCGACGAATCCAAGCGGCTGTTGGCGCGGTTTATCGCGTCTATGGTGTTTTTGCTGCCCATGATGTATTTTTCCATGGGGCATATGGCGGGGCTGCCCATGGGCGCGCTCGACCCGCACAAAAATCCCGCGTCGTTCGCGCTCATTCAGCTTGTGCTTACGACGCCCGTGCTTGTTATAAACGGCAAGTTTTTCATAGGCGGGGTCAAGTCGGTCGTGCACCGCGCGCCGAACATGGACACTTTGGTGTCGCTGGGCAGCGGCGCGGCGTACGTTTACGGGCTTGTAGCGGTGTTTTTGATAAATTCGCGAATGGTTGACGGCGACGCTACGGGCGGCGCGGAGCTCGCCATGAGCTTGTTTTTCGAGTCTGCGGCGATGATACTTACGCTCGTCACGCTCGGCAAGTTTTTGGAAGCCAAGTCGAAGGGCAAGACGCGTTCGGAGGTGGATAAGCTCCTGCGTCTGCGCCCGCAGACCGCGACGGTCGTGCGCGACGGCGTGCAGACGACGGTGGCGGTCGAGGAGATTGTCGTCGGCGACACGGTAATCGTGCTGCCCGGCGAATATATCCCGTGCGACGGCGTGATTACCGAGGGTGCGACCACGCTCGACAAGTCGGCGATTACGGGCGAGTCCATTCCCGAGGAGGCGACGGCGGGCGCGGCGGTGACTACGGCGTCGGCGAACTTGACGGGCAGAATAGCGGTGCGCGCCGAAAAGGTGGGCGCGGACACCACGCTCAGCAAGATTATCGAGCTTATAGAAAACGCGGGCGGGTCGAAAGCGCCCATACAAAAAATTGCCGACAAGGTGTCGGCGGTGTTCGTGCCCGTGGTGTGCGCGGTCGCTTTGGTCGCGCTCGTCGTGTGGCTTTTCGTGGGCACTGTCGGACAGGCGCTCACAATGGCGATATCCGTGCTGGTAATTTCGTGTCCGTGCGCGCTCGGGCTGGCGACGCCCGTCGCAGTCATGGCGGGCACGGGGCGGGCTGCGGCGTACGGCGTGCTTGTGAAAAACGCAGAAACGCTGCAAAGTTTGGAAAGCGTCAAAATTTTTGCGCTCGACAAAACTGCGACCATTACCGAGGGCGAGCCGCGGGTTGTGCGCGTCGAGGCGTTCGGCGCGTTCGCGGGCGATACGCAAAGCGTGCTGAGGATTGCCGCCGCGTTGGAATCAACGTCCACGCACCCGCTTGCGCGCGCGGTGATTGCGGCGTACTCGGGCGAGACGGCGACGGCTACGGACAGCGAGTATAAAATCGGCTTGGGCGTCGTCGGCAGGGTGGACGGCGCGGAGTACGCGCTCGGCTCGGCGCGGCTTATGGAAAAGTTTGGCGTGATGGCGGAAACGGACGGCGCGCAAACGGTGCTATTGTGCAGGCGCGGCGAGCTGCTCGGCGCGATTGAGGTGGACGACGAGGTCAAGCCGTCGAGCAAAACCGCAATCGAGCTGATGCGCAGAGCGGGCGCGCGCGTGGTTATGCTCACGGGCGACAACGAGACGCAGGCGAAAAAGATAGCCGAGCGCGTGGGCATCACCGAGGTGTATTGCAACGTAATGCCCGAGGATAAGCTCGATATAGTCGAGAAGCTCAAAGCCGACGGCAAGACGGCGATGGTGGGCGACGGAATAAACGACGCGCCCGCGCTCAAAGCCGCGGACGTGGGTATCGCCATCGGCTCGGGCACGGACGTGGCAATCGAGGCGGCGGACGTGGTGCTGGTTAAATCGGATTTGATTGACGTGCCGCGCGCAATGGCGGTTTCGCGTTACAGTCTCGGCAATATCAAGCAAAATTTGTTTTGGGCGTTTATCTACAATACGCTCGGCATACCGCTCGCCGCGGGCGTGCTGTTCCCGATAGGCGTGACGCTCAATCCAATGATTGCGGCGGGCGCAATGGCGTTCTCGTCGCTGTTCGTGGTGCTCAACGCGCTGCGGCTTACCGTCATGCGGTTCGACGACGGACGGCTGCCGCGCAAGCTCGACGGCATACGCAGAAAAAACGCGCATAAACTCGGTATGGACGCAGGCGCGAGCCAAAGCGTGCAAATATACAATTACGGTAAAAAAGGAGATATGGGTATGAAGGTTTTCAAGGTGGAAGGCATGAGCTGCATGCATTGCGTGGGTCGCGTGAAAAAGGCGATTGAGGGCGTGAGCGGCGTTACGGAGGCAGACGTCGCGCTCGAAACGGGCGAGGCGCGCGTATCGGGCGAGTTCGATATAAGCGCGGTGGTCAAGGCGGTCGAGGACGCGGGATACGCGTGCAAGGCGTAGCGCGGGCGACCGAACGTTAAGCGAAACGCCGACGGCGCGACGCGATTGGCTTTAAGGTCGGCGAAATTGCGGCGGCGAGCGATTGCCGCCGTTTTGTCGTATTGCAATGCGATTGAAAAATAAATTGAAAAAATCCGATATTTTTTTGAATTTCGGTGTCAAACCGTTCGCTTCGGCGGTCTTATTATCAAAGGGTGCAATAAATGAACGTCGACGAACAAACAATCAAACGCGTCATAAACGAGCATGGCGACATGATTTACAGATTGGCGTTGCATTACGTAAGAGACCGCGACGACGCCGAGGACGTGGTACAGGAAGTTCTTTTGGCGTATATTCTGAAAGTACCCGACGACTTGCGAGCCGAAAAGGCTTGGCTTATTCGGGTTACTATCAACAAAAGCTTGAACATTATCAAAAAGCGAAACAAGTACGTAATCAAGCCCGACGTGCAGGATATGCTGGAAATAGCGTGTACCGACGACGAGGATAACGACGTGCTCAATCAAATTCGCAAGCTAAACGAGTTCGACCGCAAAATAGTGTTCCTCAAATATTACGAGGGATATACGTCGGACGAGATTGGCAAAATGGTTCACCGTTCGGGCTCGTTGATAAGAAAGCGGCTGATGAAAATAAAAGAGACATTAAAAGGTTTTTTCGAGGAGGGGTAATCATGAAAAATCTTTATAAAAATACATTGGAAGAAATAAAGTTAGACGAAGCTGCAAAAGAAAAAATCTGTGACGGAATAATAAACAAATTAAAGGAAGAGAAATCGGAAAAGCCGCGCGTGTCGTTCTCGTTAAAAGCGTTCAGGTTGGCGGCGGCATGTGCTTCCGCCGTTTTAGTTTGCGGAACAGCCGTTGGAACGGGAATTTATTTCGGAAATAAAGATAATCCAATTGGAAATGCAGATGATAATGAGAGTGAGATATATCTTTATTATTTAGATAATAATTTTGCAAAAACAGAATTTGATTTGGGAAATGTGGAATTAACAGTGTCATATGGCTTTAAGGAAAAGGATTTACGTGGTTTATATTTGAATAGGCTAAAAGCAGGTGAAAAAGAGTATGGAGATATATTGAATTTTGAAATAAATTTAGTGGCTCAAAGTATGGCTTTAGATAACAGTGTTTACGATAGATATTATTGTAATTCTATAAAAGTTGACGATATTGATGATTTTCCATACGATAAATATGATTATGAAATAGTTGGTTACGATGAAGATTGTAACAAACCCAATTGTATCAGTTATAATTATTCTGAGAAAGTGTTGTTGCCACTTGAATTATTTATATTAGATGGAAATGAACACATTGTATATATGTATTTATATGAAAGAGTTGAATATAGTAGAGGGTTTGAACCCGCGCGACAAGAGTTTTATAAATTAAATCCGGATTCTTTTTTTAGCGATGGGTTTATGAGCATGGATGGAAAAATCAGCGGTTACAATCATTTCACAGCAGGTGGATTTGTTTCAGGTTTTTATTATGAATCTAGAGATTATCATGCAATATTCTCGTATAGATATGACTCTGTTACAAATAAAATAGTTATAAGTATTTAATTTTAAATATATCTTGTTGTTTGGTATCAAAAATAATTCTACAAATGTCTTATATATGAGGCTGTGAAGTTTCAATAATAATTATTTGGAGGATTCAAACAAATGAAAATCTTTAATCATGTAACAGCAGTGGTGACTGTAGCTACTTTGTGTGCGCCATTATTTGCAACTGCGCATAGGAATTTTGATGTCGAAAATGACAATAGTGGGCATGTAGTTTATTGCGCTGATACAAATGATACTTCAAGTTATTACAATAAATGGGCGTTGAGTAAGATAGGCGCATTTGAAGCATGGGATAAAACGACGGGGTCATATGATGTTAAAGTGGGTATAATAGATAGCGGTATAGATGCAAGTCACGAAGATTTAGTAGGGCGTATTGATAGTGCTTTGAGTGAAGATTTTACAGGTGGGAATTCGCCGTTGACAGATTCATCGTCCAATGCTAATGGACATGGGACAGCCGTTGCGGGAATAATCGGTGCAATTGGAAATAACGGTAAAGGAACAGCAGGAGTATGCCATGGCGGAGTAAGCTTAATTTCGTATAAGGTTAATACTGTTGCGCAAGTCGTAAGTGCTATTTATGCCGCTAAAAACGCTGGTGTAAAATTATTAAATATAAGTTCTGAAATGACTTATACTAATGATTTAAAAGCCGCAATTGAAAATTTCCCTGGTATAATAGTTTGCGCAGCGGGAAACAGAGGCACAAATATAAGTTCTGAAAGTTTGTATCTTAATAATTTAAAGAATGATAATATCATTGTAGTAGGGGCCACAGAAGGGTCAAATGATGTTATTTATTCTAATTCGAATTATAGTTTATTTGATGTGGACTTATTTGCTCCTGGCGTAAGCATATTTACTACAACAAAAGGTGGTAAATACAATTATGTAACAGGCACATCGTTTGCGGCGCCGTTTGTAACAGGTTCGGCTGCATTATTATTGTCTAATATTCCTAAAATGACAGCCGTTGAATTGAAAACAACTATAATGCAAAATGTGTCTTATGTTGATTCACTTAATAATAAATGTGTTACAGGGGGCTTATTGAATGTGAACCAAGCAATAAATCATATTAAGCATGAGGGAACATATACATATTTTCAGTATTTGGATGGGACTAAAAGTAAAATTTATCACAGAACTAAATGTCGTGCATGTAATACATGGTTTGAGGAATTGCATGATTGGGAAAAATATACTGCGAATTTAGATAGATGCGTTAAATGCGGAAAGGAAAGTGGTTTTAGCGGTTTGCCCGGCGGGGATTACAATCGTATAGGCGGAGGAATGCAAAGCGTGGACGAAGATGAGTTGTGCGAGCATTGCGAAGAGCAAAATATCGTGCCCGACACTGCGTTTCTCGACGGGCTGAAAGATAGCTTGGTTGCGTAATTTATTTACATATAGTATAATTACCGAAAGGGGCGAAACTCGCCCCTTTTTCGATATTAAAAATATTTTTATTTTTTGCGTCACTTTCGGGGGTATTCAATCGTTTTATATGTAAGGAGCTTGGATTGGAATTCGACGACGAAATGATAGCGGAGCTTGTGCGCGATTACGGCAATATGCTTTTATTTTTGGCGAGGCATTACGTCGACGATTGGGCGGACGCCGAGGATATAGTTCAGGACGTGTTCGTATCGTTGATTAAGACGCGCAAAATCAATCATGACGGCATCAAGTCGTGGCTTATTCGCTCTACCATAAACAGGGGCTTGGACTATATCAAAAAGTATAAGCGCATTATTCGCAGCGAATACGTGTACTCGCTCGCCGAGGTCAACCGCGACGTGGATACGGAGCTGTACGATGCGCTTATGCGGCTTGGAAAGTACGAGCGCGAAACGATATTTCTGTTCTATTATGTGGGGTATTCTACGGACGATATCGCTAAGGTAATGCACAAATCGAACGCCGCCGTGCGCAAATGCTTGGAACGCGCGCGGGCTAAGCTCAAAATTTATTTGGAGGAAGAGACATAATGAACAAATACTTGAAGGTCGGCGAAAATGTGAAATTGTCCGATGACGCGACGCGCAGGATTTGCGAGAGCATGCGCGCCGCCAATCGCGAGCTTGCCGCCGAAAAAGCGAAAAAGCGCAGGCTTTGGTCGTGTCGCGCGTTTAAATTGGCAGTCGTGTGCGCATCTGCCGCGCTCGTTTGCGGCGCGGCAATCGGTACGGGAATATATTTCGGATTAAACGGTGAAAAAGGCGACGACGGATATAACGAGGTCGATATACCTCAATTTTATTGCTACTATATGGGATACGAGCTGGAAGAGTTTGAACAAGATATAAACGACTTTGAATTAAACTTATACTACGGATTTGACGAACAGGCGGTGAGGGGGCGATACAATCAGGTTTTGGAAGAAGCAAAGGAGAAAGGTTACGGGGAAGTTTTAAAGTACGAGATAATTTTGACGGCGAAAACATATAATCGAAATGAAGATGGTAAGTTGAATAGTGTTATAATAGATAGATTAGAAATTGAAGATATAAATGAATTTCCTTTTAATGATTATAGAGTAACAGAAGAAGAGAAGGATGGGGTAGTTATAGAAAGAACATATGAACATTCGGAGAAAATTATTGTGCCAAATGTACTATTTGAAAAAGGTGGTACTCGAAATGGCTTAGTAATGTATTTATACGAAAGAATTGAGTATGAAATTGGATATTCGGATTATCAACCTAGTGATAAATATTGGACAGAAGGTGGAAAAGTTGCAAATGATATTGGATATGTTAAGGGTTTTAAACCTGTTGATAATAGTCAAGTATACTTTATTTATGAATTAGATAATGGTAAAATCAAAATCGATAAAACTCAATTTGATAATTATGAGTATACATTTATTTCATATGAAACTAGATTACCGGTAACAATTATTTTACAGCCGTCTTATGTTAAAAGCAATTTAATACCTATTTACAGAAACTAACGAACTCAAAATTAAGCCGCGCGGGGCGCGGCTTTTTTGTGCCGCAAAACGGGGTTTTTGTCGATATGCGCCGCGCGGAATGTTCGGGAGCGCGGAGTATGCGTAAAAGCATCAAATGGCAAATGCTCGGCGCATTATTAAAATCCGATTAAAATAAGATTACGTTTTGCGGGAAGTGTTGACAAAGCGGCGCGGGTATCGTAAAATGTATTTACGTAAAACCGATACATATGCGACGCATCGTCGCTATATATTCTTATTGGAGCTTACATGTCTAAAAAAGCAATCGCCGTCGACGAGGCGGAGGAGACCGAGACGCCCAAATCGGACAAGTCGGATATAAAGCCCGTGCGCAAGCGCAGCAAGTGCTGCACATGCTGTCTTGTCGCGCTGATTGTCGTCGTCATAATTTTGGCGGCGGCGTTCGGCGTGGGTTGGTATTTCGGCGACAGATTCACCAAAGCCGAGCTGGGTATGTCGCTCAAAGACACGTTCGGCGTTGCGTCCGACCTGTATTGGACGAAGGATAAGGACGTCGTCACAAACCCGTTCGACGATTCCGACCTCGACGGATTTTATGCTCAAATCAAAGCCAACATGCTGCTCAAAACGGACGCGGATATAGATTTCGACGCCGCGCTCGAAAAAGCGTTGACTAGCATGGCGTCGGGCGGCTCGGACGATGGCGACGGTGCGGCGTTTGCGCGCGCTCTGTCGCGCAATTCCGACGGCGGCGATAAGAATAAGCCCGACGGCACGGGCGAAACGGACGCGGACGGCGGCGGCTCGTCCATTATGGACGCGTTCGTCGATATGGTCGCCGAGGTGTTTACGCGCGACAATATAGATATCGAGCGATTGAGCGATTACGCGCCCGAACACGACACTTACGTGTTCGAGCTGCGCGACAGGCAGCTTGCCGCGTTCATGAACGCTGTTATCAAGCTCATGCTCGAAAACGGCGGTATCGCCGCGCTCGAACAGTATTCCGAAATGGTCGACTTGAAGAACGTCGTGGCGCTCAAACAGATACGGTTCAAAGCCGTGCCCGCCGCCAACGAGCTCGGCGAAAACGTCATAACCGCGACGACCGCGGACGTCACCGTGTGGGTGGGCTTGCAGGATGCGGCGGGGCAGGCGATAACGCATTACGCGTCCGCCAACGGGTTCGGCTGGGCGTCGGGCTTGGCGCGATGGCTTGGCAACGTATTTTTGCCCAAAAACCTATACGCGACGATTACGATACCGCTGCACGGCGAAGCGCCTACGCAGGTAACGCTCAACGACATGAGCGAGCGCGAACGAGAGCGTGCGTACGCGCTTGTAAACGGCATACTCGCCATGACGAGCGGCAAGAACGCCGATTCGGCGGACGCGCCGACGACCGTGCAGTCGCTGTTGGACGGAATAACCGAAAAGCTTTCGCCGTATTTGGAAACGGCGGCGGGCAGTATGGATTTTGCCGAGTCGGCGAGCGGCGCGGTCAAGCTCGATTTAATCGGCGCGCTTGCGGACGTCGCGAGCAAGGACATGGCGGACCCGCTCGTCAAGTCCGATTTCATGTATATGCTTCAAGCGCTGCTTACGAGCGACGCGGACGCGCGGCGCGCGCAGCTCCGCCCGTACCTGTACGACAAGTGGTATAAGGACGGCGCGGGCGCGCTCGAATACGACCCCGCCGACAAGACGGGCAAAACGCGCGTCGATTACGAACGGGAATTTATTGCGGAAATCGAAAGCAAGTATGCGGTCGATTTCGGCGAAAACGCGTCGCTTTCCGACGTGTTCAAAATGCTGGGCGTCGACCTCGGCGGCACGGGCGAAGGCGGCGGCGCGAGCACGGACGACGTTATCAACCGCCTCGATGCGGAGCGGCTGCATGCGGCGTTCGACAAGCCGACCGAACAGCTCAAACTGCGCATAACCGACCGCATGCTTGCGGCGGCGTTGAGCACGCAAATGGACGCGCTTTTGTCCAAGTCGGGCGGCGTGCCCGCAAACCTGAAAATATCGCTGGACGCGCTCACGTTCGTAAAGCGCAAGGACAGCGCGCACACGTTTGCGCTTGTCGCGGCGGAGGCGGACGTGGCGGCAATGCTCGGCGACCTCGGCGGCAACGCCATGCTCGGCAAGCTCGCGGCGAACATAGTGCCCGAAAAGCTGCTGCTAAGCATTACGGTGGACGTTACGCAAAGCCTTGGCGCGGGCGAGAGCTACGAGCAGACGGAGTTCATGCTCAACGACTACGAGAACACCGACCGCGTGATTGCCACGCTGTCCAAGCTCGTTCCCGCCCTCGACCTCGCGTCGGTGTCCGACAGTCTCGGCGAGTCACTGCGCGATATGATACGCACGCTCGACGAGACCTTGCACGGCATTGTGCTTGTTTCGTCCGTGACGACAGAGACCGAGACGACGGGCGGCGAGCTCATACTGCCCGATATATTCACGGTTATCACCGACACGGTGCTCACCGACGACAACGGCGACGCGCTGGTCTCCGCAGACGAGCTCAAATCCGTGCTGCGCGCGCTCGACAACAGCGACGGAGTGGAGGGCAAGGACGGCGAGATTGCGTCCGATTACAGTCAATTTATCGACGGCGTGGTCGATATGTACTACCTCAATCCGCCCGCACCGATTACCACGTTCGACGGCTTGACCGATTTCTTAGCCGACGGCGAGGGCGAAAACGCGTTTGACGCGAGCAAGTTCCGCGTCAAGGACAAACAGCCCGATTCGCTCGCGTACGACAAGCGCGCGGCGGCGGAGCTGCGTCCGCTAATGTCGTGCGCGGAGCTGGGCGCGCTCATTAAATCCAATATGGGCGATAACGAAAGCGTCAAAGACTACGAGCTTACCGACGTGCGCATCGTCGCGCGCGGCGACGGCGATATCCTCGACCTCGTAATCGTCATGGCGGCGAACGTGGCGACGCTTATGCCGGGCGACATGCACAAGCTGTTGACGGCTGAAAAGATTTACGTTACCGTCACGGTCGAGGACGTCAACAATCCCGTTAACGAGACCTATCCCGTGAGCATGCGGGTGAACGCAATGGACGACGGCACGTACGAAAATATGCTCGCCATTGCGCGGCATTTCGGCGCGGATTTCGATATGGAGGCGCAGACTGCCGAGTTCGGCAATATCTTGTACGAGCAAATACGGTCGTTGGAGACGAGCGTAGGCGAAGGGTTTATAAGCTTTACGCCCGACGGCTTGCAGCTCGAAAGCTTTTATTCGTTCCTGGCACGCAAGCTCGACCTCGACAAAGCCGACGACGGCACGACCGTCGAGGTCAATCCCGAGCACGTAAAAGAGGCGATACAGGGCTTGTATGCGCTCGACGCGGACGCCGAGCCCGACAACGGCTACAACTACGTGTACGACGAGTTCGTGCGCAATCCGTCCGAGTTTACGACCTACGACGGTTATGCGGAGTTGTTCAACCCGTTGGGCGGCGCGACGACGGATACAGACAAGGAATTCAACGGGTTCTTCCAGCAGGCGATGCGTGCGGGCGGCATGGGCGACAGCGTTTTGGCGGTGCAAACGACGGTGCTTGCCGAGGCGACGGGCGGCGAGAGCGCTGCGGCAAAGACGATACGCGATTGGGCAAACGGTCGCATCGCGGGCGCGCCCGTAACCGCCGATAAGGATTTTGTGCTCGTCACGTTCAGGTTAAGCGTTAACAAGGACGAGCAAAACGGCGACGCGAGCGACGGCTTTATGCCCGACTATATCTACGTGACCGTCGCAATGGAAAAGGTGCGCGAGGGCGGCAAGGATAGGTTCGAGGACCGAGGTCAGATTTTCAACGATATGAGCGCCGACGCGCGCAAGCACTTGCTCAAAATGATGAATATGAGCGACGAAACGACGGACGACGGCAAGATAAATATCCATTCGGTCGTCATGCAGTGTTTGACCGCGCTCAACGGCAAGGACAACGGCGACGGCACGCGCGTGCCCGGCGTGGTCGATATGCGCGATATTTCGTTCGGCGCGACCGCCGACGCGACGAGCGGCATAGGAACTATTACGTTTGCGAAAAAGAGCATATGAGCATATTTGAGCTTTTCCCGTTTCGAGCGGGATTTCGGAGCGAAAACGGAGGAGTCCGACGGTGAAATACAACAGAGCGATTATTTTCAGCGATTACGGCGTCGACGACGCGGCGGCGCTGCTGCACGTGCTTGCGCATGCGGAATTGTTCGACGCGATAGACGTTGTGCCGATAGGCGGCAACGTGGACGTAGACACGGCGTACCGCAACGCGCACACCGTGCTCGCGGCGACTACGCTTGGCATCGACAAGGTGCGCATTGTGGACACGCGCGCCGTTAAACAGCCGTCCGCCGATATCCCCGAAATACACGGCTCGGACGGTATAGGCGACTTTTTGACGCCTGAAAAGTGCGATGCGCCCGTCGTCGGGTTCGACGAGTATAAGCGCGAGCTCGAAAGCGCGGCGACGCCCGAGCGCGATTGCGTGCTGTCGTTAGGACCGTGCACCGTGCCGCTTATGCTCGGGTACACGCCGTTTTGCACGGTGCTCATGGGCGGTGCGACGAGCGACGAGCCCAATTACGGCGATTACGAGTTCAACGAGGCGCTCGACCCCGACGCGTTCAAAAAGTACGCGTTTACGGCGACGGCGGTGGCGACGCTCGACACCTGCCACGATAGGCGGTTCGCTTTCGAAACGCTCGAAACGGGCGACGCGCTTACGGATAAGTTTATATCGCGGTGCGTGGAGCTGTGCAGGGCGCGCAACGTCGAAAAAATTTCGGTATACGACTACGTCGCCGCGCTCGCCGTGACGACGCCCGAGCGGTTCGAAGCGGTGCGCGTGCGCCGCGCCGACGGGGTGGAGTACAACGAGTTAAGACTTATTAAATGACAAATCGACGTGCAAAAAGCCGTTCCGCGGGTCGTCTCGGGACGGCTTTTTGTTTGCTCGCAAATTGCGTATTTACGATAAAACGGTATATAATCGCCAGAAAAGTGCAAAATATGACATATAAATGCCGATTTTGTTACCCGAATATAAAAAAATATTGTGCAAATTGTATAAATTTGAGCAAAATTTTTGTGAAAATCTATTGACAAAGCCCCTTTAAGGTGCTAAAATTAGTTCAGCATTTAAAAAACAAAATTTGGAGGAAAATTTATGAAAAAAATGCTATCCGTTTTGCTCGCGTCAGCAATGGCGATTTCGGCTGTCGGCAGTCTTGCCGCGTGCGGTAAAGAGGACTCGAAAACGATTGTCGTATGGGCGCCTCAGGCCGCTATCAACGGCTACGAATCGATTATCGCAGAGTGGAAAGATGCCAACCCCGACTACAAGGATTACACCGTAACCTTTAACGCGGTAGACGAGGGCGAAGTCGAAACCAAGCTCAACACGGACGCCAGCAACGGTGCGGACGTTTTCTTCTTTGAAGCGGGACAGATTGCGGGATTGCAGGAAAAGAATTTGTTGCAAAACCTCGGTGCGGAAGTCACTGCGGAAATCAAAGCGCGCGACGAAGAGTCGTGGTACAACCCCGTTATGAACGGCACGACCGCGGTAGCGTTCCCGACCACGGCGGACAACGGCTATTTCCTGTGGTACGACAGCACCGTATTCACGGCGGACGACGTTAAGTCGCTCGACAAAATGGTCGAAATAGCGAAAGAAAAAGACAAGAACATAATGTTCGACTATGCCAACGGCTGGTATCTCCCGACGTTCTGGTTCGGCGATGCCGGTTGCATTATGGACTACGTCGAGGACGATTATGTAACCGATATCGACAACGACACCGGTAAGGCTGTCGCCAAGGCTGTCAATGCGTTGCTCGGACCCGACAACAACAAGATGAAAAACGGCAAGCCTTGCATCATCAAACAGTCCAAAGATCTGAACTCCGAAATCGGCACGGGCTTTGCGTCCGGTACGGTTGCCGCAGGCGTAATCGGCACTTGGGTCGCAGAGGACATTGAGACGAAAATGTCCAAGGACGAGAACAACAAGCCCCATGACGACTACAAGCGCACGGACGGCGCGACGTACGACGATATCAAGTGCGCAAAGCTGCCTTCGTTGAAGGTCGGTACCAACGACTATCAGATGGGCTCGTTCATGGGCGGCAAATACTGCGGCGTTAACGCGCAGAAGAAAACGGGCAACATCGCGGTATCCATTTCTCTCGCGAACTTCCTTACGGGCGAGCGCGGACAGGCAAAGCGTTTCGAGACGACCAAAGCCGGCCCGACCAATAAGAAAGTAGCCGCAACTTCCGCGGTACAGGAAAACAAAGCGTTGGCGGCGCTCAGCGCGCAGAACGCTGCGGGCGGATATTTGCAGCTCCAACAGTCGTCCAATTTCTGGACGGCGTGGGAGACGTTCGGCAACGGTATCTATGCCGGTGACACCACGACCAAGGCGACTCTTTCCGAAACCGCGCTTATGACCGCGCTTAGCACGCTCGCGACGACGATTAAGACCTGATAAGTCTATAACCGCAATTTAATACAAATCAAGCTACGGAACTGCCGAGTCGAGTGTTGCTCGGCTCGGCGTTTCGATTTTGACTAATAATATGGGAGTGATTTATGGATAATACGGAAAAGACCATTCCCACCTGGAAACAGTATAACCGCCCGTGGATTGTGCGGCTGGCTTTGACCGTTTGGAATTATATCAAAAACGTCGGGCTTATGCTATGGAGCGTAATCCGTGCGATACCGTTTAAGATAAGAGATTGGGTATTTGCAATCGGGCGCGGCGTGAGAGATTATTTCTTGCGGCTGGTTAAGGGTGATTGGCGGACTTGGATATCGTATTTGATAATGGGCTTCGGGTGCTTTACTCGCGGGGCGGGGCAAATCGTAAAGGGTTTGTTGTTGCTTGCGGTCGAGGCTTTGTTTATAGTGTACATGATATTCATAGGCGCGCCCAATCTCGGTAAATTCGGGTCGTTGGGTACCGCCACTCAAAAACCCAATCCGGATGGGTTTGGATATATAGACGGAGACAATTCGCTTAAAATATTGTTGTTCAGCGTGATGACGATTATGCTGATAATATTCTTTTTTATTGTTTACGTCAAGAGCACCAAAATAGCGTACGAAACGCAAAAAAGAGCGCAGTCGGGCAAGCCGCTCAGTACTTTTAAGCAGCAGCTCAATTATGCGCTTAACGACGGTTACCACGTTACTATACTCGCGTTGCCGTTGTTCGGTATTTTGTTGATTACCGTTTTGCCGCTTATATGTAACATTTTGGTAGCGTTTACCAATTTCGGTATAATGGACGGCGACAAGCATTATCCGCCTGCGCAGTTGTTCGGTTGGATAGGCTTCGATGCGTTTAAATACGTGTTTTCGAACGGCTCGGCGTACGGGTCGGCTATTTGGCGCGTATTGGGCTGGACGCTCGTGTGGGCTGTGTTCGCTACGTTTACAAACTTCTTCTTCGGCATGTTCTTGGCGATGATGATTAACAAGAAGTCGATTAAGTTGAAGGTATTTTGGCGCACCTGTTTTGTAATAGTCATAGCCGTTCCCGACTTCATAACGCTGTTGATGATGGCAAACTTTTTCAGTTATAGCTCCAACACGGCGCTTACCGGTGCGTTTAACAAGATATTGCAGCAGTGGTTTGGCTTGAAGGACGTTAATATAGACTGGGCGGGCGGCGTTACAAACAGCGTTTGGCGAGCAAGAATGTTCGTTATAGTTATCAATATGTGGCGCGGCATGCCGTATACCATGCTTGCTACCTCGGGTATTCTCATGAATATTCCCGACGAGCTTTACGAGTCGAGCAGGATAGACGGCGCAGGTCCCGTCCGCAGATTTATTTCCATTACATTCCCGTATATAATGTTCGTCATGGGTCCTCAGCTTATTACGACGTTTACGGGCAACATAAACAACTTTAACGTAATATTCTTCCTTACGGGCGGCGGGCCGAAGCTTATGACCGATATCGGTCAGCCCGGCAGAACGGACCTGCTCGTAACGTGGCTGTACACGTTGACCGTTAACAAGGGACAGTATCCCGAGTACAATTTCGGCGCGGTCATAGGCTTATTTACGTTCTTGGTTACCGCGTTCTTCACGCTAATCGTGTTTAACAGCTCCAAATCCGTTAAGCAGGAGGATACATTCCAATGATAGGGTTAAGGTCAAAGCGAGTTATATCCGACGTCGTCATTTATTTGATTCTCCTGGTAATGGTATTTGTATGGTTGTTCCCGTTGGTGTGGATGGTGTTAAAAGCGTTCGATACCAACACGGGCGTATCGTCTGTCGGCATATTCCCCGAGACGTACACGCTTAACAACTTTAAATTGCTGTTCCAAGATTCCAATAATCCGTACGGCAGATGGCTTATTAACACTCTTGTAATCGCGCTTATCTCTTGCGCTATTACGACGATGTTTATTTTGATGGTGTCGTTTGCGCTGTCGAGAATGCGTTTCAGCGCGCGCAAAAAGCTTATGAATATCGGCTTGATTTTGGGATTGTTCCCCGGCTTTTTGTCGATGATTGCGTTGTATTATATTTTCAGTCAGTTCAATCTTACCAACAACATCTTCGGGCTTGCGCTTGCGTACTCGCTGGCGTCGGGCACGGGGTACTATATCGTAAAGGGATTTTTCGATACGATACCTATGGCGATAGACGAGGCGGCGCGCATTGACGGCGCGACGAAGAATCGCATATTCTGGCAAATGATTATTCCGCTGAGTAAGCCGATTATCATTTACACGGTGCTTACGTCGTTTATCAGCCCGTGGTGCGACTTTATTATGGCGAGCGTGTTTTTGAGCAGTCCCAAAAACTTCACCATTGCGGTGGGTATCAGGAACTGGACGACTCAAACCATGATAGCGGACTATTTCGCACGGTTCTGCGCGGGCAGCGTATTGATTTCCATTCCTATTGTCATCATGTTCTTGATTATGCAAAAATTCTACATCGCCGGCATTACGGGCGGCGCTGCAAAGGGTTGATTGCAAACTGCATGCGAAAGGAGGTTTGTTTTGTGCAAACCCCCTTTTGCGTGTAATTTTATGTTGTAAGTAAATCAAAGGAGATGCTATGAAACTCAAACGAATGCTATCCGCAGTAACTTGCTTGGCTGTCGCGTCGTCTTTCGCGCTCTCTGCCGTGGCATGCGACAAGGGCGACGGACCTCAGCCCGACGCCACGCCCACGAATACGGACGTTTACGAAATCCCGCAGGATTACGCTCGTACATATTACGAGGTGTTCGTGCGCAGCTTTGCCGACGGCAACGGCGACGGCATAGGCGATATTCGCGGACTTATCGAAAACCTCGATTACCTCAACGACGGCGACGATTCCACGACTGAGGATTTGGGCATTAACGGTATTTGGATGATGCCTATAAATTCCTCGCCGTCCTACCACAAGTACGACGTTACCGATTATTACGATATCGACGACGAGTACGGCACGCTCGAAGATTTCGACGAGCTGGTCGAGGAGTGCGACAAACGCGGGATTTGGCTGCAAATGGATTTGGTGCTAAATCACACGTCCAGTCAGCACCCGTGGTTTTTAAAGGCGTTGGAGGATGCGAAAAACGGATACGAGCCCGAGGATAGCGAGGCTATGCAGCGTTACGTATTCGTACACGAAAAGGATAAACCCGGCACTGGCACGTACCGCAAGGTCACCGGCACTGCCGATATGTATTATCTCGGCAATTTCTCGCACGATATGCCCGACCTCAATCTCGCGAACGAATCGGTGCGCGAGGAAATCAAGAAAATCGTCGATTTTTGGTTGGAGCGCGGTATTAAGTCGTTCCGTCTCGACGCGGTGCCTTGGGCGTGCGCCGATGCCGTAATCTATACTGAAGAAAACGGCGAGTTTTGGTCGTGGTTTAACGACTACTGCGACGAGAAGGGCGCGCAAGTCGCCGCCGCGCAGGGCTGGGCAAACGACGGTATAGGTCGGTACAGCTACAACGTGGGCGAGGTTTGGGCGAGCGGCGAGGTCGTTAACGCCTATTTCGACACGGGCATGAGCAACTTTAACTACTCGTATTCGGGCGGCAGCTCGTACGGCAGTTTTGCGCAGGTCGCGTCGTCGCAGTCGCAGCGCGTCGTTGCGGCAAACCTCGTCAACAATATGGCAAACACGCAGGCGGACGTTTTGGCGCGCGACGAGCATGCTATACTGTCCAACTTCTTAACCAATCACGACAACGACAGACTTGCGGCAATGTTCTTGACCGACGCCAAGCTGAAAAGCGCCGCGTCGCTGTACATGCTTATGCCGGGAAGCTGCTATATCTATTACGGCGAGGAGCTCGGCGCGATGGGCACGGGTTCGGACCCCAACCGACGCTTGCCGTTTAATTGGGGCGACGAGCGCGGCGACCTGGAAGAGCCGACGGGCGCGGACTACGAGAGCGCGCAAAAATACGGCTCGTGGAAGGACCAAACGGAGACGTACGATTCCATTCTGACCTATTATAGGAATACTATCAAGCTGCGCAACCGTTTCCCCGAGATAGCGCACGGCGTAATGACGGCGTACGCGGTAGACGGCGCGGGCGCGCTCGTTTTGGGCGATACTATAAGAGACGGGCTCAACGGTGCGTCTATCGCCAACATAAACGCGCTTAATAGGACGATTGCGGCTTATACGATTACCTGGAAGGACAGAACGGTCGCTATCGTACACAATTTCGGCGAGCAGGCGACGCTCGACGTGTCGGCGTTTGCCGATTACGCGCTTGTCGGCACGCTGACGGCGGGCGGTGGCGCGGTTACGCTGTCGAACGGCAGCTTGGTATTGCCGTCCAACTCGGTGGCGGTGCTTAAAGCTCAATAATTTACGCAAACTATATTGATTATATTTAACGGGAGGATTTTATGAAAACACTGACAAACTTGGGCGCGTCCGTTAAGCGGCTGGCATTGCTGGTGCTTTCCGCGGCAATAGCGCTTTTGGCAATGCCGTTCGGCTTGTTCGCATCGGCGCG
>CAJTNI010000003.1:0-107566 GCA_910577945.1 uncultured Christensenella sp. | reverse complement strand
TGGGGGGGGGTGTAAACCGCAGCGCCACGTATTCAGACGTTAAACTGACGGTCAATTATTACCGTACGGCCGGCGATTACAACGGTTGGGATTTGTGGACGTGGGCAATCGGCAGCGAGGGCAAGGCGGTCGAGTTTACCGATACGACGATAGACGGTAAAGCTTGGAAAACCGCTACCACCACATACGCTACGATTACGCCCGACGATTCCAACAACGCGATAGGCGTTATTCCGCGCATGGGCGGAAACAGTTGGACGGACCAGACGGGCAATATTTACATTACTGCCGACATGATTGTCGACAATGCCGTAACTATTTATCTCGTCGACAAGAACGAAACCATTTTCAACACGGCGGAGGACGCTTTGGCTAACAAGATTACATCTGCGTACTTTTTCGAATTTGCTAAGCTCCATATAGAGACCAGCAAACCGATTACCGATAAATCGGTGTTCAAGCTTAAAGACAGCGCGGGCAATGTGTATAAGACCGTCGATTGCGCGGCGGAGGAAAACAGCGGGTTTATCGGCAAGACGTATGCCAATATCGAGCTCGCCGATTTCGAGCTGCAATTCTCCGAAACGTATACCATGTACGATGAGCCGAACGGCGATTTCGACAAGGAAATCAACTTCGCCAAGGCGGACGTCAATAAGTACAGGTTGTACGATACGGAACAGTTTGCCGAAAGGTTCAATTATACGGGTAAGCTCGGCGCGGAGTATTCGGCGGAGAAAACCGTATTTACGGTGTGGTCGCCTGCGGCGTCGGCAATCAGCGTTAAGATTTACGATGCGGGCGAGGGCGGCGAAGCCGTTCAGACCGTCGCTATGACGCGCGGCGACAAGGGCGAATATACCGTCGGTGTCAACGGCGACCTTAACGGCAAGTATTACACGTACGCTGTTTCCATGGGCAGCACGACGCGCGAGGTAGTCGACCCGTACGCGAGAAGCGCGGGACGCGACGGCAAGCGCGGCATGATACTCGACCTTGCCGCGACCAATCCCGACGGCTGGGCAAATCAAACCAATCCTACGCTTGCGTCGTATTCCGGCGCCGTTATTTACGAGGCTCAGCTTCGCGATTTGACGATACACGAGAGCTCGGGCGTGACCAAAGCCAACAGAGGTAAATTCCTCGGTCTTACCGAAACGGGCACCAAGAACAGCCACGGTCAATCGACCGCGCTCGATTATATCAAGGATTTGGGCGTCACGGAGGTGCATTTCCAGCCTTTGTTCGATTTTGCCAGCGTGAGCGAAAGCTTTAACGAGGCGACGTACGACAAGGCGGGCGAGTATAATTGGGGCTACGACCCGCTCAACTACAACGTGCCCGAGGGCTCGTATTCGTCCGACCCCGCAGACGGCGCAAAGCGCGTCAACGAAATGAAGCAAATGGTTATGGCGCTTCACAACGCAGGTATTCAAGTAGTTATGGACGTTGTTTACAACCATGTTTCCAATGCGCAAACGTCCAATTTCGAGGCGCTTATGCCCGGTTATTACTTCCGCACGACCGACGACGGGTCGTTCTACAACGGTTCGGGCTGCGGCAATGAGACGGCGTCCAACCGCTATATGTTCGGTCGTTTCATGATTGATTCGGTAAAGTATTGGACGGAAGAATATAAAATAGACGGATTCCGTTTCGACCTCATGGCGTTGCACGATATCAACACCATGAACACGCTGTACGACGAGCTCGCCGCAATCAATCCCGACGTTATGGTTTACGGCGAGGGTTGGACGGGCGGTACGTCCGGGCTCAATGCCGTCGACCAAGCGAGCAAAGCCAACGCATCCAAAATGCCCAATATCGCGGTGTTCAACGACGACGTGCGCGACGGACTCAAAGGCAGCGTATTTACTGCCGCCGATACGGGTTACGTTTCGGGCAAGCCCTCGACGGAGACCGTCATATACGTGGGCGCGACGGGCTCGACGAGCGCGCTGCCCTCCAAGTATAGAAAGCAGCTCGGCGCGTCGGCGTTCGCAAGCAATCCCACGCAGAGCATAAATTACGTTTCCTGCCACGACAATACCGTGCTGTGGGATAAGCTCAACGTATCGGTAAACGCCGATAAGGAAACGCTCAAAGCCATGGATAGATTGGCGATTGCGTCCGTTCTTACGAGCCAAGGTCCTGCGTTCTTCCTCGCGGGCGACGAAATGCTGCGCAGCAAGCCCACTACGGAAACCAACGATTTCGATAACCGTCCGAACGCATATCTTACCGACCCCACGTATTTCTTCTCGGACAACTCGTATAAATCGCCCGACTCGGTTAACGCCATAAATTGGAATTGGCTCAACGAGAATGCCGACATGGTCGAGTTCTACAAGCAGCTCATCGCTATCAAAAAGACGTTCCCGCAATTCCAGCTTACGACCACGGAGCAAGTCAAGCGTTGCGTTACAATCAGCGACGACAATATTTTGGACAGAGTGGCGGCTTACGTCGTAAAAGACCCTCAATCGGATAACTACGCGGTAGTTATATTCAACGCCAACGACTCCGCTATGTCGGTAGCCGTGCCTAACGGAAGCTACAAGGTGCATGTAAACGGCAGCAAGGCAAACGCCTCCGATGCGCTCTCTGCTTTCACGGGCAGCGAGTTTACCGTCGGCGCGCGCTCTTGCGTGATAATGGTCGGAACACCGTCCGCCGACAGCGTAAAGAATTGGTCGGCTACTGCGTCCGCTTTCCAGGAAAAGAGCGGCAACGGGCTTGCGCTCGGCTTGGGGATAGGCATACCCGCCGCGGTTCTCGTCGCGGGCGGCGCAGTGTTCGGCGTGACGTTCGCCAAAAAGAAGAAGAAAGGCAAGACCTCCGACGATAACGAAGGCAATGACGATAAAGACGGCGACAAGCCCGAGTCTAAGCCCGAAGCCGAAAATGCGGAAACGCCTACGCAGGCAGTCGCCGACGCGGGCGAGCCTAAGTCCGAAGAAGGCGCGGGCACGGACGGCGAGTAGCTTCGGAATAAAACGCGATTATTCGATTCGATAAAACACAGCGAAAAGCGGCGGATTTCCGTCGCTTTTTGCGTGCAATAAATCGGGCGGGGCGCGGCTGTAAACGCGGCGTGCTCTCGGCGAAATAATATAGCCGCGTTTACTAAAAAAATTTTTGAAAATATTCCCGAAAATTGTTTGACTAAGTTGACAATGCGTGATATAATATCAAAATGCGTTAGTATGCCATTTGCGTATCGAGCGTAATCTTTATTTAAAGAGAGCCAAATCGGTTGCTAATCAACTTCCAAGTATGACACACGTAGAATTTTGCGGTGCGAATGCAAGTCGCTCCGCTTTTGTGCGTGTTTTTTTGGCTGTTGCGTAAGTGGTACGGAGGTGCGTTTAGCACACATTCAACGGGTTATAAACCTTTTTAGGAGCGGATATGACTGAAAGGAAAATCTCTAAGGTTAAGTACGGCAATACGGAGCGCATGTCGTTCGCGCAAATCCACGAAGTTATCGACATGCCCAACCTTGTCGAGGTTCAGAAAAAATCGTACAACGATTTTATCGAGAACGGCATTAGGGAAGTGTTGCGCGATTTTTCGCCCATTACCGATTATTCCAACCGCGTCGAGCTGTTTTTCGAGGACTACCACCTCGGCTTCCGCGACGGCGCTAACCAAAAGCGCAACTATACCGAAAAGGAATGCAAGGACCGCGACGCTACGTTTGCCGTGCCTTTGTACGTTCAGGTACGTCTGCGCAACTGCGAGACCGACGAGAATACCCGTTCCGAGGTGTACATGGGCGATTTGCCCAAGATGACGCCGACGGGCTCGTTTATCATCAACGGTGCGGAGCGCGTCGTCATAAGCCAGCTCGTGCGCTCGCCCGGCGTGTATTTCGATTTCAAAAAGGATATCAAAACGGGTCAGGCGCATTACAGTGCGCAGAACATTCCGTCGCGCGGCGCGTGGCTGGAATTCGAAGAGGATTCCGCGGGCGTTTTGTGGGTGCGCGTGGACCGTCAAAAGAAGGTGCTTGCGACGGTGCTTTTGAGTTGCTTGTCTGCGGTTACAGACGGCGGGTTCGGTTCGGAGGCGCAGCTCAAAGAGATTTTCTCGCACGACCCCATGATAGAAGTCACTTGCGCGCGTTACGGCGACAAAGAGGACAAGCCCGCTATCGACGAGGAGCGCGCGCTGTACGAGCTTAACCACAAGCTCAGGAGCGGCGAGACGCCCACCATCGATTCGATTAAGAGCTTTATTTACGGCATGTTCTTCGACCGCCGCAAGTACGACCTGTCGCGCGTCGGACGCTATAAATACAACAAAAAGCTGCATTTGCGCTACCGCGTGGACGGCTACCGCGTCGCGCGCGACGTCGTGGACGCGGACGGCATTGTGTACGCGCGCGCCGAGAACAAAGCGACGCATACCTCCGCCGATATTCTCACCGAGGAGCTCGCTGTCAAAATTCAAAACGCGGGCATAAGCAACGTGTGGGTGCTCACCGAGGACGGCGAGGAATTCAACGTAATGTCCAACAACCACGTCGATTTGTCCGAGTATATCGACTGCAATCCGCGCTCGCTCGGCATCGACGAAATGGTCTACTATCCCGCGCTCAAACCGCTTTTGGACGAGGCGGACGGCGACCGCGAAAAGCTCGCCGCGCTTTGTCGCGAGCATATCGACGACCTTGTCGTAAAGCATATCGTCGTCGAGGACGTAATCGCAACCGTCAACTACATTATGGGCTTGCACCGCGGGTTCGGCTCGTGCGACAATATCGACCACCTCGGCAACCGCAGAGTGCGCAGTGTGGGCGAGCTTTTGCAAAACCAATTCCGCATCGGTATGTCGCGCTTGGAGCGCGTCGTGCGCGAGCGCATGCAAATCCAGACCGACGCCGAGCTGTCGGCGCAGACGCTTATCAACGTCCGCCCCGTGTCGAGCGCGATTAAAGAGTTTTTCGGCTCGTCGCAGCTCTCGCAGTTTATGGACGAGACCAACCCGATTGCCGAGCTTACGCACAGACGCAAGCTTTCCGCGCTCGGTCCCGGCGGTCTCAACCGCGAGCACGTCACGTTCGAGGTTCGAGACGTTCACTACACGCACTATTCGCGTATGTGCCCTATCGAAACGCCCGAAGGTCAGAACATCGGTCTTATTTCCTCGCTGTCGTGCTATGCTCGTATCAACGAGTACGGGTATATCGAAGCGCCGTACCGCAAGGTGGACAAGACCACCCACCAAGTCACCGATATAGTAGATTACCTGCCCGCCGACGAGGAGGACAGATACATGATAGCGCAGGCGAGCGAGCCGCTCGACGAGAACAACCGTTTCGTCAAGGACCGCGTAATGATGCGCTACCGCGACCTCATCGGCGAGGTCGCGCACGACCGTATCGACTACGTGGACGTATCGCCGCGACAGATGGTTTCGGTCGCTACGGCGCTCATACCGTTCCTCGAAAACGACGACTCGCACCGTGCGCTCATGGCGTCCAACATGCAGCGTCAGGCAGTTCCGCTGTTAAAGACTGAAGCGCCTATCGTGGGTACGGGTATCGAGCACAAGATTGCGTACGACTCGGGCGTAATGATTATCGCGCGCGCGGCGGGCGTTGTCGATTACGTGGACGCGGAGCGTATTATCGTCAAGGAAGACGACGGCAAGACTCAAATGTATATACTTAAAAAGTTCGTCGGCTCTAACCAAGGCACGTGCATTAACCAGCGTCCGATAGTGAGCAAGGGCGAACGCGTGAGAGCGGGGCAGGTGCTTGCGGACGGACATTCCACGTCGCAGACCGAGCTTGCGCTCGGCAAAAACGTGCTCGTCGGCTTTATGAGCTGGGAAGGATACAACTACGAGGACGCTATCCTTATCAGCGAGCGCATTGCCAAGGACGACGTATTTACTTCTATTCATATCAATAAACACGAGACCGAAGCGCGCGACACCAAGCTCGGCGCGGAGGAAATCACGCGCGACATTCCCAACGTCAGCCCCGAGGCGCTCAAAAACCTCGACGAGGACGGTATCATTCGCGTGGGCGCGGAGGTCGATTCGGGCGATATTCTCGTCGGTAAGGTCACGCCGAAGGGCGAAACCGACCTCACGCCCGAGGAGCGTTTGCTGCGCGCCATATTCGGCGACAAGGCGCGCGAGGTGCGCGACACGTCGCTCAAAGTGCCGCACGGTGAGGGCGGTATCGTTGTGGACGTCAAGGTGTTCACTCGCGCCAACCGCGACGAAATGAAACCCGGCGTAAACAAGCTCGTTCGCGTATATATCGCGCAGAAGCGCAAGATTTCGGTCGGCGACAAAATGGCGGGACGCCACGGCAACAAGGGCGTTATATCGCGCGTGCTGCCAGAGTCCGACATGCCGTTCATGGCGGACGGCACGCCGTTGCAAATCGTGCTCAACCCGCTCGGCGTTCCGAGCCGTATGAATATCGGACAGGTGCTCGAAGTTCACTTGGGGCTTGTCGCAAAGGCGCTCGGCTGGAAGGTGTCGTCGCCCGTATTCGACGGCGCGACCGAGTCCGACATGGAAAAGCTGCTCGCGGAAAACGGTTACGTTTCGCCCGACGGCGAGGTCGACGGAAAGATACAAATGTACGATGGCAGAACGGGCGAGGCGTTTGAAAACCGCGCCACCGTCGGTTACATGTATATGTTGAAGCTTATTCACTTGGTCGACGACAAGATGCACGCGCGCTCCACGGGTCCGTACTCGCTCGTTACGCAGCAGCCGCTCGGCGGCAAGGCGCAGAACGGCGGTCAGCGGTTCGGAGAAATGGAGGTTTGGGCGTTGTACGCTTACGGCGCGGCAAACGTGCTGCAAGAGATTATGACGGTCAAGTCCGACGATATCGCGGGACGCAGCAAGACCTACGACAGCATTATTCGCGGCATGGACGTGTCCGAACCGGGCATTCCCGAGTCGTTCAAAGTGCTTATCAAGGAATTGCAGGCGCTTGCGCTCGACGTCAAGGTGCTCACCGAAGACAAGGAAGAAATCGGCATTAAAGAGCTTATGGACGACGAGCCGACGGGCTACGACGCAGAGCCGACGCAACGCCATTACGACCCCGACCTGTTTGCGGGCGAGGACGGCGGCGATATCGGTTCGGATATTCTCGGCGGGCTCGGCGACGAGGACGACTTGTTCGATAAGTCCGACGACGCGCCCGGCAGCCTGTTCGACGACGAGGTCGACCTCGGCGACGACGAATTCGATACTGCGGACGACGGCGACTTCGACGATTTCGACGAAGGCGACGACGAGTAGACGACACGACTAGCGTAAACGCAGAAGGAGAACGCAGATATGTTCGAACTTAATAATTTCGATTCGATGCAGATACAGCTCGCGAGTCCCGACAAGATTCGCGAATGGTCGTACGGCGAGGTCACCAAGCCCGAGACCATAAATTACCGCACGCAAAAGCCCGAAAAGGACGGACTCTTTTCCGAGCGTATTTTCGGACCGACCAAGGATTGGGAGTGCTATTGCGGCAAGTACAAGCGCATTCGCTATAAAGGCGTAATTTGCGATAAGTGCGGCGTGGAGGTCACTACGTCCAAGGTGCGCCGCGAGCGCATGGGGCATATCGAGCTTGCCGCGCCCGTCACGCATATTTGGTATTTCCGCGGCGTGCCGAGCCGAATCGGGCTTATACTCGATTTACAGTTAAAGCAGCTCGAACAGGTCGTGTATTTCGTCAATTACGTAGTGCTCGACCCGGGCATCACCGACTTGCAGTACAAGGAAATAATCACCGACGACAAGCTGCGCCAATATCAGGAGCAGTATGGGCCGAAGGCGTTTAAGGTGGGCATGGGCGCGGAAGCCGTGCGTCAGCTCCTCGCCGACATCAACGTGCCCGAGGAATACGAGGCGATGCGCAAGGTTGTGGAAAACTCCACGGGTCAAAAGAAGCTGCGCGCAATCAAGCGTCTCGACATACTCGATTCGTTCATGAAATCGGGTGCAAACCCCGCATGGATGGTGCTCGACGTACTGCCCGTGCTTCCGCCCGAGCTGCGCCCTATGGTGCCGCTGGACGGCGGACGGTTTGCTACGAGCGACCTTAACGATTTGTACCGCAGAGTAATCAACCGCAACAATCGCTTGCGCAAGCTCATGGAGCTCGGCGCGCCCGACATCATCATACGCAACGAAAAGCGCATGCTGCAAGAGGCCGTGGACTCGCTCATCGACAACGGCAGGCGCGGCAAGGCGATTTCCGGCGCGTCCAACCGCGAGCTCAAAAGCCTTTCGGGCTTGCTCCGCGGTAAGCAGGGTCGTTTCCGTCAAAACCTTCTCGGTAAGCGCGTAGACTACTCGGGACGTTCGGTTATCGTCGTAGGACCTGAGCTCAAATTCTATCAGTGCGGCGTGCCTAAGGAAATGGCGCTCGAACTGTTCAAGCCGTTCGTAATCAAAGAGCTTGTCGCTCAGGGCAAAACGCACAACGCCAAAACGGCAAAGCGCATAGCCGAGCGCGCCGACGCGGACGTTTGGAACGTGCTCGAAAAGGTCATCAAGGACCACCCCGTGCTGTTGAACCGCGCGCCGACGCTGCACCGCTTGGGTATTCAGGCGTTCGAGCCTGTGCTCGTAGACGGCAGAGCTATCAAGCTCCACCCGCTCGCTTGCGGCGCGTTCAACGCCGACTTCGACGGCGACCAGATGGCTATCCACGTGCCGCTGTCGGTAGAGGCGCAGGTGGAAGCGCGCGTGCTCATGCTCGCGCCCAACAATATATTAAAGCTTTCCGACGGCGCGCCCGTGTGCTCGCCGACGCTCGACATGGTTATGGGCAGCTACTACCTCACCATGGATAAGCCGGGCGCGAAAGGCGAGGGCATGACCTTTGCCGATATCGACGAAGCGAAAATGGCGTACTTTAACAAGCGCATAGAGCTGCAAACCTCGATAAAGGTGCGCGTCGAGCGCAGCGAGAGCGAGATTGCGGCGAGCGGCGTGACCGTGCCCGCGAACGCGGTGGCGGTCGGCGGCGTGTACCGCCATACCGTCACGACGACGGTCGGTCGGCTTATATTCAACGAGCCCATTCCGCAAGACCTCGGGTACGTAGTGCGCGATACGTTTGAAAAAATGTTCGAGCCGGAAATCAATTTCTGCGTAAGCAAGGACGTTATCAAGAGCATAGTCAACACCGCGTTCAAGGTAAAGGGCGCGTCGGTCACCGTCGGCGTACTCGACGCGATAAAGGACATGGGTTACAAGTACGCGACGATAGGCTCGATAACCACGTCCGTATTCGACATGCACATTCCTCAGGATAAGTACCGCATTCTCGACGACGCCGAGCAAGAGGTCGTCAAAATCGAAAAGCTGTACGACCGCGGCTTCGTTACGGAGGACGAGCGTTACGCGTCCGTCGTTAACATTTGGAACAAGGCGAACGACCAGGTCACGGCGTCGCTGCAAAAGACGCTCGACGCGTACAACCCCATCAATATGATGGCTACTTCGGGCGCGCGCGGTAACATGAAGCAGATAAGCCAGCTTTCGGGCATGCGCGGACTCATGCGTAACCCTCAGGGTAAAACGCTCGACGTGCCTATCCGCAGCTCGTTCCGCGAGGGCATGACCGTTTTGGAATACTTCATTTCCACGCACGGCGGCCGCAAAGGTTTGGCGGACACGGCGTTAAAGACGGCGGACTCGGGATACCTTACGCGTAGGCTTGTAGACGTCGCGCAGGACGTTATCGTGCGCGAGGACGATTGCTGTGCTGACGGTCAGCCCAAGGGTATCGACACGTACGCCATCATGGACGGCAATCAGGTAATCGAAAAACTCGAAGACAGGCTTGCGGGCAGATACAGCGCGGAACGCGTGGTCAACCCCAAGAACAGCAAGGAAATCCTTGTCGACGTCAACGAGCTTATTACCGAACAGCTCGCAAAGCGCATCGTAGATTGCGGCGTAACTCACGTAAAAATCAGAACGGTGCTCACCTGCAAGAGCAAGCACGGCGTTTGCACCAAGTGCTACGGCAGAGACATGGCGGCGGCGACGCCCGTCAGAATCGGCGAAGCGGTCGGCATTATCGCGGCGCAGAGTATCGGCGAGCCGGGTACGCAGCTCACGCTCCGTACCTTCCACATGGGCGGTATCGCGGCGGCAGAGGATATTACGACGGGTCTTCCGCGCGTAGAGGAGCTTTTCGAAGCGCGCAATCCTAAGGGCGTGGCGTTGCTCGCCGAGCACGAAGGCAAGGTGAAAATCGTCGAAAAGGACGGCAAGCGCGACGTGTTCGTCAAGCGCGACGACGGCAACGAGGACACTTATTCCATACCGCACGGCGCGAGGTTCAAGCCGTATATTCAGAACGGCGCGGTTATCAAGACGGGCGACCCGATTACCGAAGGTCCGCTCAACCCGAGCGACATACTGCGCACCAAGGGCAGGAACGACGTTCAGGAATATATCGTAAAAGAGGTTCAATCCGTTTACCGCTCGCAGGGCGTCGATATCAACGACAAGCATATCGAGGTTATCGTGCGGCAAATGCTCAAAAAGGTCAGAGTGGAAAACAGCGGCGACACCGATTTGCTGCCGGGCGAGCTCATCGACCTCGCGACGTTTGACGAGGCGAACACCAAAGCCATGGAAAACTACGGCAGACCGGGTATCGCCAAGCACACGCTTTTGGGTATTACCAAAGCCGCGCTCGCGACCGACAGCTTCCTGTCCGCCGCGTCCTTCCAGGAAACGGCTCGCGTGCTCACCGAGGCGGCTATCAAGAGCAAGGTCGACCCGCTCATCGGTCTTAAAGAGAACGTAATCATCGGTAAGCTCATTCCCGCGGGCACGGGCGTAAAAATGTACAGAAACATTTACCCCGTAGAACGCGCGTCGGCGACCGACGGATACACCGCAACGGCGACGACGGACGCGGAATAAAATCGCAATAATCGAAAAAAAGCGACGGAGTATTTCCGTCGCTTTTTGCGTGCGATATTGAGCAAATAGTCGATTACTGTAATTTAGACGCGCAAATAAATCTTGACTTATCGGCAAGTTTGCCGTATAATTATTTCATGGTTGATTTGATGCAAAAAACGGCGTGGGTTTTATCGGCGTACACCGATAAAAAAATAGCGGTCGGGGTGAGCGGCGGGCGCGATTCCATGTGCCTTTTGCACGCCGTCGTCGGCTGCGGCGCGGTGGCGCGCGAGCGCATTGTCGCCGTGCACGTCAATCACGGGCTGCGTGAAACCGCCGCGCGCGACGAAAATTTCGTGCGCGAGTTTTGCGAAAAGAACGATATCGAATTTAAGGCGTTCGCTGTCGACGTCAAGGGCGAGAGCGCGAAAAACCGCCTTACAATCGAGCAGGCGGCGCGTTCGCTGCGCTACGGTATATTTTACGAGCTGATAAAAACGCGCGCAGCCGACTGTATTCTCACCGCTCACCACGCGCTCGACAATGCGGAAAGCGTCCTCATGCACATGTTCCGAGGAGCGGGCTTGGACGGCTTGCGCGGCATGAACGTCGGAGAAAAGACCGCGGCAAACGCTTTGTTTTCGCGTGCGCGCGACGGGGCGGGCGACGAACTGCGTTGCATAAACGCCAATACTAATTACGCGCCTATACTGCGTCCGTTTATAGACGTGTATCCGCGCGAGCTCGACGAGTACGCGGCGGCGCACGGCATAGAATACGTGACGGACGAAACCAATTTCGAGACGGCGGCGGATAGAAACTTTTTACGCCTGAACGTTATTCCGCTTATCGAGCAGCGTTACGGCGGCGCGGTGCGCGCGATAAACGAGCTTGCGCGCGAGTGCCGCGAGGCGTGCGCCGTGCTCGACGGCATGCTCGACCCGTCGCAAATCGTATACGACCGCGGCGCGGTGCTTATTAGCGATAGCGCGCTGTCGGGCGCGCTCGGCGCGAGATACGTGCGGCGCGCGCTCGGATATTTTTCGCTTACGGACGTCACGCGCGAGCAGATTTCAAGCGTCGTGCGGCTTGTCGGAATGCGCACGGGCGCGAGCACGGCGCTTGCGTGCGGCGCGGTCGCGGCGCGCGAGTACGGCGCGGTCGCCGTATACGTTCCACGCGAAAAGTACGACGGCGAGAGCGCGCTCGTCCTCGGCGCGAATTATATCGACGGCTTGGTCGTGGACGTTCATAAAAGCGAAATCAATCCGCGCGAGGTTAAGGGCGGCGCGGTGGATTTGGCGCGGCTGTCGGGCGCGACGCTCAGGTTCAGGCGCGACGGCGATATGTTCACGCCGTACGGCGGCGGCACGAAAAAGCTCAAAGAATATTTTATCGACAACAAGCTTCCGCGCAGGCTGCGCGACCGCACGCCGCTCGTTTGCGTAGGCTCGACGGTGCTCGTGATAGTGGGCGTGCAGGTGTCGGCGCAAGCGGCGCAAACGCCCGCGACCGCGGAAAAGGGCGTCGTCGCGCTGCGTTGGTAGTGCGGACTGAGAAAAACGAAAAGAAAAACCGTGACGGGAGGTCATACATAATGGAACTTGGTCAAGCGTTTGTAACGGGCGAGCAAATTCGCGCTCGCGCAAAGGAATTGGCGCACGAGATTGACGAGGCGTACAAGGACTCGAAACAGCCGTTGGTGTGCGTGTGCGTGCTGCGCGGCGCGGCGATTTTCTATTGTGACGTTATCAAGCATTTAAAAACCGACATACGCTGCGAGTTCGTGTCCGTGCGCAGCTACGACGGCATGAAGGCGTGCGAGCCCGTGCTCATTCAGGACACGGCTATCCAAAAGGGCGCGGACGTGCTGGTCATCGAGGATATCGTCGATACGGGCGCGACGGCGGCGCTCATGAAAAAGCGGTTTTTGAGTCAGGGCGCAAACTCCATGAAAATGTGCTCGATGGTAGCGCGCCGACCCGGCGTTGCGGATTGGATAGGCTTTGTAATCGACACCGACAAGTTCTTTGTCGGATACGGGCTCGATTACAATCAGCAGCTGCGCAATATCGACGGGATTTACGAGCTGATTCCGTAATATGCTCGGCATGCGCGACGTACCGCTCAAAGCGGGCGAAAAAATCGAGCCTCTGGACGACGGCTACGGCATAATCCAAAGCGCGGAGCTGTACCGATTCGGCACGGATGCGGTCGCGCTCGCGAAGTTCGCGGCGGCGCGTATTACGCGCGAAAATCGCGTGCTCGATTTGTGCTCGGGCTGCGGCGTTGTGGGCATACTCATAGCCGTCGCCACGGGCGCGCGCGTGGACGGCGCGGAGCTGGACGGCGCGCTCTGCGACATGAGCGTGCGTTCGTGCGCGCTCAACGGCTTGGACGGCGTGAGGTTCTACAACGCCGACGTGCGCGACTTGACGCTTGCCGACGTCGGCGGCGTCGGGTACGACGCGGTGGTTTGCAATCCGCCGTTTTATAAGCGCGGCACGGCGCCGAGAAAAATCGCGCCCGCGGCGAGCTGCGAGCTTACCGTCGAGTTCGGGGATATCGTGCGCGCGGCAAAGCGCATGCTGACGCAGCGCGGCGAGTTTTATTTCGTGCACACCGCGGCGCGGCTGGACGAGACGCTTTGCGTATGCGGCGAAAACGGGCTTACGCCCAAAACGCTGGTTATGAACGCCAACGCCAAGACGTTTTTGCTGCGGTGCGTGCGCGGCGGCAAGCTCGGCATGGACGTGTCGGTAAAGGAGTTTTAATGCTGTATATCGTGGCAACGCCGATAGGCAACCTCGACGAAATAACGCGGCGTGCGCTCGACGTTTTGCGCTCCGTAGATTTTATCGCCGCCGAGGACACAAGGCATACCGCCGTGCTATTGAATAAGTACGGCATTACCACCAAAACGGTTGCGTACCACAAGTTTAACGAGCGCAGCGCGGTCGACGGGATAATCGCGCGGCTAAAAGCGGGCGAGAGCGCGGCGGTGGTGTCCGACGCGGGCATGCCCGCCGTGTCCGACCCCGGACATATTTTAATCGACGCGGCAATCGCGAACGGCGTGGAGTTCACCGTGGTGAGCGGCGCGTGCGCGGCGGTGGACGCGCTGGTGCTGTCGGGACTGCCGACGCGGGCGTTCACCGTGCTCGGGTTTTTGCCCGAAAAGAATATCGACCGCAAGCGGTTTGTCGAGCCGTACAAGACCGTGCCGAGCACGCTCGTGTTTTACAGCGCGGTGCACGATATCAAAAAGGACTTGGAGTTTTTGCACGCCGAGCTGGGCGCGCGGCGCGTGGCGGTGTGCAGGGAAATGACCAAGCTGTACGAAACGGTCACGCGCGGGCGGTTGGGCGACGCGCTCGACGTAACCGAAAAGGGCGAGTTTGCGGTAGTCGTCGAGGGCGCGCTCGACAACGACTACGCCGCGCTCACCGTAGAGGAGCATTTGAAAACGTACGTGGACGACGGCATGGATTTGCGCGACGCGGTCAAGCGCGTCGCCGCCGACAGACGCGTGGCGAAGAGCGAGGTGTACAAAATCGCCGAGCTTATAAAGGAAAAGCGGTAAGCGGCGAGTTCGGTTCGGGCGCGACGCGGGTCCCGAAAAAACTTGATTTTTGTCTATATTCGGTGTATAATCGGTGAGTATGAAAAACGTAAAAACAATCTGGCAGGAAATGCAGCCTGTGCTCGAAGTGGAAACCAACGTGTACAGCTACGATATTTGGATAAAGCCGCTCGTGCCGCTTTCGATAAAGGCGGAGGACGACGTTTTTGTGCTGTGCGCGCCGTCGCCGTCGGGCAAGACGGAGGTCATAGCCAAGTTTTTGCCGTTGTTAAAGCGCGCGCTGCGCGACGTCGAGGGCGCGCCCTCCGACCTCATGATTATTTCCACCGACGAGCTGGAAGATTATATGCCCAAGCAGGACGGCGCGGCGCAGCTCGCGCCGCCCAAAGCGCCGCCCGTTTTCGACGAGCCGCAGCCGTCGTTCGAGGTTAACACGCTCAATCCGAAATATAATTTTGAGCGGTTTATTGTCGGGGATTGCAACGTTCGCGCGTTCCGCGCGGCGCAGGCGGTTGCCGATAACCTCGGCGCGGTTTACAATCCGCTGTTCATTTACGGCGGCGTGGGCTTGGGGAAAACGCACTTGATGCACGCAATCGGCAACGCCGCCAAGCTCGCCGACCCGACGTTAAAGGTGCTTTACGTTTCCACCGATACGTTTATCAACGAGTTCATAACGTCCATTCGCAACGCCAATACGTCCAACGGCACGTCGTTCCGCGACAAGTACCGCAAGGTGGACGTGCTCATGATTGACGACGTGCAGTTCATGAGCAAAAAGCCCGCGACGGCGGACGAGATTTTCAATACCTTCGAGGCGCTCAAAAACGCCGGCAAGCAAATGGTGTTTGCCGCCGACCGCAAGCCCGAGGAAATCCCCGACCTCGACAGCCGCGTGCGGTCGCGGTTCGCGTCCAGCCTTATAACCGACGTGGGCTTGCCCAACCTCGAAACGCGTATCGCCATTTTGGAGGCGAAAGCGACGGAGGCGAAAACGATAATTTCCCGCGACCTTTTGACGTACGTCGCCGAGCGCGTAACCTCGAACATTCGCGAAATGGAAGGCGTGCTTACCAAAATTATTTTTCTCGCCAAGCTGTACGAGCGCAAGGTCAGCCTCGATATCTGCAAGGAAGCGCTTAAAGATTACCTCGCGCAGGTCAGCGAGGAGGTGACTGCCGACGAGATTATCGAATGCACGTGCAAGTATTTCGACGTGTCCAAGGCGGACGTCATGGGCAAGAAAAAAACGAAGGGCGTCGTCGAGCCGCGCCAAATCGCCATGTACCTTATCAGCGAAATAATGTCCATGACCTATACCGCAATCGGCAGTCTTTTCGGCGGCAAGGAGCACACCACAATCATGCACGCATGCTCCAAAATATCCTCGCAAATCCCCAACGACGCCAGAATCAGGACGGCAGTTAACGATATTACCGCTATGGTTAAGCACGAATAATTTTTAGCGCGGATACGCGTCGCGATACGGACTGCGTGCGCGGTGGGCGGCTTGGTCATGTAGGTGGTTCTACACTCCCGCGCCGCCCCCGCGCCAGCTGTCCGTCTGGCTTGCGTCTCCGCGCTAAAAAGGCTTTGCGTGTGAGAGACGGGCATAAAACTCATATTAAAAAGTTGCCGCCTGTTGCCCGCAGCGCAAAGTATATTGTAGGGCGATTACAATGTGCATATATACTATCTTTGGCGTTGCGCTGCGCCGCGACTGCGCGCTAAAAAGGCTTTGATGCAATGAACGAAAATTAACGTTCATATTACCTGTTTCCCATTGCGCGGCGCAGGCATACGCGCCCGCGCGTAGTGTAATGTGCGATATAAAAGTGTGCACGTATATCGTTTTTGGTGTTGCGCGAAAAGGCTTTGCGGGGATAAGCGGGGAAAAGAGTTCATGTTGACGAGCTTGCCGCTTGTTGTTCGCAGTTCATTATTTATTAAAACAATGCTTTACGTCCCTTTGGTGCTTTGCGGCGCGTGTCGTTCCATTACGCATTGCTAAATGCTAATTGACTTTGCGAATTGCCGATAATTGTTGACAACTCCGTTTATATAGTGTACAATTATATCAATCATGGAAAATTCGGACAACAACCGAAGTACGGATATACCAATACGGGTGACTGTGAAATCGGAGCTCGAAAGCACTCGCGGCGACGGGACGTACGTCGAAACCGCCGACGGGTTTGTTTTGGCGTTTTCGGCGGGGCGGGATAGCTACAAGCTGACGTATTCCGCCGATTGTACCGTGCTGTCTGCGAGCGGGCTTATAAATTACGAAATCGAATTGCGCGCGACTCCGACGCGAACGAAGCTGAGTTCGCCGTTCGGCGCGCTCGACTATACGGTCAGGCGCGACGGCGTGCGCGTAGTCAAAGACGGCGCGGGCGTCGCCGTCGAATTGCGGTTCTCGCTCGTTTGCGACGGCGAGGACGATATCGTGCGGGACGTTTCCGTCGCCGCCGAGTTTTGCCGTTAAAGAAATCAAAGAGGTATGTGACTGAAATGAAAATCAAGTGGCTGGGACATTCCGCGTTTGTTCTTACCGAGAGCACGGGCAAGACCGTGCTCACCGACCCGTTCGACCCCGACATGGTGGGGTACGGCTATGAGCCGCCCGCCGTCGATATCGTCACGGTGTCGCACGGTCACGACGACCATAATTATTTAAAGGGCGTAAAGAGCTATAAAAAGGTGTTCGACAAGTCGGGTAAGTTCGAGTACGAGGGCATTCATATTGTCGGTATTCAGTCGTGCCACGACGATTGCGACGGCGCAAAGCGCGGCAAGAACACCATTTTCAAGCTGGGCATGGACGGCGTGAGCGTTTGCCACATGGGCGATATCGGCGAGCCGTGCTCGCCCGAGCTCATAGAACGGCTGCTGCCCGTCAACGTATTGCTCATACCCGTCGGCGGCAACTACACCGTGGACGCGGAAATGGCGAAGGAGTACGTGGACAGACTTATGCCCGATATCGTAATTCCCATGCACTACAAGGTTAAGCATTGCGAGCTCGATATCGACAAAGCCGACCCGTTCCTGCGGCTTTTCGACGACGATTGTATCGAAGAGGACGTCGATGAAATCGAGCTCGACCGCACCGATTTCGACGAAACGAACTCGACGCGCGTCATAGTGTTCGACAGACCGCGAGCGGGCAATTAACGTTTATAAAATATCGAAGCGGCGTTCGCGCCGCTTTGTTTTTGCGATTAAATGCGCGCAAAGCGTTTTAATGCGCTAAAAGTGCGGCAAAATGCTTGTCAAAGATTTGTTAAAGTGGTATAATTCCCATTGAACGGCAAAAATTCAAATCAAATGCCGATTCCTTACCCGCACTGCGGGTCGATAGACCGTAAGGAGGTTTTATGAATAACTACGAGGTTCTGTACATCCTTTCCGACAAAAAGGACGCCGATGCCAAAAACGCGTTGGTGGAAAAGTTCAAGTCGCTTGTAGCCGAGTACGGCGAAGTGACTGCGGAGGAGTGGGGCGGCGGCTCGCGCAAGCTCGAATACCCCATTCAAACGAAGATTTCGGGCAAGCACACGACCGGCTACTACGTGCTTATGAAGTTCACCGCGCCGCCCGAAGTTCCCGCGGAGCTTGAACGGCAAATGCGCATAAGCGACGACGTTATCCGTTTCATGGTCGAAAGAGTGTAATATCGCTTTTACAAAAGACGGCGGGATTTGCGGCGCGCTTTGTGCGGTCGCGTCTCCGCGATTAAGTAAATCAGGAGTTTTTAATGAATAAGATTATATTGATAGGCAATCTTACACGCGACCCCGAAACAAGCTCCACGCAAGGCGGCGTGGTGTTCACTCGGTTCAACGTTGCGGTCAACCGTCCGTTCACGAACGCGGCGGGCGAGCGCGTAGCCGACTATTTCGACGTCATTTGCTGGCGTCAGCTCGCCGAGCGCTGCGGCAAATATTTGTTCAAGGGCAGCAAGGTGGGTATCAACGGCTCGGTGCAGCGCCGACAGTACGAGGACCGCGACGGCATTAAGCGCACGTCCTTCGACGTAGTCGCGGACGAGGTGGAATTCCTCACGCCCAAGAACAGCGCGTCCCCGCGCGACACCAATCAAGGCGGGTACATTCCCGAAGAGCCGCATGGCGGCATTTCGGATATGCAGCCCGTTGACAGCGACGACTTACCGTTCTAATAACTTTTAAGGAGATAATTGTCATGGACAAGAACAATAGAGGCAGAAACAAACCCAACGACGGCGACGACAAGGTACGTAGCCGCAGAGGCTCGCGTCCCGCGAAAAAGCGCGTTTGCGAATATTGCCAGGCGCATATCGACCGCGTCGATTACAAGGATGCGGACAGGCTCAGAAAGTACACCGCCGAAAACGGCAAGATTTTGCCGCGCCGTGCCACGGGGCTTTGCGCCGAGCACCAACGCGACGTTACCACCGCTATCAAGCGCGCGCGCATTATGGCGTTGTTGCCCTTCCGCGGC
Source organism: uncultured Christensenella sp. (assembly GCA_910577945.1). Classification (GTDB taxonomy): domain Bacteria; phylum Bacillota; class Clostridia; order Christensenellales; family Pumilibacteraceae; genus Anaerocaecibacter. The sequence goes on along the minus strand of CAJTNI010000003.1, from coordinate 88,584 downwards.
GAGTAATTTTTTCATACGATTTATATATATGAAACGGGCGAATAACCCGTTTTTATATTGAATTGCAATTCGTCGGCTACGGGGCGGCGACCCAGGACGACCGCGTATATGTCGACGCGTTGCGATTGTGCCGAAACAAAAATTTAAGGTAATTACAATGATTAACGTTTCCAATGTAAAACTGCAATTCGGAGCGCGCGTGCTGTTCGAGAACGTGAGCATCAAGTTTGCGAGCGGCAACTGCTACGGCATAATAGGAGCGAACGGCGCGGGCAAATCCACGTTTTTGAAGCTGCTGTCGGGCAAAATCGAGCCGTCCAAGGGCGAAATTTCCATAGGCAAGGGCGAACGCATGTCCGTGCTCGAACAGAACCAAAACGCTTACGACGCCTATACCGTGCGCGAAGCGGTAATTTGCGGACACAAGGAGCTGAGCGACATTCGCCGCAAGCGCGAGGTGCTGTACGCCAAAACCGATTTCACCGAGGAGGACGGCAACCTCGCCGCCGAGCTCGAAACCAAGTACGGCGAGCTGGGCGGATACGAGTGCGAAATCGACGCGGAAAGCCTGCTCAACAACATCGGCGTGAGCCAATCGCTGTTCGACGTGCAAATGTCGGAAATCGAGCCTAAAATCAAGGTCAAGGTGCTCGTCGCGCAATGTCTGTTCGGCAAGCCCGACATTTTGCTTTTGGACGAGCCGACCAACAACCTCGACATTAAGACAGTGCGCTGGTTGCAGGAATATTTAAAGTCGTTGGAGCTTGCCACGGTGCTCGTGGTTTCGCACAACCGACATTTTCTCAATCAGGTTTGCACGCATATTTGCGACGTCGATTACAGCGCGATAAACATGTTCGTCGGCAATTACGATTTTTGGTACGAATCGTCGCAGCTCATTTTGCGTCAGCAGCGCGAGGCGAACAAGAAGGCGGAAGCGCGTATCAAGGAATTGCGCGAGTTCATTGCGCGGTTTTCGGCGAACGCGTCCAAGTCCAAGCAGGCGACGAGCCGCAAGCGCGAGCTCGACAAGATAGAAATACAGGACATAAAGCCGTCGTCGCGCAAATATCCTTATATAGATTACAAGTTCGAGCGCGACCCCGGCAACGACATACTGCGCGTCGAAAAGCTGTGCAAGGACGGGTATTTCCAAAACGTGACGTTTTCGGTCGGGCGCGACGATAAAATCGGGTTTTTGACCGATAACTCGCGTTCGGTCGCCGAGCTGTTCGATTGCATATTCGGCGAGAGCAAGCCCGATTCGGGCAGGGTCATTTGGGGCAAAAACATGCGCCCAGCGTACATGCCGCAAAACTACGACAAGTATTTCGACGGCTGCGCGCTGTCGCTCGTCAAGTGGATTGACCAATGGTCGGAAAACCACGAGCAGGAATATTTGCGGTCGTGGCTCGGTAGGCTGTTGTTCTCGGGCGACGAGGCGTTAAAGCCCGCAAACGTGCTGTCGGGCGGCGAAAAGGCGCGGTGCATGCTTGCGCGCATGATGCTGCTTTCGCCCAATTTCCTCATATTCGACGAGCCGACGAACCACCTCGATTTGGAGAGCATAACGTCGCTCAACAAGGGCATGATAAACTTCAAAGCGCCCATACTGTTCATCACCGCGGACGAGGAAATCATGTCGTCGGTGGCTAACCGCATTATATGCATCGAGAACGGGGAAAAGGCGTATGACCGTCCCGTCACGTACGACGAGTATATCGCCGCGCTGTAAGCCGCCGCGAACGGAAATTTTTGTCGGTTTTCTACTGTTAAATTATCTCGAAATATTGTAAACGTTGCGATTTGTCCGTTCCCTGCGGTTGACTTGACGGGTGCAAAGAGGTATAATACGGGTATGAAGGATTTGAGCATTAACGGGGTAATTCTCCGCACTAGGAGCAAGACGCTCGGCGAGCTGGGCGACGTGACGGTAATGGGCAAAACGCTCACCGAGTGGGTTGCGGACGCGCTCAACGCGCCGTACAAAACGGTAGACGCATTGCCCGTAATCGACATGTGCGAAAAGCTGCGCGCAGCTGTCGACCGCAATAAGACCTACACCGTAATACTGTATTGCGACGCGCCGCTCGTGCCAGCCACCGCCGTTCGCGCCGCAGTGGAAAAGCTTAAAGCCGAGGGCGGCAGCACGCTTGCTTTGCCGCGCGGGCTTGTAATGCGCACCGATTATTTGTTCAACGTCGATTCGCTTTACATTCAAGACCCCGTAGCCAAGGACGCGGGCGAGTACACGGCGGTGACCGACGGCGAGAGCCTGTCGCGCATTACCGAAATAATTCGCAACCGCATCGTGCGCTACCACGTGACTAACGGCGTGCGCATAACGGACGCGAAAAATACTTATATCGACTGCGACGCGGTCATCGGAAAAAACGTCGTAATCGAGCCGTACAACTTTATCAAGGGCAAGTCCATTATCAAGGACAACGCCGTCATTCTGCCCGGCAACTATATAGAAAACTGCATAATCGGCAGCGGCGCGCGCATAGACAGCTCGCGGCTGTATAACAGCTTCGTGGGCGCGGGCACGCGCGTCGGACCGTTTGCATACCTGCGTCCCGACACCGTCATCGGCGAGAACTGCCGTATAGGCGATTTCGTGGAAATCAAGAGCAGTATTATAGGCGACGGCAGCAAGGTCAGTCATCTTACTTATATCGGCGACGCGGAGCTCGGCAAGGATTGCAACGTCGGCTGCGGCGTGGTGTTTGCCAACTACGACGGCAAAAACAAGTATAGGTCGGTCGTGGGCAATCGCGTGTTTATCGGCTCTAACGCTAATATCGTCGCGCCCGTCAATATCGCCGACTTCGCGTTTATCGCGGCGGGCTCGACCATTACGAAAGCCGTGCCGTCGCACGCGCTCGCCATTGCGCGCGCAAGGCAGTCGGTTATTCCCGATTGGCAGGGCAACGCGTACGCCCCGCCGAGCGCATACGGCGCGCCGTCCGCGCGCCCCGTTGTGTTCGACGACGGCATAATCGACGGTTCGGCGACCGCGTACAAAAAATCGGACGACTCAAACGGTTAAACAACGCGCGGCTCGCTCGTGCGAAACAAACAAACATTATTCGGAGGACACCAATGATAGCTCACGGTAACAAGATTAAACTTTTTTGCGGCAATGCGTGCAAAGAGCTTGCGAAATCCATTTCGGACAGACTCAAAATGAAGCTGTCCGAAGCCGAGGTCGGCAAATTCAGCGACGGCGAGATTTCCGTGTCGATAGGCGAGTCGGTGCGCGGTTGCGACGTGTTCGTCATTCAGTCCACGTCCGCGCCCACCAACGACAACCTCATGGAGCTGCTCGTCATGATTGACGCGTTGAAACGCGCGTCGGCGGGGCGCATTACGGCAGTCATACCGTATTTCGGATACGCGCGGCAGGACAGAAAAGCGCGCGCGCGCGACCCCATTACCGCAAAGCTTGTCGCCGACCTTATTTGTAAGGCTGGCGCGGATAGAATCCTCACTATGGATTTGCACGCGCCGCAGATACAGGGCTTTTTCGATATCCCCGTAGACCATCTTTTGGGCGTGCCCATTCTCGCCAAGGCGATACTCAACGAGCCGTTCATCAAAGAGGCGGGCGACGACTTGGTCGTCGTGTCGCCCGACGTCGGCTCGGTGGGCAGAGCGCGGCAAATGGCGCAAAAGCTCAACAAGACGCTCGCAATCGTCGATAAGCGCCGTCCCAAAGCCAACGTCATGGAGGTTATGAACATAGTCGGCGACGTCAAGGGCAAGCGCTGCCTTATAGTCGACGACATGATTGACACCGCGGGCACAATCGTGCAGGGCGCAAAGGCGCTCGTCGAGGTGGGCGGAGCGAGCGACGTGTACGCTTGCTGCACGCATCCCGTCATGTCCGGTCCCGCCATCGAAAGACTGCAAAGCTCGGTCATCGAAAAGCTGTTTATTCTCGACACTATCGAGCTACCCAAGGAAAAGCGCATCGACAAGTTCATTACGGTTTCCGTCGCGCCCATATTCGCGGAGGCTATCGCCGCGATATTCGGCGACCTGCCCGTATCCAAGCTTTACGACTGATAATACGATAAGTTTAAAATCGAACAAACCGCCCGAGCTATTCGGGCGGTTTGAGCTTTTAAAGATAATACGAAAATATATCGCGTCGCGCCACTCGCGCCGAACGCCGTGCGGCTCGGTCGTTCTCGCGTGCGCGTAAAATTATATCGCGCGACAACGCGAAATAATTTCGGCACGGTACGCATGCGCGTACGGTGCGCCACGCGCAGGGTAAAAGCCTCGATATAATGCGCGCGTGCGGTACGACGACGGAGCTATGCCGAATTATTGCGCGGATTGGGGCTGTTGTTTTTTGTCGGCGCACTTTTTGCGCGTGGCTTCGCCGCCGCGCAGGTGGCGCACGCTCAGGTTGTAATCGAGCACCTTGCGCACGCGCTCGCACAGCTCGGGGTCGAGCGTCATAAGCCGTTCGGTGACGTCCTTGTGCACGGTGGATTTGCCCATGCCGAATTTTTTGGCGGCGTCGCGCACGGTGCATGCGTGTTCGGTTATGTAAAGCCCGAGTTCTACGGCGCGTCTGTTGCAAAAATCGTTCATAACAGCTCCAAGGCGATTTGCTCGCGTCTTATAATGTATGAGCGTTTTCGACCGAATATGTCAAAACCCGCGCGCGTTCAACGGATTTTTCGTGCGTTGCGCGAATACCCGCGCGGCGCGGCGTGCGATAACGTTGCTCGCGAAAGATTGGTTGCTCTAATGCTTGACTAAAAAATGAAATTGTTATATACTTTATATTGAATAATTAGGCAAGGAGATTGTTATGCCCAAAGAATATATCATGACCGCCGCAGGCAAGCGCGAGCTCGAAGAGCGGCTCGAATACATCAAGACCGTGGAAATGCCCGCTATCGTCGAGGAAATTGCCAAGGCGCGCGCGCAGGGCGACCTTTCCGAAAACGCCGAGTATGAAATCGCGCGCGAGGAGCAGGCTCAACTGCAAAACGAGATTAACACAATTCAGGAAAAGCTCGCGGGTGCGAAGATAATCGACGAGCGGTCCATCAACGACGAGGTCGTTTCCATCGGCTGCGCGGTCGAGGTTATCGAGGCGGACGTCGAGGAGGGGCTTGCCGCCGTCGAAAAGTGCGGGCTTTCTCATACCGATATTATCGAAGGGTGTCTCGCGCGCATGTCCGTAAACGACATGAAGGCGAACCGCTTTAACCGCGCGATATTGCGCGAGCTGACCGACGAGGATTATGCGGCGGCGGCAGCCGAGCTTTTGGCGAGCAAGCGGTTTAAGCGCGACGACCTTTTGGATAAGGGCTTTACCGACGAGCAGCTCGCGGTCAAGTTCAAGGGCAAGCTGAAAATCGACAAGACCAAGTGCGAGGGCGTGAAGGTGTACACCATAGTCGGCTCGCACGAGGCGGACGCGCTCAACGGCAGGATAAGCAACGAGTCGCGCGTCGGCGCGGCGCTCCTCGGCAAGGAGGAGGGCGACGTCGTTATGGTCGGCGATTTGCTGTTTAAGATTTTGAGCATTGTCATAGATAAAAAAGCGGTCAAGCGTTAAAGCGCGGACCGAGCACTACGAGCAATAAGAGAAAAGGTATTATGGCTGATATTAACGAAAAGACCGCGGAGCAGCTTCCCGAGCAGGACGTCGCAGCGCTCAAAGCGGTAAGACTGAATAAGCTCGCCGAGCTGAGCGCGGCGGGCGCAGACCCGTTCAAGCTGACAAGCTACGACGTTACAGCGCATGCCGCAGATATTACCGCTTCGCCCGAGGATGGCAAGGCGGTGTCGATTGCGGGCAGGCTCATGAGCAAGCGCGTCATGGGCAAGGCGAGCTTCGGGCATCTCCAAGACGTAAGCGGCAGGGTGCAGCTTTACGTCAAGCTCGACGCGCTCGGCGCGGACAAGTACGCGGAGTTCAAAAAGCAAATCGATATCGGCGATATCGTGGGCGTCAAGGGCGACGTGTTTATCACGCACCGCGGCGAGGTGTCCGTCGCCGTGACCGAGCTGACGCTTTTGAGCAAGTCGCTCACGCCGCTGCCCGAAAAGTGGCACGGGCTTACCGACCCCGATTTGCGCTATCGCAAGCGTTATCTCGACCTAATCGTAAACGGCGAGGTCAAAAACACGTTCGTTGCGCGCAGCAAGATAATCACGGCGGTGCGCAAGTACCTCGACGGCGACGGGTTTATAGAGGTGGAAACGCCCATTCTCAACACCGTTGCGGGCGGCGCGGCGGCGCGGCCGTTCATTACGCACCACAACACGCTCGACCTCGATATGTACATGCGTATCGCGCCCGAGCTGTATCTCAAACGCCTTATCGTGGGCGGGTTGGAGCGCGTGTACGAAATCGGACGCTGCTTCCGCAACGAGGGCATGGACGTTAAGCACAACCCCGAGTTCACCATGATGGAGCTGTATCAGGCGTACGGCGATTATACCGACATGATGAAGCGCGTCGAGGATATTTACACGACCGCGGCGCGTGCGCTCGGCTTGGGCGATAAGATAACGTACCAGGGCAGGGAGATAGATATTTCCACGCCGTGGCGCAGAGTGACGATGCGCGATATCGTCAAGGAAGTGACGGGCGTCGATTTCATGGCGCTGTCCGACGCGGACGCGCGCGCCGAGCTCGCCAAGCGCGGGCTTGACAGCGAGGGCGAAAAGAACGCCGCCGAGTGCATGTACGTGGCGTTCGACAAGCTCGTGGAAAGCACGCTCGTGCAGCCCACGTTCGTCACGGGATACCCTATCGAGGTGTCGCCGCTCGCCAAGCGCTCGGACGACGGACTGACATATCGGTTCGAGTTCTTTATCAACGGCTGGGAGGGCGGCAACGCGTACTCCGAGCTCAACGACCCCATAGACCAAGCGGGCAGGTTCGAGACCCAGCGCAAAATGATGAAACAGGGCAACGACGAGGCGCAGCAGAGCGACGACGATTTCGTCGAGGCGCTCGAATACGGCATGCCCCCGACGGGCGGCTTGGGCATAGGCATCGACCGCATGGTCATGCTGTTGACCGATAGCGCGTCGATTAGGGACGTTATATTGTTCCCCACAATGAAGCCCCGCCGCTGAGCACGTATGCATCGGCGGATACGGGCTACGTGCGCATGGGCGGCTCGGTCACTTAGGGGGGTCTAAGCTCCCGTCGCCACCCACGCGCCTGTTGCCCGTCTGCGCCGCGCTTACGTGCTCAGCGCTCATCCGCAGCGCAATACGGACTGCGTGCTCCTCGGCGCTCGGTCACTTAGGGGGGCTACGCGCCCGCGCGCGTAGTATTTCGAACGGCACAATAGTGTGCATGTATATCGCCTTTGGCGATACGCGCGCCACCCACGCGCCAGCTGCCTGTCGCGCGCGTAGTACATTGTGAAGTGACTACTATGTGCATGAATATAGGTTTTGGAATTGCGTTGCGGCAAATTATAATTCGTAATGTGTAATTAGTAATCGAACGACTACTCGCGCATTGCATGCGCGAGTTCGTTTTTTACGGATAGTCGCGCGAGCGGTACATTGTTCAACTGCACAGCTGCGCATATATCGGTTTACGACAGGCGTAAGTCGTTAAAACACGCGCTAACCGTTTTATGAAAAGCTTGGACGAAGAACTTAAAGCCGCGGCGGCGCGGGATATATTGCGCCTGCACACGCCGGGGCATAAGGGGCGGCTCAGCCCGCTCGATTTGACCGAGCTTACGGACGGGTCGTTCCCCGCGCATTTCGTGCGCGACGCGGAGACGCGCATTGCCGAGTATTACGGTGCGCGGCACGCGCGCATGCTTTGCGGCGGCAGCTCGCAGGGCGTCAAGTCCGCCGTGTATTTCGGCGGCGTGAACGGCATTGTCGATATTAACTCGCACCGTTCGGTTTTCGACGGCTTCGCGCTCGCGGGCAAGCGTTGCACGCCCGTCGGTTGTCGCGGCGACATACTGCCCGTGACCGCGGCGGATATCGCCGCCGCGCTTACGCCCGATATCGGAATCGTTCTGATTACGTCGCCCACGTACTACGGGTTTGTGGCGGACGTGGACGGCATTGCCGAGCTTTGCCGCGCGCACGGGCTGCTGTTTGCAATAGACGGCGCGCACGGCGCGCATTTCGGCGCGAGCCCGTTGTTGCCCGCGCGGTTTTCCGACCGTTGCGACATTTGCAATACGTCTACGCACAAAACGCTGTCCGCGCTCACGCAAACGGCTGTGCTGCTCGACAATCTCGGTCCCGACGACGGCAAGCGCTTGTCAGACGCGGCGGACGTAATGGGCACGACGAGCCCGTCGTACCTGCTGTACGCGTCGATTGACGGGGCGGTGCGCGAGCTGTCGGGCGCGAGCGCGCGTTACGCCGCGCTGTTCCCCGCGCTCGCCGAGCTTAAAACGCGTTTCCCGTTTTTGAAAAACGACGATTTCACGCGGCTCGTTTTGGATTGCGCCGCGCTCGGTGCGGACGCGCAAAAGCTCAACGCCGCGCTCGCAAGGCGCGGGGTGTACAGCGAGCTTGCGGACGCGCGGTATATAGTCTTTATTTTCACCGCGGCGGACGAGCCGTCGGCGGCGGAAACGCTCGCAGCCGCATTGGACGGCGCAATAAAGGAGCTTTTATGAAGCAAGGCAAATTCATCGTATTGGAGGGCGTCGAGGGCGCGGGCAAGACCAGCCAGTGCAAGCGGCTTGCCGCCGCGCTCGAAGCCAAGGGCATCGACGCCGTGCTCACGCGCGAGCCGGGCGGCGTGCCGCTCGCCGAGCGATTGCGCGCGCTCATACTCGATACCGAGTATACGCCCGACGCGCTTACCGAGCTGTATATGTATATGGCGGCGCGGCGCGAGCACCTCAATAAAATAATTCTGCCTGCGCTCGCCGCGGGCAAGACGGTGATTTGCGACAGGTTCACGTATTCTACGGTCGCGTATCAGGGCTACGGCCGCGGCGTGGATATCGAGTTTATCCGCGCGCTCAACGCCGAAACGGTCAAGGCGGCGAAGGTGGATATCGCGCTGTTTTTGGACGTGCCGCCCGCGGTCGGGTTTGCGCGCAAGGGCGGGGCGGACTGCGGCGACCGCATGGAGAGCGGCGGCATTGCGTTTTTCGAGCGCATATACGACGGGTTCAAGGCGATGTGCGCGGCTGGCGAGCTCGTCGCAATCGACGCTACGGTCGGAGAGCAAGCCGTTGCCGAAAGTATTTTAAAGGCGGTGGAAGGCGTTTTATGAGCGCGGAGCTGCTCAAAAAATACTCGGGGCTTTACGAGTCGCTCGAAATATTAAACGCCGTGTCGACGGGCGCGAGCGCGTACCTGCTCTCGGGCGAGGACGCGGAGGGGCTCAACGTTTTGGCAAGGCTGTTGGCGGCGCGGCTGTCGGGGCTGCCGTATTCGCGCGCGTTCGACGAGTACGCGGATATACAGGTCTATCCCAAGCCCGACGCCAAGCAGAAATCGACCAAGGGCAAAAAGCCCGAGGCGGAAAAACAAAAGCGGTACGCGATTGGCGTGGACGATATACGCGAGCTTATAGGGTCGCTGTATCTTACGCCGTTCGAGCTTGACAGGCGCGTTTATATAATAGAGGGTGCGGAGAGCATGAGCGAGATTTGCCAAAACAAGCTGCTCAAATCGCTCGAAGAACCGCCGCGCTCGGTGTGCTTCATTCTGTGTGCGAGCGGCGCGCTGTTGCCCACCGTCGAGTCTCGGTGTAACAAAATCGAGCTTGCGCCGTTCCCCGTCGACGTGACGGAGCGCGCGCTTGCGGCTAACCACGCCGACAAAAAGGCAGTTGCGCTGGCGGCGCGGGCGAGCCGCGGCAACCTCGGCATGGCGGAGCGCATACTCGCCGACAAGGATTTCGGCGCCGTGTATTCGGCGGCAATACGGATATTGGAGCTTTCGGGCGGGAGTAAAATGTTCGGCGCGGAGGCGGCGGTCTACGACAAGCTGACGCGCGAGCGCATGCGCTCGGTTTTGGGCGTTATGGAATATATTCTTAACGATATAGCGCGGCTTGCGGTCGGGCTGGACACGGTGTTCGACGCGAACGACGTGCGGCGCTGTGCGGCGGGGTTTACGCCGTACTCGGCGGCGGCGTGCGCCGAGCACGTGCGCGCCGCGGGACGGAAAATCGACGCCAACTGTATGCCGATTGCCGTTATGGATACAACTATACTTAAAATCATGGAGGAGAAAGCGTTATGCCGCAGGTAATAGGAGTGAGGTTTCGCACGTCGCCGCGCGTCTACTATTTCGCGCCGACGGAGGGCGAGGAGTACGCCAAAAATTCGCAGGTGGTTGTGGAGACGCAGCGCGGCGTGGAGCTAGCCACGGTGGTGCTGCCTACGCACGAGGTGACGGACGAGCAAATCGTAGCGCCGTTAAAGCCCGTAATGCGCAAGGCGACCGAGAGCGACCTCGCCGCGGCGCGAGCCGACCTCGACCAAAAGCACGATATTCTCGCCACCGCGCGCGAAAAGGTATCTGCGCGCGGGCTGGATATGAAGATTGTCGATTGCGAGTTTACGGTAGACCACAGCAAGCTCGTGCTGTATTTCACGTCCGAAAACCGCGTGGATTTCCGCGAGCTGGTGCGCGACCTTGCGTCGGCGTTCCACATGCGCATCGACCTCAGGCAAATCGGCGCGCGCGACGAATGTAAGCTAATCGGCTCGCTCGGCGCGTGCGGCATGCCGTGCTGCTGCGGCAGGTTCGAGTCGGACGCGGCGCACGTGTCCATTAAAATGGCAAAGAATCAAAGCCTCGCGCTCACGCCCAATAAGATAAACGGCATGTGCGGGCGGCTTTTGTGCTGTCTCGCGTACGAGAACAAAACGTACGAGGATATCATGCGGCGCATGCCCAAGCACGGCGCGTGGGTGACGTGCGCCGACGGCAGACGCGGCACGGTCGTGTCGGTCACGCCGCTCACAGAAAAGGTGCGCGTGCGCATAGGCAACGACGAAAGCTTCGAGTTTTGCGAGCTGCCGCTCGACGAGCTGTCGTTCGACAGACCGAACGCGGTCGACGGCGAAAGACCCAAACAGTCGGACGGCGGCGCGGGCGACCGAGGCGACAGGGGCGAGCGGCGCGAGCGCGGCGGTAAGCCTCAGCGCGACAAAAACCGCAAGAACGGCGACAGGCGCGACAATAACAACCGCGACGGCGGCAATCGCGATAACAACAATCGCGGCGGACAAAGACCGAACGGCGCGCCGCGCGGCGATAATGCCGAGCTCGGCGCGGGCAACGGCAACGACCGCCAAAGCCAAAACGGCGGCAAGAATAAAAACAAACGCCGTAAAGACAAGCGCAGGGATAACGGCGCGGGCGGCGAACGGCGCGACGTCGACAATCGCGGCGGGCAAAAGCCCGACGGCGGAAACGGCGGCAAGCCCGACGGTAAAGGCGACGGCGCGGGCGAGTAAAATATGTAGCCGCTTTGCGGCTCGACGCATATAAATATTACGGTCGCAGGTCAAAAGTTCGCAGCGTCTAACCGAATTATTTAAACGAGGTTTATTGACAAATTTTGCGATAAATGTTATACTTGCGTTATAAATTTTTGGAGGTAGCATAACATGGCACACAAGATTACCGATGAATGTATCGCTTGCGGCGCATGCGCGGGTTCTTGCCCCGTAAACGCAATCAGCGAGGGCGACGGCAAATACGTTGTCGACGCGGGCGCTTGCATCGATTGCGGCGCGTGCGAGGGCGAGTGCCCCACGGGCGCAATCACCGCAGAATAATCTGTACGGTTGCAAATTCGGGCGGCGAAACGTTGTTGCTTATTTCAAAGCAAGACGGTGCGCCGCCCGATTTCTTTTGCGATTTTTTCGTCGTCGAGCCTACTGCGCTCGGGTTCGAGTGGGATTTAAAGGCGCGCGGTCGGTACGGGTTTGTCCCGCGTACGGGAGCTGTTATGAATTATTTTATTTCGGATACGTACTTGGGGCACGAGGCTGTGATTAAGTGTGCGGCGCGCCCGTTCGATAGCGTATACGACGTGGACGAGACTATAATCGCGCGCTGGAACGCGCGGGTGAATAACGGCGATACCGTGTATATCGTCGGCGATTTGTGTTGGGAAACGAGCGACGCGCCGCGGTATCTTTCGCGCTTGAACGGTAAAAAAATACTTATTACGGGCAATCACGACGAAAAGTGGTTAAGTCGTACGGACGGCGCGAAATATTTCGAGCTTGTAACGGCGTATTCGGAAACGGAAATAGACCGCGTTAAAATAACGCTTTGTCATTATCCCATGCTCGAATGGCGGAACAGCCGCAAAAGGGGCTCGAAAAAGCTCGGGTATCTCATACACGGACGTATGCACAGGCGTGCGGACGAGTCCTTCAAGCAGATGCTCATGCTGCCGCACGCGCTAAACGCGGGCGCGGACCTCAACGATTTTACGCCCGTAACCTTCGACGAGCTCGTGAAAAACAACGAGACCTTCAAGCTTTCCGCGCTTGCCGATATATCGGACAAGGCGTTGTTCTTGGCGGAAAAATATCATTTGTATCAGACGGATATTTCGGGAGCGCCGTACGCGGAGCACCCAAAAGCGGTCGCGGCTATGCTCGACGGCAAAATCGATAAATGCGTCGCGCTCTTGCACGACTTGTTGGAGGACACCGATATAGATATCGGACTGCTGCAAAGCAATTTTCCGCCCGAGGTAGTCGCCGCAGTCGTCGCCGACACGCGCAAGGCGGGCGAGGACTATTTCGATTATATCGCGCGCGTCGCCGAAAACCCGATTGCGACGCGCGTCAAGCTCGCCGACCTTTCCCACAATATGGACGTCACGAGGCTGAGAACAGTGACCGACGCCGATATCGCGCGCCTCGAAAAATACGAAAAGGCATACGCCTTATTATCGGCAAATCTATAATTTGTAATTATAATTAGGGGGCTTTGGGGTTGTATTCCGTAAACATGCGGCAGGCGTAGCAGGGGCATTGTGGGTGAGTTTGGTTTGCAGCTTTGCGGCGGCTCGCTCGGATTTCTCCACTCCGCGCCTAGTTCCTCGGCGCTACGGTCGAAATGACGGAGGGTGGTATAAACGTTATCGCAATGTAAATCGCACCATTGGAAGAATGACTCGAAACGATGGTGTTTTTACATGACGACGTTGTCCATATCCCCATCACCCCGAGCGCAGCGGCGATAGCCGCGCAGTCGAGGGGACTAGGCGAGCCGCCGCATATTAACGGCACATAAACCAAAAGTAACGCCGCCCATTCGTCAAGCTTTCGGCTTGTATTCGGGTGCGCGGTAAGACCCTCGACAAAGTCCACACACGTCATTCGTCAAACCTTTGGTTTGCGCGCATTACCGTTTATAATCTTTCTCATACTAATTGCGTGAAGGACAACGCAAGGGCATTGGGAAAATCCGCGGCGGCGCTGGCGGCTATCGGTATAATCGCCAAGCTGATAGGCGCGTTGTATCGCGTGCCGCTCACCAATATAATCGGCGCGGAGGGCATGGGGCTGTACCAAATGGTATTCCCGCTCTATACCGTGCTGCTCGCGTTTTGCGGCGGCGGGATTACGAGCGCGGTGGCGCGCGTCGTGGCAAAGTACGTCGCGTTGGGCGACGACGTGACGGCGCGGCGCACGCTGCGCGTCGCGCTCGTTCCGCTCGCGATTACGGCGGCGGCGTGCACGGTCGCCGTCGCGCTTTTGCGCAACGTTATTTCCTCTGTGCAGGGCAATACCGACGCGGGCATAGCGTACCTGGCTATTTGCCCGTCGCTGCTTTTCGCGTGCGTAATCGGCGTATTGCGCGGGTATTTTCAGGGCAAGGCGCAGGCATTGCCGAGCGGAATAAGTCAGCTTATAGAGCAGGTAATCAAGCTGGCGTTGGGCTTGTATCTCGGCAAGCTGCTGCTGTCGTACGGCGTTAAGTACGCGGTCGCGGGCGCGCTGCTCGGCGTGTCGGCGAGCGAGCTTGCCGCGCTGATATATCTTTCCGTGCGCTTTATCGTCATGCGCAAGCGGCGCGTAAAAACCGTGTTCCGCGTCGCCGCCGCAAACGCAGAAGCGTCCGCCGAGCTTGCGCCGCGCACGGCGAACGCGCCGTCCGACCGCGAGCTTATGAAGGAATTGTATTCCTTCGCGCTGCCCGTGACGCTCGGCGCGCTCGTGCTGCCCGCTACGCAAATGATTGATTCCGTGCTCGTCATAAACCTGCTTATGCACGGCGGTACGGGTCGCGCCGACGCGACCGCGCTGTTCGGCTTGTTCGTAGGTCCTGTCGGCACGCTTATCAATATGCCGACGGTGGTGGTGCTGTCGGTCGCGATTGCGTTTTTGCCCGCGCTCACCTCGGCGGTGGCGCGCGGCGAGGACGTAGGCGAAAAGGTGCGCACGGCTATCAAGTGGATTATGCTGTTCGTACTGCCCGTGACGTTCGCGTTTTTGCTGTTTCCCGACCGCGTGTGCTCCGCGCTGTACAGCCGCGGGCTAACGGCGGCGCAGCTCGATTGGGCGGCGCGGCTGCTGCGCGTGCAAGCGCTCGGCGTGCTGTATGCGGGCGTATTGCAGCTTTGCACGACGGTGCTGCAAGCGTACAACAAGGCGCACCGACCCGTGATAAATCTCGTGATAGGCGCGTGCGTCAAGGTGGCGCTCACGCCCGCGCTGGTGCGCGCGTTCGGCATAATCGGCGCGTCGGGTGCGACGACGGCGTGCTATGCCGTGGCGGCGACGCTCACCGCGCGCAGCGCGTACAAGTGCGCGCCCATTGCGGCGAGCGTGAAAAACGCGTTGCTGCTGCCGCTTGCGTTCTCGCTCGCGGGCTGCGCGGCGTTTTACGGCACGGTGCAAACGCTGTCCGTGCTCGCGCCGAGCATGCCGACGCTGTGGCAGTCGATTATCGGCGCGGCGACGTTTTTGCTGTCGTACGCGGCGGGGATAATAGGCACGGGCGCGCTCGACGTACGCGCGGCGGCTTCGGCTTTAAAGAATGGGCGGCGCGCGTCCGAAAAGTCCGAGCAAAAAAGCGATAAAAGTTAGTCGGATAGGGTTGATTTTGAGAGCGGCATGGGGTATAATATTTAAGATTAAAAACACGGTAAGGAAACTCGAATGATTGACATCAATCTCATACGCAACGATAAAGCCGCCGTCGCCGCCGCGCTCGACAAGCGCGGGTACGTCGCCGACCTCGACGAAATTTTGCGCCTCGACGGCGCGCGCCGCGAGATAATCGGCAAGACCGAATCGCTCAAAGCCGAAAAGAACAAGGTGAGCGCGGAAATCCCCAAGCTCAAAAAGAGCGGTCAGCCCGTCGAGCATATCTTCGCGAAAATGCGCGAGCTCGGCGACGAGATATCGACGAACGACGCCAAGCTTGCCGAGGTGGAGGAGAGTCTGCGCGTCGCGCTTTTGTGCTTGCCCAACCTGCCCGACGCCGACGTCGTCGCGGGCGGGAAGGAGCAGAACGCCGTAATCAAGGTTTTCGGCGAGCAGCCCAAGTTCGATTTCAAGATTAAAAATCACGTCGAGCTGTGCGAAAGTCTGCGCCTCATAGACTACGAGCGCGGCGTCAAGCTTGCGGGCAACGGGTCGTGGCTGTATACGGGGCGCGGCGCGGTAATGGAGTGGGCGCTTTTAAACTACTTTATCAAAACGCATTTAAAGGACGGTTACACGTTCATTCTGCCGCCGCATATGCTCAATTACGAATGCGGCTTGGGCGCGGGGCAGTTCCCCAAGTTCGAGGACGACGTGTATCGCATTGAGACCGAGGGCGGCGCGGCGGCGCGCAGATTCCTGCTGCCGACGGCGGAGACCGCGCTCGTCAACCTCTATCGCGGCGAAATTTTGCAGGAGAGCGAGCTGCCCAAGCGGCTGTTCGCGTTTACGCCGTGCTACCGCAAGGAGGCGGGGAGCTACCGCGCCGAGGAACGCGGCATGATTCGCGGACATCAGTTCGACAAGGTGGAGATGGTGCAGGTCACTACGCCCGAAACGAGCAAGGCGGCGTTCGAGGAGCTTTTGAACAAGGCGTGCGCGCTTGTCGAGGGCTTGGGCTTGCATTACAGGCTGAGCAAGCTCGCGGCGGGCGATTGCTCGGCGTCCATGGCGCGCACCTACGACATCGAGGTGTGGATTCCGTCCATGGGCATTTACAAGGAAGTCAGCTCGGTGTCCAACGCCAACGATTATCAGGCGCGCCGCAATATGACGAGATACAGAGCGGCGGACGGAAAAATCGGATATGTGCACACGCTCAACGGCTCGGGCTTGGCGACTTCGCGAATTTTGCCCGCAATCGTCGAGCAATACCAAAACGCGGACGGTT
Organism: uncultured Christensenella sp.; assembly: GCA_910577945.1. GTDB lineage: Bacteria > Bacillota > Clostridia > Christensenellales > Pumilibacteraceae > Anaerocaecibacter. Next base: position 72,237 of record CAJTNI010000003.1, on the reverse strand, counting down.
CGGTAACTGTGCCCGAGGTGCTGCGCGAGTTCGTCGGCACGGACGTGTTGAGGTGAGTATGTTTTCTTCGAGAAGGCGGCCGTTCAATACGGAAAGCCCCGTGACGGGCGAAAATTTAACGGGATACGACGAGCGCTACGAGCTGCCCGCCGACAATACGGGCGCGTTCGGATATTCGCAGGATGCCCGACCCGCGCAAAATCAAAACGCGTCGGCGCAGCCGAGCCTGTTCGGTCAAAACGCGTTCGGTCAGGCGCAGCAGTCGAGCGTCGGCGCTGCGACGGCGGTGGCTGCGGAAACGGTCAAGGAACGCCCCATGGTGTTTGCGTTGCGCGCGTTTTCGGACATGTTCGTTTACGAGTATACCGATAGGTTCGAGTACTACCGCAGAACGCCCGACGGCATGGTGCGGTGCAATACCGAGTATAAGCAAGCTCGGTAAATAATACGAACGGAAAGCATATGGATATCGAGAGAATACGCGGCGTAATTACGCAAATGAAACTCCAAGACAAAGCGGAGCTGACGGGCAGCGGCACTGCCACGCCCGCTGTGACGCGTCCCAAGGTGAACGGCGTTAAGCTCACCGATGGTTTGTTGCCTTACGCCTGCAACGAGCCTACGGCGCTCGCATTGGGCTGTACGTTCTCGCCCGAAATAGTCGCGGCGGTGTCCAAAGCGCGGTCGTTGGACGCGGCGCGCGGCGGCGCGGCGGTCGCGGGCACGATTGCGGCGGGGCTTATTCTCGACCCTACGCGCGCAGACGCGTGCGACTTTTTTTCGGAGGACGCGCACGTCGCGGCGCAGCTTTTGCAAAGTTATGCGGCGGCGGGCGTCGTCGGATACGTGTTTACCGACGCGCTCGGTCAGGGCAGGTTCGCTAACCGCGTAATCGACGCGCGAGCATTGAACGAGCTGTATTTGCAGCCGCTGGCGCGGGCGGGTAAGTACGCGGCGGCGTTGCAAATGGACGGCGGATATTTGAACGGCGAGCGCATCGCTACGTCGCGCGCCGTCGCCGATATGTATTTGCGCTACATACCTCAGGATGCGCCGCTTATCACGCAGTATTGCGCGGACGGCGCGGACGCCGTTGCGGTCGCCGGCAACGGCGCGTACCGCTTGGGCGCGACGGCTGCGACAAAGCGCGCCGTGGCAAACGCCGTCGTCGACGGCGAGCTCGTGGAACAGAGGCTCAACCGCAGTATCGAGCGCGTGCTCGCGCTGGCGGTAAACACTCACGAATTTTACAAAAAGCCGTTCGACAGGTCGGTGGACGCAAGCCTCGTCGCGGGGCTTGCCGCCGACTCGGCGGTGCTGCTCAAAAACGAGGGCGCGTTGCCCGTGCGCGGCAAAAACATGACTATATTCGGCGACGCCGAATATTTCGAGGACGGCGAGCGTTACGCGCTCATACCCGTCAAGGACGCAGTAAAGCGTTACGGCGCGTTCAACGTGTTTTTGCTGAGCGATTACGAAACGAGCGGGATAAGCGCAGAGCTTGCGGAAACGGTGAGCAAGGTCGCGGCTGTTTCTTCGGTCGTATTGGTTCTGTGCGGCGGTTGCGCCGCGCCGCTCGGGTTTGCGGACGAGGCGAAGGCCGTTATGTTTTGCCCGTCGCAGACAAGCGTCGCCGCGGTCGTGGATTTGCTGACCAAGACGTCGCCGCGGGGACATTTGCCTTTTACCTGGTGCAGGAGCAGCGGCGCGTACCCGAGAAACAATCCCAAGTACGTCGCGCGCGGCGATTTCCGATACGAGTCGGTGTACAACGGATATTTGCTGTTTAACAACTTTAAATCGGACGTGGCGTATCCGTTCGGGCACGGGCTCGACTATACGCGCTACGAGATTTCAAAGTACAACGTTAAAGCCGACGGCACGAAAATAATCGCCGATTTCGTAATAAAGAACGTGGGCGAGCGCGAGGGTACCGCGCTGTGTCAGGCGTATATAACGCTTATAGGCGGCGCGGTGTACGGACAGAGCAAGAGGCTGGCGGCGTTCAAACGCGTTACGCTGGAAAAGACCGAAAACGCGCATATAGTTCTGGAAATAGACCTCGAAGACTTTGCGGTGTACGACGAAAAGAATACGGCGTTTGCGACGGTCGGCGGCAGATATCAGGTGGATTTGGGCTTGTCGTCCGTAGATATCCGCGCGAGCGGCACGGTGAAGGTAGCGGCGGGCTCTAAGACCGAGGCGGGATTGAACGAGCGCATCGCGCCGTCCTATTACAAGCTCGGTTCGGCGTTTACGCCGACCGCGCCCGAGATAGAAAAGCTGTTGAAGGTGCCGTTTATCAAAAAGCCCGACGAATATCCCGAGCTCGACCCGCCGCCCGTGGCAAAGATAAAAAAGCTCGTCAAAAAAGCGGAAAAGACCACGCCGCGACACCTGCTGCCCGCAGTCAAATACAAGATATTCAACACCCCCGACAAAAATTGTCCCGAGTAAAATCAAACTCCCCGAGCAAGCGCATTGCAAGGGGAGTTTACGTTTGGGAATAATATATAAAGTCTTGGCTTATCGGAATAGCGACGGTCATTATCGCGCATAATTCGGCGACGGGCAAAGTGCTAATTTTCATAAGTATCACCCCAAATAAGATTTTCGTTAAGGTAGTTTTCAAACCATTCTTGCGTTATAGGAATTTCGGCGTTAAAGTAGAACGTCGCAAAACAATGATTGTCGACGAATATGTTTATATATTTATTTAAATAATGGTTATGATTATTCCCGAATTCAAAAGTCAAAGCGTTCTGTTGACTTATGTTTTTTAAAGGCTTTATTATTATTATAGATGAAAAGCTGAGCCAATATCCTGTGGCCAAATTAGGCGGTGTTGGTTTTGAGCCTAACTCTTCGTCGTAAGCCGCAAAATTTTCTATAATGAAAAATTCGCCGCCGTCGTATATTATAAAGTCATTTGCATTATACAGCCACGGTTGCGGCTTTAAACCGTATTCGAGCAGATATATATTACTACCTAAATAATTTTCTTTGTAATACTCTGTAAATTCGTCAAATTCGTTTGACTCAAATTTTATATTTTTATCTAAATTTGTCGTATTATAATCGATATCTATAAATTCCACGAGAGGCGCGGAAGCGGTATATTCGATAGGGTCGATAAACGTGTACTCGAACTCGTCCTCGCACGCCGATAGGACGGGGAGCGTAAACGCCGCCGCACATATCGCCGAAATAATTTTTTTAATCGTTTTCATAATCGCCCTCTTAAAATTTTCAACAGTATATCACATAATATATGCTTTTGCAATACCTGTCGGAATATTTTTTAATAAATACCGCAAACACAAAAGCCGACAATCAGTTGAGATTGTCGGCTTTTGAAAACTGCGCGCCGTCTTTGATAGTACGCACCGAAGCGTTCTCCCGTCGGTTAACTCCGTTAAAGCTACCTTGTGGCACACGCCACTTCTTGCTTAGTGCTGCTGCGGTCAAGCCCTGACACGGTTCACAAGCAGACGTTGCACAAGACCTTAACATCGACGCCACCTAACGGTAACGGACCTCCCATACGCAAACCGAGGACGGTGTTCGACCCTACTGTAGCGGATTGTAGGTTACAGAGCGCCGCTAACTCTCCGTCTAGCGCAGTACCGTTATTATAAGCCTTTTGCGCAAATAAAGCAACTGTTTTGCGCGCTGTTGCGTCCGCGAATTTTGCGGTTGCCGATTTCGCCGCCCGATTTCGCGCTTTTTACGCGTTTTGCATTCTTTGCCGTTCATTCGCTTGACAAGCGCAAACGCGTAGTGTAAAATACAAAACGTTGATAAATCAACAAATCGAGACTCACATGGAAAAAATTTTCGAGCATTTTACGGTTGCGATTTTGAAGCTAAACAAGCTTGTGCAAAAAATCAAAACCTACGAAATGGAGGAGTTCGGGCTAAAAGCGATACACGTAATGTGCGGGTATTACTTGTCCGAGCACCCCGATGGATTGACGGCGAGCGAGCTGTCCAAGCTCACTTTGGAGGACAAGGCCGCGATATCGCGCGCGCTTATCGCCATGCGCAAAAAGGGGTTGGTTGCGTACGACCCCAAGACGTACAACGCCGAAATAGTATTGACGGACGAGGGCAGGCGGTTTGCCGCCGCGGTCGGGGAAAAGGCGGCGCGCGCCGTCGAGGCGGGTAGCGCCAATCAGACCGACGAGGAGCGTATCGAGTTTTACAAGAAGCTCGGCGCGATAGTGGATAACCTTACCGAATACTATTACGGTAATTTGACGAAAGGGCGCGAACGTAAAAGCAATGGGCAAAATTCGACCGACGAATAAATTCAGGAGGTGACTGCAATGGGGTCGATAACCGTAACCGAAACGGGTGAAAAGAAAAAAATCAAGCTGTGGGTAAAAATAGTTTGCATCGTGCTTGCGGCTATTATCGCGATTACCGCGGTGCTCGGCATTACCTTCGCTTGCGTATGGCGGAACGAGATTTCCACCGTGCGCAGCTTCAAGCATTTGCGCGGACGCAACGACGCCAACAAAGAAGGCTCGGTCTATTTCATGAACGTCAAGGGCGGATACTATTTCGACGAGTTTTTGGAAAAGGGCGGCGTAAGCACCGACTCGCAGCTTATCGCGTACATAACCGACCATATCACGAAGGGGCTTATCGACATGGGCATAGGCGAGACAGATATCGGCTGCTCGTCGTTTACCGCGGTTACGCCGAGCGGCGACGTGCTGTTCGCGCGCAATTACGATTTCGATAAGACCAACGTTTGCATTACGCTGTGCAATCCCGGCGGCGGTCGGCATAGCTCGTTCTCCACGGTGGACCTCAACTACATAGGTATAGACATCAACGGCGACGTGGACGGGCTTATGAACAAAATCACCTGTCTTGCCGCGCCGTTTACTCCGCTCGACGGCATCAACGACGCGGGCGTGAGCTGCGGCATATATATGTCGTATCAGGGCGGCGACGATACGGACGGCACCGTTGCCACCAATCAAAACGACGAGGGCAAAAAGAACATTACCTCCACTACCATGCTGAGAATGGTGCTCGATTACGCCGACGACGTGGACGAGGCGGTGGAGCTTATCAAGCAGTACAACCTGCACGATTCGGCGAACACGTCCTTCCACTATATGGTTGCCGACGCGACGGGCAAGAGCGCGATTTTGGAATGGCTGCCCAAGGACGGCACGGACGCGACCGACAACGACGGCGCGGCACGCGAGCTCGTCGTCACGTACAATACCGACGGCATGTACGACGGGTTGCGCAACGGCTCCGAATTCGAGTATCAGTGGGTTACCAACTTTATCGTTAACGGGCAAGACAGCTATTACGAGAACAACGACGCGAAGCCCGGTTACGGCAGATACGACCATATCTATAATCGGCTCAACGCGACGAACGGCGTGGTTGCCGACGAGGCGGCGGCAATGCGGATTTTGAGCGAGGTGGGACAGCGCACGTTTAACGGCGGCGGCGGTTGCACGGTGCACAGCGCTGTGTACAACCTCACGCAAAAAACGGTGCTGTGGGTGTCCAACGAGAACTACGGCGACAAGTCCGCTACGTTCGGATATTCGTTTGAAACGGGCGTGCTGGAAAACGTGGGTTGACCGCTCGCATGCGTTCAGTTAAATAAAACTTATCGCGTCGCGCCGTACAGGGGTGTTACCTCGTAATGACGCGGGCGGAAAAACGCCGCGCATCGGTTTGTCGGAGCGCGGCGTTTTCGTTGCGATTTGTGCGTCGCATGCCGAAACGGCGCGCACTCGCGATTGTTTTCGCCGTGCGCAGCCGTGGGTCGAAACTGTTTGTAAAAAGAAAGCTTATTGCGGTTTATTCGTTGACAATAAACGACGCCGAGTGTACAATAGGCGGTATAAATGCGGAATGCTCGGGGGCGTGGCGCCGCAAATATGCAGTTTGAGAGGCGTTATGAAAATCAAATTTTTAGGCACTGCCGCGTACGAGGGCGTGCCGTCGCCGTTTTGCAAATGCCGCGTGTGCGAGCAGTCCAAGCGTCTCGGCGGGCGCAATATACGTTCGCGCGCGCAGGCGCTCGTTAACGACGATTTGCTTTTGGATTTTAACGCCGATACGGTCGGGCATTATCAGCGATACGCGTTCGATTGGCAAAAGATAACCGATTGCTTGATAACGCATTCGCATTGCGACCATTTGTATGCGGACGACGTCGGCATAGCCGCGGCGGACTTTACGCACGAGCACACGCCGATGCGCTTTTATGCCGCCGAGGACGGCTACGGGCGTTTGCGCGAGTTTACCGACCTGCCCGCAAGCGGCGCGTCTGCGACGCTCGTTTTGCCGTACGCGCGTTTTACCGCGTGCGACGGCAGGTATACGGTGCTGCCGCTGCCCGCAAATCACGACAAGCGCAGCTCGCCTGTGTTCTATTCGATTACGGAAAGGTCGAGCGGCAAGCGATTGCTTTACGCGCACGACACGGGCGTGTTCGAGGACGGAGTGTGGAGCGCTTTGCGCGAGGAAGGGCGCTTCGATTTGATTTCCTTGGATTGCACGGGGTGCTTGGGGCTGAACGGCGTTTGGCGGGAAGGGCACATGTCGCTCGGCTCTGACTTGGAGATAGCGGAGCGCATGCGGCGCGACGGATTGATTGACGAAAAAACTCTGATTGTATTAAATCACTTTTCGCACAACGGCGGGCAAACGTACGACGAAACGGCGGAGGTCGCCGAAAAGCAGGGCGTGATTGTTTCTTACGACGGGCTCGAATTGGAGTTTTGACCCGGCATGGCGAAGGATAAATCGCGCGTGCATGCCGCAAAGACTGCGCGCGCTATTCGCGATTGCCGTGCGTAGCTTTACGCAACGCGATATCGTCACGCTGTGACGCAAATGAAAATCCGCGACGCAATGCCGCGGATTTTGTCGGTTTTGTAGGTCTAATATAAGTCAGTTGTGCAAGGGGTGCGCGCCGCCGCCCGTGGGCATAAATTCGCCGTAGAACATTTGTTGGAACGCGCCGATATTGGAATACCGCTCCTGCGGGTTGATTGCGAGCGCCTTTAACAGCGTTTTTTCGCGTATAGGCTGTATTTTTACGTTGAGCGCGGAGGGCGGCACGAGCTTGTCCGACGTGCGGCGTTCGGTCGCTTCGGGCGGGGGATTGCCAACAAGACAGGTGTATATAGTCGCGCCGATTTCGTAGATATCCGTCCACGGACCTTGCGAGCCGTTTTGCACGTATAGCTCGATGGGCGAGTATCCCTTTTTGAGCACGAAAAACGGCTTGGACACGTTTTGCGTGTATATGGACGCCGCGCCGAAGTCAATCAGCTTGATTTGGCGGTTGTTTACGATTTGGATATTTTCTGGCGAAATGTCCTTATGAATAACGCCGTGCTGGTGCAGTCTCAGCAGCGTTTCCAGCACGGGACGCATGATGTTGAGCGTCTCGTTTATGTGCAGTCTGCCGCCCCTGCCGTGTATAAAGCGGTGCAGGCTCATGCCGTCGAGATATTCCATTACGATATACGCGGTGTTGTTGGTCAGGAAGAAATCGTAAATTTCCACTATGCCGTCCAAATGCTTGATGGAGGTGAGTACCTTCGCTTCCTGAATGAACGCGGTGAGCCAATAGTTGAACACCTTGGCGTTGTTGGCGTCGTTGACGTCGACGGCACAGGAATGCGGCATGCGCTGCGTATAGCCCTTCGGGAAAAACTCTTTAATCGCCACGCGCGTGCAGGTCAGCATGTCGTACGCCTTGTACGTAATGCCGAAGCCGCCGCGCCCGAGCGGCATGCCTATGAGATAGCGCCCCGCGAGAAGGGAGCGCATGGGGATTGCCTGCGACGGGGTTTGGTTGTCCGCGGCGCGCTTGTTGCACTTGGTGCAAACGTATGTGCGCGGGTCGAGCGTGCCGAAGCAGTTAAGGCATATGGAATGTATATCCCGAACGTCTTGCATGCTTACAGTATAAACCACGGGCGCGAATATGTCAATGAAAATAAATCGGCGCGGCGCGGGTTTTTGCGCGGGCGCGTAAATTATTGAGCTAAATCGTTTGACCGCCGCGGCTTGCGTATGTTATACTTTTTTCATGAGCAAAAAGGTAGTGCAGACGCAAGTAGCGTACAATCGACCTGAGGAACTCACGAATATAATAACGCACGCCGTAGCGGCGGCTTTATCGTTTGTGGGGCTTGTATTCTTAATGCTTAAAACAACAGCGCTCGGTTATGCGCCGCTCGGTATTGCGTCGGCGTTCATATACGGGCTGGCGATGATTACCATGTTTGTTATAAGCACGCTTTACCATGCAATGCCGTACGGCAGCAAGCGCCGCGCGGTGTTCCGCAGGCTCGACCATTGCACTATTTCCGTACTTATATTCGGCACGTACGCGCCCGTCATGCTAATAGGCATGTTGCGCGGCACTTCCGCCGATATGATTTGGGGATACACGCTGTTTGCCGTGGTTTCGGCGACGGCGATTTTGTCCGTTGTGTTCAATGCGATTAACGTGACAAAGTTCAAGGTGTTCAGCCTTATCGCGTACGTCGTTATGGGCTGGGCGTGCGTTATTCGCATCAACCGCATAGTCGCGTTGTGCGGCTGGGGCTGCTTTTGGTTTTTGATAGGCGGCGGGCTTGCGTATTCGCTGGGCATAATCTTTTACGCGATTAAGAAAATTCCGTTCAATCACGCGCTATGGCATTTTTTCGTAACGGCGGGCGCGGCGCTGCAATTCGTCGGCGTTTACGCGTACTTGATTTGACGTACTTTACAGGCAAAAGCTACGGGAGATATTCGGGTTTATGTATAAGAAGGTTACGGGTTACAACCCTGTGGAAACTGAAAAGTCGGTGCTGGGGTTTTGGCAGGAGCACGACGTTTTTAACAAGAGTATAACCGCGCGCGAGGGCGGCGCGGAGTTTTCGTTCTACGACGGTCCGCCGACCGCCAACGGCAAGCCGCACGTGGGGCACGTGCTTACGCGCACGATGAAGGATATTATCCCGCGCTACCACACCATGAAGGGCGAGCACGTGCTGCGCAAGGCGGGCTGGGATACTCACGGCTTGCCCGTCGAGCTGGAAGTGGAAAAGTCGCTCGAAATAGACGGCAAGCAGGATATCGAAAAGTACGGCGTGCGGCCGTTTATCGAAAAATGCAAGCAGAGCGTTTGGAAATACAAATCCGAATGGGAGCGTATGTCCGAGCGCGTCGGGTATTGGGCGGACATGGAAAATCCGTACGTTACCTACGACGATAAATATATCGAGTCGGTGTGGTGGTCGCTGAAAACCATATTCGACCGCGGGCTCATTTACAAAGGACACAAGATTGTGCCGTACTGCCCGCGCTGCGGCACGGCGCTATCCTCGCACGAGGTGGCGCAGGGCTATAAGGACGTGACCGAGCGCACGGCGGTCGTCGCGTTCCCGTCCGACTTTTGCGGCGGCGCGAGCTTTCTCGCCTGGACGACCACGCCGTGGACGCTGCCGTCCAACGTCGGGCTGTGCGTAAACGCCGAGTTCGAATACGCGCTAATCGAGACGGACGGCAAGCGGTACGTGCTCGCAAAAGAGCTTGTAGAAAAGCATTTCGAAAAGTACGAGATAGTAAAAACGTTCAAGGGCGGCGAGCTGGTCGGCGCGCATTACGCGCCGTTGTACAAGACGTATGACGGCAAGGACGACGCGTATCGCGTGGTGGCTGACGGGTACGTCACGCTGTCCGAGGGCACGGGCATAGTGCATATCGCGCCCGCGTTCGGCGAGGACGACTCGCGCGTGGGCAAGGCGTGCGGGCTGCCGCTCGTTCAAACCATAGACGAGCGCGGACGGTTTATCGAGCCTGCGGCGTTTGCGGGCAAGTTTTGCAAGGACGCCGACAAGGATATAATATCCGACTTGAAGGCGCGCGGGCTGCTGATTTCCGCGCCCATGTACACGCACTCGTATCCGTTCTGCTGGCGGTGCAATACGCCGTTGCTTTACTACGCGCGTTCGTCGTGGTTCATCAAGACCACGGCGGTCAAGGACGAGCTTATGGCGAGCAACGCGAGCGTTAATTGGTATCCGCAGTCCATCGGCACGGGGCGCATGGGCAATTTTTTGGAAAACGTAATCGATTGGGGCTTGTCGCGCGACAGGTATTGGGGCACGCCGTTGCCTATCTGGGTGTGCGACGAGTGCGGCAAGAAAGAGGCTATCGGCTCCAAACAAGAGCTTAAAGACAAATGCGGAATAAAGGGCGATATCGAGCTGCATAAGCCGTTCGTGGACGGCGCGACCTACAAGTGCGCGTGCGGCGGCACTATGCGGCGCACGCCCGAGGTTATAGATTGCTGGTACGATTCGGGGTCTATGCCGTTTGCGCAGTATCATTATCCGTTCGAGAACAAGGACGTGTTCGAAAAAACGTTCCCCGCCGATTTCATTTCCGAGGCGGTGGACCAAACGCGCGGCTGGTTCTACACGCTGCTCGTTATTTCCACGCTGCTGTTCGGCAAAGCGCCGTTCAAGAATTGCTTGGTGCTCGGGCACGTGACCGACGAGCAGGGGCGCAAGCAGTCCAAGCACCTCGGCAACGTAGTCGACCCGTGGTCGGTGCTCGACGTGACGGGCGCGGACGCGGTGCGCTGGTATTACTATACCAATTCCGCGCCGTACCTGCCGTCGCGGTTCTATATGAAAGCGGTTACCGAATCGCAAAACAAATACCTCGGAACGCTGTACAACACCTATGCGTTTTACGTTATGTACGCCGATATCGACGGGTTCGACCCGACGAAGGTCGACGCGAAAAAGGTCAAGTACACGCTTATGGACAAGTGGCTGTTGAGCGAGCTTAACGCGCTTGTCAAAAAGGTGGACGGCGACCTTGCCGATTACAAGCTGTACGAATCGGCGCGCGCGATTGCCGCGTTTACCGAGACGCTGTCGAATTGGTACGTGCGCCGCTCGCGCGAGCGGTTTTGGAGCGGCGGCATGGGCGAGGACAAGACCGCGGCGTTCTACACGCTGTACACCGCGCTCGAAACGCTTACGCGCCTGACCGCGCCGTACACGCCGTTTATCGCCGAGGAGATTTATCAGAACATAGTGCGCACGGTGGACAAGACCGCGCCGCTGTCCGTGCATATGTGCGACTTTCCAAAGTCGAACGCGGCGCTTATCGACGTGCGGCTGTCCGAGGACATGGAGCGTGTTATAAAGGCGGCGGAGCTCGGCAGGGCGGCGCGCAACAAGAGCGGAATTAAAAACCGTCAAACGCTGTCAAAGGTTGTGGTCGGAGGCGAATTCCCCGCGCGGTACGCCGATATACTCGCCGACGAATTGAACGTTAAAGAGGTGGTATGCGGCGGTACTGGCGAGCTTACGGGCTACGACGTCAAGCCGCAACTTAAAACCGTAGGACCGAAGTACGGGAAGTTGGTGGGCGCGATACGCGCGCACCTTGCCGAAAACGGCGATATCGCGGCGCGCACCGCGCTGAGCGGCGCGACGTACGCGTTCGACGTCGACGGCGGCAGAGTGGAGCTTACCAAGGACGATATGCTGATTGCGACGCGCGGCGCGGCGGGGTATTCGGTGGAGAGCGACGGCGAGCTGACCGTTGCGCTCGACGCCACGCTCACCGACGAGCTCAGGAGCGAGGGGTGTGCGCGCGAGATAATTTCCAAGGTGCAGACTATGCGCAAGAACAGCGGGTTCGACGTTACGGATAGGATAAAGCTGTATTACGGCGGCGACGCGTTTATCGAGCGCGTGTTCGCCGAGCACGGCGAGAAAATCGCCAAGGTCACGCTCGCCACGGCGGTCGAAAGGCTGGCGGGCGGCGGTGCGGCGAATGCGGAAACCGCAGATATCAACGGGTATACGGCGACGCTCGCGGTGGAAAAATGCTAGCGCCCGATTGGACCGATTATCGAATACTCGGCACGGGCGACGGGCTTAAACTCGAACGGTGGAAGGACGTCGTGCTGCTCCGACCCGACCCGCAGGCGATTTGGCGCGCGACGGTCGATTACTCTCGGTACGATTGCCACGCGCGCTACGAGCGCGACCGCTCGGGCGGCGGGCGGTGGATTGTGAATAAGCCCATGCCCGACGAGTGGCGCGTAAGCTGGCGCGATTACAGGTTTATCGTGCGGCCTATGGGGTTTAAGCACACGGGCTTGTTTCCCGAGCAGGCAGTTAATTGGGATAGGCTGTCGGGGCTTGTCAATGCCGCGGCGCGCGACGGGCGGCAGCTGCGCATACTCAATCTGTTCGCATACACGGGCGCGTCGACGGCGGTGCTTGCAAAGTGCGGCGCGCACGTGACGCACGTTGACGCGGCAAAGGGCATGGTCGAGCGCGCTCGACAAAACTGTATGCTCAACGCCGTGCCGCAGGAGAACACGCGGTTTATAATAGACGATTGCAAGAAATTCGTTATGCGCGAGATTAAGCGCGGCAAGTCGTACGACGCGGTGATTATGGACCCGCCGAGCTACGGGCGCGGCGCGAGCGGCGAGGTGTGGCGCATGGAGGACGATATCTACGACCTCGTGCGACTGTGCAAAGACGTCGCGGGCGCGCCGCGGTTCTTTCTTATCAACAGCTACACAACGGGTTTGCAGCCGCAAACGATGTCGAACATTTTAAAGCTTATATATCCGAACGACGGTAGCGTGGACGGCTACGAGGTGTGCTTGCCGACGGAGGCGGAGGGGGTTGCGTTGCCTTGCGGTTGCAGCGCCCTCTTGACCGCGGATACGCGTCGCTATGCGGCGTCAAGCGTCGCGGCGGCTAGGGTCACGTAGGGGGTTCTACACTCCCGCGCGCGTAGTATATTGTAAAGCGACAACAATGTGCAAGTATATTGCCTTTGGTGATGCGCGCCGCGCCGCTCGCGTTTCCTAGGTCGCGCGTAGTATATTGAGAGGTAACAAAAGTGTGTATGTATTCTGCCTATGGCGATGCGCGGCTTGCGCCTCCGCGGTCAAAGCTCGGTCGCACTCATCGCTCGCCGCGCGCCTCTGCGGACAAAAGACTTTGACGCCTGTGTCGCTCTGAACGCAGTGAATAGTCTTGCGGACGCGGAGCGCGGATATACAAATACGTCGTTTCGAGCGGAGCGGTCGTAGACCGCGCAGTCGAGAAATCTTTTGCAGACGGCTGCATTCGTGTGCAATACCTAATCAACGACCGCGTCCTCATACGCGGCATAATCCAAGCCTTCGGCTTGACAACCAAATTACTAATTCTCTCGGAGTTTTCAGTGACTAACACAGACGACAAAATCGAAATAACCGACGCGCCCGCCGCAGCCGAGGCGAGCGAGTATTCTTATGCGCCGACCGACGCGGACGTGCCGGGCGAGCGTGACGCAGGCGGCGGCGCTGCGGGCGTGAAAAAGGTCAAGCTGCGTTTGGACGTCAAGGACGTCGTGCGCAAAAAGCGTGACGAGCCCGACGCGGACGACGGCGCGCCGATTATACTTTACGAGGACAACCATTTGCTTGTCGCGGTCAAGCCGCAAAACATGCCCACGCAGGCGGACAGCAGCGGCGACCTCGATTTTCTGTCGCAGCTCAAACAGTACCTCGTCAAAAAGTACAACAAGCCCGGCGAGGCGTATTTGGGGCTTGTGCACCGTCTCGACAGACCGACGGGCGGGGTTATGGTCTTTGCCAAAACCTCCAAAGCCGCGGCGCGGCTGTGCGAGCAGATTAAGGACAAGGACGGCGAGTTCGAAAAAACGTATCTTGCCGTGGTGTCGGGCAGACCCAATAAGTCGGGCAAGGTGGAGCACTATCTCGCCAAAGACGCGCAGACCAATACCGTGACCGTAGTGCCCGCGTCCATGGAGGGCGCAAAGCTCGCGCAGTCGGAAATCACGCCGATATCCGAACAGCGCGGTCTGCACCTCGTTACGGTCAAGCTCATTACGGGCAGACCGCACCAAGCGCGCGTTCAGCTCAAAACCTTGGGCGCGCCCATAGTCGGCGACGCGCGTTACGCTACCAAGGGCAAGCAGGTAAAGAGCGCGCACCTCGCGCTGTGGGCGTACAGGCTGACGTTCGCGCACCCCGTGACGGGCGACAAGCTGATTTTCGTCGCCGCGCCGCCCGAGGAATTTCCGTGGACGCTGTTCAATACCGACGGTCTGATTGACTTTGTTCGACCCGTCGGCAATAACTAACGCGCGCATTATCAAATCGAATTCAATCAAGGAGAAATATAAACATGTTGGAAAAAGAAATAAGCAATCTCGTCGCATATTCGAGAACGCATCTTTTAATGGACGAGCTTGACGGAGAGTATTCCGCGCAGCGCATTTGCCGCGCGCTTAAAATTCCGCCCGTCGCGCTTACGGACGAACGCGACGAGGACGAGCAGCTCGATATCGACGGCATGGCGTCGCCCGCCGCACTGCTCCGTCCCGTATTCGAGTACGCGCTGGAAAACGGCGTGACCGACGCGGGCGGGCTTGCCGCGCTCAAAAGCGAGCTCATGGACGCGCTCATGCTGCGCCCGTCGGAAATTAACGATTTGTTCGCCGACACGTACTCGGTCAATAAGCAGCGCGCGTTCGATTTCCTGTACGAGTACAGCGTCAAGGACGGTTACGTGGACCTCGACGAGTGCGCCAAGAACGACCGCTGGGAGGCGAAGGAGCTCAAAAGCCGTATCGAGATTATAATCAATCTCATGCCGCAGGCGACGACCGCCAAGTATCCCGCGTGCGCGCTGTGCAAGGAGAACGAGGGCTTTACGGGCAGGGCGAATATGCGCACCGTGACGACCGAGCTTGCGGGCGAGCAATGGTTCTTCACGTACTCGCGCCATCAATATTTCGACAAGCACGGCGTGCTGTCGAGCGCGGAGCACAAGCCCATGCAGAGCCTTGCGGACACGGTCAAAAAGCTCGGGCTGGCGGCGGATTTCGTGGGCGCGGACGGGTTTGTCGGCGTCAATTCGTCGGCGGTCGGCGGCGGCGCGAAAAACACGGCGCACGAGCATTTCCAAACGGGCTTTAAGACTACGCCGATGTTCCGCGCCGATTCCGCGTACAAGCTCAAATCCAAGGAATATCCTTATCTGGAAATCAACGCGATAGGCTGGTACTCGACGGTAATTCGCGTCGCGCATTCCAACCTCGAAAAGACGGCGGAATTTGTCGCCAAGCTCGTCGAGGCATGGCGCGGCTATGCGGACGAGCGCGTTGCCAATACGGGCGATAAAAATTTCTGCAATCTCGTTTGCCGCAAGATCAACGGCAAATACACGTACGACGTGATTTTGCGCTCAAACGCGCTCAAACGCCCGCGGCTCGGCGCGGAGTACGAGGAAATCAAGGCGGACGCGTTGTCGCTCACCGATATCCTCGGATATTTCGTTTTGCCCAATAAGCTGTCCGAGCAGCTCAAACAAGTGCAGCTGTATCTCGACGGCACTGCGCCGTTCGACGCAAACGCGCTGCCTGCGCAGACCAAGCCGTTCGCCAAAATGATAGAGCGCATGCTCAAAGCGCAGGGCGGCACTGTGTCCAAGCTGGAAGCCAAGCTCAACGTTCACGACGAGGTAGACGCGGCGTGCGAAAAGATTCTCGCGTCCACGGCAATCGACGCGGCGTCGCTTGCGGCGTTCCTCGACGCAATGGATATAAGAAGAATATAATCGAAAAAGCGTTCTCCCGCGAGAACGCTTTTTTCGTGCGCAATTTGCAATCGGCAATCGAACGGTTGCGCTGCGCGCGCCGAAACGGCGCGCTATTGCAAAGCTGCATTATATTATGCTTTACTTAATCGGCAATCGCCGAACGCTACGGCAGCGTGTGTCCCGCGGCTTTGTAAATATTGTACCATTCGCGGTCGGTGAGCGGCACTTCGCAGCAGTCTTTGTAGGCGGCGAGTCGGGTTTCCGAGGTAGTGCCTACGATAGCCTGCATTTCCGCGGGGTGGTGCAGCACCCACGCCACCGCCACCGCGTCGGCGGTCGTGCCGTACTTTTGCGCCAGACCTTCGAGCATGAAACTGAGCGAAAAATACTTGCGCTTTGCGCCCTCGGACGTGATAGCGCCCGTGAACGTTCCGCTCGCGTCGGTGAACTCGCATTGAACCGTGCCGTACGTCTGTATCGTTACATTGTTTTTGCGGCAGTATTCGAGCGTGCCGCCGTCGCGGTCGGTCGCGCCGTCGTTGTACGTGTTTACGTTTATTCCGCTGTCGATTATGGGGCAGTGCGTCGCGCTCAGCTGTAATTGGTTGACGCACAGCTTTTGATTGACGAACGCCTGCAAATAGTCGATTTGGTGCGCCGAGAAATTGCTTACGCCGAACGCGCGAACCTTGCCCGATTTTTCGAGCGCGTCGAACGCGCGCGCTATCTCCTCGGGGCGCATGAGCGTGTCGGGGCGGTGCAAAAGCAGCACGTCTATATAATCGACGTTCAGCCGCGACAGCGCGCCGTTGACCGATTCCGTTATGTGCGAGTAGCTTAGGTCGTACCAGCCGCCGCGAATGCCGCACTTGGTTTGGATTACCATGCGCTCGCGCAAGCTCGGGCTCGACTTTAATATTTCGCCGTAAATGCGCTCGCACGTGCCGCCGCCGTAAATGTCGGCATGGTCGAACATGTTCACGCCCAAATCGAGCGCCGTGCGTATAAGCCGCTCGATTTGAGCGCGCGGCTTGTCCGCAATGCGCATGCAGCCCAATGCGAGCCTGCTTGCCTGTATTCCGCCTACGTCGATGTATTTCATACGGGCATAATAGCATATTTGCGAAAGGAATGCAATAGTTTTCGCAAGATATCGTATGATTGCGCATGAATAATATTCACCGGGCGAGGTTGCAAAATCGCATGCTATCGGCGAAAACAAGGTTTATGCGCTTGACAAAATCGGTCGAATATTGCATACTGTATTCAGCGCCCGTCGGCAGTTCCGTCGGAGTAGCGTCGGGCGTAAATTCGGGAGGTATTATGGACGGATTGGTTGTTCAGGACGAGAAATCGCTTAGCGAACTCATAGCGCGCGTACGCGCGGCACAGAGCTTGTTTTCTACGTATACGCAGGAACAGGTGGACAAGATTTTTTTGGCGGCGGCTACCGCGGCTAACAAGCACAGGCTCGACCTTGCCGAAATGGCGGTTGCCGAAACGGGCATGGGCGTAGTCGAAGATAAGGTCATAAAGAACCAATATGCCGCCGAGTATATTTATAACGCGTATCGCGACGTCAAGACGTGCGACGTTATCAGTCGCGACGACGCGTACGGCGTCGAGGTTTTGGCTGAGCCCGTCGGCGTAATCGCCGCTATCGTGCCCACGACAAACCCCACGTCCACGGCAATATTCAAAACGCTGCTTGCGCTCAAAACGCGCAACGGGCTTATAATATCCCCGCACCCGCGCGCAAAGAACAGCACTATCACCGCGGCAAAAATCGTGCTCGACGCGGCTGTCGCGGCGGGCGCGCCCAAGGACGTTATCGGCTGGATTGACGTGCCGAGGGTGGCGCTCAGCGGCGCGGTCATGAGCGAGTGCGACCTCATACTCGCCACGGGCGGACCGGGCATGGTCAAGGCGGCGTACAGCTCGGGCAAGCCGGCTGTCGGCGTCGGCGCGGGTAACACGCCCGTAATTATCGACTCGTCGGCGGACGTCGAGCTCGCAGCGTCGTCGGTCATTCACAGCAAGTCGTTCGACAACGGCGTTATCTGCGCGTCCGAGCAATCCATTATAGTAATGTCGGACGTGTACGACGCGGTCAAGAAGGAAATGGCGTACCGCGGCGCGTATTTCCTCAATGCCGAGCAAACCGATAAGGTGCGCGCGACGATACTCATTAACGGCTCGGTCAACGCCAAAATCGTCGGACAGAGCGCGCCCAAAATCGCGCAGCTTTGCGGATTCGAAGTGCCCGAGAGCGCGCGCATACTCGTAGGCGAGGTTTCGTCGGTCGATATCAGCGAGCCGTTTGCGCACGAAAAGCTGTCGCCCGTGCTCGCCATGTACAAGGCGAAGGATTTCGACGACGCGCTCAAAAAAGCGGAGCGGCTTGTCGCCGACGGCGGATACGGGCACACGTCCGTTATCTATGCCAACGAGCGCACGGAAAAGGAAAAGATTGCCAAGTTCGGCGCGGCGATGAAGACCTGCCGCATACTTTTGAACACTCCCGCGGCGCAGGGCGGTATCGGAGACATTTACAACTTCAAGCTCATGCCGTCGCTCACGCTCGGCTGCGGGTCTTGGGGCGGCAACTCCGTATCGGAAAACGTGTCGGTCAAGCATTTGTTAAACTACAAGACTGTGGCTAAAAGGAGAGAGAACATGTTGTGGTTCCGTGCGCCCGAAAAGGTTTATTTCAAAAAGGGTTGTATGCCCGTCGCGCTGCAAGAGCTCAAAGACATGGGCAAAAAGCGCGTGTTTATTGTTACCGACGAGTTCTTGTTCAAGAGCGGGTTCTCCAAGCGCGTCAGCGACTGCCTCAACGAAATGGGCATAGTCAACACCACGTTCTCCGACGTTCAGCCCGACCCGACGCTCGCGTCGGCGCAAAAGGGCGCGGAGGCGATGCGCTCGTTCGAGCCCGACTGCATTATCGCGCTCGGCGGCGGCAGCGCGCTTGACGCGGGCAAGATTATGTGGGTGCTGTACGAGCATCCCGAGGCCGATTTTGCGGACATGGCGATGCGCTTTATGGATATCAGAAAGCGCGTGTACCGTTTCCCCAAGATGGGCGACAAGGCGTATTTCGTGGCAATCACGACCACGGCGGGCACGGGCTCGGAGGTCACGCCGTTCGCGGTCATTACCGACCAGGACAGCGGGCTCAAATACCCGATTGCCGATTACGAGCTGCTGCCCAAGATGGCGATTTGCGACCCCGACCTCATGATGGGCATTCCCAAGGGCTTGACCGCCAATTCGGGATACGACGCCATGGTGCACGCCTTGGAGGCGATTGCGTCGATTATGGCTACCGATTTTACCAACGGTATCGCCAAGGAAGCTATCAAGCTCGTGTTCGAATATCTGCCCGCGGCGTACAACAACGGCTCGGACGAAAAGGCGCGCGGCGAAATGGCGTACGCCGCCACGATGGCGGGTATGGCGTTTGCCAACGCGTTCCTCGGCGTTTGCCATTCCATGGCGCACAAGCTCGGTTCGTACCACCATTTGCCGCACGGCATGGCTAACGCGCTGCTGTTGCCGCAGGTCATGAAATTCAACGCGGCGGAAGCGCCGTTAAAGATGGGCACGTTCCCGCAGTACGACCACCCCGTAGCGCTGCGCCGTTACGCCGAGGTCGCGGAAATGATGGGCATTAAGGGCAAGACGGACGACGAAAAGCTCGATAAGCTGATTGTCAAGCTCGTCGAGCTCAGAAAGGAAGTGGGCTTGCCCGCGAGCATAAAGGATGCGGGCGTGCCCGAGGATAAGTTCCTCGAAACTCTCGACGAAATGTGCAGAGCGGCGTTCGACGACCAGTGCACGGGCGCGAACCCCAGATATCCGCTCATTGCCGAAATCAAGCAAATGTATCTCGACGCCTATTACGGAAAGGAGAGTAAATAATCATGGCTTACAGCGAAATCGCAAAGAGGACGAACAAAACGGTCTACCGCGACGGCGATATCTGCTACAAGGTGTTCGCCGAAGGGTACAGGAAAGCCGATATATTCAATGAGGCGCTCAATCAGCTGCGCGTCGAGGAGACGGGGCTGTTTATACCCAAGGTTCACGAGGTGAAAAAGCTGGATGACGGCAGGCTCGCAATCGCCATGGATTATGTGGACGGCAAGCCGCTGCAAACGCTTATCGACGAGAACCCCGCCAAAAAGAGCGAGTATCTTTCGCGGCTCATCGACATTCAGCTCGCAATGCACAAGCTTACCGCCGCCGACCTCAACCGTCAGCGCGAAAAGTTCACGCGTAAAATCGACCAATCGGGCTTGGACGCGACCACGCGCTACGAGCTGCACGTGCGACTCGATTCCATGCCCAAGCACAGAAAGCTGTGCCACGGCGATTTCAATCCGTCCAACGTTATCATTACGCCCGACGGCCGCGCCTGCATCATCGACTGGTCGCACGCAACCGTCGGCAACGCGTCCGCTGACACGGCGAGAACGTACTTGCTGTTCACGCTTGCGGGCGATACCAAAGCCGCCGAGGAGTATTTGACCGCGTTCTGCAAAAAGTCGGATACCGCGCGGCAGTACGTCGAGCAATGGTTGCCCATCGTCGCCGCCTCGCAAATGGCAAAAGGCAAGCCCGAGGAGAGGGAGATGCTGGCGAAGTGGGCGGACGTTTGCCAATACGAATAATTTTTAGCGCGGATACCTCGCGGGATACTGCGTCAAGCGTCGGTGCGCGCTCGGTTACGTAGGTGGTTCTACGCGCCCGTCGCGCGCACCTTGCTTTCCTTGTCTGCCGCGGGTCTCCGCGCTAAAAAGGCTTTAACGGTAGTTCGGCGCTAGGTCATGTAGGTGGGTCTACACTCCCGTCGCCACCCACGCGCCAGATGTCCGTCTAGCTTGCGCCTACGCGCTAAAAAGGCTTTGCGAGTCGGAATGCTGTTCGGTCATATTTATCCGACGCGAGCATTACATAACCGCAATCCGAGCGGAGTTAAACCGATAAACTTATGCGTCAGCCGCAATCTCGCGCGATAACGGGCGAGGGTTAAAATTACGCATTACTCATTCACTATCACAAACCAATAAAGGCGGCGTAACAATATTCACGGTATTTTTACGCCGCTTAATCTTAATAGGAGAAAATAATTTATGATACTCAGCGTATGTGTCGGCAGCTCGTGCCATCTCAAAGGCTCGTACGACGTAATCGAGACGTTCAAGCGTCTTATCGAAAAGCACGGCGTGGCGGACAAAATCGAGCTTCGCGCTTGCTTTTGCTTGGGGCGTTGCTCTAACGGTGTGGCGGTCAAGGCGGACGCAAGCTATGTGCTCGACGTCAACGGCGCGAATGCGGAGGAGAAGTTCGTAAACGAAATTCTCCCTATGGTCGGGTAAGCTATGTTCTATCTCGATTTTCAAAAAGCCAACTGCAAAAACTGCTATAAGTGTTTGCGGTCGTGCCCCGTTAAGGCAATCGACGCGCGCAACGGTCAGGCCAAAATAATCGAAAGCCGTTGCATACTGTGCGGGCATTGCACTCACGTATGTCCGCAAAACGCCAAGCGCGTGCACGACGATACGCAGACCATTACTCAGCTTTTGGCAAAGAGCAAGGGCGGGGTAATCGCGTCGGTAGCGCCGTCGTTCGTTTCTTCGTTCGGGCTTACTTCGTTCGAGCCCATGCGCGCCGCGCTCAAAGCGCTCGGGTTTACCGACGCGTTCGAGACGGCGGAGGGCGCGGCGGCGGTCACTGCGGAATACAAAAAGCTGCTGCAAAGCGGCAAGTACGAAAACTTTATCACGTCGGCGTGCCCCGCGGTTAACCGCGCCATTCAGCTGTATCACACCGACGTGCTCGAATACCTCGCGCCCGTCGATTCGCCCATGGTCGCGCATGCCAAAATACTCAAATCGCGCTACCCGAAATCCGATATAGTCTTTATCGGTCCGTGCATTGCCAAAAAGCGCGAGGCTAAGGAAAGCGGCATAATCGCCGGTGCGCTCACGTTCGAGGAGCTTGCCGCAATGCTGCAAGGCAAGGCAATCGGCGAGTCGTTCGCGCCCGCCGCGGCGTGCTCGCAATGCGACGGCGCGGAGGTTGCGGCGGCAAGCGGCGACAGCATGCAAGCCAAGTTCTACCCGATATCGCGCGGCGTTATCAAGTCGTTCGACGCTTTGCCCGGCGGCTACGAGTACATAGCGGTGGACGGCGTTTCGCGGCTTGCGGACGCCCTCAACGACTTAAAGAGCGTCAAGGGCATATTTCTGGAAATCAACGCGTGCGACGGCGCGTGCGTCAGCGGACCGTGCGCAATCAAGCACAAGGGCGGCACGGTGGAAGCTAACGTGCAGGTGCGCAATTACACCAATAATTCCGTGCGCGACGCCGTAGTCGATTACCCGTCGCTTGTCAACGTGCGCAAGCCCATTGCGGCGGGCGACCGTATTCCCGACGACGCGGAAATCAAATCCATACTCGCGCGCACGGGCAAGCACAAGCCGAGCGACGAGCTCAACTGCGGCGCGTGCGGATATTCCACATGCCGCGAAAAGGCGTGGGCGGTCGTCAACGGTTACGCCGAGGTGGAAATGTGCGTGCCGTACATGCGCGAAAAAGCGGAGTCCATGGGCAACGTGATTATCGAGAACAGCCCCAACGGCATAATCGTTTGCGACGGCGACCTCAAAATTTCCGAGATTAACCGCAAAGCCGAACAGCTTATCGGCATAGGCGCGCCCGAGTACATATTCGACTGCTTCGACCCGTCGGCGGTGTTCAAGGCGGCGGAGAGCGGCAGGGCGGCGCAGGCGAGCAAAATCAGGCTGGAAAAGACGGGTAAGTTCGTCGATTTGAACATAGTGCCGCTTGTCAACGAGAAAGCCATTCTCGTCGTTTTGACCGACGTTACCGACAAGGTCAATTTCGACGCGGAGCTCGACAAGGTCAAAGCGGAAACGCTCGACGTCACGACCACCGTCATCGAAAAGCAAATGCGCGTGGCGCAGGAAATCGCGTCGCTGCTCGGCGAAACCACCGCCGAGACCAAAATCGCGCTTTTGAAGCTAAAAGACGCAATGTTAAAGGAAAAGAACAGTTGAGTTACTTTATCGACAGAGGTTATACCTCGCTGAATCACGTCGGCGAAGAGCTTTGCGGCGACCGCGTCGAATGCGCGCAGAGCGGCGAGTGGCTTACCGCGGTGCTGTGCGACGGCATGGGCAGCGGCGTCAAGGCGAACATACTCGCCACGCTGTCGTCCAAGATACTTTGCACAATGCTGTCGGCGGGCGTGCCGATTAAGGATTGTATCGAAACGCTTATCGCGTCGCTGCCCGTATGCAAGGTGCGTCAGGTCGCGTACGCCACGTTCTCTGTTTGCCATATCAACCGCGAGGGCAAGGGCGAGCTGTTGGAGTTCGACAACCCCGCGGCGCTGCTGCTGCGCGGCGGCGAGGTGCGGGACCTCCCGCGCGAAAAGTCGGTTGTGTGCGGCAAAAACGTGTACACCACCGCGCTCGACCTGCGCGCAAACGACGCTTTGGTCATCACCAGCGACGGCGTGGAGCACGCGGGCATTGGCATGCTTATGAATTTCGGGTGGGAGCGACCGCAGATTAAGGACTACCTGCGGCGCGCGGTCAAGCCCGACATGTCGGCGTGCGCCATTTCCGCCGCGCTGGCGGGCGAGTGCAACGAGCTGTACATGGATATGCCCGGCGACGATACGACGGTGCTCGGCATAAAGGTGCGGGAGCACGCGCATACGTCCGTTTTCGTCGGGCCGCCGATAAACAAGTGCGACGACGAAAAGTACGTCGGGCAGTTTATGGCGTTGCCCGGCAAAAAGGCGGTGTGCGGCGGCACAAGCTCGCAGATAGTGGCGCGCAATCTCGGCAAGCAGGTGAGCACGAGCTGCGATTTCCCCGACCGCGATATCCCGCCGATAGGGTATATCGACGGCATAGACCTTACGACCGAGGGCGTAATCACGCTGCGGCGAGTGTTGGAGCTTTCCGAAAAGTACCTCGACCCGCACGACTACAAGGGCAAGCAGTTCGATAAGCGCGACGGCGCGACGCTGCTGTCCAAGCTGCTTTTCGAGGGCTCGACCGACCTGGACTTTTTCGTCGGACAGTCGGTCAACGAGGCGCATTCGGGCTTGCCGATAGAAACCACGATGAAATTAAAACTAATCGACCACTTGGCGGAAAACCTGCGCAAAATGGGCAAGACCGTCAACGTGCGTTACAACTGACACAACAATCACCGCCCGCTCGGCTTACGTGCGGGCGACATACGGAGTAAACATGAAAACCAGACTTTTCGATACCGCAGTTCAGCAGCTCAAATACAAGGTTATCAAGGAATTGATAAAGGCGTACGACAAGGGCTTGAACAACGAGATATTCCACGACATTCCTATCAGGATAATGCCCGGACCCGAGGCGAGTCTTCGGTGCTGCGTTTACAAGGAGCGCGCCATTCTGCAAGAGCGGTTAAAGCTCGCCATGGGCGGCAATAAGGACAACCCCAACGTTGTCGAGGTTATCGACATCGCGTGCGACGAGTGCCCCGTAGACGGCATATTCGTGACTCCCGCCTGTCGCGGCTGCATAACGCACCGCTGCGCCGAGGTGTGCCCCAAGAACGCGATTACAATCAAGGATAAGCACGCCGTCGTGGACAAGGAAAAATGTATCGAGTGCGGCAAGTGCACGCAGGCGTGCCCGTACAACGCGTTGGTGCTGCAAAAGCGCCCGTGCGTGAACAGCTGCAAGGCGGGCGCAATCACCGTCAACGCGTCCAAAAAAGCGGAAATAAACAACGATAAATGCGTCGGCTGCGGCGCGTGCGTCTATCAATGCCCGTTCGGCGCGGTGGCGGACAAGTCGTACATTCTCGACGCGCTCGACATACTCAAAAATTCGGAAAACAACACCAAGTACAAGGTGTACGCCATAATCGCGCCCGCCATCGTCGCGCAGTTCAATTACGCGCGTATAGAGCAGGTAATAACGGGCATGGGCAAGCTCGGGTTCTTCCAAGTGATAGAAACCGCGCTCGGTGCGGACAAAACGCTCGACGTGGAGGCGGACGAGCTGGGCGAGCGCGGCACGCTCACTACCTCGTGCTGTCCCGCGTTCGTCAAGTACATAGAAACCAATTTCCCCGATTTGGCAAAATACATATCGTCCACGCCGTCGCCCATGGTAATGGCGGGGCGGCTGATTAAGGCGATGGACAGCACCGCGAAGGTCGTTTTCGTAGGACCGTGCACGGCTAAAAAATTCGAGTTCAAGTCGGACAAGGCGAAGGACTTTATCGACTGCGTGCTGTCGTTCGAGGAATTGCAGGCGTTCTTGGACGCGCGCGAAATCGACGTGTCCACCTTGGAGGACACCGCGCTCAACAACGCGTCGTACTACGGCAGAATTTTCGCGCGCTCGGGCGGTATCGTCGAGGGCGTGACCGAGCTCGCCGCAAAGCGCGGGTTCGAGGCAAAGCCCGTCGCCATGAGCGGGCTGGACGAATGCAAAAAGCAGCTCATGCTGCTGCGCGCGGGGCGTTCGCCGTTTAATTTCTTCGAGGGTATGGCGTGCGACGGCGGCTGCGTAAACGGCGCGCTGTGTCTGCACCACGGACCGAAGAGCCTCACCGACGTAAACAAGTACGGAGAAAAGGCGAAGGAGGTTTCGGTAGAGAACACCGTCAAGCTGTACGACCTCGTCGGCGCGAAGGTCAAGGACGAGACCGTCGAGGCGGCGGCAGCCAAAGACAAGCCGAAAAAGTAATCCGAGTAATAGATAGAGTATACGGCGTTTGCGTCGACCGTCAACGGTTCTCGCGCGTTATGTATAACGGGGTAAAAAATGCGTCGCGGCAAAGCTTGCGGCGCATTTTTCTGTTGCGCGACATAAATATGTAAGTGCCGCGCAATAGGCTGTGCGATGGCGCACTGCTTTTCCAAGCGCGGTTTAAATTTTGCGATATTTGTCGAATTATGGTTGACTTTGCGACTATATTACATTATAATAAGTTTAGTTTTGTGCGTATTTCGCATACTAAATATCGATAGGAGAGTGTCATGAATAAAAAACTTACGGCTGTTTTGTGTTGTGCGGCGACTGCTTTCGCTTGTTCTTTCGGCTTGGCTGCGTGTAATGAAAAACCGGAGGAAACTCCGCCCCCCATGGCTGATTATAATAACGTTGCTTTTGACGGTCTTGACGATATTATTATCGATAGGGCGACCGAATCGTTCGACGTCATGGACGGCGTTACCGCCGTATACGATTTCGACGACGATACGCAGGAGAACTTGACGGAGAAGGTGCGGTACGTATTGCCTGCGGCGGCGCACGTCGACGACGGCGAGGTTACTTTCGACGAGTGCGGCGATTACGAAATAACGTATTACGTAAACGACGACAAAGGCAATCACACGGTGGCAAAGCGCACTGTCAAGGTGCGCAATATGTATAACTGCTATTGGGTAAACGCAACGCTGCCCGTATTGTATTGTGCGCTCGATATGGTTTCCAACGATTATAAATCGATGCTCGTGTTTACGCGTAGCGACACTCTTAATATAGACGAGTTGGACGACGACAGATTTATTTATAAGATAAACGGTTCCGACGATGACGATTTTCTGGAAGCAAAGCGAAGGATGGCGCGTATAGCAAATGACGATGAAAACAGCTATTTCAGATTGTTTATCGGCGATACATTGACTCATTTGGAATTGTTTTCGTTTATGCAGTATAGAGTTCCGACAAGCAGATACGAGGTAAAATTGGTTTCCGACGGCTCGTTGACTTATTGTAACGCTTTCCCGTACAGGAACGACGGAAGTATCGAGAAGTGGAACGAAAATAAAAATATTTACAATCAGGCGGTGGACGCCGCAATGATGGGGAACTTTGTTTCAACGGGTAACGGACAGTTCAGTATAACGGTGGGAGACCGCACGATAAAATCCAGTTATACCAAAGCCGCCGATATGAGCGAAATGGCAATAATCGCAGCACAGCGCGACAATGTGGAAATGTGGTGCGGGTATCCCGAAACGCTTAAAAGTGCCGACCCCAAAGTGCAGGCGGAGATAGACAAGGCGAATATGCCCAAAATGTCCCCCGACGCTATGTATGCCGCGTTAACCGACGCGCAAAAGGAAAAGTTCCTCAAAATTTGCAATCTCGACAAGGCTACGTTTGACAAGGAATATTTCGATAAGGACGGCGAATATCTGATTATTACGGGTGCAAATCCGTTTACGAGCCGCTACTTTACCGACGCGGAGTTCGCGGAACTGCTCGAACGCATTATTGCCGACTACGACGGATACAATATCCTTTACAAGCCGCACCCGTCGGCGGTAGAGCCGGGCGACGATTTGCCGCTCACCAAAAAGGTGTTGGAGGATAACGCCGTCAAAATTTTACCCGGGCGACTTCCCATGGAGGTAATTACTTGGGTGTACGGCGACGCCAAGCTGGGCGGGTTCGACTCGTCGTTGTTCATGGCTGTGCCGCAGGGCAACACCGAATTCTTTATTGCGCAAAACGCCGACGCTCTTTCCGTGCTGTCCAAGCAGCTTTACAACGACGGCGCATTCGGCAGCCCTAAGTTCTATTGGAAGGCGGCGTAAATCGCATATCGGCGATAATAGAATGTTTTTGAATACTAAACGGTGAACGCTCGATTAGATGCGTCACAACATACGACCTCGCGAACGTAACTCGCGAGGTCGTTTTTTGTCGCGCGGCGGCGGGCGGGACGGGCGCGTTAAATCGCGTTGTCGCCACGCGCTCGGGCGCGAATAAAAAACGCATACTAGGTCAATAATCGACGGCATGAAAAAGCTTTATGCCGTCGTTTTTTTATTGCTGGTCGGGGTCATTTTCACCGCCGTATGGTTCAGCCCGCTCGTGTCGCTGGGCGAGCCGTACGCGTACCGCGACAATGCGCCGATAGGCAAAATCGAGGGAGTGTGCTATGCGCCCGACGCGTTGGTGCGCGTGGATTTCGACGGGGGCGAGACCGAGCTTTACGCCGCGCTCGACGATATGGACGCTGCGGTCGTAAAAGCGGTGGAAGTCGACGGGCTACTCATTGTGTACGCATACAGCCCGCGCGTGTGCGCGCCCGCCGAGATGCTGGCGGACGGCACGCGCTATAACGTAATGGCGGCGGCGAGCGGCGGGACTGTCAGCGTCGGCACTCCCGTGCTCTCGGGGTGCTATTAGACGATAAGATAATCGAATTACCGCCCGAAAAAGCTTAAAAAAATTTTTTGTGCGCAAGCGTATAAGCCGATATATGTTGGCAATAATCAATGGTACGGAGGAACAAAACATGAAAACTTACCAGTCAACCACAAAGGACAAGAGGAAAAACTTTTTCAAACGGCATTGGCATGCGTTTGTCATCGTCGGCTCTGTGTTGGTCGTCGCAGCGGTCATTACATTATCGTTGGTGTTTACTTTGCCCAAATCCGGACCTGTGGACGGGACGGTAAACCCTCCTTCCGATATCGTGGATTCGGACCCCAAAGTCGTCGCGCCCATGAACGGCGCTACAATCGGGCTTGACTACGCAAACGACAAGCTCGTGTATTGGGAGACGCTCGAAGTGTGGCGCACGCATCCCGCGGTCGATTATATCGGCGAGGGCGACGTGCTTGCCATAATGGACGGCACCGTAACCGACGTGGAAATGCACACCACGCTCGACGGCAACGTAGTCACGATTACTCATGCCGACGGATACGTTTCGGTGTACAAGTCGTTGGGCGACGATATAGCCGTTAAAAAGGGCGATAAGGTCAAGGCGGGCGACAAGCTCGGCACGACGTCCGACAGCATGATGTCGGAGCTCAAAACGGGCGCGCACCTGCATCTCGAACTGAAAAAGGACGGGAAGTACGTCGACCCCAATACCTTGCTGCCGACCGAAGATAAATAAGTTTTTCCTGCGTAACAAAGCCGCCGTAATGGCGGTTTTTGCTTTGCGGTAAAACCGTCTTAAAGCGCTGTTACGCGCGAATTACGCGCAAATTTTGCGATATTGCGACGGTCGACGGCGATTTTCGCGTCGGATAAGCGCGCGCATATGCGTGCGTAATTTACTTGATATCGACGCGATTATGTGGTATAATAATCATACGGTCAATCGGGGAACGACAGCCGCCGCTCTCGGCGCAGGCACACGTTTTCGCGGCAATAGTTCCCAAAATCTGCGCGACCGAAAAGTTCTTTTATGAAGGCATACAGAGTACATTCCCCGCACATAATCAAGCTGGACGAGATGTCCGCGCTCCCTGTGGGCGCGACCTGCGTCAAGCTCAAAAACCTAATGTGCGGAATATCGGCGGCGGACGTCGCCGTGTTCAACGGCAAGCTGCAAACGCAATATCCCATTATTCCCGTGCGCCAAAACGTGGGGTTTGTATCCGAGGTCGGTTCGGACGTAATGCGCATTGCCCGCGGCAATCGCGTAGTCACGTATCCGCACGCGAGCTGCCACACCTGTAAAATGTGCAAAGAGGCGCGTTTTTCCGAGTGCGAAAAAGCGGCGTTGTTCGGCGTTAAAGAGGACGGATTTTTGAGCGATTTTTCGGTTGTCGCCGCGTCCGACGTGTACCCAATTCCCGAATGGATAAAGGACGAGGAGGCGGTTTTTATCGAGCATATCGCAACCGCGATAAACACGCTTTCCAAGCTCGGCGTGGAAAAGGGCGAGCACATAGTAATAGTGGGCGCGACGGTCGTAGGGCTTATCCTCGCGCAGGTC
Organism: uncultured Christensenella sp.; assembly: GCA_910577945.1. Classification (GTDB taxonomy): domain Bacteria; phylum Bacillota; class Clostridia; order Christensenellales; family Pumilibacteraceae; genus Anaerocaecibacter. The sequence continues at coordinate 42,808 of CAJTNI010000003.1, read as the reverse complement.
GCAATGTACTATCAGGCAGTGCCAATCGTGGTCGATATGCGCGAGGATATGCTCGCGCTCGCGCAAAAGTCGGGCGTGTACTTTACGGTTAACGCCGTTAACGACGACGTAAGCAAAAAGATTATCACGCTTACGGGCGGACACATGGCGGATGCGTGCGCTTATTTTGTGGGCGCGGGCTTGCCGCTGCAAAACGTATTCGATTATACCGTCGCGAACGGGAACGTCGCGCTTGTCGGCAGGTTCAACGAGACCGAGCTTAATTGCAATCTCAATACGTTTTTCGAAAAGCGTTTGCACCTGCTCACCGTAACCGATTGCGGCAAGAACTATCCCGCGGCGATAAACATGCTCGCCAATCACACCGTATCGGTCGCCGACCTATACGCGGGGGTAGTAGATTTTGCCGACGTGCCGACCGTTTACGAAAAGCTTTCGACGGACGGCGGCGCGTTCAAAGTGCTTGTCAAGATTTAGCGGCGCGCGTGCGCGGTCGAGCGTTGGCGAATGCGCTCGGTATGCGAATTTTGCAAAATCGGCGCGCTACTTGGCGGTAGTGCCTGCAAAATGCTTGACAGCGCGCGTTTATCGGTGTATAATCTATAAGCTAAGTACTAATAAGAGGTCGTTATCATGAAAGAAAATATTCATCCCAACTATCACGAAGTCACCGTGGAATGCGCTTGCGGCGCTAAGTTCGTCACCGGCTCGACGCAAAAGGGCGACGTCGTAAAAGTAGATATCTGCTCCAAGTGCCACCCGTTCTACACGGGCAAGCAGAAACAAGCCGAAACGGGCGGTCGTATCGCGCGCTTTAACGAGCGTAAGGGCAAGTCGGGCAAATAGTTATCGTTTATCACAGCGGACGGCGTTTTGCGTTTCGTCCGCTGTTTTTTATGTCGAAGTCGAGGCTTCGATATTTTTTTGAAAAATGAAAGATAAAAAACGCAAGGACAATAATTACGACGTCGGCAAAAAGACTCGACGCACGCTTATCGGCGGACAGGCTTTGCTCGAAGGCGTTATGATGCGCGGCAAAACGTCGGTCGCCATGGCGGTGCGCGCGCCCGACGGGGAAATCGAGCTCAAAACGGAGCGCATAAAAAAGCCGTCCAAGGCGGCGCGCGTGCCTATCGTGCGCGGCGTTTCGGCTTTTGTAAGCTCGCTCGTCGTGGGCACGCAGTCGCTGTTGAAATCGGCGGAGATAAGCACGCCGCAGGAGGAAACGCCGTCTAAGACCTCCACCGTAATCGCGGTTATCGTTGGCGTTGTGCTCGCGCTGGGGCTGTTTATAGGCATTCCGCTGTTCGTCGGCTGGGCAATCGAGCATTGGGGAAATTACGGCAACGTCGCCGTTATATCGATTATCGAGGGCGCGACGCGCGTTATAATATTCATACTGTATTTGGCGTTTGTAAGGCTTATGCCCGATATAAAGCGCACGTTTATGTATCACGGCGCGGAGCACAGGACGATTAACTGCTACGAGCGCGGCTTGACGCTCACCGTGGAAAACGTTCAATCGTGCTCCACCAAGCACAACCGCTGCGGCACGACGTTTTTGTTTTTTGTGGTGGTGCTTGCCATAATCGTGTACGCGCTCACGAATTGGGTGTTTTCGCTGTTTGCCGAGTATCAATATTTGTTCGGCAATCCGTTTTTCAAACTGCTTATAAGGCTGGCGCTGCTGCCGCTGATTGCGGGGCTGTCGTACGAGCTGCTGCGCGGGCTGGCGTTGCTGCCCGACAATAAATTCACGAACGCGATACGCGCGCCCGGGCTGGCGTTGCAAAAGCTTTCCACATGCTTGCCCGACGACGATATGGCGGAGGTGGCGATTGCCGCGTTCAACGCTGTGCTCGAATTGGACGAAAACCCCGATAAGGACGTAATAGATTTTTACGAGCGCGATTTCGCTGCGGCGCGTAAAAGGCTTGCCGAGCGCTTGCCCGAAAACCCGCAGGACGCCGATTGGATATATTGCGAGCTGACGGGCAAAAAGCGCGGCGAGCTGGCTACGGTCAAGCGCGTCAAGATAGGCGTGGTCAAGCGCGCGAACGAGTACGCGGACAGGCTTATCGCGGGCGAGCCGCTCGATTATATTTTGGGCAACAGCGAGTTTTGCGGCATAAAAATAAAGGTGGACGGGCGCGTGCTCATTCCGCGGTTCGAGACCGAGGTTTTGGCAAACGCCGCCGTCGAATTTTTGAAAGACAAGTCCGACGCGAGCGCGCTCGACCTTTGCACGGGCTCGGGCTGTATCGCGGCGGTAATGGCGCGCAATACGACGGCGCAAGTGACTGCGGCGGACGTGAGCGCCGACGCGTTGGAGGTGGCAAAGAGCAACCTCGGCGGCTTGGGCGTCACGCTCGTGCAATCGGATATGTTCGACGGCGTGGACGGCGAGTTCGACTTGATTGTGTCCAATCCGCCGTATGTGCGCACCTTCGATATCGACGGCTTGCAGCCGCAGGTGACGGCGCAGCCGCGGCTCGCACTCGACGGCGGCGAGGACGGCTTGCGCTTTTACAAAATAATTGCGCAGAACGCGGCGGCGCATTTAAAGGCGGGCGGCGCGGTCATGGTCGAGGTCGGGTACGACCAAGCGGCGGCCGTGTGCGCGCTGTTCGAAAAGCTTGGCAAGAGCGAGATTATAAAGGATTTGGACGGCGTGGAGCGCATAGTCGTTTGCCGCCGTGCAGGGGCGTAATATATGAGTATGCAGATTAAGACCGAAAAGCTCGACGCCGTGTGCGCGAGGTTTAAAGCGCTGGACGAAAAGGTTCAGGACGCGAGCGTAATCGCCGACAACAAGGCGTGGGCGGAGCTTTGCCGCGAGCGCGCAGAGCTAGAACCGATTGTGGAAAAGTACGCCGAATACAAAAAGGCGCAAAGCGATTACAATGACGCGACGGAAATGCTGCACGCCGACGACGCGGAGCTTGCCGCGCTTGCCAAAGAGGAGTGCGACAGCCTTGTCGACAGCTTGGCTCGTATCGTCGACGAGCTTAAAATCATGCTGCTGCCCAAAGACCCCAACGACGGCAAGAACGCCGTTTTGGAGATTCGCCCCGCGGCGGGCGGCGAGGAAGCGGCGCTGTTTGCGACCGAGCTGTGCCGCATGTACAAAATGTACGCGGAAAAGCGGCGTTGGGCAATCGAGGATATTTCGCTCAACGATACCGAGCTCGGCGGCACAAAGGAGGCCGTTTTCCGTATCAGCGGCAAGGACGTTTTTTCATGTCTCAAATACGAGAGCGGCGTGCACAGAGTGCAGCGCGTGCCCGTAACGGAGACGCAGGGGCGCGTGCATACCTCCACCGTGACGGTGGCGGTTTTGCCCGAGGCGGAAACGGTGGACGTGGAAATCCTCGACAAGGATATTAAGATAGACACGTACCGCAGCAGCGGCGCGGGCGGACAGCACATAAACAAGACCGATTCGGCGATACGCATAACGCATTTCCCGACGGGCATAGTCGTAACGTGCCAGGACCAGCGCAGTCAAACCAAAAACAAAGAGCGCGCCATGCAGGTGCTTGCGACAAAGCTGTACGATTTTTATCAAGGTCAAAAGGACGAGGAATACGCGTCGCTGCGTAAAGGTCAGGTCGGCACGGGCGACAGGAGCGAGCGCATTCGCACGTACAATTTCCCGCAGGGCAGAGTTACCGACCACCGCATCGGATTTACGCTGTACAGCATTGACGAGTTTATGAACGGCGACCTCGACAAAATGGTAGAGGCGCTGCGCATAGCCGACCAAACCCGACGCTTGGAGGGCGACGAATAGCGCAAAATGCCGAATAAGCTCGAAAGCTTGTAATACTCTATATAAAACGCGCGTTGTGCAGATGCAGGCAACGCGCGTTTTTGTATGCAGTCGCGTTTATGGGAGGTTTATGCGGCGGTTACACGAGCAGTATCGCCGCGCCCATCACAATCCAAACTATGCCCCAAATCATCAGTGAAAAAATGCTTATAACAAGCCCCGCAACGGCAAGCCCGTTTAGCCTGCGATTTTTGGCGGCGACCATGCCGGCAATGCTCAGTGCAAGCCCGATTATGGACGCAATGCAAAAATATACGCCCAGCCACAGCGACACAAGCGCTACTACAAAGCCCGCAATGCCCAAGCCGTTTGCCTTTTTCACCTCGACGACGGCGGGCTTTTGCTCCGTCGCCACTCCGCAAAACACGCAAACGCACGCTTTATCGTCTATTTCTTTTCCGCAGTTCTTACAAAACATTTCCTTCTCCTGTATTCGATGATTACAGCAAAATGCTGTATTAAATGTATTTTACAACATTTTGCTGTAAAATGTCAACAATATTAAAGAAAGAAATGAACAAATTTTCACAGCGGTTAAAGGAGCTGCGGCGCGAGCGAGGGCTGACGCAGCAGGGTATAGCGGGGTTGCTGAATATAAAACAGCAATCGTATATTCGATATGAGTACGGAACGGGCGAGCCGAGCCTGAACACTTTAATCAAGCTGACGCAAATCTTCGAGGTTACAGCCGACTATCTATTGGGCATAAGCGACGATTATTGACGCCGACATTGATACTAGCTTTTCCGAAATCGTAATAGTTTGCAAAAAGCAAAAGCCCGATTGAATCGACGGATTCGTTCGGGCTTTTGTCGTTTTCGATTATTGTTTTAAGCTTGTCGGGTGACGAAATTGGCGTATTTGCTCGCCAGCGTCTTTAATTGTTCGCGGTCGGCGGTGGTAACTATGCGGTCGTAAGCGTCGAGTGCGCGCACGCGGTACGGCGCGTAGAACAGCTTGGCGCGGGTGGCGACGAGTACGCGGCGCTTGGCGCGCTTGACCGCCGTTTGCTTGATTAGCGCCGTTTCCAAAGACAGCTCGTACGCGCCGTTTTCGTCGAGTGCGGCGCACGAGGACAGCATTAAGTCGATATTGAAGTTTTCGAGCGTGCCGACGGCGAGCGAGCCGATGACTGCGTTGGAGCCGACGTTCACCGTGCCGCCGAGCAGTATGACGGACGCGTCGGGCTTTTGCGCGAGCTGCGCCGCGACGAGTATTTGCCCGAGCATTTCGCGCCGTGGGTGGAGTTTGCCAAGTCGGTCGGAGCGGACGGCATTGACTTTAATCCGACGACGTTCAGTCACAAAAACGTAAAGGACGGCTTGACGCTGTCATCGCCCGACGCGCAAATCCGCAGGTTTTGGGTGGAGCATTGCAAGGCGTGCATCCGCATTTCCGAATACTTCGCGCAAGAGTTCGGCACGCCGACGCTTATGAATATTTGGATTCCCGACGGGTTCAAGGACGTGCCCGCAGACAGGCTGACGCCGCGGCTGCGGCTTAAAGCTTCGCTCGACGAGATTTTGTCGGTCGGGTACGACAAGAGCAAGGTTATAATAGCCGTCGAGAGCAAGGTGTTCGGCATAGGCGTGGAGAGCTACACGGTGGGCAGCAACGAGTTCTATCAGAACTACGCGGCGAAAAACGGCATTTGCTGTTTGCTAGACAACGGGCACTACCACCCGCTCGAATACGTGAGAGACAAGCTTCCGTCGCTGCTCGCGTTTTACGACGTCGTCGCGCTGCACGTGACGCGCGGCGTGCGTTGGGACAGCGACCACGTGGTGCTGTTGGAGGACGAGCTGAAAGAGATAGCCAAAGAGATAGTGCGCAACGACGCGGTAAATAAGGTAAAAATCGGGCTCGACTACTTCGATGCGAGCATAAACAGGCTGTCCGCGTGGGTCACGGGGCAGCGCGCGGTGCAAAAGGCGTTGCTTACGGCCTTGCTCACGCCGCACGCGCAGCTCAAAGCGCAGCAAGACAAAGCCGAGTTCACCGAGCTTATGGCGCTGCAAGAGGAAATCAAGGATTTGCCGTTCGGCGCGGTATGGAAGGAGTACCTTGCGCGGCAGGGGCTTAAAGAGAGTTATACGGCGGATGTCCGCGAGTACGAAAAGAAAATATTGAAGGAGCGTGTTTAGAATGGGCATAATCGACGATATCAAAAAGGCGGGCAGGTCGCTCGTGCGCAAGGACGTACTGACCGCGCCGTTCGTGGCGGAAATGAAAAGCACTACCGCCAATATGTATCGCTTGGGCTGGGACGAGCGCAACGGCGGCAATATAAGCTATTTGCTCGACGAAAACGAGGTTGCGGAATATCTCGACTTGGAAAACGTAGTGCGCACCATTCCCACGGGGTTCGTTGTGCCCGAGCTGGTCGGCAAAATATTCATCGTTACGGGCACGGGTAAGTATTTCAAAAACGTGCAATCCGACCCCGAAAACAACCTCGGCATTATCCGCATTGCCGCGGACGGCACGACGGCGGAGCTGCTGTGGGGGTTTGCCGACGGCGGCAGGTTTACCAGCGAGCTGCCCAGCCACTTGATGTGTCATGCGGCACGGTTGAGGGTCGACCCCGAAAACCGCGTCGTCATGCACTGCCACCCGACGCACACGCTTGCGATGAACTACGTTCACGAGCTCGACGAAAAGAAATTTACGCACACGCTTTGGGAAATGTGCACGGAGTGCATAGTCGTGTTCCCCGACGGCGTGGGCATTTTGCCTTGGATGCTGTGCGGCACGAACGAAATAGGCGAGGCTACGGCAAAAAAGATGAACGATTTCCGTCTCGTCGTGTGGGCAATGCACGGCATTTACGGCGTGGGCAAAACTATGGACGAAACGTTCGGGCTTATCGAAACGGTGGAAAAGACGGCGCAAATATACATGCTAACCGCGCATTTGCCGCGCAAAAACGCGATTAAGGATTCGCAAATGCGCGAGCTCGCCGAGTTTTTCAAGGTCGATTACCGCAAGGATTTTTTAAAGTAGTGTCTGTTTGCAAGCATATTTCGCATTCAAAACGGAGTGGGATACGCTCCGTTTTTTCGTTGCGCGCGCAGTGTGCGCAAAAACATTTCGCGTGTGCGAAAATAATCGTTAAAAACGCTTTACATTGAGCGGATAATTCTATACAATGGTCTCAACGAACGAGTTTTTCGCGGCGTAAGCTTGCGCAACGCGGCAGCGTTATCGTCGGCGTACGGAGCACGGGAGACGAAACATGATTAAATACGAACGAAAGGCGCGCGTCTTTATACTCGGCGGCAAGTCGTTCGACTACGTAATGCGCGTAAACGCCGCGGGGTATCTTCAATTCGTATACTACGGCGCGAAAATAGATTACTCGCCGTCGCTGACGGCGGCGTATGCGGACACGCTCGCGCCCAAGCCCGACGACTTTAACATGAACATGGCGCTCGACTGCATGCCGAGCGAATACGGCGGCTTCGGTCGCGGCGATTTTCGTGCGCCGTCCGCCGTCGTCGTTCAAAAAGACGGATTTTGCGCGTCCGAGTTTGCGTACGCGAGCCATGAGATAAAGGACGGCGCGCCCGCGCTCGACGGCATGCCGCACGTCCGACGCGGCGGCAAAACGCTGTCGGTCACGCTTAAAGACAAAACTTCCGATGCGGAAATAACGCTCAACTACACCGTTTTCGACGACAGCGATATCCTTGTCAAAAACGCGGTTATAAAGAATGCGGGCGCGGACGCGTTCGAACTGCGCAAGGCGTTTTCGTTTTGCACGGAGCTGCCCGACAGCGCGTTCGATATTATGCGGCTGCACGGCAGGTGGGCGAACGAGCGCATTCCCGAAGCAACGCCGATAGGCCACGGCACGGTGCGCGTCGAATCGGCGCGCGGAGCGTCGTCGCACCAAATGAATCCGTTTGTCGCGCTGCTGCGCAAGGGCTGTTCGGAGGAGCTAGGCGAATGCTACGGGTTCAATCTGATTTACAGCGGCTCGTTTGCGATAACCGCCGAAGCGGGGCAGTACGGCGCGCTCAGGGTTCAGGGCGGAATAAACGATTTCGGATTTTCGTGGCGTCTGCGCGCGGGCGAGAGCTTTGTCACGCCGCAAGCCGCGCTTGCGTACAGCGCGGGCGGTTTGGGGCAGATGTCGCGCGAGTACGCCGATTTTTTCCGCAATTACGTAATCGACCCGAAAAAGGCGTTTGCGCCGCGGCCGATAGTCGTCAATAATTGGGAGGCGACGTATTTCGATTTCGACCGCGACAAGCTGTTCGCCATAATCGACGAAGCGGCGGCGCTCGGCATAGATACGTTCGTGCTGGACGACGGGTGGTTCGGCAAGCGCGACGACGATTTGTCGGGCTTGGGCGATTGGTTTGTTAACGACAAAAAATTGCGCGGCGGACTAAAAGCCGTCGCCGCGCACTGTGCGCAAAAGGGCTTGACGTTCGGGCTGTGGTTCGAGCCCGAAATGATTAGCGAGGACAGCGACTTGTTCCGCGCGCACCCCGATTACGCAATCGGCAAGGACGGCGTAACGCCCTGCCGCAGCCGTAATCAGCTTGTGCTCGATTTTACGCGTCCCGACGTCGTCGATTATGTTTTCGAGCGCGTTTCCGCGGTTTTGAGAAGCTGCGATATTTCTTACGTCAAGTGGGATATGAACAGGAATATCACCGAGTTCTTTTCGCGCGCGCTGCCCGCCGACAGACAGGGCGAGCTTGCGCACAGATATATCCTCGGCGTGTACGGACTTGCGGAAAAGCTTACCGCCGCGTTCCCTGACGTGTTTTTCGAGGGCTGCGCAGGCGGCGGCGGACGGTTCGACGGCGGCATGCTGTACTACTTCCCGCAGATTTGGACGAGCGACGACACCGACGCGTTCGAGCGCGCGAAGATACAGTGGGGTACGTCGACGTGCTATCCCGCGTCGGCTATGAGCTGTCACGTGTCCGCATGCCCCAATCACCAAACGCAGCGAATAACTCCGCTGTCCACGCGCGGCGCGGTTGCGTCGCTCGGCGCGTTCGGGTACGAGCTCGATTTGACCAAGCTGACGGACGGCGAGCGCGACGAGGTGCGCGCGCAAATACGCGACTACAAAAGCATATCCGAGCTGGTGCTGCGCGGCGATACGTACCGCTTGTCCAATCCGTTCGACGGCGATTATTTTTGCGTCGCGCTCGTTTCCAAGGACAAGACGGCGGCGTACGTCGTGGGCGAGCGCGTTCACGGCGTGCCCTGCGATTATAACCGCACGCTCAAAATTCGCGGGCTTGACCCCGACAAGCTGTACGAGGTCGAGGAGCTCGGCGTAACGGCGAGCGGCAGAACGCTCGACGGCATGGGCGTGCTGTTACCGCGCCTGCCCGATTTCGGCGCGTGGGCGTGGCACATTACCGAAAAGAAAAAATAACCGACGACGGGAGAATAAATCAATGAAAGAATACGTTATAGACAGCGTGCGCATACAGGCGCTAAGCGACGATATAGTGCGTATCGAGCAGGCGGAAAACGGCAGGTTCAACGACGCCGATACGTTCTTCGTTCCCGACAAAGCGCAGTACCGAAATACCGCGCCGAAATGGAGCGTAAAGGGTCGAACGGCGACGGTCGGCGCGTATACGATAACTGTGCCGAACGACGGGCTTTCGGGCGTTACGGTCAAGAAAAACGGCAAAACCGTATACGAGTATGCGGAAGCCGTCAACACGGGCGAGCTGCCGCCGCCCCGAAAAACGCCCGCAGCGTACGCCGTTCACGATACGCCGAGAATAACCGTGCCCGATGGCGGATACACGTTCAGGGGCGATATTCCGAACAGCGGCTACGTAATCGAGGAAAACGCCAAGGACGTATACTTGCTGCTGTGCGACGGCGATGCGAAAAAGCTGCGGCGGCTGTACGTGGAGCTGACGGGCAGGAACGAAATGGTTCGGCTCGCTACGTTCGGCGGCTGGAACAGCAAGTATTACGTATATGACGAGGCGAGCGCAAAGCAGCTCATACTCGATTACGCGAAACACGACGTGCCGCTCGACGTGATGGTCATCGACACCGATTGGCGTGCGGCGAGCGATAGGGGTATCGGCTACGATATAGATACCAAGCTGTTCCCCGATATGCGGCGGTTTATGGATTTTGCGCACGACAACGGCGTAGAGATTATGTTCAACGACCACCCCGAGCCGCAGGACGGCGCGGACAGCGTGCTGTCGCCGTGCGAAACTGCATACCGCGAGCAAAAGCTGCAATCGCTCATGGCGGTCGGTCTGGACGGTTGGTGGTACGACCGAAATTGGCACACCAAGCTGAAAAGCCCGACGGACGGCGTTGCGCCCGAAACGTGGGGCATGCACATATTCGAGGAGGCGGAAAAGCATTATTACCAAGCGCAAAGCGGCGACGCAAGCGTCTACCGTCGACCCGTGATAATGGCAAACGTGAACAACGTATTCAACGGCATGTACCTCGGAATAGCGGATAGCGCGTCGCACAGGTATTCCATACAGTGGACGGGCGATATCAACAGCGACTACGCCGCGCTCGCGCAGGAGGTGGCTACGCTCGTGCGCGCGACGAACAACTGCGTGGCTTACGTAAACGCCGATTGCGGCGGGCACGTCGGCAATCCCGACAGAGAGCAGTTTGTCAGGTGGATGCAGTTCGGCACGCTGTCGCCCGTATTCCGCCCGCATTGCACAATCAGCGTGGAGCGCTCTCGCGAGCCGTGGGTGTACGACGGCGAGGTGCTCGACATAGTGCGCGAATACAATAAGCTCCGGTACAGGCTGCTGCCCGTGATTTACAAAAACGCGTTTGCGGCGTACATGACGGGCGAGCCCATGTTCAAGGGCTTGTGGTGGGAATACCCGAGCGACGCGGCATCGGACCGCGACGACGAATACATGCTCGGCAACGATATTTTGGTCGCGCCCGTAATCGGCGACACGCCGTCGGCGATAAAGGCAGGCGATTACGCCGCGCCCGTGCGTGCGACCTATTACGACGGCAAGGAGCTTAAAGGCGCGCCTATCGCCGCTGCGGTTTACGAAACGCTCGATATGAGCGTAAAGGATGTTTCGCCCGAAAACGGCGTGCCGCCCTACGATTTTTCCGCGGTGTTCGAGACGGCGGTCAAGTTCGATAAGCCTACTAAGCTGTACGTGCGCAGCGACGACGGTATGCGAGTTTTTGTGGACGGCGAATTGGTATTGGACGATTGGCACGAGCACGGCGCAATGCTGTTTTACGCGGCGGAAATGAAGGCGGGCAAGACGCACAGCGTTAAGATAGAATATTTTCAGGCGCAGGGCGCGGCGTGCTGCGGGCTTTACGCTTGCGAGAAAAAGCCCGAGGAAACGCGCACCGTATACCTGCCGGCGGGCGAGTGGATTTACGCGTTCGACGGTACGGCGTACGACGGCGGGCGTACCGTGGAAATAGCCGTCGACGCGCTGCGGGAAATGCCGCTGTTCGTGCGGCGCGGCGCGTTGTTGCCGCTCGCATACGACGCCGAGAATACCAAGCGGCAAAGGTGGGATAGGCTGGTTTACGATTTCTACCCTAGCAAAAACGCGTGCGACGAAGGATATTTGTACGAGGACGACGGGGAAACGACCGCATACAAGCAGGGCGAATACAGGACGAGCGCGTACAAAGCGGGTTACGACAAAAAGCGCGGCGCGTACGCCGTAACGCTGGGCGCGAGCGTCGGCGAGTTCAAAGGCGACAGGGCGGTCGCCTCGCGTAAAATTACGCTCAAATGTCATTTCGCGGACGGCGAAGCGCTCAAAAAGGCGGTAGTAAACGGCGCGGAAATCGAGTTCGAAACAGTTGCCGCCGATAAAGCGGCGTTCCCGTTCGGCACGGGCGCATCGCCCGACGGCGAAACGACGTTAGTGTCGTTCGACGCGCCCGTCGCCGCCGATTGCGAGATATTGCTCTACTTGAAAAAATAAAAGTACGGTTATAACGGTGGGAATATGCTTTACGAAAAAATAAATTTGTACGAATATTTCGGCTTGGACAAGTGCGACGGCGCGGAAGGGTTTTTGACTGTATACATGCCGTCGCAGTCTAGCGAGCTGCGCCGCAAGCTGCGTCCGTCAATCGTCGTGCTGCCGGGCGGCGGATATCAATTTCGCTCCGACCGCGAGGCTGAGCCTGTGGCGTTTAGGTTTATGAGCGCGGGGTACGCGGCGTTTGTGCTCGACTACACGGTGCAAACTCCGTTCCCTACGCCGCTGATAGAGGCGTGTATGGCGGTAGCGTACGTGCGCGAAAACGCCGAACGGCTCGGCTTGGACGGCAACGTGGCGGCGATAGGATTTTCGGCGGGCGGGCATTTGACGGGCATGCTTGCGACAATGTTCGGCGAAAAAGAGGTTAAAGGCGCATTGGGAGCGCGCGCGGCGCTATCGCGCCCCGACGCGGTAATTATGAGCTATCCCGTAGTGACGACGGACGATAAGCTTACGCATGCGGGAACGCGGGATACGATATCGGGCGGCGACGCGCGGCTTGCGGATAGGCTGTCGGTGGAAAAGCGCGTGAGCAAGGACAGCGCGCCCGCGTTTATTTGGCACACTGCGGCTGACGACGGCGTGCCCGTCGAAAACTCGCTTTTGCTCGCGTCGGCATATCGCAAACACAACGTGCCGTTCGCGCTGCACATATTCGAGCGCGGTTGGCACGGGCTGAGCCTGTTGAGCGACGAAACGTGCGACCAGACCGAACGTGATAAAGAAATTGCGAGCGTCTCCGCATGGTCTGGGCTCGCGCTCGATTGGCTTAAAGACCGCGGCTTTTACGTAAAGCCGTCGGAGGCTTGACTGTCTAAAACCTCGCAAGAGGTTTTTTTATTGAATTTTTTAAAAATCATGCGAAGTTTCGTAAATTATCGCTTGACGTGAATATTTGCGTTTGATATACTAAAACAGTAATCATTACTGATTTGAGGTGGATTAAAGTGCGTTGCGGGTCGAAACAGCGCGATTACATAATAGAGTACATGCGCGGCTGTTACACGCATCCGACGGCGGCGGAGATATACGAAAGGGCGCGAACGGCGTTCCCGAATATTTCCTTGGGCACGGTTTATCGCAATTTGGATTGCCTGACGGCGCAGGGAATAATCAAAAAGCTGCAACGCGTCGGCTGCGAGGATAGGTACGATTACATGCGCGTTCCGCATAATCACGCCGTGTGCACGGTGTGCGGCAAGGTGTTCGACTTTGTGTATCCGCTCGACGCGGACGCGCTGCAAGCCGCCGTCGGCGGTGCGGAAGCTTTCAAGCTGAGCGACGCCGATTTTTCGGTGACGGGCGTTTGCGGCGAGTGCGCGCGGCGCGAGGCGGAAAAGGCGCGGGAATAGGTAACGACGGCGAAAATCGCCGCGATTATAAATTATTTTACGGAGGAAACAAAAAATGGAAAACAAGTACAAGGGCACGCAGACGGAAAAGAATTTGCTGGCGGCGTTCGCGGGCGAGTCTCAGGCGCGCAACAAGTACACCTACTTTGCCTCGAAGGCGAAGAAAGAGGGGTACGAGCAGATTGCGGAAATTTTCGGCAAGACCGCGGACAACGAAAAGGAACACGCCAAAATGTGGTTCAAGGAGCTTGCGGGCATCGGCAGCACCGCCGAAAACCTCGGCGCGGCGGCGGACGGCGAGAACTACGAGTGGACGGATATGTACGAGGATTTTGCTAAAACCGCCGAGAAAGAGGGCTTTAAAGAGCTTGCGGTTAAGTTCCGTTCGGTTGCCGCCATCGAGAAACGGCACGAGGAGCGTTACCGCGCGCTTTTGAAAAACGTGGAGCTCTCCGAGGTGTTCAAAAAGAGCGAGGTCAAAATTTGGGAGTGCCGCAACTGCGGACATATCGTCGTCGGCACGAAAGCGCCCGAGACGTGCCCGACCTGCGCGCACCCTCAAAGCTATTTCGAGATAAGCGCGAATAACTATTGATAGGTTAAGCATATGAAAAGCGCGTTGAAAAGGTACGTTATAACGGCTATCGCCATATTGGCGGCGACGCTCGTAATCGAGGTGTCCGTGCTTATCACGACTAAGGCTACGGGCTGGAATCATGCCGAAAACGGCAGACCGTGGGCTGTTGCGGCGCACGTGCACTTGCTCGTGCTTGGCGTAGTGTGGTTTTTGACGGCGACGCTTTTGGAAAAGAATTTCGAGCTGTCCGCGGTCAAGCTCGCAAAGCCCGCTTACATAGTGCACTTGTGCGGCTTGGGCGCGACCGTTGCCGCAATTTTGTACAAGGGCTTTGCGCAGCTGACGGGCGGAAGCGTAATCCGAGGGCTCGTCGAGGGCGGCGCGGCAATATCGCATATCGTGTTGTTCGTCGGATTGCTGCTGTGGCTGATAACCGTATTCAAGGCGGTCGCCGTTAAAAACAAAACCGAATAGTTCTTAATAAAAACAGCCTTGTCGCGCAGTATAGCACGTCGGGGCTGTTTTGTTTTGGCGTATTGTATTGCGGTTAATCGGCAGCGTTCGCGCCGTCGGAATCGGATTGTCGTTCGGTTGCGGCATGGCAATAGGGGCATTCCGAATCGTCGTCGAATAATTGATACCCGCACTTTTCGCAATAAGTAACTTTTTTGTTCGAGTTGCTCGTGCCGCCGCCGTCGGCATCGATTTCGTCTTGATACAATTCTTGTAAATCACTGTCGGAAAGTAATTTGTTTTTGTGCAATATGTTTTCCAATCTGTCGATACGCGCGTGCGCGCTCGCCAACGAGAACAAAAGTATACCCGAAATCGCGCCGCCGACGGTGACGGCGACGAATATTGTCATTACGTCGTAATTTACCATTAAAATCAACAGCGTTATTACGGCTATAAAGTAAATAACGGCGTATGCGATTGCGATGCGTTTTGCCCATCTGCCCAAAAATGATTTCATGGTCGCGTCCTTTGTCGGCGTTTGGCCGACGGCTTTAATCATTTGTGTATTTATAAGTATATCACGCGAGCGAGCTGCGGTCAATAGCGTTTATTGAATTTATACTGTAAAATTATATTTGCGTTTTATCTTAACCATTGACATTGCGCCGATAATAAAGTATACTTGTCTATATACTTTTTATGAAAGGAGCTTTCACATAATGGCAAACGACGACAAAAGCAACGGAAAGATAAAGAGCTTCCTTAAATCGCGGTGGGGCGAGCTCGCGGTTTTGGGCGTATTGTCGGCGTTTGCATTGCTGTTTACCGTTATTTTTTATTCGGTCAAGTTTACCGATTATCGTATAGCCGGAATCGAGCGTGCCGACGTTTCGCTGTGGACGGCGGATATTTTCTATTTGGAAAATTCGCTGTTCCCCGACGTTCGGAATATAACGAATATAAATACGTATTTTATCATCGCCTTTGTCGCGGTCGTCGTGCTGTACGCTATCGCTACGGCGGTCAGACTGTTTAAAAGATTCAACCTGTTATTTGCCTTCGCGGCGGTTTGCAACGCGGCAGTCGCTTTGGTGTACGCGATATTGGGCGTAGTGCTCGGCGTCATACGCGGCGGGGCGATTGTGTGTTGCGTAATTACGGTGTTGTTTTCCATGGCGACGACGGCTTTTGTAATATTGCGGCGCGGTGCGTTGAGTACCGTAGCAAATATCGGCGGCGACGGTGCGGACGACGGCGGCAAAAGCAAGACAATCGAGCCCGGTGCTTACAAAAAGTACAGGCTTGCGGTGCTGATTTGCGAATGCGTCGCGATAGCGGTGACTATGTTGGCGTTCTTTATCCCCGCGTACTTCGTAAAGGGAAAATCGTCTGCGGGCAATATTCCGATTGCCGCACTGTCTGCGAACGCGCCGATAGCGGTGTCGGTTGTTTTTATAATAATGTTCGTCGCGCTGTTCGCGGAGCTTTTCGGCTTTATATTTTCTGTGTCCGAGTATTTGCAGGCGGGCGACAGGTTCGTAAAGAAATCGCGCATGATTATGACGGGCGCGTTCGTTTTCACTCTGATATATTTCGCGATGGGCTTTTGCTTGGCGTTTTACTTTAACGTCGAGAAAAATGCCGAGGCGACGAACGCGGTATACGGCACAGTCGCTTATATCCCGCTGCTTTTTAACACGCTCGTACTCGGCGCGTACGCCGTGTTTTACGGACGACTAAACGGCGGAACGGCGGCGGGCGAGCCGAGCCGCGCGCGTTTGAAAATCGAACCGCTTATTTTCGCGATTGCAATGACAATCGTCACGTTCGTATCGCTTGTGCTCGACATAGTCGATATACGCGTCGAGTTCAAAGGCACTGTCATAAATTCCGCGTCGATGAGCGGGTACATGCTGCTTTCGGACTACAAAACGTTGGAGGGCGGATTTCAAGCGCTGGCGTTCATGGAAGCGGCGGTGCTGCTGACGTCGGGCGTATTGCTCTTGATATCGCTCGTGAGCTTTTTGACAAAGGATAATAATTACTATAAAATCATCAAGATAAGCGCCGTCGCCAATTTTTTGTTCGTAATGCTTATAGGGCTGTTCGGGCTGTATTTCAAGATTGCGCAAAAGATAAACATGGAAAACATAAAGAGCGTGCTCTCGTACTATAACATAAGCATACCCGACGGCGAGTACGAATATGTGATTAAAAGCAACACGATATACATGCTCGCGGCGGGATTTGCTATAATGGTTGCAATGTTCGTTCGCGGCATATTCGGGCGGGACGAGGAGCGCGCGGCGCATGCGGTCGGCGCGGAGAATGCGGCTGCGTCGCTCGAAAGCTCGCGCGGCGCAGAGGCGGCGGCGCAAGCGGACGTATCCGTCGATTTCGACGCGTGTCCCGCGTTTACCGATTTGGACAGGCGGCAAGCCCAGTATCATGTCGAGCTCGACGAGCGGCGCAGGCATTTGTTCGCCAATCCCACGCTGCCTAATATTGTGCGGTTCGCGGTAGATTACGCGCGCGAATGTCGGTTGCACCTCTCGTATACTGCGGAGGATATGGCGACGTTCGTAGCGGGGCTGGGCGCGTCGCGGCTTACGATTTTGCAGGGCATGAGCGGCACGGGCAAAACCAGCCTGCCCAAGATTTTCACCGAGGCGGTTATGGGCAACTGCGAGATAGTCGAGGTGGAATCGTCGTGGCGCGACAAGAACGAGCTGCTCGGGTATTACAACGAGTTCAGCAAGTGTTTTACGCCCAAAAAGTTCACGCAGTGCCTGTACAAGGCGCGGCTCAATTCGTCCGTGCTTACGTTTATCGTGCTCGACGAAATGAACCTCAGCCGTATCGAGTATTATTTTTCCGATTTTCTTTCGCTTATGGAGAACGAGGAGGACAAGCGCGAGATAAAGCTTTCCAACGTTAAGCTGTTCAGGCGCGAGAACGGACAAAACGTGCCGTACGACGGGCTTATCGACGGACACACCGTCAAGATACCCGCAAACGTGTGGTTTATCGGTACAGCCAACCGCGACGAAAGCACCTTCGATATCAGCGACAAGGTGTACGACCGCGCTCAAACCATGAATTTCAATAAGCGCGCGCCCAAGATACAGTCGTTCGGCGAGCCGCTCGATAAGCGGTTTGTGCCGTACGATATGCTTTTAAGGCTGTTCGACGCTGCAAAGACCGATTACGTTTTCGACGCCGAAAACAGCGCGCTTATCCAAAAAACCGAAAAGCTGCTCGCGCCGTATAATATTTCGTTCGGCAATCGCGTGCTCAGGCAAATCGAGGATTTCGTTAAGATTTATTGCGCGTGCTTCGGCGACAAAGCGGCGGCGGAAAACGCCGCGGTCGAGCGTATATTATTGAGCAAGGTCGTAAGCAAGCTGGAAAACAAGGTCGTGGAAAACAAGCAAGCGCTAGCGTCGGAGTTCGACAAGCTGGGGCTTAAATCCTGCGGCGAGTTCGTGCGTAAGCTCAGCGAGGATTAGCTCGTATGGATTTGACTTACGAGCAGCGTCTGCGTTTTGCGGAAATGCGCGAGAACTACAAGGCAATCGAGGAATACGGCGGGAAGACGAAGGCGTTGAGCTATGTGCAGTTCGATTACGACGTTGTGCACGGATTGACGCTGTTTATGCTAAAACCCGATTTCGATTTCGAGGAGTTGGAGCGGCATATCGACGCCGTTTTGGCGGCGTTGCCCGCGATAAAGCGCATATTCGAGCAGCCGTTTATCCACCTCAAAGAACAAAACGTAATCATGCCCGTGGAGGCGGTGCGCATTGTGAACAACGCGACGCTCACGCACATAGCGTCGCACAGCGAGCTGTGGGGAAACGTCAAGAACGCCGAGATTAAGCCCGACAAGCTACTGACGCGCACGTATGAGGACAATTACGGCATTTACGAGAACTTGGTGTTTTGCAACGTTGTAGACGAGATTTTGAGCTTTGCGCGCGCAAATATCAGGTTTTTGAAGGAGTTGGTGTATACTAACAAGACGGTGGAAATCAACCTGCTCGAACGCGTCAATCACTTGAATTATTTTTTGGCTTTGGGTAAGCTGCATATCGGATACAGCAAGAGCTTCGACGCGTACTACGCGATTGCTTTAAGGTGCTTGAACAAGCTGCAATTCATTGTCGGCGGTATCGTGCCGCGCTTGAAAAGACCTGTCTATAAGAATAACAGGAAGCGCCCCGCGAGCTTGAAGATACGCAAGACGAATATCTTGTCAATGCACAAGGAATATCACAGAGTGTATCGGCTTGCAAAATATTTCGCCAAGCAGAGCGCGCTGCCCGTAGGCGAGATTACGGAAAAGGACGTCGTCAAGCTGCAAAACGATTACTACTTCTTTTGTCGCGCTTTGTGCATTTTTGCGGTGGGGCATTTTAATTTTTGCTGCGACGAGAAAAAGTCGTTCGACTTTAAGCGCGTGTTGCCGCGATTTGAGTTTAAGGGCTGGACGGTGGATATCAAGTCGGAAACGGCGGGCGGGGTAAAGACGATTGCGCTGAATATCAAAAAGGAAGACGAATATAAAATACTGTTGATTCCGTCGGTGGAGCGGGAGAGCGAAGCGCTGCTGAATAAGGTGAAAAGCGCGGCGACCGCCGACGAATATATCGTCTGCGCGCCGTACGAGGAGCGCGAAGGGTTTGCGGTTTATATCGATATCACGAGCATCGAGTCGTTCAGACGCTTGCAGCAAATGATTTTGCGCGGCATGATTTATGCGGATACGGAGCGGACGGAGTGTCCGTTTTGCAACAATAAATTGAGCGTAAACAAAGAAAAATCGAGCGCCGACGAGACTGTGTACGAATGCGGCTCGTGCAGAACGGAAATCCACGAAACGCGCTGCGTAAAGACGAACAAGCCGTATGCTTACACAAAAATCGCGGGCTTGAAGCCGCTGTGGCAAAACGACGCGCCGAGTGTTGACGACCGCGACACAGAGCGCGCGCTGTATTTCAGAAATATAACCGATATCGACGCGGCGGGCGAGCCTGTTTGCCCGCATTGCGGCACGCAGTGTCGCATAGGCGTATAACCGTAAATTGCGGTAGGTTAATAAAGCGTTGACTTTATGTCAATATCAAAATAATAATCAATCTTAAAAATCGAAAGCGGCGACGCGTCCGTAGTCAAATACGAATTTTATTTTAGTATGATTATCGGTTTCCTTACTGCGATAACGAATGCGTTTACTCCATGCAAATTTTTCGCGCGTTGACGTCGGCTTTTAACTGTGCTACCAACCACAGCCGGTGGGCAATAAATTCGGAGGGTGAGATAAGTCATTATTGATAATGCCGTTACGTTATCTAAGTGTATAAAGAAATAATCGATTTTTCTAATGCAAATGACGGCTGCGACAATCTTTATCTATGTATCAGACAAACAATCAGGCTCGGCGACGTAAGCGGTTATTTTGAGTGCGGTGAGGTGCTCAGTCGGTTAATCGAAGGGTTCGGGGGCGACACGTTGCCGATGATGCTAAGCGCCGACAGGGACTTTTAATGGGCCGCCGCGACACGGCGGAGGCAATATACGATACTGCCGCCGACGAAATAGAATTTACCGAGGCGAACGGAAAGACGCTTGTCCGGCGTCGAAACTTACTGCGAGGAGTGCGACAAAGTTTCTTTACTCGAGGAGGGCAAGCGGTATATGTACGGCGAACTCGACAAGTTGCGCGGTATGCTTTCGGACGAGTCTGGACTTGCGATACACCATATAAAGACGTGGCGCGAGCTCAATGACTGACAGCGTTTGATTGCAACTATTACAAAACCTACACACAAAGGAGCGGACAATGGAAAAAAGATTTTACGGTATGATCACGGATAACGAACTCGTCATTTACAGATCGGCTGTAGGTAACGAAGAACTCGTCGAAGTACCCGACTACGTGACGGCTATACAAAGCCACGCGTTCCGCGGCGAGAGCATAAGGAACATAACGATACCGCCGAGCGTCAAGAGCATAGGCAAGAATGCGTTCGAGTATTGCAACAATCTGCGAAGCATAACGTTTTCCGAAGGACTCGAGGAGCTCGGCGAGGAGGCTTTCCTCGAATGCAAGAAGCTTGCCGCGGTGCATTTACCGTCGACGCTCGTCAAGATAGGTCAGACCGAGCCGCCGTTCGATTATTGTAATGCGCTCAAGAGCATCACGGTGGCGGAGGGCAATCCCGCTTACCGCGCGGTAGGCAACTGCCTTATCGGCATAGCCGAGCGACGTTTGATTGGCGGGTGCAAAACGAGCGTGATGCCGCATGACGGCAGTATCGTCGAGATAGGCAGAGGTGCATTCTCGCGCATAGACGGGCTGAGAAATTTCGATTTAGACGATTCCGTCGTTAAGATAGCCGACCGTGCGTTTTTCGGCAGCGGAGTGGAGTTCGTGCGCATGCCGCCTAGCGTAAAATCGATTGGTGCGGAAGCTTACCGTTGCAGTCGGGTCAGACAGCTAAAGCTCGGCAACGTCGAGCGTATCGGACAGAACGCTTTCGACGGATGCGAAGACCTCGAAGAGCTTATCATTCCCGACAGTTTGCGGTCTATGAGCAGGTCGGCTTTCTCGTACTGCAGTATCAAAAAACTGCGCGTCGGCAGCGGCGTCGAGAAGATTCCCGAGTGCGCGTTCAAGCACAATCGCGATTTGAAAGAAGTTGTGCTTTCCGATGGTGTGAAAACGATAGATAAGGACGCGTTCGCTAACTGCGAGAGCATAGAGCGCATAGCAATACCCGCGAGCGTGACTTACATCGGCAAGGGCGCGTTCCGCGGTTGTTCATCGCTTCGCGAAGTGTCGATTGCCAATCCCGAAACTGTCGTCGCCGAAGATGCGTTCCGTAGCTGTCCGTTTAAATATACCGCACAGCTTAAAGATACCGAGCAGGCAGGCGATGCTGCCGATTTCGAGTGCAACGGGTCTGTGCTTATGCGGTACAAGGGCACATCCGAGCGCGTCGTTATCCCCGAATACGTTACCAAACTGTCGGGCAAGCCGTTTGCGAATAATACGACGGTGGAAGAGATACACATACACAAGGACGTGACGTCCATTGCAGTGCACTCTTTCGACGGATGTACGAGACTTAGAACACTGACCGTCGACAGCGCCAACAAAAAGCTACGCAGCGAGGGCAACTGCATAATCGATAATAAGACAAACACTCTTATCGTCGGCTGTAACGGAAGCGTTATTCCCAAAAGCGGGATCTCGGCGATAGGTGCAAGCGCGTTCGACAAGCGCAGAGAGCTCAAAAACGCAGTCATACCGAAAGGCGTAACGAGTATCGGCGTAAATGCGTTTTACGGCTGCACGGAGCTTAAAGAAGTCGTTTTTCCCGACGGACTGGAAACGGTGGATAAGCTTGCATTTCGGGGTTGTAAAAATCTTGTTAAAGCTGTTTTCGGCAAAGGACTGAAAGATATAAAAAGCGAAGCGTTCAGGGACTGTATTTCGCTCGAAATTCTCGAGTTTGCCGATTTGGAGTGCGTCAGCTATCAAGCGTTTTCCGGTTGTTCCAAGCTGACCCGCCTGGTTTTTCCGGAGGGTACAAAGACGTTCAAGAGCTTGGCTTTCGAGAATTGTGCGGGATTGATATCTATAAGCCTGCCGTCGACAGTCGAGGAGATCGATACTAACTCTTTCCCCCACGGACCGTCGTTGGAGAGCATCACCGTCGCCGAGGGCAATAGCGTATATTCGGGCAAGGGGAATTGTATCACACACTTCGCTACCAAATACTGCAAGCCGTTCTATACGGTAATCACGGGCTGCAAGAATTCCGTCATTCCGACCGATATGGGTATCGTGGCGATATACAGTGCTTTCGAGGATTGCGTCGGACTAACGGAAGTTGTCATCCCGGACGGCGTTGCGTATACATTCGGCGGGTCGTTCTCGGGCTGTACGGGGCTCAAGCGTCTGACCGTGCCCGACACTCTCAATTACTTCGAGATATTCAATGATTGCATATCGCTCGAGCATGTAACGGCTCCGAAGCGCATGTGGGATTACTTTAAGACCATCAATGCGGATATAGAGCTCGACGAGAAATAAAAACGGCACAATGAAACTCCCATGGCTTTTGAAATGCACCCCAAAATGGAGGTGCATTATAATGTCAAGGAGTAAAAAATTCAACACAAAATACTCGCCAGAGTTCAAAGTATCTGTTATAATAGATATGTGCGAACATGGATTAAGTTATCACGAAACAGTACGGAAGTATTGGGGAGTGAGTACGCGCAGAGAAATAGATAGTAAAGCAAAACCGTCCGATTGCTTTATAGCCGGGACAAAGATACTGACCGAACACGGTAAGAAGAATATAGAGGTATACAAGTCGGGGATAAGGTCTGGTCGTGGAACGAGAATACCAAAAAGCAAGAGCTTAATCCCGTAGTACAGCTGTTCCGCAAACAAGCGCGATATGGTGTATATATCGGTAGGCGGCGAGAAGATAACGGCATCCGTTCTATGTAAAAGGCAGTGGCTGGGTGCGAGCGAAGAACCTGCTTGACACGGATATGCTGGTATGCTATAATGGTAATGAGCTGAAGATAGACAGCGTACAGATAGAGTATGCGGAAAACGCCGTACAGACCTACAACTTTGAGGTAGAAGGCAACCATAACTACTATGTCGGGGACAATAGTATATTAGCGCATAATCAATGTACTAAATTGTATAGGGCTATGTCCGACGCAGAATATGGTTCATTAACAAAACATGGAAAGTTTAGACCTAAAGCAGGTACTATGAATGAAAAATGGATGGCGACGTCTGTTGATGATGCTGTAACATGGGGTAACAAGCTGAATGGTGCTGGGAACTTTAACGTAGTCGAGATTAGGGTTAGTACTACTTCGGGCATGAATTATAAAACTATGCTTGATGGCGTAGGTCCAGCATATTCAGCGCATTACAAGTATCTAAATAAAATAATGACGGGGTTTACAAAGATATTATGAAAAGATGTATAGCTCGAATAAATTGGTTATATGCGAAAAAATGGATTCCTCCGGTTATTTCTATTGGAGAAAGGGTTCCAAGTAATGCGTATCATCCAACTATAGTTTTTGAAGGACAGTATGAAGGACCAATTTGGGATGGGAATGTATGTTTGGTTCCGTCTTGGACAGCTGTTTTATATAATGAATTAGTAAGTAAAAAAGAAAGCATAGCGACAGTATCGTATTTAGTCGAAGAAGCCCCACATGAATTAATTCGTAGTGGTGCGAAATTTGAACTATATGACGGCAAGATGATTATTGCCGTGGGTACGGTGCTTTCAATTTGTGTTGGTTAAACTTGCCGTGGGTTTAGAATAGAGACATTTGGATGGATTATATAAGGTAAAACTTCTGGTTTTAGGCAAGTGTCGGGTTCACACGATGATGCAATGAGATTCGTGCAATCGCAGACAGACGGACTTACGGAATTTGCTCCCGGTAAGTTTGTTGGGAAAAATTCAAGAGGAGTCGAATTTAGAATATTTGCGAAACCCAGAAATAACTATACTTCAATACGTATAAATGGCGTCACCGGATTAAAGGGCATAAAATTCATGTGGTAGGTATGCAAATAATGAATAAAATAAGTTTAGATAACACAATAAAAGAAAACGCTACTTCAGTTGTTGACATTTTTGATGATTGTGTTACAAAAATAAGATTTAAAGAAGGCTTCACAAAGTCTATATTGTATCATACGGCTGATATATGGTTGTCTAAACGTCAGTTTTGTGGTTTTAAAAAGTTTTTGCACAATATCGGAGAAAAGGAGTTTATAATTACTCATACGGATGCTTTTGTTGCAACACGTGATGATATACCAATATTTCAAATCAGTTCCGATATAAAGTATACCGACTATTATAATCTGCCATTATATGATACTACACTTGCGTTCTCAAAAAACTCTAGTTGGGCAATGTGTATTGAGGAGGGAGGGGATTACGGCGTTGGTATTATAGCTGTTAAAAATAGCCTTTGGGAAACATTTAAGCTTTGTTTTCCTTATTGCAAGAGAGATTTGTATAAATATATCAGTGAACAATCTAATGGAAAAATAAATATGGATGATATTAGATTATTTATTGACAGTTTGATTAAAGATATATAATGGGTAATTCTCTTAATATTATTTGTGATGTTTAGGACCGTCGCAAGTTAATAGCTTGCGACGGTTTTCTTATTGCGTGTCAATATTGGAAGCTGTAATTATATGAACTATAAAATATGTGACAATAGGTGCAGTAACGGGTGCGGCAATAGGGGCTGTAACAGGCGGAATACAAGGTTATATGCAAAACGGCTGGAGCGGAGTATTAAGCGGTATGGGCAGCGGCGCGCTAAACGGCATGGCGGACGGGTTTATGTCGGGAGCAATAACCGGCGCAATAACAGGTGCGGCAAGCGGAATAAAATCGCTTAACTCGACCAGTAGGCTCATGAACGGTAAGTCAACGAATATTAAGCCGTCGGACTGCTTTGTAGCCGGAACAAAGATCCTTACCGAACACGGCAAGAAGAATATAGAGGATATAAAGGTCGGAGATAAAGTTTGGTCGTGGAACGAAAAGACGAACAAACAAGAGCTTAAACCCGTAGTACAACTGTTCCGAAATAACAAACGGGACCTGGTGTACATAACCGTAGGCGGCGAGAATATAACGACGACTACCGAACACCCATTCTATGTAAAAGGCAAGGGTTGGGTAAGAGCGAAGACCCTGCTTGACACTGATATGCTGATATGCTATAATGGTGACGTACTTAAGATAGGTAGCGTGCAAATAGAGTATGCGGAAGATGCCGTACAGACCTACAACTTCGAGGTAGAAGGAAACCACAACTACTATGTCGGCGATAAGAGCGTTTTGGCGCATAATGTTTGTAAAGCTGACATATACAACAGCGTAAAGGATAGTCCTAGTTTTAACAGTAACTTTAAGGCATCACAACAGACGAAATTTGCAAAAATTAAAAATGGTAACATCTCTAATGATTTAAATAACATAGACCCTGGTCGTTGGAGAAAAGCATATCAAAATGGCTTTATAGATGGAAAAAAATATTCATTACATTACTTCAAAAACATGACCAACAATCACGTGTTTAACATCAAATATATTAAAGATTGGGTCATATAGTATTGGATCGATGTTGTTATTCTTTTTAAGGATAAATATAGACAGCATTGTTTGTATGGAAATATGAGTAAAAAAATTATTATCAATGATGAAAAGCTCACAGAAGAATTTTTAGCAATTTTTTCAATAGGGCTGATAGAATGCATTAAACGTGGTGTGATAACGACTAATAGGGCTGAGTCGTGGCTGTTTTCACCAGTGATAGCGTATTCGTTAAGTAAGCATAAGTTGTTTTCCCTTAAACTACGCAAAGCATTGAATTTTGCTTCTGAACACGATGCTGCCAGCAAATTTCCTTGTTTTTCTGAAAGTTTGGATGTAAATCAAAATCTTTTTGTAAATATTGTTAGTAATAGCGTAAAAGAGAATAATACAGATTGTGGCGATTTACTGTTAGATAATTCGTTATGGAGTAAAGAAAAATAAAAGAGTTTATGCGTATGTATGCTGTTCGAACATAGATAAGTATGAGTAATCCATATTGAAGTAAGCCATTTCAACACCTGAAAGGGCTTACTTTTTTAGTCGAGCTTATTTTTGTATTTTGTGTATGAATAGGTGCATAAATTATATGGACAGCAACATTGATTTTGAAGAATAATAGCATGTTATAGTATTAGTAACATTTAATTATAAAAAAACTTACCTAAACCATAGCTTTAAGTTTAGGCACATAGCAACAAAAGGCATTATGAATACTGTAAAATTGTTATAGGGTTTACAGATGAGCGAAATTGTTGAAAAATTCAAGTCAACATTTAAGGAACTGATTCCATAATCTATCTGTTTCATCGTATTGATCAAAACAAACGCTGGCAGTTACTGTAAAGATCGGCTTGTTTCGTGTTTTTAGATGCTGATAAAAGCTTTTATATGTTGTATTTAATCCGTGATATAAATCAAAACCATTTCCAATAATAAATAATTGTTTATCCATAGTTTTATCCAATTATGTAGCGTATCATTGACGGCATTGTATCACATGTGATAGATATTTGCAATCTATTTGATTACACTCATATTTCAGTAGCATAGATTTTTTTTGTTTGTTAAGATTTTGATATTATATTTAAGTTAGTGTTTGTTGTGGGTATAATCGTTCCCGTCAATCGGTACCACAACTGAACCCGCAAAACATGGTGGTGAATAATGGAGATAGTTGTATTAATACGTGGTTAAGTAATGCTTGCAAGTTTAGATGATGATTTGATTAAAAATCATGACATTAAAAATCATGACGAAGAGAGTTAATTACTTAAATAAAAAACTATCCGAATGCCGTTTATACCAACATAAAGATTCGGATAGTTACCGTGTGGTGGACAGGATTTTTATGTAGGTGAACACGTTTTATACTATATATAGTTATCGTGTAGAAATCATATACAATATATATTTTCTTTTACAGAGATGATATATAAGCTGAATTGACAATATGTCTTAATTGCGTTATAATGTATTCGAGCAAAGGAGAATTAGCATAATGAGAACTACGCAATTACTTATATTGGGAAACGGCTTTGATTTGCACTGCGGTCTGAAATCGAGTTATGCAGGTTTTTTTAGAACTTCTATACTTAATCAAATTGGTGAGCATTTTGGTCTTGCGCAGATGCAACAGGGGGTTTCTGGTTTTTGGGAAGGTTTATTATTGGAGTATTATAAAGCATTTGGTAATCAAGACTACGGATGGTGTGATATTGAAAGGATTATCAAAGATACGCTTTGGTATATTTATTATGGAGATAATAGAGAATCAAATGATATAAATAATGGATTATGGTATAGAGCTTTAAATAGTGCAATTTACAGGCAGGTTCCACCTGAAGAAGTAAATAGTATAGAAGATCCAATTATAAGATACTTGTTTATGGCTTGTTTTAATTACTTATATTGTTTATCGCGCGAACAGTGCCACGACTTGGCTAAATTAGATTTTTTGATAAAATGTTTATTGCAAGAGCTACATAATTTTGAAAAACGTTTTTGTAAGTATTTAAAAGCTTGCATTTTTGATAAGCAAAACAAACCTAATGAGAATTATGTTGTTAATGCTGTAAATCTGCTTGCACAGCTTACCGGATTTACTGAGCCTAATTATATTGGGATTCATCAAATAAAAAGTAAGGAAAGAAAACAAGTTATAGAAGAAATGGATTTCGGTGCGCGAATTAGTAAATGGCAAATTGTTAACATATTGACAAGTGATTTTGCTAATCTAGCAAAAACAAATATTTTGAGTTTTAATTATACAAACCTTTTTGATGATTTAGCTGTGGAAAGCCCGTGTGCATATAGCAATGTTCACGGTAAGCTGTGTAGCAAACAATGTACGGATGAGTGTAAGACGTCGAATGTCATATTCGGAATAGACGATACGCTTATACAGTCGCAAGATTCAAATACAGGTTTGCGGTTATTCAGTAAAACATATAGAAAAATGACTGACACGAGTGCGCCATTAAGTATTTTGCCGCCCAACAATAATAAGCCGATAGAGATAAAGTTTTACGGTCATTCATTGAACGAAGCGGATTATTCTTATTTCCAAAGTATATTTGATTTCTACGATTTATACGCTAACAATAACGTAAGCTTAGTTTTTTATTACTCGGAAGGGCATGAGCAAAATGATGCGATTTACAGATTGATTAACTCTTATGGAAAAACGCTCGCAAATAAAGATCAAGGTAAGAACCTAATGCACAAGCTTCTTCTGGAGAATAGATTAAAAATTGTAGAATTATCTGATTAGATATGTCGCCACACATATAATGATGTTTTCTTTCGTGATATATACTTGCTCTTGACCTAAGTTTTTATCAAACAAATAATCCCGACGATTGGTGTCGTCGGGATTATTTGTTGTGGGCGGGTTTTCGGTATAATTATAATAGATTTCCAATCGGTCGGGAAACACGATTACCTTTTGTATTAAGTTGCGTATGATTATACTTGGGGATTCGAGCAATATGCGCTTTATGAATTCCGTGATATCTTCGCGCCGCAATATCCGTTGTTCTTTACATTCTTCTATTTGAATTTTACAGTCGAGCTCTGAAATCTTTCTTTCAAGGTCTTCGAGCCGTGTTTTAGTCCCCGATGTAAAAATTCCGCCTTCGATAGCTTTCATGACATTATCCCAAGCCTTTTTTGTGTTGTCGCGTTCTTGTTTCAGAACATTGAGCGTGCACTTGTTTGACGCATTTTTGTTGATTCTTTCAAGCAAAGCATCGGCAATTATATCTATGTTGCCCGTATCGTTGAGTACCTTGTAGGTTGTATCGAGAATCGTATTTTCAAGTGATTCTTTGGGAAAAATAGTCAAATCGCAATTATTGTATTTTTTTCTATTAGAGCATTTATAATAATGTTTGCGTTTGCCGCTTTTGGACGTTCCGCTTTCGCCGTTTATAGGATGACCGCATAGTCCGCAAAACAGTTTCCGTTTGAGCAAGAACTCAACGCGTCGATCCTTGTTGCCGAGTTTATTCAGTTTGAGAATGGTTTGTACTTTATCGAACAACGTTTTCGGAACTATGGCAGGGTAAATATTCGGATAGTCCACGCCTTCGAATGTGTATTTGCCTATGTATTTTTCTGCGTGCAAAATATTGTAAATAGTGTGGATTGCAAACGGTTTGCCGTTGTAATAGATTCCTCGATCTGACAGTTCTTGAACTATGTCTTTCGCTATTTTGCCTTGGGAGAATTGCTGAAATATATTAAGTACGATTTGTGCTCTGTCTTCATCAACAATTAATTTCTTATTCTCAGATTTATACCCAAACGGAATCGGCCCGCCCGGCGACAGCCCCTTATCTCGGTTTTCTTTCAAACCGCGCTTGACTTTTTGGCTAAGTTCGGCAGAGTAGTATTCGGCAAGACCTATATAGACATTTTCAAGCAGTATACCGTCAAGATTTTTCGTTCCGTCAATGTTTTCTGACGTTCGTTGCGTAGCCGAAATTAAAGTCTTGCCGTTCTTTTTGAGCTTTTGTTTATTAACGGCTATCTCGATAGAATTCCGACCGAATCGGTCTATTGCATAGACCAAAACGATGTTCCACGGTACGGGTTTGGAACAGTCGGACAGCATTTGTTGAAAAGCGGGACGGTTGTCGTTTGTTCCCGTCATAGCTCGGTCAATGTATGTGTCTACAATAGTCAGACCGTTCTTTGATGCGAAATCGTGGCAGCAATGTAGTTGTCCTTCTATCGATTGATCGTTTTGCCGTTCGCTCGAATATCTCGCATAGATAACAGCATTTTTCATAATACTATTTCCTTGAATTGTATTTAGATTTGTCTTTCGACGGGGGCGAAACAAACGGGTTCGGCTGTTTTGTGTTAGTAGGCTGAATGTTTTTAAACGCTGTCAAGGGAACACAAGAAAATATTGCGTAGGGGTATTTATAATAAAACATTTAAGCAATATTTTCTTGCCTTGACAGCGCAGACGAACTCGTTTACGCTCCGCAGGCGAAAGACAAAGCTAATGGTAATTGTGTTTGTCGATTTCTAATTCATGTTCGATTATTTTTAATAAAGCGTCGAAAAACGAATCGTCCAGTTTGGAACAATCCGGTTTGCCTATAACAACAACGGAAATCTCTGACATATCGCTCCTAAATGATTCTCGCAATGATTTGTGAGACGGTTTTCGTAAAGTTTAGCGATTAGTATAGAGTTTTTTAACCGTTTATATATTAACTGCTATCTTGCGTTTTCGATTGATTTATTATTGTAACGGTTAAATCCGTTTAGTATCCGTTTCATAATGATAAACCTATTGAAAAATTAGTTGAACGGTGATTTCAAAAAGCGAACAGTGATTTCAAAAAATGGACAGTGATTTCAGAACGTGAAATCAATATCCGAAATATGAAATGAGCGTTCGAAATTTGAAACGACCTTACATTGACGTGTGCATATATAGAGTGTTACGCTATTAAAAACGACAAAAAGCGACAGGTGAGAATGGCGATGAAGTTGGATAATATAAAACTTACGCTCGGTATATTGGAACTCGCATCTATCATTACGATCGTAGTGATGACTGTGCAGAGGTGTAGGCAAAAAATTAATAATGAAAAAAGCACCGGCGAAGATACTCTGTGGATAGCGGAATGTTTGGACGGGCTGATAGCAGACATTAAAAAAATAGAAAAAAGGCTAGCCGAACAAGATAAGGCGATAAAGAAATTGGAAAAGCTAATATTGGCAGTCAAAGACTGTGCGAGGTAAGTATGCAAAAAGAAATCGAAAGATTAATAAACGATAAAGCGTCGCCTGACGAGATTCGGTTGAGCGGCAATATTGTTATCGATGTAAACCGCGACGGCAGTATTACAATGGGACACACTTGCGTTAAGGGCGTTATAAATATAATGCGTCCTAATATCATTATAGACGGAAGTAACGCTAAGATCGAAGTCAACGTCAACGATTGCACTACAAGCGATTGGAGTTTATTCTTTATTCATCCCGTTGCGCGGAACGTGCAATTCAGAAATATGAGCGTGCGCGTCAAGATAGATAATGACGCTAACAGCAGTCGTACTTTTTCGCTCATATACAATACGGCATACGGGCTGAAGATAGACAATTGCAATTTGGAAATGATTTCGTACCGTCAGATAAACATGATGGGCATATATAACAACGGCAATCTCGATACGCACATGGACACGCGCTCGGACAACCTCGTAATAAGCAATTCGACGATCCGCACGGAGTGTTATGCCGATTACGGTCAGGACAGAGCATGTGCGGTATACGGCGTATATAACTATTTGGCAAACAGCGTTACAGTACAGAACACGTACGTGTATGTAATGAACAGAGGCGAGAATGAAAGCCACAAAGCTATCGGCGTGTATACAAACGGACGATTCGGGCGGTTTGTCGGCAACAACATAAAAGCAAACGGCACGCATAATAAAGGCGTATTGAAGGAACGCGCGCACGCATACGGGTTTGTAAACGAGGGCTTGCACACGGTAATAACGTCTAACAATATTATAGGCGAGTGGGGCGGCAAATGTATCGGGCTGGACAATAACGGCGAGTATGCGGTTATAGATTGCAACAAGGTTTTATCCACTCACACTATTTGCGGCAGGAGCGTATGCAGTCGCGCTAACAACAGCGTTATACGCGGTAACGTATTTACGTCAACGAGCAGAAACGCGCGGCTTATAGATCATAGTGCGGACAACTGCATAATCTGCGGGAACTTTATGGAAGTATTGATGGTTCCGTTGGAGTGTCGGAGCGGCTGCGGAATTTACGCGACGGAGACGTGCAGAAATAACATCATAAGCGAAAATATAATTCGGAACGTATTGGACTGCGGAATTTTTGCGGATAAAACCGTCGGCGTAATTCATAACAACATGGTCGTATCGTATCCCGAGACCATTGCGCAGGCTGACGGTAAAAACGCAATGCTCAAACTGAAACTAAACGAAGAAATGATACGGTCGATAATAACCGAATAGGAGTTTGTCATGACGGAAGATATAGTCGAAATAATAGCAAGATACGGGCTGGAAACAATACTCATAGCGGTAACGGTAAACATACTTACAGCGCTAATTAAGCTACCTATTAAGTATTTAGCGGGAAAAACGAAAAACAGTGCGCGTATAACGCGGTTCATTGTAGTATTGCCGCTAATCATAGGCTTCGGCGCTACGGTGTGTTACATGAAATTGGTGACGGGAAATATTATTTTCGGTAGAGCGTTTATAACACTGTGGTTGACGTCGAGCAGTCTCAGTCTTACTATTTATGCGGTTTTGGAAAAAATGCTGCCGTCAAAGAAAAGCATAGTAAAGGATAGCGAAGCGGAGATGACGGAAAAAATAATCGAAAAATTGCAGACGTTCGCCGACGGGGTTTTCGGTAAAGAGTCGGCGGACGAGCATAATGCCGCACAAGCGCAGAGCGCGGATGAACAACTTAATATGCCCGAACAGCCTGCGCAAGAAACGGAATCGAGTCCGTCGGCGCAAACCGAATCGGTCAAAAAAATAGTATTGCGGGGGAACGGTTATGTGCAAACTGACGTTAAGGAATAACGAGTATCCCGGCCGGCTCATCGTGTTCGAGGGAACGGACGGCGCAGGAAAAACCACAATGATTGCGATGACAGAAAAATATTTATCGAAAAAACTCGGCGCGGAGAATGTAGTCACGGTCAAGCAACCGACGGATATGTCTCGCAAAACCAAGCTGTTTCAAAAAATGATGTACAGCGAGAATCACGATGAAATCGATTATCGCGCAGTGCAATTATTGACGATGTCGGATAGGATACAGCACGGCACGGAGATTATAGAGCCGGCTTTGAAATCGGGTAATACCGTTATTTGCGACAGATATATTTTTACCTCGCTTGCTAATATGCTTGCTCGCGGCTACAGCAGTGAAGCTTGGTTTTTCGAAGTCGCCAAACATATAATTCGCCCCGACGTTACGTTCCTCGCATATGTTCCGCCAGAAACGGCTATAGCCCGTATTAAAAGCCGTCCATCGGAACGCGATAGGTATCTTAACGAACAGCTTTTAATAAATGTATCGAAACAGTTTTCGGACATGGCGGAGCGCGAGAGTTTTACAGTCCTCGATACTGCCTGTGAACCGAGTATTGCGTTTGAACGTGTGCTATCGGCACTTAAAGCAGAGGAGATGAGATCACATGATAGGTCAAGATAACATTAATTACATCATCAAAGTACTTAAATGCGACGAGCCGCAAATCGAACCCGATTGGTATGAAACGTTAGGGTTTTTGTTCTGCCATAAAATTGCGGGCTTGTTTTATAATAAATCCGTAACGCTCGGCTTGAAATTGCCAAAAAAGCTGGATTTTATTTTGCGCGACGCTTTTGAAAAGCAAAAGCGCAGCGTGGTTTGCAAGCGCGAATACATTAAAAAGATTTCCGAAGCTCTGAAACAAAGCGGTGCTAAGCATGTGTTTTTGAAAGGCAGTGTCCTATCAAATGCCAAATTCGATACCAAACGGATATATGCGGACGGAGAGCGCGTTTCTAACGATATAGATATTCTCGTAGCGCCTACGGAAATTACGGCGGTGAGCGATGTATTACGGGACTTGAATTTTATTCAAGGTATATACGATCGCAATAAACGCGAGATATTCGAGTTTTCCAGAATGGAGATAATCAAGCGCAGAATGACGCGCGGCGAGGTTGCGCCGTTTGTAAAAATCACGGGTAATGCCGAATTTCCGTTTGTAGAGACAGACATAAATTTTTCGCTTGGCAATACGCCGGAAGACGGGCAAGAACTGTTGCGCGCAATAATACAAACGGCATCATATCGCAAAGGCGAAGCGGATATTTACTCGCCTAATAACGAAATGTTTTTCGCGCACCTTATAATGCACCAATATAAAGAAAGTTGTTTATATTTCATGGTACAAAGGAGCAAAGAGCTTGATTTATATAAATTGGCGGACATGTATTATTTGCTCAAGAACAATGTAATCGACTTGAATATGCTCGACGGTATAATTAAGCGATACGAAATCGAGAATCAAGCGGGAACTGTCTTGGAACAGGTAGGTGAAGTGTTCAATGACGACCGCATACTTCAACTTGCGAGAGAATACGGCGGCAAGCAACCGTCCGTCATAGATTACGAAAATAAGAAACAGTATGTGTGGCAAACGGATGTGCGTTCGCGCTTATGTAAATTCTCGGCAATAGATTTGCTTAAAGAGGCAGATATATGTTGACTAAGAAAGAGATAGCGGACGCGCTCGGTTTGTCTTGCGTCGAAAAGTATTTCTTGGCTTGGCTGGGCAAATATTGCGATATTACTCGTCTGTATGGCTGCGAGTTCGTAAGCTTGGCGCAGGTGTTCGATGATTTTGCACGCGGCGCAACTTATCAGAACTATTGCTACCTTCAGCGATTGCAAGACGTGGCGCAGGATTTAGGAATAGTGAATCACGGATTTATTACTTGCTCTGCGGCGGAAGCCATTGAGTATATAAATAAAATATCGGACGACAAGTTATGCCTTATACGAGTTAACGGTAATTTCTTTGAGGGCTTTAAGCGTTCGGCGTGGCGTGAGGATCATTATGTGTGCTTGAACAAAAAGCTTGAATGGATAAACGAATATCCGCTGGCAACGGGCGTGTTCGACGAACAGAATTTTGCGCGCGTGTTCGACGGCGCAGTTTGCACTTACACCATTAAAGATATACATGCAGAATGTACGGATAATGTAACGTCGCTGTTCGCTGATCAAAGATATTCGCCGCAGAATATTCCGCGCAACCTTAATCAATTGGAATCGGCTGTCGGCATATTGCGTGTGACTCGCAAGCGATTGAAAAAGTTTTATGAAAAAAATGCAAGAGTTGCAGAGCTGTTGGACAAAGAAAACGCATTGTTGGATAAACTGTATTTCAATACGCGACTGCGTTTAATAAAGGACGTGTCCAACAACTTGCCTGCCGACTTTATGTCCGACGTTCAAGAAACAATCGAAATAGAAAATAAAATTGCGGAGGAATTGGCAAAATGACAAACAAAGAGATTTCGGAAAAGATCGTTAGCATAGCGAACGAGGTAATAGGCGTAACGCTGACGGAAAAGGAGAGCCTGCAAGAAAGCGGAATGGACAGCCTCTCTTTGGTCACGTTGGTCGCAGAAATCGAAGAGCGGTTCGGTTTCTCGTTCGACGACGACGATCTGCAACCCGAAAATCTGAAAATGTTGTCCGACATTGTTCGCATAACGGTGAAGCATATATGAATTCTTTATGGTCGTACTTAAAAGAAAAAATGCAAAAATACGCCGACCGTATTGCTTTCGCCGGTATGAACGTCACATACTCGGATATATTGCGTTTGTCCGAGCAGCGTCAACCGCATAAAAAATTAAGGGCATGCGTCGGACAAACGCGCGAGGAGCACGCATTGTCTATCTTGCGTTGTATAGCGTCCGGCGACGTTGCGGTCCCGTGTTCGCTCGAATACGGAATAAAGAATTTCGAGTACATAGTAAACACAGTCAATGCAGCGCAAGAAAACGTTGACGATTTGGCGTTTGTCATGTTCACGAGCGGAACTACGGGCAAACCTAAGGGCGTAATGTTAACGGATGAGAATATAATTACAAATCTCGATTACATATCGACGTATTTCGATATACAGCATTGTCGGAATATTTGTATTGCGCGCCCGCTTGTGCATATAGCGGTGTTGACGGGCGAATTGCTGTACGCACTGTGTAACGGATTGACGGTATATTTTTACGAAGAACCGTTTATGCCCAAGCGGTTGATGTCGTTTCTTGTAAAGAATAAAATAGACGTTTTCTGCGCGACTCCTACGCTGTATTCCGCGCTTGCAAAATCAAATGTGAATCATGCTTGTCCGATCAAAGTCGGAGCTATAAGCGGCGAAGTGTTGAGCGAGAGCGCGGGGCGGATAATATCCGATACGTTCCCGCACGCCCGATTTTACAATGTTTACGGATTGACCGAACACAGTCCGCGCGTAAGCGCGCTACTGCCCGACGAGTTTAAGGCGCGTCCGAACAGTATAGGCAAGCCTATCGGCGGAGTAACGGCAAAAATAGAAAACGGCGAATTGCTTATACAATCGCGGTGCGTTATGAAAGGGTATTTCCGCGACGAGTTGCAAACTGCGGCAAAGCTGCGCGACGGGTGGCTGCACACGGGCGATATGGCGCATGCGTATGCGGACGGGTATTTATATATCGACGGGCGCAAAGACAATATGATAATCCGTTCGGGTATAAACATATATCCCGAAGAGATCGAGCTTGCCGTAAAAGAGTGTTCGGGCATAGAAGATTGCGTTGCATACGGCGAAAATACGGAACGCGGCGTAGTTGTATGCTTGAAGTACGTCGGAAAAATGCCGTCGGAGGAATTGCGTAGACGGCTTATCGGGGCTTTGAATCCCGTAATCGTGCCCAATAGAATAGAACAAGTCGAACGTATAGAGCGGACGGCGAGCGGCAAGAAAGTGCGGAAATGAAAGAGCGTATAATCGAGATCATAAAGAATGCGTGCGCGCTTGACGAGGACGTAAACGTGAACAGCAAATTAAACGAATTGAGCTTGGACAGTTTGTCGTTTATAAGCGTAATAGCGGAGCTGGAAGCGGCTTGCGGCGTTACGTTCGAGCTTGAAGAACTCAATATATCTGCGTGGGAAACGGTCGGGGACTTAATACTCGCAACGGAGGGAAAAACAAATGCGTAAAAACATAATAGACGGGGTAAAACCGTTCAGTGAATTCTATTTCAAAACGTGCTATTATCATCAAATGATAGCGGCGTTATCGTGTTTCGGCATAGCGGCGGAAAACGTGCTTATGAACACTATAATGCTTGTACACGACGATTTTGTAATAGAGGATAAAGATTTCTATAATGACGACGAGCTAATGTCGCGGCTCGGTTGCAAGCTCAAAAAATGCAACGTCGCGGAAAAAATGCTTGTACGCAATATAGACAAGGGCAATCCTGTTATTGTGGGTATAGATTGTTTCTATATGGAGAGCCGTCCGCGCACATACATGAAACGTCACGACCCGCATTATATCCTTGCATACGGATATGACTTGGACAGCGATACGGCATACGTAGTAGACCAAGATTTTGCCAACGACAGCAAATACAAGACAAAAACCATGTCGCTTAAAGCTTTGCTGTACATGAGCGAACAAATGCGAATCGGCAAACTTCGCAGACGACATACAAGCCGTATTGTTATTAGGAACGTTCGTGCGCAATCGGAACGTATTTCAGTGTACGACCATATCCCGTCCGCACAGATAAAAAACAGCGGTGCGGCGGCAAAGCGCAATCTAATAGAGTTAAGGCGACTTTTGGTATCCGATACGGAGGCTCTTTTAAATAAGATTTCGCTTATAAACGACTATATATATTTTCTTAAACGGTACTATTGCACTCTTACTCAATCGGACATGTTTAAAAACAAATCAAACGCCGAACGACTTGCGCGGCTTATAAGCGAGTACGGATTTTTGCAGGCGGCAATGTGGAAAATATCCGCAAAGCATGAGAATTTGCCGGACGGTCAAAAGGACAAATTGTCGGAAAGGATAGCCGAAATTATGACGCTTGAAGAAACGGTATACGCGCGGATCGCGGAGGAGTGCAAATGAACGAAACTATAAAACTGTCATTGGATAAGTTATACAATCGCAAGCTCGTATATGCGAACCCGCCCGCTATCGACGATCAAGTCGGCATTGACGGAGTCTATCTGTCCGAAAGCGATTTCAAACTGTGCGAAAGCGGAAATGCGGACGGGATAGATTTTGCGTTCGGGAAAGGCGAGTTCGACGTCATAGAATGCGACAGTCAGACCGTGAACGTAAATGCCCGTGCAAACAGGCTCCATATTATAGGCTTTGCTCTGTGGTGTGATGCTTATGCCGTGTTGGATATTATCTATCAAAACGGTCGGTCCGAGTGCATAACCGTTCCGTTCATAGATCTAACGCATGAATATTCGTTCAGTTGGTTCGATATGTCGTCGGTCGGCGGCGACGTTAAATCGCACGGCGCAATCGCTTCAGGCGTACATGCGCGGCCCGTGTTTTTACATCACATAACGGTAGATTTACCGAAACTCGATTTAATAAAGCAAATCGTATTGCCCGATAGCTTTTTCATTCACATAATGGCAATAACATTGGAAACGTCAACCGCCTCGAAAGAGGAAAACAAATAAAAAAACCATTAAGGAGAAATTATCATGGGAATCATCAAAATCAAAAACAAGAACAAAAAGCACGAATCGGAAGAAACGCTTACGCCGAACGAGTTAGCCCTCGACGAGACCGCAGAACAAATCGCAGATGGCATGGACTCGAATATCGCGGACGCGTTTGATGAACAGGACAACTGCGCGGACGATACGGAACAGATAGACATACTTGACCGCGACCGCGCAATAGTGTCAGAGGACGAAACGCAAACGACCGAAAACAGTCGGCTTTACTACCTGAACAACGGGACTGCGGTCAGCGTTATAAGCGCCGCGCCGTCCAACTATTTTGACGAGGAGCAAAACCGCTGGGAAAAAATAGATAACACGCTAACCGACGTCGGCGACGAATACGAGAACGTTCGCAGTGCGTTCAAAACACGCATATCCAAAGCGGACAAAAAACGTGCCGTTCGCGTCGGTAAAAAAGATTTGCAGGTAACGTGGGAATTCAAGGGCAAGCAAAAGAATCCTAACGGTTCTACGCCCGTTGTTCTTAACGCCGGCGCGGAAGTATCTACGCTTGTGTCGTTTGACGAAACAGCGGAACGCCCCGTTACGACATTGGAAATAGGCGAGCGCAGTAAAGATAAGCATAAAAATCAAAACCGCAAGCATAAAGGACGCAAGCTTTGCGATAGGGCTATCTACAACAACGCGGAAAATCAGACCGATTTGGAATATCGCTTATACGGCGACCATATCAAAGAAAACATTATAGTCCGTGAAAAATCCGACGATTATCGGTACGCTTTCGCATTGCAAACGCAAGGACTGCAAATGCGGTTGTCGGAAGATAATTTGCAAATCGAGCTTTACCGCGAAAAAACCGATGCCGACGGCAGTACGGAACAAATAGTCGAGTTTACAATACCCGCGCCGTATATGTTCGACGCGGCGGGCAACTCGTGCGACGACGTATATTACGAACTCGAACCGACAGACGACGGTACTTGCTCGTTTGTCGTCGTTGCAAGCGCGGAATGGATAAATGCGGAGGACAGAGCGTTCCCCGTAACGATTGACCCGCAAATCGTAATGAACAGCGGCACGGTTATAACAAAAAAGGTCGAGCGTCAAACGGTAACTGTTGACTCGTGTCAGGTAAAGCATTACAGCGGTTGGCAAACTTATAATACGGATAAAATTTTAGTAAGCAAAAGCGCAAAAGAGGAGATAAGGTCCGAGCTCACAATAAAGCGAAGCAAGATTAATGTATTAAATCAAAGAATAGCCAAAGCTACGCTATATGTAACCAATGCCGAGTCAAAGGGCGGGAATGTAAGTATAAACGGAAGCCGTAATTATGTCAACAGTAACAGCGAGCTTGCGATCGACATAACGTCGCAATTAACATCGGGCGGCACGAGCGATATAGTAATAAAATTCGAATCGTACGAAAATACGTCTATGTCGTTTACGACAGCGGTCAAAGCCCCGTACATAAAAATAGAATACCTTACCAACGAGCAGTTAAAAGCATGCACTCGAGATATAGATTTGGTCGGCGGCGCAAAAGGATTTTTGAACGTTGCGACGGGCGAGTTCACTCCCGAAATATTTATAGCTTCGGGCGAAGGCTTGTGCCTCGATTACGGCATAACGCAAATATTCAAGCAAAGCTCGGATAATTTTGCTTGCGGCGCAAATTTCCGCTTGAATTTGCATGAAAAGCTTGAACTGTGCGGCAGTGATTTTGTGTATACCGACGTTTACGGAATGCGACACGGGTTTAAAGAGCGTTTTTATTATTTCGATGGTACCGACGCAAAAAAGACCGTAGAAAAAAATAGTGTTAATATAAAGCCGAACGGCGAATTATGTTATGGCGATTACGAAGTTTTCAGAGAAGAAATTTCCGATTCGGGATTACGCGCGTCGACGCAGTTGCGATACATATCAGGATTGGAGAACTTTGAGCAACGTCAAAACGAAATAAAACAACTCGAAGACCAAATAGCTCAGTACAAAAGCACACTTGAACAGTTTGTCGTTATAGATACTTGCAAGAAAGAAATAACGTATAGAGCAAAAGAACATATAAACGATTTACATATATCGTACTTAGACAGCGATATGCTTATGACCGAAAGTGAAGCGTATAGTTTTTTCGGTATGCGACTTCAGTCGGAATCATTGGACAATCAAGGGTTATCGTATATCGAGCAAACCAAGTCGTTAACTTTTGCAAAGGAAGACATTCCTAACAATGCAAATAAGAAAGACGAAAAAATTAAAAGCTACGATAAGCAAATAGAAATCACCCGATGCATGCACTCTAATACAATGTCGCAAAAGGCGCTTACTAAGGAACAGCTTGACTTTTTGACTGCTAAAAGCGATGACAATAAGGAGCAGGCTCGGCGTTATTACAAAGAATATTTGCGTTTAAATGAAGAGCTGACAATGCGCAAGCGCATGACGCCCGTGCACTACCTCATGGACGGCGAGCTTGTAAAGGGCTTTAACGAAGACGGCGAGCTTGTAGTTGTAAGCGACAACTATAACAACGCAATAGCTATCGAGCGCGACAGCAAAAAACGCATAACCAGAGTGTACGACGATAAAGAAAAGCAAATCGTCTTCAAGTACAATCACAAAGGCGTGTTGTCGTCCGTTACGGACGTTCGCGGCAAGCGTACCACTTTGACGTACAATAGCGGGAACACCGTAATTAAGTATGCCAACGGGAAATCTATCACGCTCGCAATATCTAATATAGCCACAAACAACAGTAAAGTGAGCTATGCGAATATCACGGAAATAACGGCGCATGACAAGGCAAAAGTCAAACTCACATACGACCGAATGTTGCTGACGGGCATCGAGTATTACAGCCTGTTCAATTCGATCGCGCACGGCTCTGTCGTAAGCGGCAATAACAAGCTGTCGTCTACTACAATTGCGTATACGCCCAATCAGACGGTAGTAACAACGACGGGCGACGTAACGCAAAAGGAAACGTATAAGTTTAACAACGTCGGTAATCTTGCCGAATACTACGTCGAAAAAGACAACAAGGTCGTGCAGGCGGAAAAGTACGATTACGAAAAGTATAAGCACGACAAGGTGCAGTACGCCAAGAGAGACACGTTAAACAAAACGGCGTTAAGTTCGTTTACGTTCGTCGCGGACGAGTATACCGACATCGCACTTGACCGGTTCAACAACCCCGTTACAGAAACAACGGGCTGGAAAGTCATACATAAGTCCGCGAACGGAACGACGACCAAACAAAAGACGGAAACAAAATATGTATACGACGAAGATTACCGCGTTATAGAGGAGCGCACGGTGTTGAGTACGCAAAAGGGCAGCGCGGCAATAACGACAAGCACGTCCGTAAAGACGTATTCGTACAACGCGCAGGGCGCAGTGATTCGCACGGAAAGCTATATTGCGGGCGAGGAACTTACGTTCGGCAAGAGCATAGAAGAAACGGTGTACAACGATAAAGGTCGCGTCGTAAAATCGTATTCGTACAACAGCCTTGACAGTTCGAGCAAGTTCTATAAAGAGAGCGAAACGGACGAGAACGGTAAGGTTATTGCCGAAATCGACGAAACGGGCGAGAACAAAACGCAGATAGAATATGCGGCAAACTCGGACAACGTAAGTACCAAAACGCTGCCCAACGGCGGCAAGCTCAGCTACGGCTACGACATAGACGACAACGTAACGGCAATCACTCAAAGCACGGAAGACGGCGAGAGCAACAGCAATCAAACGGAATACACTAACGGAGTCGTAACAAAGCATACAAGCAGTAACAATACCGTGATGTACAAGTACGACCACAAGCTACGCAAAACAGCGGTGTATCTCAATTCCGACGAGCCGTATGTCGAATTTAACTATACGGAAGATTCGGTTGCAAAGCGTAAGACCGTTACGGCGAAAATGCTCAATTACGACGTGGCGGTAACGGTAAGCGACTTCCGCGACAACGTGATAAAAACACAATACAACAATACAACGCTCACCGAATCGCAGTACGACGCTTTCGACAAAGTAACCAAGATAGAGGACAAGCTCGTCGGCAATATTGCGAACTTTACATACGACGCGCTTGACCGCATTACGCAGTATAAAGACAACAAC
This sequence comes from uncultured Christensenella sp., assembly GCA_910577945.1. Taxonomy (GTDB): domain Bacteria; phylum Bacillota; class Clostridia; order Christensenellales; family Pumilibacteraceae; genus Anaerocaecibacter. The sequence goes on along the minus strand of CAJTNI010000003.1, from coordinate 467 downwards.
GTAACCGAAACGTACAGCTATAACGACGACGGTAATATTTCCGCGCGAGCGATACAGACGGGCGGAGTAACCGAAACGTATGCGTATACATACAAGAACAATGCTGCAAAAGACTTGGACAGCGTAACGGTCGGCTCTGTAACGGTAACGCACAAAACGGACGTGCAGGGTCGAAATATCGGCAAAGAAATATATTACGGCAAAGGCAAGAAGATAGCGGAAGAGAATATCTACTACCGTAAAGTCGGCGACCACGCAACGAACATGCCCGTAAGCATGCGGTTCGGCAGCCTTATAAACGGCAAGTACTCCATACTCGACCGCTTGCAGTACAAGTACGACAGCTGCGGCAATATAACCGAAATACGCGAGAACGATATATTGCAGGCAAGATACGAGTACGACAAGCTCAACCGTATCGTAAGGGAAGACAACAAGGTATTCGGAAAAACATGGCTGTACAGCTA
>CAJTNI010000002.1:50129-151673 GCA_910577945.1 uncultured Christensenella sp. | reverse complement strand
GCCGACATAGTAGTTGTGGTTTCCTTCTACCTCGAAGTTGTAGGTCTGTACGGCACTTTCGGCATACTCTATTTGTACGCTGTCTATCTTAAGCTCATCACCATTATAGCATACCAACATATCGGTGTCAAGCAGGTTCTTTGCTCGTACCCAGCCCTTGCCTTTTACGTAGAACGGATGCTCGGTCGTTGTAGTTATCTTCTCGCCGCCTACAGTTATGTACACCATATCCCGCTTATTATTGCGGAACAATTGTACTACAGTCTTTAGCTCTTGTTTATTAGTCGTTTCATTCCACGACCAGACCTTATCCCCGACCTTTACGTCTTCTATATTCTTTTTGCCGTGTTCGGTAAGTATTTTAGTACCTGCTACAAAGCAATCGGACGGTTTGATATTTGTAGACTTACCGTTCATGAGCTTACTCGTCGAGCCCAGCGATTTTATTCCGCTCGCCGCGCCCGTTATTGCACCCGTTATTGCTCCGCCCATGAATCCGTCCGCCATGCCGTTAAGCGCACCGCTGCCCATTCCGCTTAATACGCCGCTCCAACCGTTTTGTTGGTAGCCTTGTATGCCACCCGTTACTGCGCCTATAGCCGCACCCGTTACTGCACCTATCGCCGCGCCTTTTACAGCTCCGACTGCCGCTGCAGCCGCAACAGCTCCAACGCCCGTTCCGGCGGTGCAAACCGCTACTACAGCTACTACCGCTATTACGGCAAGTCCTATCAACAGCTTCTTCCACCATGCAAGTTCGCCGTCGGCGTCGATTGCGTTTACGGGATTGTTGAAGCAATACGCGAACAGGTTATGCAAGTCTATAATAAACGCATGGTAGATATGTCGCTACTACACATACTGTAAGCTGAGCAAGCCGATACAAAAAAGACGATTGACAACATTATGAAAGCAATCGAACAAGGCATAATAACTCCGACGACAAAACGACGAATGGAACAACTCGAAAACAAGCTTGCCGAAATTAACGACAAGATTCTGATAGAGCAGTACAAAGAACAAAAGAAACTAACCAAAGAAAAAATTTCCTAGTTTATAGTCCACGCACTGAAATGCAAACCGAATTTGATGATACGAACGCTTGTTAAAAAGCTCGTGCTGTACGACGATAAATTAGAAATATATTACAATTTCTCGCCCGAAAAACTTCCCGATTATCCCGATGACATGGATAATCGGGATTTTTTGTATATAGACAGTTCAATTTTCACAAGTCCGTGCGCACCAAGCACGGCTAGTCCGTGCTTTTTATTTTGCTGTGACTGCGTCGAAGGTTGGAAGTTCGAGTTGCGCGGCATAGATAATATTATCACTACCCTATTCGAGATAAACATATACCGTCAAATTACCCACGCTCATTTTTGCCGCGCTGTTCGCCCGACGCGCGAGCTTTGCGCGCAATCGTTTAATTTCGTTTTAACTAATAATACATAATTCCGCCCAATGCAAAAGCCCGAGGTACGAGCGACTACTCGACCTCGGGCTTTTGCGGTAACGTAGTTATTCCGATACGGCAAATTGGTCTTTACCTACCGAGCACAGCGGGCACTCGAAATCTTCGGGCACGTTTTCCCACTTGGTTCCGGGCGCGATACCGCCGTCGGGATATCCCTGTTCTTCGTCGTATTCCCAGCCGCAAACTTCGCATACGTATTTCATCGGTCTTACCTCCTTTAATATTCGACAGTGCGCGAATCGTCGAGCGTTCCCGACAATGCGCGCACACATTCCGCAATTATCGTTTATTCTTACCGCAAGGATGGCATTCCCTTGCGGCAAGCTCACCGCGCATAACCGTGGCGTACAGCCTGTACCCGCCCGCAAAGTTGTACGCGTCGAACCAGTTCTGCGTCAAGATACGCGTCGCCAGATAGCTGCGCAACCCGCTTTGGCACATTACGTAAATCTTTTTCGATTTGTCGAGCTCCGACAGTCGTTCGCGCAAGTCGTCGAGCGGGATATTCACGAACCCGTCCGCATGCCCGAGCGCGTATTCGCGCGGCGTCCGCACGTCGAGAAGCCTTACGTCGGCACGCGTTCTCAGCGCGGGAACGTCCTCGTAATAAAACTGCTTTACGACGCCGTTATGAATATTCTCGGCGATGAACCCCGCCATATTCACGGGGTCTTTCGCCGACGAGTACGGCGGCGCGTACGCCAAATCCAGACTTTTGAGGTCGGTCGCCTTCATGCCCGCGCGAATGGCGGTGGCGATTACGTCGATACGCTTATCGACGCCGTCGTACCCGACAATCTGCGCGCCGAGAATTTTCAACGACTCTTTTTCGAACAAAAGCTTCATAGTCATCGCCTTGCCGCCGGGGTAGTATCCCGCATGCGACGCGGGCGACAAAATCGCCTTTTCGTACGAATACCCGAGCGCCCGCGCCTGCGCCTCGTTGATACCCGTCGCCGCGACGGTCATATCGAAAACCTTTATGACCGACGAGCCCTGCGCCCCGTCGTACTCGCTGTCCAGCCCGCAAACGTTATCGGCGGCAATGCGCCCCTGCTTGTTCGCGGGACCCGCAAGCGCGACAACCGAGTCGCGTTCGGTGACGAAATGCTTGACCTCGACCGCGTCGCCCACGGCGTAGATATCGGGCGCGGACGTCCGCATTCTCGAATCGACCTTGATAGCGCCGCGCACGCCGAGCTCCAAGCCCGCGCTCTTTGCAAGCGCGTTTTCGGGCGTCACGCCGACGGCGAGCAAAACCATATCGCCGTCCACCGCCCTGCCGTCCGCAAGCTCCACGCGCACGCCTTTGTCGGTCGCCGCAATGCTTTTCGTATCGGCGTCGAGCATCAGCCTTATACCCGCGCTCGCGAACGCGGCGTGGACAAACGCCGCAATGTCGCCGTCGACCACGTTCAGCAAATGCGCGCCGCGCTGAACGAGCGTAACGTCGAGCCCCGCCGCCCTGAGGTTTTCGGCGGTCTCCAAGCCGATAAATCCGCCGCCTATCACGGTCGCCGACCGCGGCGCGGCGGTCTCTATATAATCGCGAATTTTGAGCGTGTCCTCAACCGTTCGCAGCGTGAACACGCGCTTGTCCTCGATACAAAAGTCGGGTAGCACGGGCTTTGCGCCCGGCGAAAGCAGCAGCTTGTCGTAACGCTCCTCGAACCTCTCGCCCGTTTTCAAATCGACTACCGACACGGTTTTCGCCTCGGGGTTTATCGCCGTCACCTCGTGATTGACCTTGACAACGATGCCGTACCGCGAATAAAATCCCTCGGGCGATTGCAGCGTGAGCGCCGCCTCGTGCTCGATAACGCCGCCTATGTAGTACGGCAGCCCGCAATTCGCGTACGAAACGTATCCCGAACGCTCGAAAATGACAATCTCGGCGTTCTCGTCCAATCTCCTTATTCTCGCGCCCGCGGTCGCGCCGCCCGCGACTCCGCCCACAATTACTATTTTCATACCGCCCTCGCTCGTCGGCGCGCGACCGAAGCCGTCCGACGCCGCCCGACAAAACATATACGTCCGCAACGCCGATGCGCGCTGCAAATACATTTATATTCTACCAAAACCGCGCGCAGAACGCAAGAATTTACGCAGCACCCGAAATAATTTAGTTGATTGCGAAACACGCGCGGCAAGCGGTCGCGCGCCGCCCCGCCGAACGCCGTTATCGCGGCGCGTCCGCACGCGCGAAAAACCGTTGACAATTTTATCGACCTGTGATATAAATAAACCACAACAAAAAACTCACAAAAAGGAGAATATCATTATGAAAAAATGTGCGGTTTGCGGCGCGATTGTCGAGGACGGCGTGGACGTTTGCCCCGTTTGCGGCGCGAAAAAGTTCGAGCCCGTCACGGGCGAGGCTAAGTTCGCTTGCGAGCACGTTGTCGGCGACGGCATGGTCGAGGACAAGGAAATCGTCGAAGGGCTTCGCGCCAACTTCACGGGCGAATGCACCGAGGTCGGCATGTACCTCGCAATGGCGCGCGTAGCCGAGCGCGAGGGCTATCCCGAAATCGCCGAGGCGTACAAGCGCTACGCGTACGAAGAGGCGGAGCATGCGGCTAAGTTCGCCGAGCTGCTCGGCGAGGTAATCACCGCGTCCACCAAGAAGAACCTCGAAATGCGCGCAGCCGCCGAGGCGGGCGCATGCGAAGGCAAGCTCGCTCTCGCCGCCCGCGCCAAAAAGCTCGGGTACGACGCAGTGCACGACACCGTTCACGAAATGGCAAAGGACGAAGCGCGTCACGGCGCAGGCTTTGCGGGACTTCTCAAACGCTACTTCGGCAAATAAGCAGCCAAAGGCTGCGCGATTGTCGTGTGTAAGCGTAAGTAAGCAATCGAGCGTTACACCCGAATAATTGCGCGGTATATAACCAACGCAAAAGCCAACCGAAGGTTGGGCGTATGCCGTGTGTAGACGTGCGTAAGCATTAAGGCATTACACCCGAATAATTACTCGCTATATAACCAACGTAAAAGCCAACCGAAGGTTGGACGAATGCCGTGTATAGGCGTGCGTTAGTATTAAGCGTTACACCCGAATAATTGCGCGGGTAGTTAACCAACGTAAAGCCACAAAAGGCTGCGCGTATGCCGCGCATAGGCGTGCGTCGGCAATCGAGCGTCACACTCGAATAATCACGCGTTTTATAATCCGAAGCAAAAACGACGAATGGAACAAAGCATTCGTCGTTTTTTTCTTCAAAAATTCGTCCGTGATACCGCGACGCAGCGCTTTCCCAAACAGCTCGTTATCGGGTGCAGTCGAGTTCGGTTATTTGCACGCCTTGAATTTTTCTATCAGCTCGTCCACGGAATAGACCTCCGCGCCGTACACCTCTTTCAAATACTTAATGCCGCTTACATAGTCCTCTTCGGCAAAGCTGTCGGTCGCGTCCTTTGCCACGACCACGTTATACCCCAAGCAGTACGCGTCCGCCGCGGTGTGACGCACGCACATATGCGTGTGCAGCCCCGTGAGGATAACGGTATCGACGCCGAGCTCGCGCAGCAGCAAATCCAAATCGGTGCGGAAAAACCCGCTGTACCTACGCTTGGGCACTACGTAATCGCCCTCTTTTGCGGCAAGCTCGGGAATGATTTGCGCGCCGTGAGTCCCCGCGATTGCGTGGTCGCCCCACAGTTTCAACTCGTGGTCGACGCCTTTTACGTGCGCGTCGTTACAATAAACGACCTTTACGCCGTGCGCGCGCGCCGCGTCCGACAATCGCGCAAGCCGCGGCACGACCGCCAAGCCCCTGTCGCATTTGAGCGCGCCCGTCACAAAGTCGTTAAGCATGTCCACAACCAAAATCGCGGTTCTTACGTTTTCCATAACGCCCCTCCAAGGTCGATTGAATTCGCGCGTTCGCGCAAACGACTACACGCCGCGCACGCTCTCCACCTCGCCGAAATCTATTTCCGCGATATCGTCGGGTATGTAAATGTTGAGCTCCTCGTCGAACGACGCGTCGGTCACTTTTTCCATGGGCAGTATCAAATATTTCGCCTCGCCCTCGGCGAGCACCGCGCCGTCGCCGTCCAAAATCCAGCACTTGGCGGAATACGCGCGCGACAGCTTTTTGGTGTAAATTCCCCTGCCTTTGAGCGGCACGCCGTACGGCACGGGCTTTTTGTACCTGACCGAAATATCCATAGTGACCGCGATTTGGTCGGGACGGTCAACCCACAGCACGCGCCCCGCGAGCTCGTCTATCATGGTGGACAGCATGCCGCCGTGCACCCGCCCGGGATAGCTTTGGTGCTCCGGGCGGAACGTAAACAGCCCGCCGACCGAACCGTCCTCCATATTGTAAAACTGCCCGTGCACGCCGAGCGTATTGTTCATGCCGCAAATCAGACACATTTGCGAATTGTTCTGTTTGGAAACTACCTTCATTTTATTATCCTCGCACTCAATGGCTTTGCGTACATTCTACACCGACGCGCGCAAATTGTCAACAATGTAAAACGGTCGCCGACGCTCATAGCGGGCAAAGGCTTGATTTTATCCGAATTAACTGCTATAATAATCCAATACTCAAAAAAAGCGACAAGGCAGCGATAAGCATGAAACTCAAAGGCGCGGAAATAATAGTCAAATGCTTGCTCGAACAAAACGCTACGACGGTGTTCGGGTATCCCGGCGGACAAATCATTGACTTGTTCGACGCGATTTATCGCGAGCCGAAAATCACGCAAATCCTCACCTCGCATGAGCAGGGCGCGGCGCACGCCGCCGAGGGCTACGCCAAATCGACGGGCAAGGTCGGCGTGGCGATAGCGACCTCGGGTCCGGGCGCGACAAACCTCGTCACGGGCATAGCGGACGCGTACCTCGACAGCGTGCCGCTTGTGGCGATTACGGGCAACGTGCCCGTGCCGCTGCTCGGCAGAGACAGCTTTCAGGAAGTCGATATCGCGGGAATAACGATGCCCGTAACCAAGCATAATTTCATCGTCAAAAACGCCGACGACCTGGCGGACGCGATACGCCGCGCGTTTCACATAGCGCGCTCCGACCGCCCCGGTCCGGTGCTCGTCGACGTGCCCAAGGACGTGCAGCAGGCGCTAATCGAATATACGGCAAAGCAGCCCGAGCCGCCGCACAAGCCGCCCATGCAGGCGGACGTGACCGACGCCGTCGAGCTCATAGAGCGTGCAAAACGCCCGATAATTTACGCGGGCGGCGGGTGCATAGCGGCGGACGCGAGCGCCGAGCTGTTGCGCTTTGCCGAGCGCATAAAAGCGCCGATTGCCACGTCGGTCATGGGGCTTTCCGCAATACCCACCGCGCACAAATACTGCGCGGGGCTGATAGGCATGCACGGTCACGCGTCGGTGGCGCGACTGGTCGAGCACAGCGACCTGATTATCGCGGCGGGCGCGCGGTTCTCCGACCGCGTGGCGGGCGACCGCAAAAAGTTTTGCAACCACGCCAAGATTGTGCATATAGACATCGACGCGGCGGAAATCGACAAGAACGTGCGCACGGACGCGTACGTTCGCGGCGACGTCAAGCAGGTGCTCAAACTCCTCGCCATGACGGTCGGCGAAAAGCGCGACGAGACGATGCTCGACCTCAACGCCGAATATAAGCGCAAATACGCGCTCCCGCCCTGCCGCGGCAAGCTGAGTCCGCGCGCGGTGATTGCGTGCGTGTCCGAAAACGCGGGCGACGCGATAGTCGCGACAGACGTCGGGCAGCACCAAATGTGGACGGCGCAGGGCTATTCGTTCAAGTCGCCGAGAACGTTCCTCACGAGCGGCGGTTTGGGCACGATGGGCTTCGGCATGGGCGCGGCGATAGGCGGCGCGATAGGCAGCGGACGGCGCGCGGTGCTGTTCACGGGCGACGGGTCGTTCCACATGAATATGAACGAGCTGGCGACCGCGGTCAGGCTCGACCTGCCGCTGACGGTGTTCGTGTTCGACAACCGCACGCTCGGCATGGTGCGGCAGTGGCAAAAGCTGTTTTACGGCGAGCGCTACTCGTCCACCGACCTCGACGCCAACAAGACCGATTTCGTAAAAATCGCCGAGGCGTTCGGCGCAAAGGGTTACTTGCTCGACGACGATAAAAACGTTGAAAAAACGGTAAAAGCGGCGCTTGCGGAAAGCGGCGTCACCGTGGTCGATTGCAAGATAGAAAAAGACGAATTGGTGCTGCCCATGATTCCGCCGGGCAAAACAATGCACGACATAATAACCGAAATTCCCGACGGCAAAGCGAGGCGATAATGCAAAACAAACGGCAAGACAACGAAAAAACGCATATTATATCCGCGCTCGTCACCAACGAAAGCGGCATACTCGCCCGCATATCGGGGCTGTTTGCGCGCCGCTGCTATAATATAGATTCGCTCGCGGTGTGCGCGACCGAGGACCCCGCGCTGTCGAGAATGACGGTGACGGTGCGCGGCGACGAGAGCGTGCTGCGCCAAATCGTATTGCAGCTCGGCAAGCTTCCCGCCTGCGTAATGACGGGCGAGCTGGACGCAAGCCGCGCGGTACTGCGCGAACTGCTACTCGTAAAGGTCGCCGCGGGCGCGGCGGAGCGCGCGGATATAGAAACCGCGTGCCGCACGTACGAGGCGAAAATAGTCGATTTATCGCCCGACTCCGTCGTAATCGAACTGACGGGCAAGCCCGCCAAGCTCGACGGCTTTATCGAGCTCATGAAGCAATACGAGATTATAGAGCTGTCGCGCACGGGGCTGACCGCGATAGAACGCGGCAGCGTAAAGCTTAACAGCGAATCGAACAAGACCGAAACGCTGTAAAACAGTCGGCGAGTAACGCGTAATCGACAGTCAAGCGTTATCCGCGCAGCCTCGGCAGCTCCCTATATTATAATGTAACGCGCAAGCGCTTTGCGTGAGTAAAAACCGTTCGGCGCAAGGCGGTCAATCGTCGTACTTAGCCAAAGTAAACGCGTCGATAAGGCTTTTGACGGTGTTCTTTTCGAACTCGGACAGGCTCACCCACTTATCGAGCACGCGCCGCTCCTCGTCGGTGTACTCGCGCCCGCCGCAGAAGAAAAATTCCAGCGTTATGTCGAGCGCATCGCAAATCCTGACTATGTTAGCAAGCGTCGGCGTCGCGCCCGCTTTAAACCAATCGTAAATCGCGTTGGTGGAAATTTCCGTCTTTTCGGAAAGCTTGTACGCCGTCCAATTTTTGACGCGCATCAATTCCGCTATACGCGCAGTAACGTCAATCACGGCTCACCTCGCCTTTGCTTTGCCAAAACGCGTCGACGACGCGCTCCACCGCAACCCGCTCCGCGGGCGACAGCATGCGCCACCCGTCGATAAACTCGTTTTGAGCATTGCGCTCGGAGTTGCCCAAGCCGCAGAAAAAAGTTTCGAAATCAGTATCGGTCGCCTCGCAAATGCGCTCGATAACGGACAGCGACGGAATGGAATCCGTCCTGCTCCAATTACTGAGCGTAGTCGGCGTAACCCCGATTTTACTCGCCAACGCAAGCTTGCTCAGCCCGCGCGCCGCGCGCAGCTCTTCTATTCTTGCAAGTATATCGTTCACTTTTACCCCCCCTAATTATATAAGTTGGTTTTGTGTGTTATAACGGTTATATTGTAGATTATTCTCGGATAACCGCTATACCATTCGCTTTTGATAGCCATAGCGGTTACTTAATATTGCGCGAATATGTGCCGCAGCACGCACGACTATCATACGAGCGTCTAACCCCAACAGATACATTTTTACGGGCAAATCGCGGCGATATTCGCTTGGATTTCGGCGCATTACAATGGCGTGTTGCTTTGTCAAAGCCGCGCCCGCGACTGACCGAGCGCTATTTCCCGTTGAACGCGCGCATTAAGTTCATTACCGAACGGCGTTCCGCATCGGACAGCGCCAGCCATTTTTTCAAAGCGCCTGACGTTCTGTCGTCAAGCCCTTCGTCGCCGCAAAAAAAGTATTCGAGCGAAACGCCCATACTGTCGCACAGCTTTACTATATTGCCGAGAGTGGGCGTAGCGCCCGTCTTGAACCAATCGTAAACGGCGTTTGCCGACATGCCCGTGAGGTTGGACAGCTCGTAAGCCGAATACCCGAATTCCTTCATAAGCTCGCCTATGCGCTTAACCGCGTCAAACATTTTCCTTTACCTCCGCATGTCCCAAAAAGGCGTCCAGCACCTTTTCCACAGCCTGCTTTTCCGTGTCCGTCAAGATACGCCATTCGTTGAGAAAAACGTCGTCCGACGTAATATCCGCGGATTTCTTCATACCGCCGAAAAACTGCGAGATGGTAACGCCCACAGCGTCGCAAAACCGTTCCACGACAGACAGCGCGGGCATGGTATCCTGCTTATCCCAATTACTGACCGTCGTAGGCGTAACGCCTATCTTCTCCGCCATAGCGGTTTTCGTCAGACCGTGTTTAACACGAAGCTCGTGTATTCTTTCCAGAACAACGTTCATTTCTGCCCTCCCCTCAAATTATTGCAGTCGCTTTAAAGCGATATAACTGTTATATTGTAGTTTAAATTTTTTGTCGCTTACTACCGTTTTCTTTTGACCGATAATGCAGTTCATTTTGATTTACCACAAAATGTCCAAAAAATACCACATTTGTCCACAAGCAAAAAGCTTGAAATTATCTAAGATAACTGCTATACTCATATCAATAAAACAACAGGAGGTTAAACCCTTATGGAAAGCAACAAAATTTTCCCGAATTTTGACGCAAACAGCGACGACAACGTTCACGCCATGGAGCGCATGGTCGCTAATATGACCGTAAATACGCGCGCCGCCGAAGACGTCGCGTTCGGACGCCTGTGCGCGGGCGACGCCGCGCCCGTCGATAGATATTTGACCGCCGCGGGACTCGGGCGGCTCGCGCCGCTATCCGACGAGGACGCCGACGGTTACATTATAGAAAACGGCAAGATAGCCGAATACGATTTGTCGGAGATTTATTTCGATATTTACAGGACGAATATCGACGTTATTTTCGACGACGCGGCGCACGGCGAAAACGCGGGCGACGAGATTGACATTTGCCGCTATGCCGACGGGCTTTACAGGTATTTGAAAGCGCAGTTCGGCACGTTCGTAGAGATTATGGAAACGTCGGTAAAAGCGAACGGCAAAGCGTCGGAGTTTGACGCGGTTGCCGAAAGTCTCGAATCTATACGCCGATTGGTGTCCGCCGTCGGGCAAGGCAAGCTCGCCGCGGGCGCGGACGCGAGCGCATATATCGACGACAAAGCGGCGCGGTACGTGCAGAGCTTAATCGACGCGAAAAACGGCAAGCTCACTGTCAAAACCGCCGATATCGACTCGCCCGACTACAAGCTTGCGCTATTCTCCTGCTTCAAGCTTGCCGAAGCGCAAAACGCCGCGCTGTTCGCGGCGAAGCTCGCGCAGTGGCACGCGCGCAACGCAAAATAAACAGCGGTATTCTCGTCCGTCGTTTTTCTTTTAATCTACTTTTAATCTTTCTTATATATCTTTTTAATAATCGCGGTATATAATTACCGTGTAAAGAGCCCCAAGGAGGATTCAAATGGGTAAGAAAGACAGAAAAATCGACCAATTTTTATCGGTTATAGTGTTGTTGCTGTACGCGGTTATAATCGCAATCAAGTGGGTAATGGTGTATCAGAACGTACCCGCCGGCGCGATAAAAGCCATCGACATAATCGGCACGATTGTGCTGTGCCTCATGTTCTTGGTCGTGCTGTACAACGCCTGCTGCTGGACGGACAGCCTCATACTCAAAATAGTGTTTGCCGCTATCGCGCTGTTCCTCATCGCGTCGGCAATCGCGGTCAAAGTGCCCGAGGTACAGCAATTCTTCTTCGACAAGAATATTCCGTTCATCATCTGATAGCAAATAAGTCGCTCACACCTCCAAAAGAGGACGCAAAGCCTGCCAAACGGCAAGTTTGCGTCCTTTTTGTTTGTAATTTATCATTTAAAAATTGACAAACGCCGTGCACGGTGATATAATTAAACACAATCACATATTCGTAAAAAACGGGTACGCCCGTATATAAGGAAAGGTTATGTCACAGGAAATTTACACCAGCATGGAAAAAGCGCCGCAGCGCGCACTGTTGAAGGCGCTCGGTCTGAGCGACGACGAGATTAAAAAGCCGCTTATCGCCATAGTCACGGCAAAGTCGGAAATCGTGCCGGGGCACATGCACCTCGACCGCATAACCGACGCCGTCAAGGCGGGGATTTACGCGGGCGGTTGCACGCCCGTCGTCGTGCCCGCAATAGGCGTTTGCGACGGCTTGGCTATGGGTCACGCGGGCATGCGGTATTCCCTGCCCTCGCGCGAGCTCATCGCCGACAGCGTGGAAACCATGCTGTACGCGCACGCATTCGACGGCGCGGTGTTCGTTCCAAACTGCGACAAAATCGTTCCGGGCATGCTCATGGGCGCGGCGCGCGTCAATATCCCGTCGGTATTCGTATCGGGCGGGCCTATGGAAAGCGGCAAGTGGAACGGCAAGAAAGTAAGCTTCTCGTCGGTGTACGAGGGTATCGGCGCGGTCAAGAAAGGCGAAATGAGTATCGACGAGCTGTCGACGCTGGAAAACGTCGCCTGCCCCGGCTGCGGCAGCTGCTGCGGCATGTACACGGCGAACTCGCTCAACTGCCTGTGCGAGGCGCTCGGCATCGCGCTGCCCGGTAACGGCACGGTGCTTGCCGTATCCGGCGAGCGCATTCGGCTCGCCAAGCGCGCGGGCGCGGCGATTTGCAATCTCGTCCGCGACGCGATTACGCCGCGGATGATACTCACGAAACGCGCGTTCACCAACGCGCTCGCGCTCGATATGGCGCTCGGCGCGTCCACCAATACGGTGCTGCATTTGCTCGCGATAGCGGCGGAATGCAACGTCGCGCTCGACCTCGACCTCGTTCAGAGCGTGTCCGACGCGACCCCCACTCTGTGCAAGCTGTCGCCGTCGTGCGAGACCGACATGGAGGATTTGCATCTCGCGGGCGGCGTTTCGGCGGTACTGCACGAGCTCGCCAAAAAGAACCTCATAGACGGCTCGGCGTATTCGGCGTCGGGCTGCTCGCTCGCCGATATCTACGCGCACGCGCACGTAAAGAACACGGACGTCATTCGCAAGATAGACGACCCGATTTCGCCCGTCGGCGGCATAGCCGTGCTGCGCGGCAACCTCGCCGAGGACGGCGCGGTGGTCAAGCGCTCGGCGGTCGATAAATCCATGCTCGCATTCACGGGCAAAGCAAAGTGCTTCAACTGCGAGGAAGAAGCGGTCAACGCGATATACGCCGGCAAAATCAAAAAGGGCGACGTGGTGGTCATTCGCTACGAAGGTCCTGCGGGCGGCCCCGGCATGCGCGAAATGCTCGCGCCCACGGCGGCGCTCGTCGGCATGGGCTTGGACAAAGAGGTCGCGCTCGTCACCGACGGCAGATTTTCGGGCGCGACGCGCGGCGCGGCTATCGGGCACGTCAGCCCCGAAGCGGCGGAGGGCGGCAAAATCGCGCTCGTCAAGGACGGCGACGTAATCAAAATAGATATCCAAAACGGCAGGCTCGCGCTCGACGTGCCCGCAAAAGAATTACAAGCGCGGCAAAAGAAGCTGCGCCCCAAGGACAGCAACGTCGCAGGCTGGCTGCTGCGCTATCAAAACCTCGTCACGTCGGCGGCGTTCGGCGCGACGCTCAAAAAGAAATTTTAAGCCCGCGCCCGAGCGCCGAGGCTTGCGCTTCGACACCGTCGCAAACGGCTACGCGCATTCGCGCGACGCGTAAATCTTTAATATTGACAATATGACGTTAACGCAAAAAATTCTCGCCGCGCACTGCGGCAAAAAATCGCTCACGGCAGGCGAAATGATAATGGCGCGCGTGGACCTTGCGCTCGGCAACGATATCACCTGCCCGCCCGCAATCGCGGCGTTCGAGAGCGCGGGCGGCACGCGCGTATTCGACCCCGACAAGGTCGCGATAGTGCTCGACCATTTCGCGCCCAACAAGGACATAGCGAGCGCGCGGCAATGCGCGACGTGCCGCAGCTTTGCGGAAAAGCAAGGAATCAAAAGCTTTTTCGACGTGGGGCAAATGGGCATAGAGCACGCGCTGCTGCCCGAGAAAGGGCTTGCCAAGCCGAACATGCTCATCATCGGCGCGGACTCGCACACGTGCACGTACGGCGCGCTGGGCGCGTTTGCAACGGGCGTCGGCTCGACCGACCTCGCCTACGCCTACAAGACGGGCGAGCTGTGGTTCAGAGTGCCGCAAGCGATTAAAATCACGCTCGAAGGCAAGCTCCGTACCGACGTATCGGGCAAGGATTTAATACTGCACATTATAGGCAAAATCGGCGTATCGGGCGCGCGCTACGCGTCGTTGGAGTTCGGCGGAAACGTAAGCGCGCTCGGCATGGACGACCGCTTTACGGTTTGCAACATGGCAATCGAGGCGGGCGCGAAAAACGGCATATTCCCCGTGGATGACGCGACCGACGCGTACACCGCGGTATCGTGCGGAACGGCGTTCGAGCGCGTATACGCGGACGCGGACGCCGAATACGAGCGCGAGCTTACAATCGACCTCGACGCGCTCGAACACACCGTCGCCAAACCGCACCTGCCCGAAAACACCGAAACGCTGAGCTCGCTCGCAAAGCGCAAAATAAAAATCGACCAGGTCGTAATCGGTTCGTGCACCAACGGCAGGCTGTCGGACATGGAAGCGGCGTACAAGGTGCTTAAAGGCAACAAGGTGGCTAAGGGCGTGCGAGTTATAATAATTCCCGCCACGCAGGAAATTTACTTAAAGTCAATCGAGCGCGGGTACATACAAGCGTTTATCGAGGCGGGCGCGGCGGTTTCCACGCCGACGTGCGGACCGTGTCTGGGCGGACACATGGGCATACTTTCGGACGGCGAGGTCGCCGTCGCCACGACCAACCGCAACTTTATAGGCAGAATGGGCGCAAAATCGGCGGAGATATACCTCGCCTCGCCGCACGTGGCGGCTCGCGCCGCGCTGCTCGGGCATATAGGCTGAGGAGATTACGCCATGACGGAAACCAAAGCAAGCGGACGTGCGTTCAAGTTCGCCGATAACGTCGACACCGACGCGATAATCGCGGCGCGCTACCTCAACGTATCCGATTTCGCCGCGCTGGCGGCGCACTGCATGGAGGATATCGACGACGGGTTCGCAAAAGCCGTCGCCGACGGCGATTATATAATCGCGGGCGAAAATTTCGGCTGCGGCAGCTCGCGCGAGCACGCGCCCGCGGTAATCAAGGCGTGCGGCGTGCGCGCGGTAATCGCCAAGAGCTTTGCGCGCATATTCTACCGCAACGCAATCAATATCGGGCTGGCAATCGTCGAGTGCGCGGCGGCGGTGGACGACGCGGCGGACGGCGACGCGTTCGAGGTGAATTTGACCAAGGGCGTCGTCGTAAACGTCACCAAGCGCAAAACGTATTCCGTGCCGCCCTACCCCGAGGAAATCAAGCGCATTATCGACCGCGGCGGGCTTTTGGCATAGCGCGGCGGGCTATCGAGAAAAACAAATAAAGGAGAAAATATGAATTTCAACGTAACGCTATTGCCGGGCGACGGCGTAGGTCCGGAGGTAATCGACTCGGCGGTCGCGGTGCTGCACGCGGTGGAGCGCCGATTCGGTCACGACTTCCACATGCACCCCATGCCGATAGGCGGCAACGCAATCGACGTTACGGGCGTGCCGCTGCCGCCCGAAACGCTGACGGCTTGCAACAAGTCGGACGCCGTGCTTTTGGGCGCGGTAGGCGGACCCAAGTGGAACGACCTAAAAGCGCACATGCGCCCCGAAAAAGGCTTATTGAGCCTGCGCGCGGGCATGAAGCTGTTCGCCAACCTCCGCCCCGCGGTGCTGTACGACGAGCTTATACCGACCAGCCCGCTGCGCCCCGACCTCGCCAAAAAAGGCGTAGATATAATGATAGTGCGCGAGCTGACGGGCGGAATATATTTCGGCGACCGCGGGTATCGCGACGGCGCGCTCGGACAGGAGGCGTACGACACCGAGGTGTATTCGATTAACGAGGTAGAGCGCATTGCCAAAATAGCGTTCGAGCTGGCAATGACGCGCAAAAAACGCATAACGAGCGTGGACAAATCCAACGTGCTCGAAACGAGCAGGCTGTGGCGCGCTACGGTAGACCGCGTGGCAAAAGGATACCCGGAAGTCAAGGTCGAGCACATGCTCGTGGACAACTGCGCCATGCAGCTCGTAAAAAACCCGTCGCAGTTCGACCTGATACTCACGTCCAATATGTTCGGCGACATACTGTCGGACGAGGCGGCGGCGATTACGGGCTCGATAGGCATGCTGCCGTCCAGCTCGCTCGGCGCGGGCAACATAGGGCTGTACGAGCCCATACACGGCTCTGCGCCCGACATTGCGGGCAAGGACGAGGTCAACCCGATAGCGACGATACTCGCCGCGGCAATGATGCTCAGCACGTCGTTAAAGCTCGTCAAAGAGGCGACCGCCGTCGATTACGCGGTCAAGAAGGCGCTCGCCAAAGGCTTGCGCACCAAGGATATAGCCAACGGCAAAAAGCACGTCACCTGCTCGCGCATGACCGAAGAAATCGTAATCAACATACTCAATTCGTAAAAAAACAAAACCAAATCAATAAGGAGATTTAAAAAATGTTTGAACGCATACAAAAAGAGCTTGCCGACTATTTCGGCGTAGACCCCGCGACTATAACCCCCGACACGAGCTTTACCGCCGACCTCAAAGCCGACTCGCTCGCGCTCATGGAGCTCATGTTCAACCTCGAATCGGAAACGGGCAAAACGTTGGACGACGAGGTTCTCGACAAAGTAAAGACC
Organism: uncultured Christensenella sp.; assembly: GCA_910577945.1. GTDB lineage: Bacteria > Bacillota > Clostridia > Christensenellales > Pumilibacteraceae > Anaerocaecibacter. Next base: position 135,312 of record CAJTNI010000002.1, on the reverse strand, counting down.
GTCGGCGACCTCTGCAAATTCATGCAAGACTGAAAAAAATCCCGCGTGCGTACGCGGGATTTTTTATTGGCGTTTCTATATTTTACTTGTAAACCAGCACGAGATACACGCCGTTGGGGTATTGAAAATACGGCTTTTGCGCCTTGTCGATATCGAAAACGAAATCGGGCTTTTTGGCTTTGCCGTACGCCTCGGCAAGCTCCGCCGCGTACATGTCGCCGCCGTTAACGTTGCTCTTGCCCGCGAAATCGAGTTTAAACTCTATCTTGCCCACCGCGCGCTTAGACGCGCCTATATCGGCGAACACGGCGTTCAGCTCGGCTTGCGACCGCAGCGTAAGCATGTGCGACGCGCCGCCTATATCTGTCATTTTGTCGGCGTAATAATCGTAATCCTCGTACGCGGGGAACTCGGTCACGTCGAACCCCGAATGCGCGCCCACGCGCGAGCGCATGGTCTCGTCGCTCAGCAAAAAGTACCCGTGCGACAGCTGCTTGGACAAGCCGCCGCCGTCTGCGGTGTAGTTTGCGGCGTCGGCGGTCACGTCCACGTTGTACCATTTCCCGTCGATTTTGACCTTGTTCCAAGCGTGCGGCACGCCCGAATGCGCGCCCGTCACGCGAATGCTGTCCACGCCCTCCATAGCGCACAAAAAGCTCATGGCGCGGCTCAGCCCGTCGCACACCGCCGTCCGCCCGAGCAGCACGCCGTCGATATTAAACGACGGACTGTCGGCTACGTCGGTATTGCCCGCCTGATAATCGGAATACAGCGCGAAATCGTAATCGACGTTGCACACCAGCCAATCGTGCAGCGCGTGCACTATGTTCACAGCGCCGTCGCCGCCGTCGTGCCACTTGTTCAAAACGTATCTGTCGAGCAGCTCGACAGCCGCGTCGTACACCGGCTTTACGGGGTCGTCGTCGACGAATATCGGCTTTTTGCCCGCCGTCACCGTCAAGTACAAATCGTCCACGCGCGCGCGGTACTGCGCGTCGGTAAGCTCGCCGTCGATATCTGGCAGCGCCTCGGTCTCGAACGAGTCGATTGGGCGCACGGGCGCGTCGTCGCCAGCGGCAATAAGGTGCGGCTGGATATCCGCAGAACGCCCGCCCGCATTGCAGCCGCCGAGCGCGAACAGCGCCGTCGCCGCCGCGGCAAGTATAATCGCACAGCCCTTTAATTTAAATCGCATAGCCGTAATACCGTTCGAACGGCACGGTAATTTCCGAGCCGTTGCGCGTTACCGTAAGCCGAAGCTGCCCGCCCGTATGCGAGCCTAAACGATAGCATAAAAATTCGCCCGCCGTGCGGCAAATATCGGTCGACACCGAATATGCTCCCACCCCGGTTATCACGTCGCCGCTTTGCAGAGCGGACACGTTCGTGTTTTCCACCGTGAGCTTGCCGTTTTTGTAAACGCAGTCGAACCCGAGCGAATGAAAGCCCATCCACCCGACCGCCGACGATGCAGCGCGCCTGAAATCGAGCTGCATTATTCCTATTTCGCCGCCGTCGCCGAACTCGACTATCTGCTTGTATATCGGATACACGACCGAAACGGGCACGACGAACGCCGTGTTTTCCACGTCGGTGGAATGGTCGCCGCCGTTCGCCTCGGAATTGCTCATGCGGTACGTGCCGAGCCCGACGAAATTGCCGTCCACGTCGAACACCGCGCCGCCGCTCATGCCCGCGTTGATTGCCGCCGTAGTGCGCAGCACGGGCACGGTTTTGCCGCCGTATTCCAGCAGCTCGCACGCGCGCGAGATTATGCCCTCGTACGCCGAGACGCCCATACCCATGGCGTTGCCGATTGCCACAACGTACTCGCCCTCTTTATAATCGAGTCCGCGATTAAAAACGTCGCTGCCGTCGATATCGGCAATGCGCGCGTCGGCATACGCTACGCGCAGCACCGACACGTCGTAGAACGAATTGTACCCGACCAGCTCCGCCTCGTAGTAGCCGTCGTCGCCGTCGAACCTGACCGCGGCTTTGACGCAACCCTCGCCCGCGACGTGCGCGTTGGTAAGCACGTAGTAATGCGACTTTTCGTACTTCGTAACCACGCCGCTGCCCACAATGCCGCCGCCGTTGCAAGACACCTCGACGATATTGCTTTTACGCGCCGTAACGACGCCCTCCAACGCCTGGTGCACGCCCTCGGTGTTGATTACGGGCGGAGTCGTGCCGCGCCGCATAAAGTATGCGGTCAGCACCGACGAAAGCACGCCCACGGCAACGCACATTACCACCATTACCGCAAGCACTATCCATACGAATTTATTGTTATTGCCGCCGCCCGCCGATTTTTCCGTTTCGTCGGGCGCGCCGTTTTTCACGCTTTTGTCGTCCATATCGAATACTATAACATATATTCGCGAAAAAGTAAACAGGAAAATAACGATTGCGCGCGCCGCGGCTTGTCGAAAACCTTTATTACCTCGCCGTTTTCGACAAAGCGCGAATTTATCGAGTATTATACGCTTTCGACAACGTCGAAAATGCAAAGTACCCGCCGTTTTCGACAAAAGCGCGAAAATTGCGCCGCCCTGCCGTTTCGACGTGCGGCACAAAATTCGCAAAAAAAATCCCGACAAACAAAAAACGGATAGCGATATCGCTACCCGATTTACTGCCGACCGCTGCGCGTTTGCCGTGAACGCGTGCAGTCGAGAAATCTTCTATTTAATAAAAGATTTCTCGCTCCGCTCGCAAGCTCGCAACGGTCGAAATTACGGTATAATGACTTTTATATACGACTGCACGCAAGCTCGAAAAGCCGTCTTTGCATTAGCAGCGCTTTATCCTGTCCGAATTTTTGTAATAGGCGGCAGGCTCGAACTTGCCCGTAAACTGCCAATATATGGGCGTCATGCCGTTTTGCACGAGCCACGCGTTGACCTTGGAAAAGGGCTTAGAGCCGAAGAACCCGCGGTACGCGCTCAGCGGGCTGGGGTGCGCCGAAGTGGTTATGAAATTGCGCGGCGAAATAAGCTCGCTCTTTTGCCGCGCGCTCATGCCCCAAAGAATATACGCAACGGGCTCGGCGCGGTTGTTGAGCGATTCTATCATGGAATCGGTCAGCTCGTGCCAGCCGAGGTTGGCGTGCGACTGCGGCGCGCCCGCGCGCACGGTGAGCGACGCGTTGAGCAGAAGCACGCCCTGATTAGCCCAGCCGACGAGCGTGGTGTCGTCGTTTGGCTCGACGCCCAAATCCGATTTGAGCTCGGCGAAAATATTGACCAGCGACGGCGGCGGCTCGATGCCGTTGTTGACGGCAAACGCCAAGCCGTTCGCTTGACCCGCGCCGTGGTACGGGTCTTGCCCGAGTATGACGACCTTCACCTTGTCGTAATCGACAAGCTGCGGCGCGGCGAAAATGCTTTCGCGCGGCGGGTACACGTCGTACTGCGCATACTCGCGCTCAACCTCCGCCATCAACGCCTTGTAGTAAGGCTTATCGAACTCGGCGGCAATCGCCGCGTCCCATTTCTCGGTAATAACCATAAAAAGCTCCTCCGTGCGTTTTTCTTGCCGCGCGGTCAGTCGAACACCGCGCCGACGGCGATATTCATAATCTTGGAAATACCGCAATCGTTGAGCGAGTAAAACATTACCTTGCCTTGACGCGCCGCCGTCACGATGCCTTCGGTGCGAAGAATGCGCAGCTGGTGCGACGCCGTCGTCTGATTGATGCCCGTAAGCGCGGACAGGTCGGTCACGCACATGGACGACACGGATAGCGCGCACACGATTTTGAGCCGCGTAACGTCGGAAAGCGCGTCGAAAAAATCGGCGAGCGCGCCCAGCCGACCGCCGTTCGGCATGCTGTCGGCGACCTGCGCCGCGGTGTAGCTATCCAAAAGCAAGGTGTTCATATGCGCAATATATCATATAAACATGCGTTTGTCAACCCGCGTTTTTGTCGGCTTTTCGCAAATCCCCGCGAATTACGGCGCAAAGCCGTTTTTACGTAAAACCGAACGCGTCGACAAAATTCGCACTAAACGCCGCCCATGCGCATATACATTTTTGACGGAGGAATTATGCAAGACGATATTTTCGGACTGCTCCTGATGATACTGATGCTGGAAAACGGCGGCGGCACGGAGAGCATAAACCAGCTTATATTGATGTTTTTGATGATGAACGCCAAAAACGGCAGCCTCGGCGGCAGCGGCGACGGACGCTCGCGTCGGCACTGCGACGGCTTTTGCGGCAGAGAGGACGGGTTCACTTTTTAACGCGCAGCTCGCTTTGACGGATTGCGCGCAGTGCGCGCGCCCCGCTTTACGGCACGCCGCCGCTCGCGACGAAAAAGCAAGAGCGTTTGCCTACCCCGCAAAAACGTCCTCCGCCGCATATACCCGCTAGGTACATATCGAGTTTTTTATACCCATTAGGTATAAAATGTAATCATTGAATTTACAATAATAAATCAAATCATATGATTACGCTCGAACAAATACAAACAAGGCTTGCCGAGGCGATAAAGCAAAGCGGCATGAGTCAAAGCGAGCTAGCGCGGTAAAGCACACGCAAATTTCCTGCTACGTTCACGGCAAGAAGATGCCCGCGCTCGACACCTTCGCCAATCTGTGCAAGCTTTTGGACGTCGAAACGGACTATATACTTTGTCAAGATTAAAAGCTCTCGAATCGTCGAGAGCTTTTTGTTTGCGATTAAATAAAAATATGTACGGAGATTTTCCAGCGCTCGACAACCCGCCGCATTTATACGAATCGACGACCGCCGAACGCCGCTAACTTCCGACTGCGGCATTGAAAAATTCGTTATAGCATAAAAGCGGTCTTTCAAGTACGAGTTCGGGCGCGCGGTTAGCGTTACATGCGCTCGGGCGCGTCCAGCAAAATCAGTGACAAGCCGTAGCGCAGCGTGTCGGCTACGCGCTTTGTGAGCGCGAGCCTTGCGGTCTGCGCTTTGCCGCCGCACATAATTCTGTCGGCGTTGTAAAACCTGTTGAACGCCTGACAAATTTTAACAAGCCTGCGCGACACAATCGACGGCTCGTACTTGGTCGCGGCGGCGTACACCGCGTCGTCGAAATCGGCGACGAGCTTGACCACGTCGTACGCCTCGTCGTCGGTGAGCTGCGAATAGTCGATATCGTCCGCACTCTCCGCCGTATCGCACTTTGCGAGCACCGACCGACAGCGCGCGTGCGTGTACTGCACGTACGGTCCCGTTTCGCCGTCGAAATTGAGCGCGTCGGCGAGCGAAAAATTCTTATCTTTGAGCCTGCCGTCGTACAGCGCGTCGAAAACGACCGCGCCCACGCCCACGCTCTCCGCCACCTCGGACTTGCCGACGAGCGTCGGGTTGCGCTCCTCGATTATGCTCTGCGCCTTTTCCACGGCGGCGTTGAGCACGTCGCTCAGATACAAAACGTTGCCGCGCCGCGTGGACAGCGACATGCCCTCGACGGACACCATGCCGTAGCTTACGTGCACCATGTCGCTCGCCCACGGCTCGCCCAAAAGCTCCAATACCTTAAAAAGCTGTTTAAAATGCAGGGCTTGGTGCGACGCTACCACATACAAGCATTTGTCGAATCCGTAGGTCGCGTGCCGATAGTACGCCGCGGCGAGGTCGCGCGCCACGTACAGCGACGCGCCGTCGCTGCGCCTGATAATCGCGGGCGGCATATCGTCGCCGAGCATAACCACCTGCGCGCCGTCGCTCGTTTGCAGCAGATTTTTCGCGCGCAGCTTTTCCTCCACGCCCGCCACCTTATCTACGTAAAAGCTCTCGCCGAGATAGCTGTCGAACTCGATATTCAGCCTGCGGTAAACCGCTTTCGCCTGTTCGAGCGTGATTGCCTTGAACTTATCGAACAAGCCGACGGCGTAGCTGTCGCCGCTCTCGATTTTTTTTGACCACTCGCGCGCCTCGGCGGCGAGCTTCTCGTCCTTTTCGGACTCGTTGTGGAAACGCACGTACAATTCCAATAGCTCGTCCAGTCCGCGCTCGACGAGCCGCTTTTCGTCGCCCCAATGCCTAAACGCGGAGATAAGCCCGCCGAACTGCGTGCCCCAATCGCCCAAGTGGTTTATGCCCACGGTGTTCGCGCCGAGCGCGCGGAACATTTTGCACAGCGCGCCGCCGATGACGGTCGTCATGAGATGCCCGATATGGAACGGCTTCGCGATATTGACCGACGAGTAGTCTATGCACACGGTCTTGCCGTCGAGCGGCTTGCTCTCGCCGAGCTCGGCGGCAAACGCGCCGCGCACGAACGCCTCGCGCTCGATTGTAAAATTGAGATAGCCGTTGAGCGCGGCGACGGTCATGCCGTCAATCTTGACGCGCTCCGCCGCATCTGCCGCGATTGCCGCGGGGCTCTTTCGCAATATCTTGGCGAACTTAAAGCACGGAATGCAGTAGTCGCAGAACGCGTCCGCCGCCGCAACGTCCGAAAGCTCCAACCCGTCCAGCACGGATTTTGCCGAATTGTAGATACAAAGCCTATAATCAATCATATGTGCACCTGTGAATATGTGAATTCAAACCTAATATTTGTCGCAAACCGAACGTTTGCCGTGTGCCGTGCGCTTACTATGTCGGCGGTTGCGCCGCACGCCCGAATAGCTTAGTCCGACTACTGTCGTTTCGAGCGGAGCGGTCATAGAAGAAAGCTATATTCTTAAATTAACAGATTTCTCCATTCCGCGCCCCGTTTCTCGGCGCTACGGTCGAAATGACGTGGTTTAAACCGTACGATACTTTCCATATCCACATCATATCGAGCCGTTGCGCGTCCGCGTTTCCCGAACTAAAAAGTCTGATTTCTATGACGTCATTTCGACCGCAGCGCGCCGGCGCGGAGTGGAGAAATCTATTATGGTAAATAAGCTTTTTCGACTGTGCTCGCCGCCCGGCGCAAAAGGCATAATATTGCGCAATGTTGTGGACTAACAATTTTACTACGCGCGCGACGGGCAACAGGCGCGTGGGTGCCGCGCGTATCGCCAAAGGCGTTGTACATACACATTATTGTGAACGCCCGATATACTACTCGCGCGGGAGTGTATAACCACCTACATGACCGAGCGCCAAACTATCGTTAAAGCCTTTGAGCGCGTAGGCCCGCGGCAGACAAGGAAATCGAGACGCGCCGCGCATCGCCAAAGGCGATATACATACACACTGTTGCCGCTGTACAATATACTACGCGCCGCGCATCGCCATAGGCGATATACTCGCACATTGTTGCTACCGCACAATATTCTACGCGCCGCGCATCGCCATAGGCAATATACATACACATAGTTGTCGCTTTACAATAGACTACGCGCGCGGGAGCTTACACCCCCGTAAATGACCGAGCGCCAAACTATCGTTAAAGCCTTTGAGCGCGTATGCCCGCGGCAGACAAGGAAATCGAGACGCGCGCGACGGGCGCGTAGAACCCCCTACGTAACCGAGCGCGCGCCTCGATTGACGCAGTATCCCGCGAGGCATACGCGCTCAAACGTTGAATTTGAATTCAACTACGTCCCCATCCTTCATAACATACTCCTTCCCCTCGCTGCGCACCTTGCCCGCCGCCTTGGCTGCGGCGAACGACCCGCTCGAAACAAGGTCGTCGTACGCGACGATTTCCGCGCGGATAAACCCGCGCTCGAAGTCGGAATGTATCTTACCCGCCGCCTTGGGCGCGGTAGTGCCGCGCTCGATAGTCCAAGCGCGCACCTCCTTTTCCCCCGCCGTGAGGTAGCTCATAAGCCCCAAAAGCTCGTAGCCCGAGGTGATAACGCGTTCCAAGCCCGAGCTTTTCAGCCCGAGCGCGTCGAGGTATTCCGCGCGCTCGTCCTTGGGCAGCGAGGAAATTTCCTGCTCAACCTTGGCGCACACGTCAACGACCGCCGCGCCCTCGGCCGCCGCAAACTCGCGCACGGCTTTGACGTACTTATTATCGGCGCAGCCGATATCGTTTTCGGAAATGTTCGCGCAATAGATAATGGGTTTGACGGAAAGCAAAAACTGCCCGTCCACGAGCGCAAGCGTTTCGCAGTCCAGCCCGAGCGAGCGCAGGCTCTTACCCGAATTTATACACGCCGTCATACGGTCGAGAATATCGAGCGCCTCGGCGGCTTTGCGGTCGCCGCTCTTGACGGTTTTTTCAAACCGCGCGCGCCGCTTTTCGATACTTTCGAGGTCGGCGAGCATGAGCTCGGTGTTGATTATTTCCGCGTCGCGCACGGGGTCTACCGTGTCGGACACGTTGATAATATTGGGGTCGTCGAAGCAGCGCACCACCTCGATAATCGCGTCCACCTCGCGGATATGCGACAAAAACTTATTGCCCAAGCCCTCGCCGCGGCTCGCGCCCTTTACAAGCCCCGCAATATCGACAAACTCGATAACCGCGGGCACAACCTTGCGGCTGTTGAACATTTTTTCGAGCACGGCAAGCCGCGCGTCGGGCACAGCCACAACGCCGACGTTCGGCTCGATTGTGCAGAACGGATAATTCGCGCACTCCGCGCCCGCCTCGGTAATGGCGTTGAACAGCGTGCTCTTGCCGACGTTGGGCAAGCCCACTACACCGATTTTCATAGAAATCTCCCAAACTGTTGTTCGTATATTTTACAACATAACGCGCGCGTTGTCAACGATATACAAAACACTGTTCGATTAAGCAGATATACGCAACGCAAAACGGACGCGACAAGCCCGCGCCCGTTCACGCCCGCATTTACATAACGCGAGGGTATTATATCAATCCGCCTTATTATCCGCATCGTCGCGCAGCTTCGCCACGATATCGGAAAAATCGCACGTGACGGTCGTCTGCACGCTCTCGCGCATTTCGTCGTCGCCCTCGCGCTCCGCCTTCGCAGCTTTCGCCGCCTTAGCCGCGGGGCACGACCCCGCCGCCGCACAGCCGCCGCAGCTGCCGCACCCGCCCGACGCACCGCCGCTTTTCCGCTTGCGCACATGTACGAGCACGCGCCACGCGACTATTCCGCCGAGGAAAAGTATTATCGCGATTATCAAAACTATTTCGAGCGCAGTCATTATTCATCCTCCTTGTCGGGAATCGCGCACGCGTCGGCCGTCGCCGCCGCGTCGGCAGTCGCAGCTGTCGCGAGCCTTTTATTCGCCCTGTTCTTTACCGCAAGCCTTGCGATAAGCCACGCGGTAAGCGCGACGAGCGCCGCGAGCACAGCAACGCTCATCGGCCACATGTACGTATTGAAATTGCCAAGCCAGAACACGACGAAGCTGACGGCGTACGCGGTCAACAGCCAAAACCCGATTGCTTGCAGCGAGCGCTTTTTGGAATTAAGCTCGCCCATTGCCGCGCCGACGGCAGCCATGCACGGCACGCAAAAAAGATTGAACGCCATATACGCGAACATAGCGGCGGGCGTCATCGACCCGAGCATTGCGTCGAACGCCGATTGCTCGGCGTCGGTCGCCGCACCGTCGAGTATCGCGTCGCCGTCAAGCCCCGAAATCGTGCCGAGCGTCGCCACGACCATTTCCTTGGCAATCAGCCCCGTAAACGCCGCCACGACGAACCGCCACGCATACTGCTGCTGTGCCGCCGTAGATACAAATCCATTCGGCGCGGCGAACACGGGATAGAACACGTACTGCAAGCCCTTGCCGATATACCCGAGTATACTCGCGTCGATATCGCAGTACCCGCCCTTGCCGAACGACGACAAGAACCAAATGACGATTATCGACGCGGCGATAACCGTACCCGCGCGCAACAGGAAATGTTTGAGCTTATCCCAAAGATGGACGACCGTCGACGTGAATTGCGGTCTGTGATACGCGGGCAGCTCCATTATGAACGGCGGCGCGTCGCCTTTGAGCGCGGTCGATTTGAGTATGAACGCGGCGATAATCGCCACGGCAATGCCCATAAAATACATAATGAACACGGCAAGGTCGCCGAACCCGCTCCAATACGTGTTCGCCATGACGCCCGCAAAAGTCGCCCAGATAGGCAGCTTTGCGCCGCACGAAAAGAACGGCGAAAGCATAATCGTCAGCCTGCGCTCCTTTTCGTCCTCCAACGCCTTGGTCGCGACAATGCCGGGCACGGCGCAGCCGAAGCACATGAGCAGCGGCATAAACGCCTTGCCCGACAGCCCGAACTTGCGGCAAGCGCGGTCGAGAATAAACGCGACGCGCGCCATGTAGCCCGTGTCCTCCATAATCGACAGGAACAAATACAGCAGCAGCACCTGCGGAATAAAGCTCAAAACGGAATCCAAGCCCGCAAGCAACCCGTCGCACAGAAAGCCGCTCACCCACGTGCCCTCGTACCCCGCGCGCGCAAGCCCCGCGGCGGACGCGTCTATAAGACTGCCCGTGCACCAACCCAAAAGGCTTTGCAGCCACACGCCGAGAGCGGGCACGCCGACGTCCCCGGGCTCAATCATGAGCGCGGACGCAAACGTCTCGTTCGTCACCTTTACGCCGAACAGCGAGTTTAAAAACAGCACGTCCTCGCTGAACGTAACGTGAAATATCGCAAACATGATAAGCACGAAAATCGGCAATGCCCAAACGCGGTGCGTGAGCACTTTATCGGCTTTGTCTGAACGCGAGAGCCGCGCGGCATGCGTCGCGCGTTTTAAGCACGGCGAGTAATTTACAGCTATGTAGCGATAGCGCGCGTCGGCTACGTACGCCTCGTAATCTCCGTCGTATTCGCCGAGCGACAGCTCGGGCAAAACGCCGTCCAGCGACGCGGCAAGCCCGGGAAAACGCTCTCGCGCGGCGCTGTCGCCCTCCAAAAGTTTGACCGCATCGAACAGCGGGTGCGCGATACCCTCGTCGGCCAGCACGCTTTGCATGCGTTCTACGAGCGGATACAACGCGCCGCCGCTCAATACGCTGACGCCTTTGCGCGACGCGTTACGCATATCCGCCGCGCGCTTCATCAACTCCTTTACGCCTCTGCCTTTAAGCGCGCTTACGGGCATGACGGGCACGCCGAGCGCACGTTCGAGCGCGGGCACGTCTATCTCGTCGCCCGACCGCTCCACCGCGTCCATCATATTGAGCGCGACGATTACGGGCAAATCCGTTTCGAGCACCTGCGTCGTCAGATACAGATTGCGTTCGAGGTTGGTCGCGTCCACGACGTTGATTACAAGGTCGGGATTGCCGTCGAGCATATAATTGCGCGACACGATTTCCTCGGGCGTGTACGGCGAGAGCGAGTAGATACCGGGCAGGTCCACCACCTCCATGCGCTCCGCCGACTGCCGTTTAAGCCCCTTGTACACGCCCTCGCGCTTTTCGACCGTTACGCCCGGCCAGTTGCCCACGTGCGCGGTGCTGCCCGTCAGCCGATTGAACAGCGTCGTTTTGCCGCAGTTGGGATTTCCTATCAGTGCTATCTTCACAATATTACGCCTCCGTTTCCACGTATATTTACGCAGCGACTGCACATATCCGTCGCCGCGCATAAGCCGATTTTATTAGCGCGCCGCCTTGCGCCTAACGTTCGAGCAAAGCCAAACGCGCCGATAACGCCGCAATATCAGTCCGTTTCCATGAGCACGCACTGCGCCTCCGCGCGCCGCAAAGTCAGCTCGTAGCCGCGAATATTGACCTCTATGGGGTCGCCTAACGGCGCGACCTTGCGCATGACGACGCGCGCCCCCGGCGTAACGCCCATATCGAAAAGCCGCCTCCTGAGCCGCCCCTCGCCCAAAACCCTCTTCACCTCGCCCGCCTCGGCGGGCGCAAGCTCGGACAATAATTTTTCCATGTCACACTCCGAATAATTTTATTTTTACGGTTAGCAACCGCTAACCGAGCGGTAAAAAAATTTAAATATCTATGCCCGCGGTTTACGCGCTTGCGCCAAACGCTCGCCGTTTAGTCGCAAACGCCGCGGCGAGCGCTATTTGCCGCGCCGCGAAAACGACTGCCGCAAGCGAGCGAATGCGCCGCGCAGTTTAGCCAAACCGCGCCCGACCGCTATGCGAATATAGGCGCTTTGCGAACGACAATGGTTTCCGCGAGGTCGCGGTTGAGCGCGATACGCGAGCCGTGCACGCGCACAATCATATTACCGTCGCTCGCCGACAGCTTGGTAAATTCCGCGCCCGACGTTATGCCGAGGTTTTCCAAATGCTTGCGGATTTTCGTTTCCGCCGCCACCCGAATCACAAGCACGGGCTCGCCCTGCGGCGCTTGCAAAAGCGTCATATCCATCGCCTCTCTATCACTTTATTCCATGCGGTTCGCTTTATGCAACTTTGGTTCGCAATATGCAACCGACTGTCTTATTATAAACCTGCCTTTTATCTTTGTCAAGCGAACGCGCGAAATTTTTCGGAAGAAATTTTCGAATACGTTTAGCGACGCTCTTGAAAAAGTCGGCATGCAAAAACGGCGTCGCCGAGTTTCGACAACGCCGCAAGCCGCGTAATTTATCGCTAACCGATATTCGATTAGATATCGCTGGGCATACGCCAATCTCCGCGCGGCGAGAGCGACACCGACCCGATTTTCACGCCGTCGGGCAAGCACGACCGCTTGAATTGGTTGGAGAAAAACCGCTTGTAGAACGTGTCGAGCGCGCGCTCGATTTCTTTCCCGTCTACGCCGACGAACGCCGCGCGCAGCAAAAACTCGATTTTTTCGCGCGCAAACCCGTAACGGCAATAGTAGTAAAGAATGAAATCGAGCAAATCGTACTTACCCAAAATATCCTCGGTCTTTTGCGCGATTTTGCCGTCCTCGGGCGGCAGCAGCTCGGGTGAAATATCGGTGTTCAATATATCGGTCAACGCGGCTTGCGCCTTGCCGCCGAGCCGCTCCGCCTCGTAGCGCACGAGGTACTTGACGAGCGTTTTGGGCACGCCCGCGTTCACGCCGTACGACGACATGTGGTCGCCGTTATAGGTCGCCCAGCCGAGCGCCAGCTCGCTCAAATCGCCAGTGCCGACGACAAGCCCGCCCGTCTTGTTGGCGAGGTCGAACAGCGTCATCGTGCGCGTGCGCGCCTGCGCGTTTTCGTACGTGACGTCCCTGTCCTCGTGCTTTAAATCGGCAAGGTGCGACGACACGGTGTCTTTGATATCCACGGTCAAAAGTTTGAGTCCGAGCGCGGCGCACAGAGCTTCGGCGTTGCCGCGCGTCTTATCGGTCGTGCCAAAGCACGGCATAGTCACGGGCGTGATACGCTTAGCGTCGAGCGCGCGATTGCATACCAACAGCGCGAGCGCGGAATCGAGCCCGCCGGACACGCCGACGACCGCCGTCTTACACTTAATCGCGTCGAACCTCGACCGCAGCGCATGCGCCTGCATAGTCAATATCAGCTCGGCTCGGCGCGCGGTCTCGTTGCGCTCGTCGGGCACAAACGGATATTTGGGCGGCGGCGCGGACAGCGTCAGCCCGTCGCCGAGCGAAAATTCTACGGCGGCAAACGCCTGCGTCGCGGGCTTCACGCCTATTCTGCGCCGCTCGACGTCCAGCTTTTCGACGTCGATTTCGGATACGGCAAGCCCCGCGCCGAACGGCGCGCTCTCGGCGACTATGCCGCCGTTTTCGGCGATGATGTTATGCCCAGAAAACACCAAGTCGGTGACGGACTCGCCCGCGCCCGCATCGGCGTAAATGTACGCGCAGTGCTGTCTGCCCGACACGCCGCACACGAGTTGACGGCGGTATTCGGCTTTGCCGACGGTCTCGTCGGACGCGGAAAGATTGACTATAACGTTCGCGCCCGCACGGCAAAGCTCGACCGACGGCGGCACGTCCGTCCACATATCCTCGCAAATCTCGCAGCCCACGACAAGATTGGCGTGCGAGCCGCATTTGAATATCAGCTTGCCCATGGGCGCGCCCAACGCCTCGACGGTTTGCACGCCGTCGAACGCAGGCGTGAAATACCGTTTCTCGTAAAACTCGCCGTAATCGGGCAGCTCGGTTTTGGGAACAAGCCCCAAAAGCCTGCCGTCGGAAACCGCGACGGCGCAGTTATACAAGCGCCCCTCGTGCGCGATTGGCGCGCCGAAAAAAGCGAGCATGTGCTTGGGCGCGGCGGCGGCAACCTTGCGAATAGCGGCTACGCAGCCGTCCAAAAGCTCGCGCGTGAACAGCAAATCCATAGCGGTGTAGCCGCACAGGCACAGCTCGGGGAACACGACGATTTCCGCGCCCTCCGCCGCCAGCTTTTTCATGCCCGCGATTAACTCGCCCGCATTGTGCGCGGGATTGTTCAACTTGACGGTCGGCGTACACGCCGCAACCTTTACAATACCGTATTTCATAAATACTCCGAATACAAAGCGTTAAATCGTTGCGAATAGCTAACAAACGGATTTGCGGCACACGCCGCAGCTAAATTATCTTGCGCGAAAAATGCTTGCGCAATGTTGGGGACTGACAATTTTTCTACGCGCCGCGCATCGCCAAAGACGATATACATGCACATAGTTGTCGCTTTACATTAAACTACGCGCGCGACGGGCAACAGGCGGCAAGCCCCCGACGTGAGTGTAAAACCACCCTACGTAACCAAGCCCAAATCGACCGTCCAAGCCTCTGAGCGCGGAGACCCGCGGCGCGCATCGCCAAAGACGATATACATGCACATAGTTGTCGCTTTACATTAAACTACGCGCGGGCAAGGAAAGCAAGGCGCGCCCAAATTACAGTTAAAGCCTTTGAGCGCGTAGGCGCGGCGCAGACGGGCAACAGGCGGCAAGCCCCCGAAGGGAGTGTAGAACCACCTACATGACCGAGGGGGCGCGCCCGCTCGTAGCCCGTATCCGCCGATGCATACGCGCTCAAAGAATACCGTCTTTGCCAAACAACACCCTCCCCCGCTCGATATCATCCGCCATCAAGCTCTCGTCGGTACGCTCCGCCTTGGCGCGCTTTTCTATACCGCACGAGTCGAGCGCGGCGTTAAGCTCGCCGAGCACGGACTCGTCGCCGAGCGAAAGAAAGCAATCGTCGGGCGCGATAAAGGCAATGAAATCATCGCGCTCTTTTACCTGCACGCCACGCGACAAAAGCTCCCTCGCCCGCGCCGCGTGCGGACTGTCGGCGCGCTTGCGCAAAAAAGTCACCAGCTTGCCGAACAGCGCCATGCCCGTAATGCCCGTCGCGCTGAGGTGCATAAACTCGCCCTCGTCCGCGCTCTTCACCTCGCACGTATCGGGCGGCTTGACGGCGTGCGCGCTTTGCACGGTTCGCGGAACGGGCGGAGGCGCAGTCGGCGCGGTCGCCGACGCGCGCACGGTATCGGCTGCGCCTGCGCGCTCGCTTACGCCGCTTTTCGGCACGGCACGGGCAAACCCGCGCGGCGCGGATTGAACACCCGTATCGGCGACGCGCTTGGGCGCAACGCTCGGACTCGGCTCGCAGTAATCGTTCGGCTCGGGCGGCGGCTCGGGTATATACCCGTCGTAGTCGGCGCGCGGCGGCGCGCTCGGCGCGGCATTGCGCGCAGGCGGGACAGGCTGTACGGACGACGTGCTCGGAGCGGGCTGAGAAACCGCGCTAGCCGCGTCCTTAGCGACGGTCGACGAACGCGGCGCGCTAGCCGCTTCGGCGGGCGGCGCGTCCGTTATTGATTGGTTATTTTTTTTTTGCTCCGCCGATACGGCGGAGTTCTTTTCGAGCGCGATTATTCGTTTGAGCAGCTCGTCCTCTCTGTCCGAGCCGCAAATCAGCTTGACGACGGCGGTCTCCAAATAAACGCGCGGATTGACCGAATATTTAAGCCCGCTCTCCGCCGCGCCGAAGCTTTCGAGTATGCGCGAAATATCCCTTACGGAAAACTTTTCCGCCGAGCTCTCGATGCGCGCCGCGGTGTCGCGGTCCACGTTGACAAGCCCGTTCCCGATTGCCGCTTTGCCCACCGACTTTACGACCAAAACGTTGCGCGCATAGTCAGTGAGCTGCCCCGCGACCGCCGCCATGGATTTGCCGTTTTTCGCAAACCCGTCGATTGCGTTGAGCGCGCCCGCCACGTCGCGCGCCGCGGTGCGGTCGAACAGCGCGGCAATGCCCGCGGAATCGCCCGCACCCGTGAGCGTGAGCACCACCTCGTGCGTAATAACGTCGGCGGCGGACATGAGCGTGTCGGCAATGGACAGCGCGTCGCGCACCGACCCCTCGCCCAGCCGCGCGATTTCCTCCACCGCGTCGGGCGCGTACTTGACGCCTTCCGCGTCGTAGATACGCGCAACGTGCTTGGCGAGCTCCTCGGCGGAAACAAGCTTAAAGTCGAACCGAATGCACCGCGACAGTATGGTCTGCGGCAGCTTTTGCGGCTCGGTGGTGGCAAGTATGAAAATAACGTGCTCGGGCGGTTCTTCGATGGTCTTTAACAGCGCGTTGAACGCGCCGCCCGTCAGCATGTGCACCTCGTCTATAATATAGACCTTGTACTTGCACGAAACGGGCGCGTACTTGACCTTTTCGCGAATGTCGCGCGCGTCGTCCACGCCGTTGTTGGACGCGGCGTCCATCTCGATAATATCCACGCTGTCGGCGGCGAGCGCTTTGCACGCCTCGCACTTGCCGCAAGGGCTGCCGTTTTGCGGGCTGAGACAGTTGACCGCGCGTGCAAAAATACGCGCGCACGACGTCTTGCCCACGCCTCGGCTGCCCGTAAACAGATAGGCGTGACCTATCCTGCCCAGCTTGATTTGATTGGTGAGCGTGGTTATTATCGGGGCTTGACCGATAACGTCATCAAAGGTCTGCGACCTGTATTTCCGATATAGCGTTGCCATGCTTACATTATAATACGCCCCGCGCGATTTGTCAAGGATACGTTCAACCTCGTTCGCGCGACGCGCTTGCGGCATCAATACCCGCACGCAGTCACGCACACGCCCAATAGCGCGGACAGCGCGTACATGATTATTATTACCGCGACGGTGTTTTTTATCGGTCGGTTTTGCTTGACGAGCACGGCGTAGCCGATACCCGCGCCCATGCACAGACCCGCGACCGCGCCGCCCAGATTGAGCCCGCCCACGACGTACAGCTCGGTAATAACGACGGACGCGGCGCAGTTGGGTATAAGCCCGACGAGCGCGGCGACGAGCGGCTGCAAATACCCCGTCGATTTAATAAAATCGGCAATCCTTTGCTCGCCCACGTAATATACGAGCACGCCGAAAACCACGTTGACGACAAAGATAAAAAGTATGACCGTTGCGGTATGAACGAGCGGGTGCTCGATATACTCGCGGAACACGCGCGCCGCTTTTTGCCGCCTTGTGGCGTTCTCGCCGACAGCCGTTTGCTCGCCCTCAATCGAATGGCGGTGGCAGCCGCGTATATGCGCGCACCCGTCGGGCGCGGCGTCGTGACCGTGCGCGTCGACATTCTCGCTTTCACGCCCGTGCTCGTGCTCATGCTCATGCGCGTCGGCATGCTCGCTCGCGCCTGCGCCGCTCGCTTGCTCGCGCTTTTTCGCCTTGACAACCGCCGCCAGCTTTTCGACGGCAAACGCGGCATACCCCACGACGAGCGCGAAGCACACCTTGATAATAAGCACGGGCAAAAGCTTGGTCACGCCCGCATAGCTCGACAGCATGATGGGCAGCGCCTCGTCGGACGTGGCGATATACACAGCCAGAAGCGTGCCGAGCGCGATTTTGCGCTTGGCGTACAGCTCCGTCGCCACGACGGAAAATCCGCACTGCGGCACTACGCCCACCGCCGTGCCGATAAGCGGCGCGCCGCCGCCCTTTAAAATCTTGTGCGCGCCGAACCCCTTGGAGCTGTGCTCGACAAGCTCGATAATCAAATTCATGACGAGCAGGAACGGCAAAATTTTGAGCGTGTCGAGCAGCGCGTCGAGAAAAACGTCGCCCATTATTCGCTCCTGCGCTCGGCGTACGTGGATTCAATGAGGTCGGCGATTTGCTTGGCGGCGCGCGGCGAGCGCCCGCCCTTTTTGAGCGCGGCAAGCTCGGCGATTTGCGCGTACTCGTCGCGCCACTTTATGCCGCGCGAGCGCAAAATTTGCCGCAGTATGTCCACGAACTCGGCTTTGTCGGGATTTATGTACGTGACCACAAGCCCGAACCTGTCGAACAGCGCAAGCTCGGCTTGCACCTCGTCCGCGGCGTGACGCATAGCCGATTTGTCGGTTTCCTTATACAAATGCCTGCGATTGGACGTACAGTAAATGAGCGCGTCCGACGCCTGCGCGTCCAGCGAGCCTTCGAGCGCGGTCTTAAACTCGTCCGCGCCGCCGTCGTTCTCGTCGAACGACAAATCGTCTATAAACAGAATGTATTTCTGCTTGAACCCTCTCAGGCTTTCGCGCAGCCGCGGCAGGCTTTTAAGCTCGGTCTTGGCAAGCTCGATAACCTTTAAGCGGTCGCGGTACTCGTTGGCAATCGCGCGCACCGTAGTCGATTTGCCCGTGCCGCGGTCGCCGTACAAAAGCGTGTGGAACGCGGGCAAGCCGTTGATAAAGTTTTCGGTATTGCGCACGATTTCCGACTTTTCCTCGGCGTAGTTTTTGAGGTCGTCGAGGCGCACGGGCTCGACTGCGGCGGCGGTCAGCCCGCCGTCCTTGTATACGAACGCATTGCCGCGCGCAAACGCGCCGCACCCGCTCTTCGCGTAAAACGCCGCCAGCGACGACACGCTGCCCGTAAACCCGCCGCACACGAACCGCGGCGCAAAATCAGCCGCCGCGCCCAAATCGAAATCGTCGGGCTTTAACAGCGAAAACTGTTTAAACGTAATAAGCTCGCCGTTGACCTGCGCCTTGACCGCGTCGGGAATGCGCGCGCCGCACGCCGCCGCGCGGCTGAACACGTTGTCGTCGGTGAGCACGAGCGAACGCAGCCACTCGCCCGTCGTCGTAAAACCGCTCTCCGCCACCCGCGAAAAAACCTCGGCGCACAGCTCGACGCGGCGCGCGACCGAATCGGCGCGCAAAAGCTCGGCAAGCGGCGCGGCTTGCTCGGCGACGCGCTTGTAAACCGCCACGGCTTTGTATCGCAGGTACAGGGTTTCGTTCATGATTAAATTATACCACCGCCGTCACGCCGTTGTCAACATAATAAAGTTTGCGAAAAAGCGCGTTTTTTGTCGGCAAGCCAAAGGCTTGGCGTATGCCGCGTATTTGCTTTATCGAGGTTTTTGCCGTGCACCCGAATAGTTATGCCCGTATTATGTTCTACGTAGCAAGCCGCAGGCTTAAAATGCCCGCCGAAAAATTGACAAAACGCGCGGTTTGAGTTAAACTAATCGCATGGACAAGAGGATAAACACGGTAGACGATTTAATAGCGGCGGTAGACGAATACGGTATTCTTCCGTTCTGGTCGGACGACGGCTTTTCCGCCTGGGGCATGAGCGCGATAAATTTCAATTCGCTGTGGTACGTGCGCGAGCAGGCGGTCAACTCGCTGAAAATCGCGTACGGGCGGTTCGTCAACAAAAAAGCGACGTTCGTATCGCTCGAAGTGCTCCCGTATCTTTGCGCGCTCCGCCGCGACGGATACGACTTCGACTCGTTGGAGGACGAGGGCAAAGCGCCCAACCGCGAATCACTCATTATGCACGCCGTGGGCGACAAGCCCGCCCCGTCGTACGCGCTCAACAAATCGCTCGGCATAAAGGGCTTCGACGGCGCGGTCGCGTCGCTGCAAAACAAAACGTATTTGTGCCTTACCTTTGCAAAAAGCAGCATGGGCACGGCGCTGCTCAACCGCCCCGAAGACGTGTTCGGGTACGATTTCGTGCGCGCCAAATACGCGCTTTCCGCGCGGGAAAACGCCGACGAGATAAGCGCGCGCGCCGCAAAAGCGCTAAAAGAGTTTTCCGAAAAGGAGCGCGCCAAAATACTCTCGCCCGCAATCTAAACGCGGCGCGCCCCGCGACGCCGACGCGCGCTCGTTAAAAACGCACCGAAAAACGACGGAAACTTTCCGCCGTTTTTTAATGCCGTTACATATTTTCCCGAGATTCCTTCAACAGCCGTATCGCTTGAACGCTGCCGAGCGCGGCGGCTTTTTCGACCGATACGCAGTATGCGCGCAATCGCAGTCCACGCCGAACCCGTTATTGTAGCACGCGCCTATGCCGTCCTGTGCTAACCCCTCGCGGCTTTATCGCTTTAAAATGCAAACCAACGTTCCGTCAAGATTTCGGTATTCTCGGGACGGAACACGTGGTATTTCCAAAAGTATTCGTAATCGCCCAACTTTATATGAAAATTACCGCCGTCGCTCGTCCAATATGCGTTATTCATAGAGTCGATTTTAACAAATCTGAAATTTATTACGTCGGTAGACTCGTAGCCGTAACTCACGGATTCGTTCGACGGCTTGTTATTTACGCTGTCCCAACCGCCGTCGTTGTATACCGCATTCAGGTCTATATCGAAAACCGCGCCGCTTTTGTCGATTTTCATGGCGTTAAAAAGTCTGCCTTCTCCGCCGTCCGACCAAACCCATAGCCCCCAATCGCCGTAAACGTCGGAATTTATCTTTTCGTTATACTGCGGCGCGACGCCGCCTTCGACGCCCTCCTCCGCATCGTCATGGTCATAGCGGTAATAATGGACGTACAAATGCCCGCGCTCGCCGTAATCGTACAATCCGGCGTTATAACCGTCTATATCCTCGATAAGCCGCCACTTAGCAGTTGCGGTAAAATCGGACGTTACGGGCGTGTCGGAATACAGCGGCCTATTGCCGTCGAACCACCCGCAAAACGCATAGACCCCGCTGTCATATCCTTCGGGACGCGGATATTCCAGCTTATCGCCCTCTCGGTAAATCTTTTCGACAGGATAAACGGTCGCGCCGGGTACGCCGTCGCAAACAAACCTGACGGTGTATTTGCGCACCTCGGGTATATCGTCCTCGTCACCGTCGCTCGGCGGCGGCAATACAGCGGACGGCTTAAATCCGTCCTTGCAATAATAAACGCTGTTGCTCTCGGAAAACGTCTTTACGCCGTTTAAGTAGACCATAAAATCGGTAAAATGCAGCACGCCCGTTTCGGAATCGCCGCGCAGCATAATTTTAATCTCGGTATCGTCTCTCTTTACCGCAAGCTCCGCCGTTACCGCCGCGTCGTCGAACGTGACGCTGCCCTTGACGTTAAGTTCCATATCGCCCAAAACGCCGACAAACTTGCATTCGTCGCCGTTCAGAACAAAATAATCGTTTTTATCATATTCGTCGTTCTCGTACAGATAATACGTGCCGTCGCGCCCGACGGTCGGCGTTTCGGAGTTGCACGCCGCCAAACCGAGTACGCAAAGCACGACGGCACAAAAAACACAAAACATTTTCGTAATGATTCTTTTCATACTCCCTCATATATCGCGTTATGGTAAAACCATTATATCACGGCAATATACGGCTGTCAAGCCCTAACGCCGCAGTATCGATTATCAGGCATGCAAAAGCGCGGTTCGGCGTTACGACCGAACCGCGCTTGCATTTCCGCTAATTTTTTTTCGATTGCTTTTGCGCGTACGCCTCGATTTTGTCGAACGCCGCCTGCACGATGCGCTCGACCGTGCGCTCGCTTATAATCGGCTTCAACGCCGCGGGCACGAGCGCCGCGATTTGCGAAACCGCGTCTTTAAACTTGCTCTCGCCCGACAAATCGTCGCGCTCCGCGCTTTCCACCGCGCCCGCTGCGGCGCGCTCTATTTTGGCGCGCACGTAAAAATAGTACCCGACAAACGACAGTGCGACAGACAGAACGCCGAGCGCGGCGCAGCAAATTTTTTCCGCCATATTCCCTCCGATAATGTGTAATTACCGAGAGTGTAACGCCGCAATGGTGACAACGGTATAGCAACAATACGTTATTGCTTGCGCAATGCGAACTCGCCCTTCAAAAACAGCTCTTGACTGTTTATCGGCTCGGAAACCTCTTGCGGCGCGTAATACTCGCCGTCGCGGCTAAGCCGCCGCGCCTTTACGTTGTCGGCGAGCATAACGCCGAGCATGCCGCTTATCCTGCGCTCGATTGCCTTGTCGAGCACGGGCGTGGCGATTTCCACGCGCTTGTCGGTATTGCGCGTCATGAGGTCTGCGCTCGAAATGAACATCACGCGGTCGTCGCCGTCGCCGAAACGGTAAATGCGCGAATGCTCCAAGAACCGCCCGACTATGCTTGTTACGGTTATGTTTTCGGTCTTGCCGCCCGCCTCGGGCAAAAGACAGCAAATGCCGCGCACGATGAGCTCGATTTTAACGCCCGCCTTACTCGCTGAAATAAGCTTGTCGATAATCGTTTTATCGGTGAGGCTGTTCATTTTGGCGGTTATATGCGCCGACAGTCCCGCCTTGGCTTTTTCGGTCTCGCGCTCGATATACGCCACGATACCGCTTTTGAGCGACTTGGGCGCTATAAGCAGCTTTTCGTAATCGTAATCGGTATTGCAAATGGCGATATTGCGGAAGAACGCCACCGCGTCTCTGCCAATCCTCGCGTCCGAGGTTATGATGTTGAGGTCGGTGTACAGTTTGGACGTTTTCTCGTTGTAGTTGCCCGTACCGAGGTGCGTTATATACTTGATATCCTCGCCGTCGGCAAGCACGATGGAGATTATTTTGGAATGCACCTTGTAATTGCCCATGCCGTAAATAATCGTGCAGCCCGCGTCTTTGAGCACCTCCGAAAAATACAGGTTGTTTTCCTCGTCGAACCGCGCGCAAAGCTCGATTACGACGGTAACGTCCTTGCCGTTCTCGCTCGCCTTTTTGAGCGCTTCCACAATGCGCGAGCGGTGGTCCAGCCGATAAATGGTGATTTTAATCGACGCGACGCGCGGGTCGTCCGCGCACTCGTCCAGCAACCGCACGAGCGTATCCATGCTGTCGAACGGGTACGCCAAAAACACGTCGCTTTTCATGACTCGCTCGGTGACGGAAACGCCTTGCGGCACGGGGCTTTCGAGCGGGCGCGGCTTTTTGTAGCGCAGCGACGGCAAAGCGTCGTCGTCGATATAATTCGCCAGCGCGTTCAAGAACCCGTAATCGAAGCAATGCTTAACCTCGAAGCAATATTGCTTTTTGATATTGAGCGTCTTTAACAAAAACGCCTTTACGTCGTCCGCGCCGCCGTCTATTTGCAGGCGTACCGCGTCCTGCGTGCCGCGCAGCTCCACCTTGCGCTTTAAAAACTTGGAAAAATCGCCGCTGCGCTCTATGTCCGCATCCTCGATATTCGCGTCGAAATCGGCGTTGCGCGTGAGCCGCAGCATGGCTTGGTTTTTTATGCGATAGCCGTCGAACGCCGTCGCGCCGAACGTGCGGATAAGCTCCTCCACCGTGATTACGGTCGGCTTTTTGCCGCCGTCCAGCTTGTACGTGCGCGGCAGCTTTTGGCTAATCGCCATGACGCCGTACATGAGCCTATCGGACTTTTCCAGCTCGAAAACCATGTAGCAGTTCATGTTTTCGAAACGAATCATGGGGTGCTTGGCGTCGAGCACCATGGGCGACAGCAGCGGCAATATCTGCTCGCGGAAATGCTGCTTGCATTTGACGCGCTGCTTTGCGGAAAGCTCCGCGCCCGTCTTGACGCGCACATACTTGCCGAGCTCTTTTTTGAGCTTGACGTAAACCGCGTCCGCCTCGCGATACGCCGATTTGGCAAGCTTCAATATTCCGTCCACCTGCTCCTTTGCGGTAAGCCCCGTCTTGTTTTCCGTCGCGTCGGGATTGAGCTTGGAATCGTTGAGCAAGCTCCCTATGCGCACCATGAAAAACTCGTCGAAATTGGAATGGAATATGGACAAAAACTTGCACCGCTCCAACAGCGGATTGGTCGAGTCCGTCGCCTGCGCGAGCACGCGCCTGTTGAACATAAGCCACGAATACTCGCGGTTGATATACTCGCCCTTAATAAAAGAAACCTTGTCGCTCATGCCGCCACCCCGTATCTACTCGCCGTCGGGCTTTGCCGCAACGGCATCCGCCTTTGCCTTGCCCTTACTCTTGCCCGCAGTCTTTTTGCCGCCCGATTTCTCGGCACGCGCTTTATCGCCGCCCGATTTTTTGCCCGCCGCGGGCTTGCCCTTTTCCGACTTTTTGCCGTCGCGCGACTTTTTATCGTTCGCGCCGTCGGGCTTAGTCGCTTTGCCTTTGCCGCCGCCCGACTTTTTCTTTTTTGCGGGTTTAAGCTCGAACTCGCCCGCGACGAACAGCGGCGACGGCGCGCCGAGGTCGACGGGGATACCCTCCTCCGCGCCCGTCGCAACGAGCGCCATGTACCCCTCCTTGACGCCCGTGTCGCTTATGACGATATTGTCCACCTTGAACCGTTTCAACAGCTCTTTGAGCACGATTGCGGCGATTGGCAGCACGTGTATCTTTTCGGGCGCGGTTTTCATAATGAGCTGCGTGCGGTCGGGCGACGACAGCAGGTATGCGACGAACTTTTTGTACTTGTCGTAGCTGAATTCCGTACCCAGCTTTTTCTTTTCGCAATATTCGCGGTAGGTCGCGTAGATAGCGTCGTTGATAGACCCGACGATAACCGCTGTGGAAAACTTGTTCTTGCGCGGCAGCTTCGCCTCGTCCGACTTTTTGCGCAGGAACTTTTTAATGCGCTTCGCCTCGTCCTCTGTCGGATAAATATCGGACACGTACTTGCCGCGCAGCTTGATAGGTCCGAAATCCAAGCACGTCACGTCGTCCTTGTCCGCATTGGAAAGGTCGCACAGCTCCACGCTGCCGCCGCCTATATCTATGAGCACCACGTCGCCGAACGCCGCATACTTGCGATTGGACACGAGGTCGCAATACGCCTCCGTCCTGCCGTCGAGGTAGTTGACGACAATGCCCGTGCGCATGCGAATTTTGACGGCGACCTCTTCGATATTATCTATATTGCGCAGCGCCGCCGTCGAAATAACGTAGCATTCCTCTACGCCCATGGCGCGCACCGTAGAGCGCGCGGAAATAAGCGCGTCGATCAGCTTTTCTATGCCGCGCGGCGAAATGGACTTCCCGTCGAAATAATCGGCGACCGCGATATTCGTGCGGTCCTTGTACATGGGCTCGAATATGCCCGTCGCCCTGTCGCCCTCGGCAATCACCGTGGACACGCCCGTCGAACTCAAATCTATAACGGCAAACTTCATATAAACCTCGAAAGATAGTTGTTGATTGGAATACGTCAACGAAATAGTTGTTTTATATTATTCTACGCGCTGCGCAACGCCAAAGACATATGCACATTATCGTCGCCGCCCGAAATACTACGCGCCGCGCATCGCCAAAGACTGTATATATGCACATTATCGTCACCGCCCGAAATACTACGCGCCGCGCATCGCCAAAAGCATAATATTGCGCAATGTTGTGGACTAACAATTTTACTACACGCGCGACGAACACGTAGCCACACATACACCTTGCAGCAACGCCTTTTGGGCGCGTAAACGCGAGCCGCGCATCGCCAAAGGCATAATATTGTGCAATGTTGTGGACTAACAATTTTACTACGCGCGCGACGGACAGCTGGCGACGCGCAACACCAAAGACTATATAAATATGCCTTTTGTTTTGGCACATTGTATTACGCGCGGGCGCGACGGGAGTGTAGAACCACCTACATGACCGAGCGCCAAGGAGCACGCAGTCCGTATTGCGACGCGGATACGCGCCCAAAATCAGCGACCGAAGGACACGCCGATACTCTCTGCAACCCCCACCTCTTGGCACTCGGGCGGAACGAGCTTGGCTTTGCCCGCGATATCGGCGAGCGCGTTGTAGGTGACTTTGCCGCCGACCATGGCGACGGTCACGCCGAACTTGCCCTCGCTTGCGAGCTTGCCGGCAAAGCTGCCGAACTCGGTGGACAGCACGCGGTCGTACGCGGACGGGCTGCCGCCGCGCTGGATATGCCCGGGCACGACGACGCGCGTTTCCACGTTCGCCTTTTCGGCGATATGCTTGGCGAGCGCGTTGGTGATTGTAGCCGCGCCGCCGCGCTTTTCCAACCGCTCTTTCTTTTTCATTTTACTCTCCTCGACGGTCATCGCGCCCTCGGCGACGGCGACGATGCTGAACGCCTTGCCCGCGTCCGCGCGCCGCTCGACGGCTTTCGCCACCTTGTCCGCGCTAAACGGAATCTCGGGCAAAAGTATTATGTCCGCGCCGCCCGCGATACCAGCGTACAGCGTGAGCCACCCCGCCTTGTTGCCCATGATTTCCACGAGGATTGTGCGGCCGTGGCTCGCCGCGGTGGAATGCAGGCGGTCGATACACTCGGTCGCGATATCGACGGCGGTGTGAAACCCGAACGTGACGTCCGTGCCCCAAATATCGTTGTCTATGGTCTTGGGCAAGCCGATAACGTTACAGCCCTCGGCGGACAGCAGCGCCGCGGTCTTGTGCGTGCCCGCGCCGCCGAGCGTGAGCAAGCAGTCGAGCCCCATTTTTTTGTAGTTCTGTTTCATGAGGTCGAGCCGCGTCACCGAGTTTTCGTCCTCTACGGTCATGAGCTTAAACGGCTGACGGCTCGTGCCGAGTATCGTGCCGCCCAGCGTGAGTATGCCCGTAAAATCGGATTTTTTCATTTCACGGCACTCGCCGCGGATAAGCCCGCCGTACCCGTCGGCAATGCCGATTAACTGAACGTTCTTGATGTTCTCGAACGCGTACTTTCCGAACCCGCGTATAACCGCGTTAAGCCCGGGGCAATCGCCGCCCGACGTGAGTATTCCGATTCTCATACAACCTCCGTAACATGATTATTATGCGTAATTTAAGACTAACCCCTAGGATAACACCCGATAACGGGCTGTTTCGAGCAATCTCTGCGTTAAGCTCGCTCATAGCGTTATCCATCGTATGTGTAATATATTAACATATTCCGCGCATTTTTTCAAGCGATTGCAAGCGCAATCCCGCGCGTCGCGCAACATAACCGTCGTCTTAGCGCAGCGCGCCGTCGCCGCCGCAAAAAAAGTTTGTAAAATTTTGCAATCGGTATTGAAATTCGCGCGCGACGGTGCTAGAATATATACGAATAAACGCAAAGGGAAATCGAGCAATGAGCGATTTGACAGACAAGCAAGCCGCGGAGCTTTCGAGCAAGCTGCAATCGACGGGAGTTTTCGTAACGTGCGGCAAAAGCACGCCCAACATAATGGTGACGCACCTCGGCGCGTTGGGCAAGCTGTGGGGGCGCAGCGTGTTCATGCTGCCCATACGCAGTTCCAAGTATTCGTACCAAATAGTGACGCAAACCAAGAGCTTTGCGCTCAACGTGCCCGTGCGCGACATGCGCACGGAAATCGCGCTTTGCGACACGATATCGGGGTTTAAGTGCAACAAGTTCGAAACGCTCGGGCTGCACCCCAAGCGCGCAAAAAGCATAGAGGCGTACATACTCGGCGAATGCGGGCTGATAGTCGAATGCAACGTGATTGCCGCAATCCCGCCCGAAAGCGTAACGCCGTTCGTGCCCAACCTTTTCGACGCGGCGCGCGCGCACACCCTGTTCGTCGGCGAAATCGCAAACGCCTACAAAAACTGACCGCGACGAAGCATGAGCGGCTTTAAAATAAATTTCAAACTGCAAGCCCCCAAAAAAATCAAGCCGTTCGGCAAAAAACCGAACTACTCGCTGAGATGGTTCGGCTTGACCGACGGCTTGCTGTGGATAGAGGTCGGCGCGCAAACGCTGTACGAATACGGCGAGCACGCGCAAAAACGGTTCAGGCTCAAACAAAAATACAACGACTACTATCTTGCGCGGTTTGCGGAAGACTTTTCCGCAACGTTCGAGCATGTATCCGAATCCGTTCCGCAAGAATTGTACGATAGCGTAGAGCTTTTCGACGCCGACGTGCGACGATGGTCCGACCGCTATGCCGAGCAAGCGGACGACGCCGACAATACCGACGCATTGAGCTACGACGGGTTTTGCGAGCTGAACGAGTGGCGCGACGCTCGGTCGTTCGACTCGGCGCATCTCGTCGGCGGACCGCGCATAGGCTGTTTCAGACTGAACGACAAAATAAAAATCGTATGGACAAGCGACGCGCCGCTTAAACGCGGTATCAGCCTGTGGTCGTCGCCCGTCGGCTGTTACGAAATCGAATACGCCGCGTTCGTCGCGGCGGCAGACGAGTTTTACGCGGCGTTTACGGCGGCAATGGACAGGCAAATAGAAATCGCCGTCGCGGTCAAGCCGAAAAAAGTCAAGCTCGACGGCGCGCAAATCGCGCGCGAGCATGCGACAAGGAGGGCGGAATTTTCAAACGCCTTGGCGTATCTCCGCGACGGCGGCAAGCCCGCTACCGATTGGGGCAAAGTAAACGCGCTGTACGCCGCGCTCAAACACGATTTAAGCAAACCGCGCGGCTAGCTCGAATATC
This sequence comes from uncultured Christensenella sp., assembly GCA_910577945.1. Classification (GTDB taxonomy): domain Bacteria; phylum Bacillota; class Clostridia; order Christensenellales; family Pumilibacteraceae; genus Anaerocaecibacter. Next base: position 106,950 of record CAJTNI010000002.1, on the reverse strand, counting down.
CGCATACTTGCGCGCCGTACCGATAGAGCAAAATCGCCATACGCAAAAGCTCTCGACTGTTCGAGAGCTTTTTTGGATTTTTTATGTTATATATATGCGCCCTGCCTTAATACGCGCGGGCGAAATATATGCGGTGCTTGGCGGGCTTGCCGCAGCAAGCGCACTTGTGCTCGTGCGCATGCGCTTGGTCGGCGTGGAACACGCGCGAGGTGGCGGCGAGCTCCTGCTTGATTTTCGCCTCGCACGCCTCGTCGCCGCACCAATACGCGTCGCAAAAATTGCCGCCGTCGAGCGCCGCGCGCATTTCGTCCATATTCGACACGGGCACGATATGCGCCGCTGCAAACGCGTTTGCCTTGTCGAACATGCTCTTTGTAATCTCGTCCAACAACCCGACGACGCGCGTCGCCAGCTCGTCGATGGGCAGCGTGAACTTGTCGCCGCCGTCGCGACGGCAAACCGTGACGACGCCCGCGGCGAGGTCGCGTCCGCCCAGCTCGATACGCAGCGGCACGCCGCGCAGCTCCCAATGATTGAACTTAAACCCGGGCGAAACGTCGCGCTCGTCGAGCGTCACGCGCACGCCCGCGCGGTCGAGCGTATTCTTGATTTCCGCGGACTTTGCCGCAACCTCTGGGTTTTTCGCGCCGCCGATGGGAATGACCACAGCTTGGAACGGCGCGACGGGCGGCGGCAGGCACAGCCCGCGCTCGTCGCCGTGCGCCATTATGATAGCGCCGATAAGCCGCGTGGAAATGCCCCAGGACGCCTGATACGCGTACTTGTGCGTGCCGTCCTTGTCCAAAAACTTGATATCGAACGCGCGCGCGAAATTGTCGCCGAGATAGTGAGTAGTGCCCGCCTGCAAGCTCTTGCCGTCCTTCATCATGGCTTCCATGCCGTACGTGGCGACCGCGCCCGCAAACTTTTCGCGCTCGGACTTCCTGCCGCACAGCACGGGCAGCGCCAACACGTTGTTGGCAAGCTCCTTGTACACGTCGAGCATTTCCAGCGCGTCGGCGTTCGCCTCGTCGGCGCTCGCAAACGCGGTATGCCCCTCCTGCCACAAAAACTCGCTTGTGCGCAGGAACGGACGCGTCGTCTTTTCCCAACGCACTACGTTCGCCCACTGATTGAGCTTCAACGGCAAATCGCGGTACGACCCAATCCACTTGGAATACATATTGCCGATAATCGTTTCGGAGGTGGGGCGCAGCACCAGCTTTTCGGCAAGCTCGGTCTCGCCCACGTGCGTCACCGTCGCCACCTCGGGCGCAAACCCCTCAACGTGCTCCGCCTCGCGCATCAAAAACGACTGCGGAATGAGCATGGGGAAATACGAATTGAGCACGCCGTGCGCCTTGAACCGCTTATCCGCCTCGGCTTGAATGCGTTCCCACACTGCGTAACCGTACGGGCGGAAAACCATAGTGCCCTTGACGGGTCCGTAATCGCACAGCTCCGATTTGAGGCATACGTCGGTGTACCATTTGGTGTAGTCGGCGTTGATGTCGGCTATCTGATTGACAAATTTGTCGTTGTTGTTCGCCATAGCGCGCTCCGAATTGATTTTGGTACATTTTACCACAGCGAGAAGAATAAGTCAACACTACAAACCATATGTTTAACGTTTGCAAGCCGAAGGCTTGACGACTGCCGTGCGCAAGCCGAAGGCTTGGCGTATGCCGTGTGCAAGCCGAAGGCTTGGCGACTGCCGTGTGTTTACCGTGACGGTGATTTTGCCGTGCACCCGAATAGAAACGTAACGCATTATAAAAAGGCGTCATTTCGAGCGCGCGCGTCAGCGCGTAGTCGAGAAATCTATCCTTATCGCAAAAGAAGATTTCTCCGCTACCGTCACCCCGAGCGTAGTCGAGGTGTCCGAGCGAACCGCCGCAAAGCGCAAACCAAACTATTCGCGACATCCGATTATTTATCAAGCACAAGTCTTTATTCGGGTGCAACGCCCACTACCGATAAAGTCCGCACGCGTCGGTCGTCAAACATTCGGTTTGCAAGCCGCATTTCTCAAATCACCGATTATAAAAGCTTGTCCGCGCGCATATATTCTAGTATGAAACTCACTTGGGAAACCGCGCTGATATTCGTCGCCGCCGTCGCGCTCGTCGCAACCGTCGCTTGGGTAATGCGACTGAAAACGCGCGGCGTGCTGCGCGTGCTGATAAACTCGATAGCGGGCGGCGCGCTGATTGCGGGGCTGTCGGCGTTCAATATAATAGTGCTGCCGCTCAACGCGTTCAACGCGCTCATAATCGGCGCGTTGGGTTTGCCCGGCGCGGGCGTGGTCGTCGCGGCGGCGTTCCTATTGTAGCGAAAAGGCTCGACCGTACGCCGAACCTTTTCACGCCCGTCGGCGACCGACCGGATAGCGTGTTGCTTCGAGGTCGGCCGCTAATAGTTTAATTGATTATGAGCGCGAAACGCGGCGGTTGCCTAACGCTGTCGCGCGCGGAAATTTCTTACTTGCTCTCGTCGCGACTATGCCGCGGCGATTTTTTATGCCGACTTTTCCACGGCGAAGCTTTGCGTATACATATAGCCGCGGTCGGTCTGCACGCGCGCTATCACGCGCCAGCCGTGCGTCGTGCGGCGGCAGTAAACGACGCTGCCGTCGCGCGTTTGCACGTCGCCCGAGTAATCGGTCACGCGCACCGAAACGGCGTCGCCGAGCGCAAGCCGCGCAAAACTTTGGTTTGCCGCGCCGCTTACAAACCGCTCGCGGCGCGCATAGGTCTCTGCGCAGTTGTTGGTGATGCCGAGGTAGCCGAGCGACTCGCCGACGCGCACCGCCGATTCGTCGGCGAACGTCCAATACCACCCGACCATGCCGCGGTCGCGCAAATATCTGTTGAGCGCGAGCGAGCCGCCGCCGTGCGAATAGCTCTTGTCGAGCGCGGCGTTGCCCCTGCCCAGCAGCTCCAAAATCTCCGCGAAATCGTCTACGGAGAGCGGCGAACCGCCCAAGCCCTCCAACCGCGCCACAGGCATTTCGGGCAAAACGGCTTTCATTTTGTCGAGCATTGCGCCGCTGTCGTCAAACGTAATCGCCACGGTCTGCGCCAGCATGCCGCGCTGCGTAAGCGTCGATTTGAGCTTATCCACGATTGCGGTTTTGTCCGTCTTAATCTCGAAAACTAGCACGACGTCGGTGCCCTCAATCTCGTCCAGCACTTGTTCGAGCGTGGGGATTTTTTCTATTATATCGTTGCCGTCGTCGTCCTTCAAATACGCGTCCTTCACTCCGTTCGCGTCGCGCACGGTCAAGTCGTAGCGCATGAGCTCGGCGAGCGTCTTGCTCTCCACGTTGCCCGTGCCCGTAGTGGACGCCGTCAAATCGTCGTCGTGCAAAATAACGATATGCCCGTCGCGCGTGAGCTTGCCGTCGAGCTCCAAATGCGTCGCGCCGTTTTCCACAGCGAGCCGCACCGCGCCGAGCGAGTTTTCGTAGGTCAGATTGGAGCAGCCGCGGTGCGCCACGTTCATTGCCGTGCGCGTAACGCTGCCCGTCTCGTACGTTGCCAAAGCGTCGTACACGTCGCGGAAATACGGGCTGACAACGCCGTACGCGCCGCTGTTCACGCTGTCGCAAATATCCGCGTAGAGCGCCGACTCGGGCTCTACCCACACCGTCTCGAACCGCGCCTGAATATACGTTACGGCTTCGACGGTCGCAAGCCGCTGCGGCAGCACCGCCACCGTCGCAAGATTGGCATGCACCTCCGCCACGAGCTCGGACAGCGCGCGCGGCTCGTCGTAAGCTATCATGCCGCGCATTGCGGGGCACGCCGTGCGCACGCGCTTGACCAGCGCGGGGTCGGACGACAGCACCGATATATCCAGAATATTGCGCGTCGTGCTCATATACTCGACAAACGCGTCCGCCGCCGCCACGCTTTCCACGCGCACGACGGGCACTATTCGCCCGCGCATAGCCAAGTAAACGTCGTCGAACGCGCCCAGGATTTCACCGTTCGCGCCGACGACGTTGCCGTCCGCGCCGTACCGCAAAATCGCGTTGGACGGGCGCGCGTCCGCCGTAAGCGCCGCGTCGAGCGTCGCGCCGTCCGTGATATCGCACGCCACGGTCGGACCGTTGACAATGCCGCCGTTGTCGTAATACGTGCTTGCGATAAGCCTGTCGTCGATACTCGCGGGCTGTTCCGCCGCGGGCTCGTTTATTTTCACCGACGCGATTTGCATTTGACTCCTGTTTACGAGCAGCGCGAAGCCGCCGCTGTCGAGTGCGCCGCCGAGGTGCGCGTCCTTAATCGACACGTCCCAATCGTGCAAAAGTATGCCGTCCATATAATATAAACAGCGCGTGCCGACAAGCTCTATGCGCATGGTGTGCAGCTTTTTGTCGCTTATATCCTTGACGATTTTTGAATTGCTGTCGTTGGCGGACGTCTTGTTGAGCGAGGACACGGCGTTTTCGCCCTTGACGCGATAATTGACCATGTATCCGATAAGCCGATTGTCGACGGTCTGCGTGTGGAACATTACGGCGATAAATCGACTTGTGTCCGTCCAGCTAACCATGCGGAAGGTCATTTCGAACGTGAAATCGCGATACGTTCTGTCGGCGGCGATTTTGTACGCCGCGCCGTAATAATTCGCGGCATTGCCGCCCGTCGTCGCGCTGTGGAACACCGACATTTCGCCGTCGAAAAAGGTCGTGCGCGTATTAGTCGTATCGCACTTTTCGATAAGCTCCCAATCGTCGGGCACGTCGGTAAAATCGCTCGCCGAGTAATCGCCGCCCGCAGCGGACGCAGTATCGGTCGCCGTCGAGGACTCCACGCCCCCGCCGCCGTGCGTCGCCGTTCTTTTCGCGCCGCGCGGCGCGAAAACTCCGAACGCCGCCGTCGCCGCTACTGCCGCCGCCAGCGCAACCGCGAGCAAAATCGACAAAACCGCAAATCTTTTGATTCTCATGATACTCTCCTATGCCCCGACGGTACAATTCGTAACCGTGCCGTTGCCCTCCGCGGTCGCCGCTAGCGTTTGCGCGCTCGACCCGTCGGGCTTGGTAAACGCGGCGACGCCGCACGCGCAGTTTTCTATCTTGCCGTAATTGGCGTAAGCGAACGCCGCCGCTCCGCCGTAGTTGGCGGCAATCGCGCCGCCCGTCACCGTAACGCCGCGCACGACGCCGCGGTTACAGCCCGCTATAAACGCCGTAAAGTTGGTAGACTTGACGTCGAACCCGCTCACCGTAAAATCGTAAACCTCGCCGCCCTCGCCTATATAATTGAACAGCGTGCGCGCAAAGCTCTCGGGCGTAAACGCGAGCGCGTAATCGGATTTAAAGCCCGAAAGCGTATGCCCCGCGCCGTCGAATTTGCCGACGAACGCCACGCCCACGCCCATACCGTCCTTTATATAGCAAACGGTATTGCCGCCGCCGTCCAGGCTCAGCGGTATACAGCCTATGCTGTACTGCTTGCCGCCGAAATCTATATCCGCGCCGAGCACGTAATATCCGTCAAGGTTGTCGTTGATTGCGGCAAACTCCGCCGCCGTAGTCACGCGCTGCCAAAGCTCCAACTCGATTTGCCCGACCGCCGTGTAGTCGATTTCGTTCTTATACGAAAATGCTACGACGCGCTTGCCCGCTTTGTACGCGCCCGCTGTTATGCCCGCCTCGGCGGCGGTGACGACGCGCGCGTCGCCCGTATTGGTTTTGAGCGTAAACGACAGATATTCGTCGAGGTCGAACGCGCCGTTCGCGTCCAGCTCTATCCGCGCCGCGCCCGCCTTCTTTTCCACGATAAGCTCGGACACGTATTCGCCCTGCGGCTCTCGCGCAGTCACCTTTATGACGGCGTACAAATACTCGTCGCCCGCGCGCTTGTAGAAGGTAACGTACTGCGCGACGTCCGCCTTGCTCGCGTCGTAAGTGCTCTCGACGTACCCGTCGGGCGCGCCCGACTGCTCCGACCCGTCGGTAAAGACGAGCCGCAGCGGCACTGCCGAAAGGTTGATTTCAGAGCCGACCACCGCCTCGAATCCGCCTTGCGTGCCGTCCTCGATGCGGTTGATATAGGGCGCGCCGATTGTCGGCTTTACGTTGCAGCAGTATTTGCCCGTATCGGAAAACCTGAACATAACCGACAGCGAACCGCCCGTCGCGCCGCTCGGTATTTTGAGCTTGAACGTGACGGCGTTGCCACGCGCCGCGCTGCCCGTAACCGACACCGCGCCCGAGTACCCGCCCCAAGAATGAACGTATACGCCGCTTACGACGGCAGGATTGGCGAGTATAACAGTAACCTCGTTGTCAACGCCCACGTACCAGGTATCGGGGCTGTCCGCGATTATGCGGAACGTGTCGTTGCAGTACACGGTGCCGTGCCCGTCGAGATACCGCCAGCCGTCGCCGAGTATGCCCGTAAGGTCGGAATAGTCGCACACGTAGCCGTTGACCGCGCGCTCGCCCGTATAATCGCCGTCGGCGCGCACGAGGTCGAGCGCAACCGCGTTGCCGTTTCTCAGTCCGTCCGAAACGTACGACACTACGTTTTTGACGACGCCGTAATTATACGCGGAGATTATCGCGCCGTGCGAATACATATTGGACACAACGCAGTTATATTCGATGGTTATGTTTTCCAAGCGTCCTTCGTTGTAGCCCACCAATATCGAGCTGTAATCCATACCGCGCACGGTCACGCCCGCCAGCACGAGATTGCGTATGCGCCCGCTCTTGCCGAGGTATCCGAACATCGCCGCGCCGCAGCCCTTGTACCGCTCGTTGTACGAATACCCGCCCTTTTTGAGCTCGTAATTCATAACGGAATAGCCCGCGCCGTCGAGCGTGCCCGTAAACGCGACGCCGCGCGCCTCGGGGTCGCCCACGCCGCTGCGGTCCAGCGCGACGGTCGTCGCCGCGGTGTGCGCGTCGTTGCTCCAAGTCATATTGAGCGGCGCGTTGCCTATCTGCTTGCCGCCCGCCGCAAAGTCGATATCGTTTTTGAGAACGTAGTAGCCGTCGAGCGCGGCAGCCATGGAATACCACGCGCCCGCGCCGTCTATGCCGTACGCAACCACAACCGTCACGTACTCCTCGCGCGCGCCGTCGGAGAGCTTGACGAGCGTTTCGCCCATGCCGAGCTCGGACACGGGCGCTTTGCCGTCCGTGAGCGTAAGCGTTTTCCCGTCGGCAGTGACGGCGGTAACGGGCGTAAAGCCTATATCGCCCGTCACGTCGTACGCCGCGGGCGCGGTCCACACGCCCGTACCGTTGTTGCCGTCGTCGCCCGAGTACGTCCAAAGATTGACGACGCGTCCGCCGACCGCCGCAGGCGCGTTTACGTAAATGCGGAACGCCGCGCCGAAAACGCCGTCCTTTTCAAACTCTATTTCGTACCGCCCCGCGACGCTCAAATCGTAATCGGTTACGACGTCGCCGAGCCCGAGCTCGATATTCTCGGGCTCGGCGTTTGTATAATGGATTTGCGCTAAAAGCCCCGTCAAATCGAGCGCGGCAGCGCCCGCGATATATTCCAGCTTTTGCGGCGCGCGCACGAGCGCGAGCCTGTCCGCGACCTTGGCGACGACGCACTCAACCGCCGCCGACAATTCCGAATTGCAATGCTTGCCCGTATTGTCGGCAAGCGCCATAACGGCGACCTCATGCCCCCCCGCGGCGATTCCCGCCACGGTATAGGAAGTAGCCGTAACTACCGCCGCGCGCTCGCCGTCGATATAAACGGCGTACGCAACGGCGTTATCGACCGCAGCCCACGACACCGTGTCGCCGTCCGCCGTCGGCACGGGCGCGTCGAGCGGCTCGGCGGCGCTGTTCAATACGTATACGACCTCCGCCGACAAGTCGGACGGGGTATAGCCCGCGTCCGTCGAAACGGCGCGCACCGTCACGACGTACGTGCCGTCCTCCGTCGCGTCGAGCACGTACTCGGCGACGGTCAACGTCGCAGCCTTGTCGCCGTTTACGTAAACCTCGTAGCCCGTCGCATGCGCCACCGCCGTCCACGTAACCGCATTCCCGCTTATAGACAAAACGGGCGCGTCCAGCTTTTCGGTCGTCGCGACGGTAACGGTGTAAACGACCGCCGCCGACGCCGCCGAGCTTTCGTACCCGTCCTCCGCAGTAACCGCGCGCACGGTAATCTCGTAACGCCCCGCCGCGGTTATATTCAATTCGTATCGCGTTTCCGTAACGGTCGCCGCCTTATCGCCGTCTATGTAAACTTCGTAGCCCGTCGCGTGCGCCACCGCCGCCCACGACACGACGCTGCCGTCGAGCGTGAGCACGGGCGCGGCGAGCGTCTGCTTGGGCACGTCGGGCTTGCTATCCAAAACGTACTTAATCGCCGCCGACAGCTCGGACGCGGCATACCCGCTTTCGTCGGTAGTCGCGCGCACGCGCACCTCGTAAATGCCGAAAGCGGTAACGCCGATTTCGTAGCGCGTTTCCGCAACGCTCGCCGCTCTGTCGCCGTCTATGTAAACCTCGTAGCCCGTCGCGTGGTCGACCGCTTCCCACGACACGACGCTGCCGTCGAGCGTGAGCACGGGCGCGACGAGCGGCGTAGGCGCTTCGGGCTTGTCGCCGCACGCGATAAGCGCGCCGATACACAAAGCGAGTATCGCCGCAAATATCAACGAAAACCGTTTTCTCATCATTCGTTTCTCCTTACGGCAACGCCGTAACGACGCAACCGTCCGCCCCCGCGCCGATTGCCGCTTGTTGCGGCGATAAATGCGCCGACCGCAGTTTAAGCCGCATTCGCCCAAACCGTTCGCGTCTCACCCAATCGCCAACCTTGATATCGGTAGTGTAGCACACAAATACGCGCAAGTCAATACGTTTTTTAATTTTATTAAAAAATTATTTCAAGCAATCGCGCGCAAAATTACCGCCGATTTATCGCTCGGCGCGCGAATTTGCCGCAAGGCAACGCGCAAACGAAACATTTGCTTAACAAATTTAAAAAACCGCCGTTCCATAACGAAACGACGGAAATGCGCATATTCGCATATGTAAGCGCAATCGCCCTATATCCACCACTCGGGCGTCAGCTCGCCGAGCGTGACGACGCGCCCGGTCGAGTAATCGAGCATGATTTGAATTTGCTTATACGATTTGGGCATGAGCTGAACCATAAGCTCGCGGCACGCGCCGCACGGCGCGCCCGTTTTGCCGTCGGGCATGACAGCCAAAACCTTGTCGATAGCCTCGTCGCCCGCGGTCAGCATATTGAAAATCGCGTTGCGCTCGGCGCAAATACCGAGCGTTGAGCATGTGTCTACGCACACGCCCGTGTAAAGCTTACCCGACGCCGCGAGCACCGCGGCAGCCACGCCGCCCGCCTCCACATACTCGGAAACGCGCCTGCCGTTTTGCACGGCGACCGCCGCCGCATACATTTTATCCCAAATATCGTCCGATTTCATGATGAGTTATTGCTTGGTCGCGTTCACGTCGTCGCGCACGTACAGCCCCGAAAGCTTGGGGAACGCAAAGCCGTAGCTCTTGGTCGCCTGTTTGAGCGCATACGGCACGACGAACCGCTCTTTGGTGCTGTTGACGTCGAAATACTTAATGCGCATGCCGCCGACAACGCCGTACACGGGCACGTTGTTTACGAACACGATTTTGCATTTGACGGTTTTGTCGCCGCGGTCGAGCGTGCCTTTGTAGATTTCTTTTTCGCCCTTGGCTATACGCAGGTCCGCGTCCATGTCCGCGAAAAAGTCGGCGCGCAGAAATTCGAGCTCGAACGACGACGGGTTTTTGTACTCGTTTCTATCCGCCTCGACCACGTGCTCGCCGTCGTAAAACACCGAACGGTGCTTGGACATTATGCGAAAGCAGTAGCGCACGTCGCCGTCCACCTCGGTATACTGCAAAAAGCTCATGGGCGCGATTGCGCGTACCGCGGTGTAGAAGAATACGATAAACACCGTTGCGACCACGCCGCTTATCATGCACGCAATCGAGACCGTGCCGTCGGTCAGCATGGACGCGACGAGCAGCGCGATTGCGCCTATGCCCAGCATAAAGTACACGGCAAGCTGCCACGCCCGCGTGGTGTACACGTCGTTGCGCACGCTTTTTATGCTCGCCGCGCGAGCTTTGAGCGTATTGTTAAACCGCTCGCGCGCGGGCTGCGGCGCGGTCGGCATATCTTTGTTTTCCATAATATGCTATACGCCTATTTGTCGGCGTCGGGGTAATTGCCCGTAAAGCACGCCTCGCAGTACCTGTCGCAAAGCCCCACTTTTTTGAACGCCTCGATAGGCAGGTATCCGAGCGAGTCCGCGCCGATAGACTCGCGGATTTGTTCTATGCTCATGCGCACGGCGGCGAGCTGCGCGCGGTCGGGAATGTCCGAGCCGTACGGGCAGGAATATATAAACGGCGGCGACGCGATACGCATGTGCACGCTCTTTGCTCCGCCGTCCTTAATCATGCGAACGAGGTTGGCGCTGGTCGTGCCGCGCACAATCGAGTCGTCCACAAGCACTACGTTCTTGCCCTCGATTGCGCCGCGCATGGCGTTGAGCTTAATGGATACAGCTTCGCGGCGCACCGCGTCCGTACCCTTGATAAACGTTCTGCCTACGTACGAATTTTTGACAAGCCCGTCGGCGTACGGAATGCCGCTGGCGTACGCATAGCCGAGCGCGAAATGCAAGCCCGAGCTGGGCACGCCCATGACGATATCCGCCTTGACGGGGTGCGCGGCGTAAAGCTCCCTGCCTATGTCTATGCGCGCCTGATAAACGCTCTTGCCGTCGAGATAGGAATCGGGCCGCGCAAAGTACACGTACTCGAACACGCACAGCGACGGCTTGACCTTGCCGACGTTGTCCTCGAACCGCGTCACGCCGTTCTCGTCTATTTTGATAAGCTCGCCCGGCTTAACGTCGCAAAGCGTCTGCGCCTTGATAACGTCGAATGCCGACGATTCGGACGCAAAAAAGTAGCTGTTGCCGCGCTTGCCCATGGACAGCGGCTTGAACCCGTACGGGTCGCGCACGGCGATGAGCTTTTTGGGGCTCATAACGACTATGGAATACGCGCCGCGCAGCTGCTTGGTCGCGTCGAGTACCGCCTGCTCCGCGCTGCCGCACTTGGTGCGCGCCACGGCGATGAGGTTCATCACCATTTCCGCGTGCGCCGACGATTGGAAAATCGCGCCGCGCTGTTCGAGCTTTGCCCTCAGCTCGTCGTAATTGGTTATCATGCCGTTCATGGCGATAGTCATCGAGCCCTTGCAGTAGCGCGACACTATGGGCTGAACGCCGTCGTTATCCTCGCCCGTATAGCCGTAAAGCACGTGCCCCACGCCTATTTTGCCTTTGAGCGACGCGAGGTTGTGCGGGTTGAAAACCTCGTTGACAAGCCCTTTATCTTTAACGGTGTGCAGCTTTACGTAATCGTTGGTAACAATGCCGCAGCTCTCTTGCCCGCGGTGCTGCAACGTGTACAGTCCGTGATACAAATCGACCGCGACGTCGCCGCCGTCGAAATCGTACGCGCCCATAACTCCGCATTCTTCGTGTAACATAAATCGTCCTTGTGTATGTAGGATAGCCGAAAAATCGACTTGCTCCGCGAATTTGCCCTTGCGTGCAAGCAAATTCACTTGTATTATATACCGAATATCGAATTTTTGCAAGCCGATTAAGGCGGTATGCCCCAAACCGCCCGTCGCTTTTTTTGCATTGCCGCGTCAGCGCCCGCCTCGTCGTCCGCTCAAAACCGCCAAAGCGGCGACGGCATGCTACGCATATATTGCGCACGAAAAAAGACGAGCCCGCAGTCTCGCCTTTCCGCAAACCGTATAATAACGATTATTTCTTCAATTCGGTCGCCAAATCCTTCAACGCGGCGAACGCGCTCGTCGTATTCGCGCGCACGTTGATGCCCGTAATCTCGTAGGTATCGGACGCAATGCCGTCGATATCGGACGCATTGTCGATACGCGCCGACAGGTACGGGTACAGCGATATCGTACCCACCTCGCCGTTACTGTTGCCGATAAGCACCTTTACGCGGTCGAAATACACCTTTTCGCCGTCGACCGTAATCGACTGCGCCGAATCGTAATCGAGCTTGTCGTCAATCACGTCTACTCGGGGGTACACGAACTCGACCATGTACTCGGTAGACGTAGCCGTCACGTTTTTCACGTCCACCGCCGACAGCTTAACCTTTTCACCGTCCGCATTGCGCTTGAAATTGTACGAGTAGTCCCATTTCCATTGCAGCATCGCGCTCATAATGCTGAACCGCATATCGCCCATCGCGATGTCGAGCTTGCTCTGCGTCTCTTTGTTGGTAGAGGTCGCGCGCGTAGAATCGAGGTCGTAAAAGTCGTACCGCTCGGGCGTGCCCAGCTTATCCGTCGGGTCAATGCGCACCGCGCTGAGCACAGCCACAGCCACGAGTATGAGCACCGTGATACTCACTACGACGATAACCGCAATGTTCGCTTTCCTGTGCGTGTTCGTAACCGTCACGTTACCGCTTTCCGATTTCTTAGTGTACTTTGCCATATCGTAATTCCGTCCGAATAATTATTGTCTTTTGCCGTGTCGGCGTTGTCAATCCTTGGGTTGGTCGTCGGGCTTAGCCGTATCGCCGCTGCCGCCCGTCTTTTTGGTCGTGCGCTTAATCGGCTTTTTGGTGCTCGCGGGCTTTTCGCCGTCCGCGCTGTCGCCCGCATTGCCGCTTGCGCCGTCGTTTGCGTCGCCCGCGGTCGTGCTTGTACCCGCGCTCGCGCTATCTCCACCGTTATTCCCGCCCGTGCCGCCACCGACATTTCCGCTCGCGTCGGCGGGCTTTTTCTCGGGCGCGACGACGTTCAAGTCGGAAAGCTTTTTAATCGGCGCGCGCTCCATGTCGCCCTTGTGCGCCGCCTTGTAGCTCATGCGCTCGGACAGCTTCGCCTTTACGTCTTCGGGCGACGCGCCGTCCATGAGCATGTCGACCTCCTCGGAGTAAATGGTTTCGCATTCCAACAGCACGCGCGCCATGTTTTCCATAATCTTGCGATTTTCCGTCAAAATCTTGACCGCCTTGGCGTGCGCCTCGTCGAGAAGCCGCTTGACCTCGCCGTCGATTTCCGCCGCGACCGATTCCGAATACGAATGCTGCGTTTGATAATCGCGCCCGAGGAAAACCTCCTGACTGCCGCCGTAGTACACCGTGCCGATTTTGCCCGACATACCCCACTCGGTAACCATTTTGCGCGCAATGCCCGTCGCCTGCTGAATATCTCCGACCGCGCCCGCGGTGTAGTCCTCTATTACGAGCTCCTCCGCAGCTCTGCCGCCCATGGCTTGCGCGAGCCGACCCAAAAGCTGATTGCGCGAAATGTGATTGTTGTCGTTGTCGGGGCGATACATGGTGTAGCCCGCCGCCTGACCGCGCGGGATAATGGACACCTCTTGCACGGGGTCGCATTCCTTGATACAGCGCGCGACGATTGCGTGCCCCGCCTCGTGATAAGCGGTAATGCGCTGGTCGACGGGCGTGACGAGCCGCGATTTCTTTTGCGGACCCATGACCACCTTGTCGATACCCTCGAACATGTCCTCCATGGTAATGCGCGTGCGGTTTTCGCGCGCGGTGAGTATCGCCGCCTCGTTCAAAAGATTTTCGATGTCCGCGCCCGAGAACCCGCTCGTAATGCGCGCCAGCGTTTGGAAATCTATATCGGACGCGAGCGGCTTATTGCGCGCGTGCACCTTGAAAATCGCTTCTCTACCGCGCACGTCGGGCAGGTTGACGTAAATTTGCCTGTCGAACCGACCGGGACGCATGAGCGCGGGGTCGAGAACGTCCGAGCGGTTGGTCGCCGCCATGACGATTATATGCTCGTCGGACTCGAAGCCGTCCATAGCCACGAGCAGTTGGTTGAGCGTTTGCTCGCGCTCGTCGTTGCCGCCGCCCATGCCCGCGCCGCGCTGACGGCCGACCGCGTCAATCTCGTCGATAAACACGATACAAGGGCTGTTCTTTTTGGCTTGGTCGAACAAATCGCGCACGCGCGACGCGCCCACGCCGACGAACATTTCCACGAAATCCGAACCGGACTTACTGAAAAACGGCACGTTCGCCTCGCCCGCAACCGCCTTGGCGAACAGCGTTTTACCCGTGCCGGGAGGGCCTACGAGCAGCACGCCGTGCGGCACTCGCGCGCCCACCGCCGTAAACTTTTGCGGGGTTTTGAGGAACTCGACGATTTCTTTGAGCTCCTCCTTTTCCTCCTCCGCGCCCGCCACGTCGGAAAACCGCACCTTTAATTGGTTTTGCATGTTGGCTTTGGTCTTGCCGAAATCCATCGTTTGGCGATTGGTATTGCTCATGGCTTTAAACATGAACACCATCAGCACGACGAGCAAAATCAGTCCCAAAACGGGCACGATATAATCGGTAATGGACGTAGCGTAGCGGTTGTTGAACGACAAAACGATTTGCGCATCTTTATGCGCCTCGTCGGCGTTGTAATCCTGCACAACCTCAATTAAGAGCGTGTCGCGCACGTACACCTTATAGCCGTACGACTTGCCGCCGTCCAACCTCACGTACGCCGTGTCGTTTTCGAGATAAATTTCCGCAACGTTGCCGCTGTCGATATCCTCTTGCAAATACGAATAGGTTTGCTCTTTAAGCCCCGTCGAGGCATAAACGACCACGCCGATAATAACGCCTATAAGAATAACGCTGATTACAGCGATTAAAACTTTGGTACTGGTTTTCAAATGACCCTCCGCACGGCAACCGCCCCGACAAAGCGAGGATAGTTATCCGTATTAGTGATTAGTATATCACGTTTACGAAAATAGTACAAGTATTTTTGCGCGCATGCCGCATTTTTAATGGACTTTTAATTAAGTGAAAGGCGCGTGACCGCACCGTGACCGCGCTGTCAAAGCCGCGTGAAAATACGCGAAATCACGCGAAAATCGCCGCGCCGAGGTCCGCGCCGCAATAGCCATTGTTAAATATATTCCGTTCACGCAGAAAATGCGGCTTTTTACGCCGCATTTCCCGTTCGTTTATATATTGTATGTCGCGTAGAAAAACGCTTATTGTTAAAAAACCGCCACCTTTTTCGCGCCGATGCGCTTGGCGAGCAGCCGCGCGGAATAGAACGCGGGCTCGGTCGCGTCGTCGTCAAGCCGCCCGAAGGTCAAAAGCTCGGCGGGCTTTATTCCGCGGTCGATAAAGCTAGCGTCCGTCACGCACACGTACGCGTCGCCGACGGCGGCGACAAGCTTTTTGAGCCGCGCCCCGCTCCGCCGCGTGTATCTTGTGCCGTCGAGATTGACCACGACCGATTTTTCGGTATGCCCCGCCGTCTTTTCCAAAAACGTTACGCAGCGCATTTCCACGGGCGACAGCCGCCCGAGCTTTTTGCGCGGATTGAGCCCGAACGCGCGTATCGTCGCCGCGCTCACCTTGTCGTCGCAGAGCGCGCGGCGGTACGCGAGATAATCGCCGACGGTAAAATCGGCGAACGGCACTTTGCCGTACGCGAAATAGTTGCGGCCGTTCTCGCTCGCGCAAAACAACACCTCGATATTGTCGAGCACGACCACGCCGTCCGCTTCTTCGAAATATGCGCGCTTTTGCCGCGCCGAACCTGTGCAATAAGTAACCATGCACACGATTATTACCGCGCACCGCCGTCTTTATACGCGCAAAACCGAATATTTTCCGACGCGGCGGGTAAACGCAAAATAATACGCAAATTATCCCGCGCCGCCGAATATGCCGCCGAAATTGCGCAATAATTAAGGTTAAATTCATGCGGAGGTCTGCCGTGAAGGATATTAAGCAATCGACGGAAGAGGTAAAACGGCGCATAAAAAGCATGGGCGTCGTCAAGCTCACCGTGCTCGCGCTCATGATAGCGGGCACGGTGTGCTCGTTCGTGTTCAACGATTATATATTCCCCGCCGACAGCGTTTTCAACAGGGGCATAAGCGATTCGGAATTTATAAACGACCTGCTCGCGTTCGTGCCGAAAATAATACAGGCGGCGCGGATTACCACGGTAATACTCGTGTTCACGACGGCGGGTCTCGCCGCGCTCAACCGCGCGTTCCACAAAAACCAACGCCAAATAACGGTCGTGCGGCTCATAAACAACATGGTCAAGTGCGTGGCGACCGTGATTATAATAATCGCCGTGCTAGCGCTGTGGGGCATAGACACCACCGCGCTGATAACGGGCGCGGGCGTGCTAACCCTCATCGTCGGCTTGGGCATGCAAAGCCTGATTTCGGACGTGGTCGCGGGGCTGTTCATCGTGCTCGAAAACGAGTTCAACGTGGGCGACATAGTGACCATCGACGGCTTTCGCGGCACGGTCGTATCCATAGGCATTCGCACGACCAAGCTCGACGCGCTCGGCAATATCAAGATAGTCAACAACAGCGACATTCGCGGCGTGCTCAACCAAACGGTCAACCCCTCGACGGCTAAATCGCTTATCGACATCGAATACGGCGAATCGCTCGAACGCGTCGAGGGAATCGTCAAAACCAAGCTGCCCGATATCAAAGTCGAGGGCGTGCTCGGCAGCATAAGCTACGACGGCGTGGCGGCGCTCGGAGCGTCGGGCGTTACTCTGCAATTCACCGCGCTGTGCAACGAGGGCGACATTTTCGCCGTACAACGCGAAATGAACAAACGCCTTAAAACAATGCTCGACGAAAACGGCGTCGGCATTCCGTTCAATCAACTCGTCGTGCACATGGCGAACAACGATAGCAATAGGTAGCATAGCGACCTCGCCGACAGAGCGACAGACTTTTTCATACGTTGTCATTTCGACCGCGCGCGTAGTTTTTCGGGCGGCAAAATTCTAGCGTATAATGTTCGTTTTTGGTCTTTCGCGGCGTATAGTATTATGTTCGGCAACAACGGTGAGTATGATTATTGTCTTTGGTCTTTCGCGCGCGTAGTATTATGTTCGGCAGCAACGGTGAGTATGATTATTGTCTTTGGTCTTTCGCGCGCGTATAGATTTATGTATGGCAACAACAGTGAGTATGAATATTGCCTTTGGTCTTTCGCGGCGCGTAGTATTATGTACGGCAACAACGGTGAGTATGAATATTGCCTTTGGTCTTTCGCGCGCCGAGGTACGAGGCGCGGAGCGGAGAAAGCAGCCAAAGGCTGCGCGACAAGAGGGTTCGCCAGTTAGATGTCATTTCGACCGCAGCGAGCTTGCGAGCGGAGCGGAGAAAGCAGCCAAAGGCTGCGCGACAAGAGGGTTCGCTAGTTAGATGTCATTTCGACCATTGCTGCTTGATTGTTTTATGTCATTTCGACCGCAGCGCCGAGGTACGAGGCGCGAAGTGGAGAAATCTTCTTTATACCGAAAAAAGATTTCTCGACTGCGCTCGAAATGACGGTATAAGGTCTTATCTATTCGGGTGCAGTGCCCAATCACAAACAAAAGCCCACACACGGCATTCGCCAAGCCTTTGGCTTGCACACGGCATTCGTCAAGCCTTTGGCTTGCTCCGCTCGAAATGACAGCAGTATATCACTGACACTGCCGCACTACGCATTCGCCAAGCCTTTGGCTTGCCGCCGCAAAGTAATCCCCGCACGCGTTGCGCTAATATCGACGCACGCAAAAAGCGACGCAACCCGCGCCGCCTTTAATCCGAATTATTCAGTCCTTATACTTATCGTCGTCCGACCAAGAGTACATTTTGCGCAGCTCCGCGCCCACCTGTTCGAGCGGGTGCTCGGACTCCAAGCGGCGGCGCGCGTTAAAGTACGCTCTGCCGTTGTTGTTTTCGGCAATCCAGCGCGATGCGAAATCGCCCGTTTGAATTTCCTTCAAAACGCCCTTCATGCGCTGTTTGACGCCGTCGTCTATGAGCCGCTCGCCCACGGTGTAATCGCCGTACTCGGCGGTATCGGAAATGGAATAGCGCATAAACCCGAACCCGCCCTTATAGATAAGGTCGACGATGAGTTTCATTTCGTGAATGCACTCGAAATACGCGTTTTGCGGGTCGTACCCCGCCTCGACGAGCGTCTCGAACCCCGCCTTCATAAGCGCGGTTACGCCGCCGCACAGCACGCACTGCTCGCCGAAAAGGTCTGTCTCGGTCTCGATACGGAAGGTCGTTTCCAAAACGCCCGCGCGGCTGCCGCCTATGCCCGCCGCGTACGCGAGCGCGATATCTCGGCAGTGCCCCGAAACGTCTTGGTGCACGGCGAAAAGACAGGGCGTGCCCTTGCCCTCGACGTACTCGCTGCGCACGGTGTGCCCGGGCGCTTTGGGCGCGACCATAAACACGTCCACGTCCGCGGGCGGCACGATTTGCTTGTAATGGACGTTAAACCCATGCGCAAAAGCCAACGCCTTGCCCGCCGTGAGCTTGGGCAAAACGTCCTCGCGGTAGATTTTCGCCTGCTTCTCGTCGGGCGTGAGTATCATTATGATATCGGCTTTTTCCGCCGCCTCGCTCGCCGTCGTTACGGTAAGCCCCGCCTTTTCGGCGCGCGCCCACGATTTCGAACCCTTGTAAAGCCCGACGACCACCTTGACGCCGCTATCCTTCAAATTGAGCGCGTGCGCGTGCCCCTGCGAACCGTAGCCGATAATCGCCACCGTTTTCTTTTTGAGAAAATCGAGATTGCAATCCGCCGCATAATAAATGTTTGCCATGGTAATTCTCCGAAAAAATTTTCTAAAAGTATACCACGCGCAAACCGTTTTGTCAAACGCTCGCGCACGCAATAAACGCCGACGCCACCCCGTTCGACAAAATTCAGAACGTTTCTTGACAAATCTCTCACAATGTTATATAATACAAGTGAAAAAGCTTGCTCGCAAGGGCTTTTTCACGCCGTATTTCAACACGACTGCGTGTTTTCGTAAGAAAACACGGGCGGCGAAAGCCGCAAGGCAAAGGCTTGCCTTTGACGCAGTTCAACGTTATAATACAAGTGAAAAAGCTTGCTCGCAAGGGCTTTTTCACGCCGTATTTCAACACGACTGCGTGTTTTCGTAAGAAAACACGGGCGGCGAAAGCCGCAAGGCAAAGGCTTGCCTTTGACGCAGTTCAACGTTATAATACAAGTGAATTTGCTGCAAGGGCAAATCCGCATAATCCCCGCCCGCAATATCGAAAGCAAGGAGCATAAATGAAAAAGAAAGTATTCTCGGTGATTATATCCGCGGTCGCGGCAGCCGCCGCGCTCGGGGCTTTGTCCGCCTGCGACAGCGCCGCCGACGCCGCGCCGAACGATTTCCCGACCGATACGGGGCTGAGCGTAAAGTCCGCGTACGAGGAGGCGGCAAGCCTCGGTTACGGCGGCACGCTCGACGAGTTCGACGCGTCGCTCGCCGCCGCATCGAACAGCGTCGGGCAACTGACTGTCGCCAACGTGCGGGTAAACGCAGACGGCAATTTGATTGTATCGTTTACAAACGGCAGCTACGCCAACCTCGGAAAAATCGGTTGCGTGCACAGCTATTCGGCATGGAGCGTGGGCGCTGCGCCCACCTGCGCGTCGCTCGGTTACAACGTGCGCACGTGCTCGGCATGCGGCGAAACGGACTACGAATTTTTGCCCGCAAAAGGACATACCGTCGCGGAATACTCGCACACGCAGTCCATGCACAGCTACTTTTGCTCGGACTGCGCAACGTACATACAGGAAGAACATTCGTTCGACGACAGCGTTTGCAATAAATGCGGATACGAGGCGGATTACACCGTCGGATTAAAATACGCATACGACGAGGAAACAGACGGTTATTCGGTGGAACACAACTATACGGGTAAACTAGACAATATCGACAAAATCGTCGTGCCGTCCGAATACAGAAACAAGCCCGTAACCAAAATCGGCGACAACGCGTTTGCAAATTTCAAGGCAAGCGAAATAATTTTACCCGACACAATTACGGAAATAGGCGACAGCACGTTCCGCTCATGCAAAGAACTTACCAAGATAACTATACCCGACGAGGTGACTTCGATAAGCGAAGCGGCTTTTTTCGGTTGTTACGAACTGTCCGAAATCGTTTTACCCGATAGCATACAAATAATCGGCAAACAAGCTTTCTCGCGCTGTTTGAAGCTAAACAACGTCGACATACCGAATGGAGTGACCGATATCGGGATTACTGCGTTTGCGCATTGCCAATCTCTTACGGAAATAAGCATCCCCGACAGCGTGACCGAAATAGGCAACGGCGCGTTTGCCGGTTGCATATCGCTGGAAAGAGTTAAATTGTCTGACGGATTAACCGAAATAATTCGCGGGTTATTCCAACGCTGCGTCGCATTGACCGAAATAAAATTGCCCGATAAAATAAATAAAATCGGCAATTCGGCTTTTGCATATTGTCGCAATTTGACCGCCGTCGAAATTCCGGACGGAGTGACCGAAATAGGCGACCAAGCGTTTGCGCAATGCACCGCGCTGAGCGAGCTTAAACTCCCCAAATCTTTGACGCATTTGGGCTCATTGGCATTATGGGATACGAAAATAACAAAACTCGCCCTGCCCGACGGAGTGACGACTTTGTCCGAGCGCGCGCTCAAAGGCATGCCCGAGCTGACCGAACTGACCGTCGGCGCGGGGCTGACCGAGATTTGCGCGGGCGCGCTCGCCGACTGTCCCAAGCTCAATAAGATTATATTCGGCGGCACGACAGCCGAGTGGAAAGCGGTATCCAAAGCGAGCGGCTGGAAAACGCCCGACAACATAATTACCGACCTGTTCGTCGAATGCGCCGACGGCACGCTCGAATACATTTGGTAAACCGCCGCGCGGCAAGCCTATATCGCGCGACACGTAAAAGCTTTAACCCCTTTACAAAAGAAACACCTAAGACAAAGCCCGCCCCGCCGACCGAAGCCGACGGAGCGGGCTAATTATTAGGCTTGATTTTTATAATGCAATGTGTTATAATGCACATACGTTTGCGCGTCGGGCAAAACGCGCGTTAATATTCGCTCACTCAAAGGAGATGCTCATGGCACTACGTACCGATAAAACCGATGAGAACGTAAAGACCGTCGACGGCGCGACGAGGCGCAAGCGAAACGGCTTTATCGCGTTTTGCGCAGAGCACAACAAGCTGTATTCGGCAATGCGCTCGGTATTTGGCGTCGTCATAAACGCCGCTATTTTCGGCTTGGGCACGAATATTCTTTCCGATTATTACAAGTCGCGCGGAGTCGACTTTAAAGCGCTGATATGGCTTGCGCTAATCGTCGGCGGCTTGATTATCGCCTTGGCGGTATGGTTTCTTGACGACAAGGTAAACAGCGCCAAGCAAGAGGTCAACCGAGAGCGCGAAAAACAGGAAAGCCTTATCAACTGCGCGGTGCGGCACCTGGTAAAGGTCAATACGAACGAG
This sequence comes from uncultured Christensenella sp., assembly GCA_910577945.1. GTDB lineage: Bacteria > Bacillota > Clostridia > Christensenellales > Pumilibacteraceae > Anaerocaecibacter. Next base: position 85,540 of record CAJTNI010000002.1, on the reverse strand, counting down.
CAGGAACGGCTCTTAAACGAAAGCATCGCCGCGAACGCCAACCGCCTGTCGCACGTCGCGCTCGCCGAAATTTGCTACAAGAATATCCAAAACACCATAGGCGCGTGCTTCGACTCCATTCAGGACTACCACGACAGCTTGGAAAACGACCCGCAAAAGCGGCTTACCGACACGTTTAATCTTACCGTCAATTTCATGACCGAATCGTACATACACTCGTACGAAAACAAAAACAAAACCGTACCGTCCATAACTATCGCGGTATGGCGCAATTTCAACAGCGACAAAGAACCGAGCGGGCGCGGCATACTCGCCGAAAATCCGAAATTCTACGCCAACACCGAGGCTGCCAAAATGTACTACGGCGAGTACAAAAAGGAAATAAAGATTATTTCCAGCACCGAACAAGCGAATATTACCATAAACAAGGAAGACGTTTACAAGCTGCAATCTATGGTTATCGCGCCAGTGCTCTCGCAAAGCAACAAGCTAATCGGCACGCTTGTAGTGCATTGCAACGAGGAAAATTTCTTCCAAGAGGACAACAAGGCGTTTTTCGACACCCTGCTCAAAATCTTTACGGAAAGCATAAAAAAGGATAAGGTTATGCTGGACGCGCTCATGAAGGACGAATCGCTCGTCGCCGAGCTCAAAAACAAGCGCAGCATAGCGGTATTTTAAGACAAAGAAAAAGCGGCATAGCCGCTTTGTACTGCATACCGAATGGAAGTCGGAGCTACGACCGCATCGGTCGCTTGCATCAATAATAGTATATACGAAATTCAAACGGTTGTCAATAGAAAATATCTAAATTTTCATTAAAATACGATTAGACGCAAAAAGCGACGCGCGCAATGCCGTCGCTTTTTCAATCCCGAAAATCATGCTTTACTCCGTCCGTATCGGTATATCCCAAGACCGACGCGAGCTTTACGTTGCTCATGCTTTTAAAAATATTTTGCTCTACGTACGGATTGTCCGTTTTCAGCTCGGCGATAAGCCGCTTGACCGCCGCGCGCTTGGAGCGCTCCTCCGTCTCGCCGTTTTCCGTCAACGGGCACGCGCACCGCGCAAAGCTCAGCCCCGCGCCGTCGCGCCACGCCGCTATATCGCGCTCGCGCACGAGGTACGTCGGACGGATAAGCTCCATGCCGTCGTAGTGCGCGCTCTTGCGCTTGGGCAGCATGGTTTCCACCTGCCCGCCGTAAAGCATACTTATAAGCGTTGTTTCGATTACGTCGTCGTAATGATGACCGAGCGCGATTTTATTGCAGCCGAGCGCGCGCGCCTTTTCGTACAGCAAGCCCCTGCGCATGCGCGCGCACGCATAGCACGGATTTTTTTCGGCGGCGACTTTGTCGAAAACGCCCGCCTCGAACATTGTCAGGCTTATGCCGAGCGCGTCGGCGGTTTGCGCAATGCCCTCCGCGCACTCGTCCGAATACCCGGGATTCATGCACAAAAACACGAGCTTGACGCCCGTGTCGCTGTGCTTTTTGTATTCCTTAAAAAGCTTAGCCATAAGGAACGAGTCCTTACCACCCGACACGCACACCGCGATTTTGTCGCCGCGCGCGACCAAGCCGTAATCGTCAATCGCCTTGCGGAACGGCGACAACAGCTTTTTGCGCAGCGCGCGCATGCCGTCGTCCGCCGCCTTACCTAATTCGCGCTTTTGCTCGTCCGTCATTAAATCAAAACCACTCTTTGAGCGCGACGGAAACCGCAATCGCGCCGTCCGCCGCCGCCGTGGCGAGCTGGCGCACCGTCTTTTGTCTGCAATCGCCCGCCGCGTACACGCGCTTGACGCTCGTGCGGCACTGCTCGTCGGCGAGAATATACCCCGCGTCGTCGAGCGCGACGCCGAACGCGCCGTTGTCGGGCTGCTGCCCAATCGCCACAAACAATCCGTCCACGTCGATTGTTTTCTCGCTGCCGCTCTCCGTGCCGAGCTTGATTGCGGTAAGCTCGCTATCGCCGATAAGCTCTTTAACGACCGCGTTCTTTACGAACCTAATCGTATTCAGCTCGGCGGCGCGGTCGATAAGCGCCTGCTCGGCGCGGAACCCGTCGCGCCTGTGCACTATATACACGAGCTTCGCCACGCTCGCAAGATACAGCGCGTCGGTGAATGCGGCGTTGCCGCCGCCCACTACCGCGACCGTCTTATCCTTAAAGAACGCGCCGTCGCAGAGCGCGCAATAGCTGACGCCCGCGCCGATAAGCGTCTCCTCGCGGCTCAGCCCAAGCCGACGGTGCTCGCACCCCGCGGCGATTATTACCGCCTTTGCCTCGTACTTGCCCTCGTCCGTCGTGACCGCGACCGACTTTTCGCCCGCTACCACGCTCGTAACCGTTTCGCACTTAAAGCTCGCGCCCGCGCTCTCGGCTTGGTCGAACAGGTCGGACGCGAGCTGCGCGCCCGAAATATTCTTTATGCCCGGGTAATTCTCGACGAGCGGCGCGTCCACTATCTGACCGCCGAACGCCTCGCGTTCGAGCACGAGCGTTTTTTTATTCGCCCTACAAGCGTAAACGGCGGCACTCAGTCCCGCCGTTCCGCCGCCGATGATAATAAAATCAAGCATTGGCATTTCCTTTCGATATAAACTTTTTAATCTCTGCGACGCCAGCATACTTGTCGTAAGCGTCGCCGTTGGTGACGACCAGCGTGGGCGCTTGCTTTACGCCGTAGCGCTTGGCGCTGTCGGGGTCGGCAACCGCGTCGATTACGTCGACGCTCAGCCCCGCGTCTTTGAGCATGGGTATCGCGACCTTGCAGTTGGGGCACGTGGGCGTCGTAAACAGCTCGTAATGCAGCTCGCCCGTCACGTCCCCGTGCTCGTCCGCCTTGGGCGCGCGCACGTGGCTCGCCGACGGCGTGCAATACTTTTTGGTGTTGTAAACCTTGCGGTCCTTAAACTCCTGCGCCTTGCCGTCGTTCCAATTCTGAACGGGACGGTAGTAGCCCGTTATGCGGCTGTTGACCTCGGTCTTTTGTCCGCACTTGGGGCAGGCGTAAACCTCGCCCGCTATATAGCCGTGATTGCGGCAAATGGAGTACGTGGGCGAAAGCGTAAAGTACGGGAGCTTGTAGTTTTCCGCGACCGTGCGCACCAGCTTAGCCGCCGCCTTCCAATCGGGCAGCTTTTCGCCCAAGAACGTATGGAACACCGTGCCCGACGTGTACAGCGTTTGCAGCTCGTCCTGAATGTCGAGCGCGGAGAACACGTCCTCGGTATAGCCCACGGGCAGGTGCGAGCTGTTGGTGTAGTACGGCGTGCCGTTCTCGTTGGCGGTGATAATCGCGGGGTAACGCTCCTTGTCGTGCTTTGCGAGCCGATAGGTAGTGGACTCGGCGGGCGTCGCCTCCAAGTTGTAAAGGTCGCCGTATTTCTCTTGATATATCACCAAGCGCTCGCGCATGTGGTTGAGCACGTTTTGCGCAAACTTTTGCACGCGTTCGTCGGTGAGGTTGGCTTTGAGCCACTTGGCGTTGAGCCCCGCCTCGTTCATGCCGACAAGCCCGATTGTGGAGAAATGGTTGTCGAACGTGCCGAGATAGCGTTTGGTGTACGGATAAAGCCCCTCGTTCATGAGCTTGGTTACGATATCGCGCTTGATTTTGAGCGAGCGCGCCGCAACGTCCATGAGCTTATCCAAGCGCGTGAAGAATTCTTGCTCGTTTTCCGAAAGGTACGCGAGCCGCGGCATATTGAGCGTTACGACGCCGATAGAGCCGGTGCTCTCGCCGCTGCCGAAGAACCCGCCCGACTTTTTGCGCAGCTCGCGCAGGTCGAGACGCAGACGGCAGCACATACTGCGCACGTCCGACGGCTCCATATCGGAATTGATATAGTTGGAGAAGTACGGCGTGCCGTACTTGGCGGCCATCTCGAACAGCAAGCGGTTGTTCTCGGTCTCCGTCCAATCGAAATCGCGCGTAATCGAATACGTGGGTATGGGGTATTGGAAACCGCGGCCGTTGGCGTCGCCCTCAATCATAATCTCGATAAACGCCTTGTTGACCATGTCCATTTCGCGCTTGCAGTCCTTGTACTTGAAATCCATGGGCTTGCCGCCGACGATTGCGGGCTGCTCCGCCAGGTCGGGCGGGCACGTCCAATCGAGCGTGATATTGGAGAACGGCGCTTGCGTGCCCCAGCGCGACGGCGTGTTTACGCCGTAAATAAACGATTCTATGCACTTTTTGACCTCGCCGTATTTGAGGTTGTCCACCTTGACGAACGGCGCGAGGTAAGTGTCGAACGACGAAAACGCCTGCGCGCCCGCCCACTCGTTTTGCATAATGCCGAGGAAGTTAACCATCTGGTTGCACAGCGTTGCAAGATGGCTGGCGGGCGACGAGCTGATTTTGCCGGGTATACCGCCCAAGCCCTCTTGAATGAGCTGACGCAACGACCAGCCCGCGCAATAGCCCGTGAGCATGGACATATCGTGGATATGGATATCCGCGTTGCGATGCGCGGCGGCGATTTCCTCGTCGTAAATCTCGCTGAGCCAATAGTTGGCGGTGATTGCGCCTGAGTTGGACAAAATAAGTCCGCCGACGGAATACGTAACGGTCGAGTTCTCTTTAACGCGCCAATCGGACGCTTTTACGTAACTGTCCACAAGCTCTTTGTAATCGAGAATGGTGGATTTCATGTTGCGTATTTTTTCGCGCTGCTTGCGGTAGAGAATGTACGCCTTTGCGACGTCCGCATACCCCGCCTGAATGAGCACGTGCTCGACGCTGTCCTGAATATCCTCGACCGCTACAAGCCCGTCCTTTACCTTGTCGGCAAAGTCGGACGTAACGCGCAAAGCGATAAGGTCGATGATATCGTCGTTATACTGCTTTGACTGCGCGTCGAACGCCTTGCGTATGGCTTGACTTATCTTGGATATGTCGAACGCCGTTTGTTTTCCGTCTCTTTTGACTACTTGATACATGTTAACCTCCGAAGCTTGCTCATTATAGCACTATATTACGCCACTGTCAAGAAAAAAACCACAATATATTGTGGTTTTGAAAATAATTTTTCTACAATTACACAATATATGGAAAAATAATTATATTATTTTTCGACGGGTGTCGATACGGGGCGGCAAAGCGGCAGAACGCGTTTTTACGGGCAAATCGCGGTCAATGCGCGCGACGCGACTGTTTTTAGGCTATATCGAGGCAAACGAGCAAAGTCATGCCTCGGCGCTGCTGCGAGCGAGTTTAACGCCGATAGAGCCGAAAACAGTCCGTTCGGGCGTGTCCGACTGTGGTCGCCGCCCCGTTTACCGAGGTCATGCGCTGCTGCCCGTCGATTATAATAAACCGCTTAATTCCGTTGTCCTCGTCCTGCTGAACCTGAACAATCGAACCGAGAAAGTGCGAGCGCGAATTTTTGTACGCGTCGATTATATCGTTGAACAATGTGAGACAGCTGTTTTTCTTCCAATCGTAATTGCGCTGATAAACGGGTATTTGATACTGCCGTTTATTATCGAACATTTGCTCTATCAATCTTTCGTCCTCTGCCCTCATAAGCAACCCCTTTTTCGTTTGCGCGCTTCGGTCGAACGCGCGCCGAGAATTTTCCACTAGATTATCATATTGACCGCGCGTTGTCAATCCGATACGCGCGCCCGCGGCGCGCCGCTGTTATGAATTGCGAAAATCGGGCGTGAACGCCGCCGACGCGGACTCGTGCGCCTGAAAATACCCCGTTTTAAACCCGAGCTTCAACGCGTGCTCCTTGACTACTTTGTATTCGAGCTTGCCGAGCTTGCGGCGCGGCTCGCCCTCGCCGTTGGGCGTGAATTGGCTCATAAGCGAAATTACGGTGTCCGTGCCCAGCGCGCTCGCAATATAATCGAGTACGCGCAGCGAATTTTGCACGCAGCCCGGCAGCACCAAGTGCCGCACGACAAGCCCGCGCGTCAATATTTTCCCGTCGGGCATATCCGCCCACTCGTCCTCGGTCTCGCGCATTATCTTTAATGCCGCCGACGCGGTCTCGAAATAATCGGGCGCGCCCGAAAGCCTTTGCGCGAGCGCACCGTCCGCATACTTGAAATCAGCGAGGAACACGTCGGTAAACGCCGCCGCGCGCCGCGTTCCGTCCGCGGTCTCGTACCCCGACGTGTTGTAAATAATGCGGTTCGGCTTTTCGGCAAGCGCGAGCGCGCGCTCGATTGCGCTCAGGTAATGCGTGGGCGTCACGAGGTCGAGCGGGTACGCCGCGCCGTCGAACAGCTCGGCGAGCCGCGCGTCCGAATACTCGTCGCCGACGGCGGCTCGACTGATTGCGATATTTTGGCAATACGAGCATTTGAGCGAGCACCCGCCGAAAAACACGGCGGTCACCGTGCCCAAGCACGGTTCTTCGTACGTGAACGGCTCGACGGTTTTGGCAATGCGCGCAAGCCTGCCGCCGCCGCAAAACCCGACCTCGCCGCCGTCGCGCTCCGCTCCGCAGCCCCTCGGACAATCGAAGCACCTCATTTCAGTATCGCCCGCATGACCGCCTTTTTAACGACGGAATAACTCAAATCGTCGCCCATCCGAAACGTGACGAGCGGCAGTCCCGCGTCCTCGCAAATCGCCGCGACCTTTTCGTCGCGAAGCCGTCTGTCCTCGCGCTTGTGCGAGCTGTCGTTCAGCTCGACGAGCAGCAGCGGCTCGAACGTGTCGCGGTCGACAAAGCAATAGTCGCACACGCGGAAAAGCTCGTTGCGATAGGACGCGTTGGTCTTTTTGTCGATTACGCTGACGAGCGCGACCTGCGGCAGCACCTCGTACTTGCTCGGCGAAATCTGACGCAACGTTTGCAATAAATTATACTCGGGCCGCGATATAAGCACGCCCTTGCGCTTGTACTCGGAGCTGAGCGTAACGCCGCCGCGCCGTGGTCTGTGCAGCAGCGCGAAAAGCGCAAGCCCCGCCGCCACGACGCCCACGACCGCCGCTATCCAAAACTTGTCGGTAAACTCGCGGAAAAACGGCGCAAGGCTCACGCCGAACAGCGCAAGCCCTGCGATAAACATTATTATCAACGCGGTTTTCTTTGCTTTCATTATATATATGTTATCTTATAAGTTAAGTGGATTTGCCTTTGGTTTTTGTTTACAGCTTTGCGACACAGCCAAAGACTTGGCGACTGCCGTGTGTTTGCCCTGTCGGTGTTTTTGCCGCACAACCGAGTGGTTAAGTCCATAGCACTGTCATTTCGAGCGGAGTGAGCGCAGCGAACGCAGTCGAGAAATCTATCCTTACGTTAACAGATTTCTCCGCTTCGCGCCTCGTTCCTCGTCGCTTCGGTCGAAATGACGCCGTATGGTCGAACGGCGCGAGCGAAATGACGCCGACTAATCCCGATTGTTTTTGGGGTAAATCACGATATATCTGTGCGGCTCTTTGCCCTCGGACGCCGTGGTTATGCGGTCGTCGTCGGTGAGCGCATTGTGTATCGTGCGCCTGTCCGCGCGTTCCATCGGTTCGAGCTTAATGCGGCGACGCTTGGTCGCGCACTCGTCGGCGCGGCGGCGCGCCATTGCGGTGAGCGACGCGGCGCGACGGTCTCTGTAACCGTTGCAGTCGACCGTCACGTTAATATGGCATTTCTCGGCGCGCGCGCCCGTCTCGGCAAGGTATGCCAATGCGGACAGCGTTTCGCCGTGCCTGCCGATAATAAGCGAGTCGTCGCCCTGCGGCGCGGTAATGTTTATCTTTTCGGGGTTGTCGCCGACCTCGACGGTCGCGTCGTCGAACCCCATTTTAACTACGATACCCTTAACGAACTCCAACGCCTTCGCCGCAGCCGCCTTGTCCTCGTCGCGCAACGCGCGCGGCTTGGAAACGGGCTTTTCCTGCGCGTCTGTCGCGCGCTCTGCGGCGGGCTTTACCGCTTGCTTTTTGCCCGCGGGCTTTACGCCGTCGGGCTTTTGCGCGGGCGCTTTCGCGCTTTGCTTTGCGGGCGCGTCGGACTTTTGCTTTGCCGCGCCGTCGGGCTTTTCGGCTTTCTCGGGCTTTTCCGCTCTATCCGACTTGTCCGATTTCGCGGGCTTGTCGGGCTTTTGCTCCGTCTCGGCTTTCGCGGTTTTTTTCGCGTCGTCCGTCTTTTCCTCGACGTCGAGCGTGAGCCGCACCTTGGCTTTGCGGAACAATCCGCCTTGCTCGACGACCTCGACGGTCACTCGGTCGAGCGTTACGCCGAGCTGCGCCAGCCCCTGATTGATAGCGTCGTCCACCTTTTTGGCGGTTACCTCGATAGTCACGTTTTACCTTCCTTTCGCCGTGCGGAGCTCCGCGCAGTCGCTTATTTTTTCTTGTTCGTCCGATTTTCCATATTCAACAGCTCGTTGGGGTCGGGTCTGCCGCTGCGCACTACCGTCATCGAGTTCGGCTGTTTCTTGGTCTTTTGCTTTTTGACCTTGGGCTTTTCGGCGTCCGCCGTCTCCGCGACCTCGGGAGCGACGGGCTCGACCTCGCGCGCGCCCGCATTGGGGTTCGCGCCCTTTACGTAATGAATAATCGGAGATTTCTTGTAAGTGACCGTGCGCGCGCTGCCCGTGGAAATGCCGTAATTACGGGTGCGCTTGCGCTTGTCCATCGCCTTGATTATAAAGCTGAACAAAGCGTTGAGCGTGAGCGACATTGCCGAGTTCATAACCATGTACAGAGTAAATATGGACGCGTACTGTATGGCGAACACCGCCATCATCACGGGCATAATGAACATCATGACCTTCATGCTCGTAGCCGTGCCGCCCTTGGCGTTGACCTGTCCCGCGCGCTTTTGCTGCATCATAGTGAGCAGCTGCGACCCGACGGACAACACGACGACCAAAATAGGCAGTATCAAAAACCCGTTGGTCTTGCTGTGCGAATCGTCGGACAGCAGCCGCGCCATAACGCGCTCGTAAGTGCCCTGACTGTTTATAAGGTCGCTTATCTTGTCCGAATCCAGCCCGTTGCGGTCGGAGTTTTTGTACTTGTCTATCGCCTTGATAAAGCTGTCGTACGACAAAATGGCTTTGTTGCCCCACGGCACGTCGGGCGCCCAAATGTTTTTCACCCACAGGAACGACGCCTGTATCTTATCGGAATTTTCCAAATCGAAACTTTCGGACAGCCCGTACTTTTCGCGCAAGCCCGCCACGTATTCGTCGGTTATGCCGTCGTAATACATGGTAAACACCACGTCCTGCCCGATTTCCACCGCCTTGGCGTCGTCCGTTTCGGTAACGGCTTGGCTGTACGCAACGTTGTACTCGTCGTAAAGCTCGGCGTACTGTTTTAGCGTCATGAACTGCGCGACGGTGTTCATGGAAAGCCACAGCGTTATGAATATGACCAAGGTGGCAATCATGGGCAAGCACGACGAAAAGTAGCTGTACCCCTCGCGGCGGTTGAGCTCCATTTGCTTTTGCGAAAACGCCTGCTTGTCGCCGCCGTACTGCTTTTGCAGCTTTTCCATCGTCGGCTTTAAGCGCTCGGTTATTTTTTGGTTCTTGTTCATTTTGTACCGCTGATAGAAATCGAGCGGCGACAAAAGCAGCTTTAACAGCACGGTAAACACGACGATACGCCAGCCGTAGTCCGCGACGAACGAAAACACCTTTAATATTACAAGATGCCACATTTTGCCCGGCGCGGTTATGCTCGGCGCGATAGCCGTCGCACTGCCGAAAAACGCTAAGATTGAATTCAGAAAAGCCATTTCATATCTCCATGGGGGTTGTCCGGCACGGGGTCGAACCCGCCCGCCTTCCAGGGCACGCAGCGCAGCAGCCGCTTTGTGCCGAGGAAAATTCCCCGTATCACGCCGAATTTTTTTATGGCGTCCACCATGTACGTGGAGCAGCTCGGCGTATATATGCACACGTCGGGAGTGAGCGGCGATATGCACTTTTTGTAAAAGTACACAAGCCCCAAAAACACCCACCGAAACGTGAGAACGCTCTTAACGATGCGTTTGGCGCGGCGCGTCATTTGAGCAGCCCCGCGCGCTCGAAAAGCCTTGTCAGCTCGCCGTCGAGCGTGGCGTAGTCCTTGCCCGCCGCCGACGGATTGGCGGAAACGACCGCCTGACACCCTTTGAGCCGCGACAGCTTCAAGCCCGCCGCCGCGCGCAGCCTGCGCTTAACCTTGTTGCGCACTACCGCCTTGCCCACTTTGTTGGATACGGAAAAACCCACCCGCACGGTCCGCGCGGGTGTGAAAAACAAAACAACGTCGGGTTCGGACAAACGCTTGCCGTTGCGATAGACAAAGGAATACGACCCGTGCTTGTTGAGTCTGTGCGCCTTGTCGAGCAATTACTTACCGAGCGGCGTAGGCGTGAGCGCGGCTCTGCCCTTGTCTCTGCGGCGTTTGAGAACGCGTCTGCCGCCCTGGGTCTTCATTCTTTGACGGAAACCGTGCACCTTGCGCTGCGCGCGTTTTTTGGGTTGATAAGTTCTTTTCATGATGTCTCCAAAATTAAGCGGCTTTCACCGCAGTATCATATTATCAAGATTATACAGTAATTAAAGGGCTAAGTCAAGCGAATTGCGCAAATTTGCCTCGCGCCAGAGCATTATAAAATACTCGTTCGCACAAGAGCAAATCGCGCCGCCGTTCCGATTATTTTTGTAAAACCGACTTGTATTTGTAATGCGATTGGATAAACGCCCGCAAATCATAAAGCAATCGATTTTATGCGAGCAAATTTCTTACTTATTGCCGCCGTATATGGACAACCATATTTTCATGCTCGCAAGCTCGCTCTCGGCAAGCAATTTCGCCATGCCCTCCGTCTTGCTTTCGGGGCGAGTGCTGTATTTCTCTTTATCTCTGTACGAGCTTATCGCCGCATAATATCGGTCGCGTTCTTCGTAACGCACGTCTACGGGCAAAAGCCCCAACGAAATCATTTCATAGATTAAAAGCAGCCTTCCCGTCCTGCCGTTGCCGTCGATAAACGGGTGAATGTTTTCAAACTCGATATGATGCTTGGCGATATTATGAAACAGCGCAACCCAATCGAACCGCCCGAGCGCGGCGCACTCGGCGTTCCGCTTGCAATCGGCTTGCACCTCCGACGCATAAGCATTCATTTTTTGCGAAACCTGCGCAGGCGAACAGGGCGTATAAACTATTTTCGTCAAGCTCCCGACGTAGTTTTGTATAGTCCTATATTTTCCCGCCTCCGCGTCGCCGCGCAAAACAAATCCGTGAATCTGCTTTATAAATTCTTCCGTAATCGGTTTATTGCTCTTGACCGATTCATATAGGAAATCGAAAGCCTGCTTATAGCCGACTATATCCTCGCTCTCCCGCAAAGAATGCGCGCCCGTCACTATGCCCTTTTCGATTAGCAGCTTTGTTTCGTCAAACGTAAAGGTATTGCCCTCTATGGCGTTTGAATTATGGCTCGCGCCGATAGAAAACTCGTCGATAAAATATTTGAGCTCGCTTGCCGAAAGCGGACGAACGTTTTTCATAAGCGCATAGCACTCGTCTATCTCGCCGATGATATCGATATATTTTTGCTGTTCCTCCATTTTTTTAGACATAGCCGTCGCTCCTTTGTCTTGTATTATACTAATTTTTCACTCGATAGTCAAGGTTAATACAACCGATAAATTCATCGATTGAATGCCCAATCGAAATTATTGCGGAGTAACGCGCGCCACGCGCGAAAACGATATCGCTCGCACGGACGGCGGCATGGCTATTGCCTATCGGCTTTAATCTATTAACCATACAAACGGGCGCGCACGTTTGGACTTCGGACAGACCGACACTTGGCGCAAAAGCTTGATTTCGGCGGGCGGCGGTGGTATACTTACGGCATGAAACTGCAAAAGCTGTTATCGTTCGTGCGGCGGTGCGACGCCGATTTCAAGCTGATTGCCGCGGGCGACAGGGTCGCCGTGGGGCTTTCGGGCGGCAAGGACTCGCTCGCGCTTTTGTGCGCGCTCGCCGCGTATCGGCGGTTTTGCACCAATCCGTTCGAGCTGTGCGCCGTTACAATCGACGCGGGCGCGGGCGCGGACTTTGCGCCGCTCGTGCCGCTGTGCCGCGACCTGGACGTGCCGCTGCACATAGTAGAAACGCAAATCGCGCCCATAGTTTTCGAGGAACGCAAGGAAAAGAACCCGTGCTCGCTGTGCGCCAAAATGCGGCGCGGCGCGCTTGACAACAAGCTCGTCGAGCTCGGGTACAACACGCTCGCGCTCGGACACAACGCCGACGACATGGTGGAAACGTTCCTTTTGAGCATGCTGTACGAAGGGCGGCTCAACACGCTCGCGCCCAAGTCGTACATGGACCGCACGGGCATCAAGCTCGTTCGCCCGCTGCTGTACGTGCGCGAAAAAGAGACCGCCGCCTTCGTGAGCGAAAACGGCATATCTATAATTCACAACCCCTGCCCCGCAAACGGCAACACCTGCCGCGAAACCATGAAAAGGTTGATAGACGACATGAACGCAATCACGCCGACGGCGTTTGAGCGCATACACTCGGCGCTCACTCACCCCGAGCGCAACAACCTGATAAAAAGCGAATAATTTCGCCTTTACTCGCCGACGACCGACCCAAAGCCGACGCAGCGACGGCACGAAAAAAGCTTTACGGCAATTATCGTATTACGCAATGCAAAAAAACGATTATAGACGGTTTTGCGTCCTTAATTTTGTTGACTTGCGCGGCGCAAGTGCTATAATTGAGCCGTGAACAAATTGCAATCCATTTTAACCCGCCGCACGTCCGCTCTGGACATGACGACGGGCAGCCCGCTGAGGAAGATACTCGTATTTATGCTGCCCCTCCTCATCGGCAACGTGTTCCAGCAAATGTATTCCATGGTGGACACGATAATCGTCGGGCAAACGCTCGGCTCGGCGGCGCTTTCGGGCGTCGGCTCGACGGGCTCGATATCGTTTTTGATACTCGGGTTCGTATCGGGGCTGACGCAGGGCTTTGCCATAATGGTGAGCCAGCGGCGCGGCGCGCGCGACGACGAGGGCATGCGCCGCTCGTTTGCCACGGGCATAGTGCTGACCGTCGCGATAGTCTCCGCACTCACCGTCGTCGCCGTCTTTATCGCCGAGCCCATGCTCGCGGCAATGAACACCAAGCCCGAATTTTTCCCGTACGCGCTCGATTACATTTCGACCATATTCGGCGGCATGCTGCTGTCCGCGCTGTACAATCAGTTTTCGTCCACACTGCGCGCCATAGGCGATTCGGTAGTGCCGCTGCTGTTTTTAATATTGGCGAGCATACTTAACGCGGGACTCGACTGCCTTTTTATAATGGTATTCAAAATGGGCGTGCGCGGCGCGGCGGCGGCGACGCTGCTGTCTAACGGCATTTCCGCGCTGCTAACCTTTATATATATGTGGGTCAAGCACCCCGTACTGCGCTTCAAGCCCAAGCATTTCGCGCCCGACCTCAAACATTACGCAAAGCATCTCCAACTCGGGTTGCCCATGGCGTTGCAGCTAACCGTCGTGTCGGTCGGCATGATTTTCGGTCAATCCGCGCTGAACACCATGGAGGCGGAAGCGGTCACGGCGTACGTCGCCGCCACCAAAATCGACGGGCTCGCGTGCTCCATACTCAACAGCACGGGCACGGCTACGGCTACGTACGTCGGGCAAAACTACGGCGCAAAGCGATACGACCGCATAAAATCGGGCGTAAAACGGTTTGCGCTGTTTACCGTCGCGACGTCGGTCGTACTCGGCGCGATAGTGCTCGCGCTGCACCGCCCGCTCGTAATGCTGTTTATAACCGAAGCCGAACGCACCGAAAAGCTGTATGCGTACGCGCTCACATACCTGCTGTTCAACGCGGGATTTTATCTGTTTTTGGGCACGCTGTGCATAGCGCGCAGCGCGCTGCAAGGCATGGGGCGTGGCACGCTCGCACTCGGCGGCGCGGCGGCGGAGGTGATTATGCGCGTCGCGGTATCGCTGATAGCCATGCGCTTTTCCAGCTTTACAATCGTGAGCATGCTCAACTGCTCGTCGTGGGTAGGCGCAAACGCAATGCTATTCCCCGCGTTTTTGGTCGCGCTCAAAAAATACGTGCCGCTGACGGGCGGCGGTATCAAGGATTTGCGCATGCCCTGCCCGTCCGCAGTGCCCTTCGCCTCGCCGCAACCGCAATCGCGCAAGCAAAAACCGCGCAATGCGAGCAATGCAAGCAAAGCGCGGCGCGACGCGAAAAACAAAAACGACCGAGCGCGGCATGCGTGACGCACGCCGACAGCTCTAAAAATACCCGATCGTAACCACCTTATCGTTGAGCGCGTCGTCGGGGAACAAATACCTGTACGCTTCCGTAAAATAGTCGTCGGTCATGCTCGCGATAAAATCGACAACGGCGTCGGCGGGCGCGTCGAGCAACGTATCGCCGTCGCCGTAATAATGCTTTTTCGTGTAGCCGTCGTTGAGATAATGCCTGAAAATTATCGAATCGGCGGCGTTTTTCTCCACGTCGGAAAGCAGTCGCCCGAACATTTTTTCCATCATCGGCTTGATAACGTTGTCGTACGGCTCGTTGACGACGGGCAGCTTGTATATCTTTTCGTAATTTTCCGCCTTGTAGCTTTCGAGCGCGGCGTAAACGTCCGCGCTTATCGACAAATACGGCTTGTCCAAGCTGTTTGCGACCACGTCGTTCGTCACGTTGTCTATAATCTGCGAGTTTGTCGCGCCCAAAGCGTCGCAATCGAACTTGGGGCTCATGCCGAGCGAGAACATGGCGTCCTGCCTGTCCTTGCCTATGTACGCAATCATATCGCTTAGCCTGACGACGCAGCCTTCGAGCGTGGCGGGACGCAACCGCTTGACCGCGTCGGCGTCGGCGTAACAGCCGTCGAACACGGCGCGAAACCCGTCCGCCGTCGGCAGCGCGGCGGGCTCGTAGCGCTCGTCCACCTTTTCGCCGCAATGGCAAATTATGCCGTCGAGCGTTTGCACGGTCAAATTATTTCGCGTGATAAAGTTGAGCACGCGCACGCTGTGCACGTTGTGATTGAAATATTTGCCCGCATACGAAAAGTACAGCGCGCTCAAAAACCGCTCGCCCGCATGCCCGAACGGAGTATGTCCTATGTCGTGACCTATGGCGATTGCCTCGATAAGGTCGAGATTGAGCCGCAACGCCCTGCCGATTTTGCGCGCGATACGCGACACCAAATGCACGTGCGACGCGCGACGCGTTATATCGTCGTTTTTGTAAAACGAAAAAACCTGCGTCTTGTCCGCGCCGCGATTGAAAAACTTGCAATTTATTATGCGGTCGGCGTCGATGGCGAATTGCGTGCGCAACGGGTCGCGATACTGCGATTCGTACAGCCGCACCGCTTGACCGTCGCGCGTCGCAAACTCCGAATACAGACTCTCGGTTTCCGCCGTGTATTGCTTAATCCGCTCCTCTTGGTCTTGCTCCAATGTTTTCATATCTTTTCTCCGTATGTTTGCCGACGGCGCGAAACGCCGCCCCGTCCCATTCCGCGTCAAGACGATAAATTTACCGATTACGCCCCGTAAACCGCGCTTTATTCGAAAAGCCGTCTGCTATATGCAAACGGCTTTTTTGGTAGCGGGGGCGGGACTCGAACCTCGCGACCTTCGGGTTATGAGCCCGACGAGCTACCAACTGCTCCACCCCGCATCATTAAGATACGTTCATCATTATACACTACGTTTCCGCGCATGTCAACCGTTTTGCGCCGTACCTTCGCAATAATTGATATTTTATGCGCGATTTTTGGCGTTTGCCGCCGTTTTTTTCACGTAGTTATTATTTTATATTGTCTTACAGTGACTATATTATACGATTATAATCAATTATATATGATTTAATATATCCATACTCGGCGGCATGTCCTAAGCGTTTTATTTATATAACGCAGATACAATATATAGCGTTAAAAGCGGTTATTTTTCGATATATTGTGCACACGCTTGTAGTATAAAATTATATCGAATATGAGCTTAAAAGGTTTTATTTACAAAACAAATCGCCGTTTTGATACACTATTCTCGACAGCCGTCGGATTTTTACAAGATTTCGGGCGGTCGATTTACGGTTTTTATACAAAAAATCGGCAAAGTGTCGAATTTATATTGACAAATCAAGCGTATAATGATAAAATATAGGACAAATAGCGAGAATTCTACCCGCTACGACGCGCGCATAGCGACGGCGCTCCGAGCGCCGCACGGCAAACAAGTGCGCTCCGTCGAGGGAGACGTATATAAATGAAACCCAAATCACTAATGAAGCGTTCGGCTTTCGCCAGCCGACGCAAGGTGTTGTTATATGTGCTTACCGCCATACTCGCGGTAAGTATAGTAGGCGCGTGGGGCGTTTCCGACGGTATTCCCACAGTGCCCGTCGCCGGCGAGCGCATAGTCATGTGGCAGGAGCTGCCCGCGAGCGGCACGCCCGAGGACTACGACCTTTTGACCAACCTCAAATTCGCGTCGCAGCGCATTTACACCGCAAGCTATTTCCGTTCGGAAACGTACGGCACGGTCGAAGGCAAATCCGCGGGCATACCCATTACACAAACCGTTCGCAACACGCGCGTCAAAAAGCGCGACCCCGAGCGCGGCGACATAATATTCGCCGAGGCTATTTCCACCTCGTCGCTCGTCGATTCGTACGAACAGCAATACAGCGAGGGCGATATAGTATTTACGCGCCAACGTAAATCGGGCGAAGGCAGCGACACCGTGTGGGAGGATAAAGCCACTCACCTGTCGCTTGCGGCATACAGCGAGCGCTACGGCACAATCCCCAAAGAGCTCAGCAAGTACGTAATCGGCTACACTGCCGATATGCAAAACGCGGGCAAAACCGTATTCACAGTGCTGTCGGCGCGCGACGACAACGCCGTGACGAAAGCGGCGGCGACAGCGGCGGCAACGCCCGCCGCGGGAGGCGACAACAAAATTAACGGCGAGGACGGCGCGGTCGCACCCATAGACGTGCCGCAAACGCTCGTCGCCGACGAGAACGGGCACTACACCTTCACCGTGGAGCTAGACCCGCTCAACAGCACCAAGTACTATCGCAACGAGGTAAAGACGCGCGCGGGCAAGTCGGCGTCGTACCCTTCGTTTATCAGCTCGTCGATTACGTTCACAATCGACCGCAATTGGAATCCCATTTCGGTCACGACGAACGAAAAGTACGAAATTTCAATCGGTATATCGGCGACCTGCACAAGCACGCTCACCGAGGTGTTCTCGCAAATAAACGACCCCGACGGCAAAGTGCCCGAGGAGGAGTTTTTCGCGCCGCTGGCAGACGAAGTACGCAAAAACACGTCAGCGGACGGCACGGGCACGGATATAGATAACAACGGCGGCGACAAAGTTCCGACCTCGCCCATCGAGTATTTGGCGGTGGCGTTTGCCGATTATTTCGGCGGCGTAAAGCCTCTCAGCCTCAACGCAGATATCAAGGTCGGCGACTTTTCAGTCGATTCGTTAAAGCTTTCCGTTGATTTCGGCACGATGAACGTGCGGGTCAAGCTGGGCGCGCTGTATCTCAAATATGCGGACGACCGCGTGTACGTAAAGCTCAACGATATAAAAGGGTACGTCAGCAAAGCCGAGTTCGACGAGCTCATGCGGAGCGGCGCGCTCGGCGGCATTGCGAACGCGCTTCCCGACTTTTCGGCGCTCATGGGCGACGACGCGATATCCGAGATTTTCGCGAACTGCGAAATGACTACTGCCGACGGAGTGACGCGCATTCGCCTGCCCTTCGAATTGGACGGCATAAAAATCGACGCGTCGCTGTACATGAACGACAAGGACCTGTCGCTCGGCTCGATTACGGGCGAGATATCGGCGTTCGGCACAAACATAAGCGTGACGGCAAAGCCGATTTCCAAGCTCCCCGCCTTCCCCGAGTCGTACGAGGGCTATACCGATTTATCGGGCATACTCGACTTTATCCCCGACGCATTGGCGACGGCGCAAAGCAAAACGTACGGCGTGAGCGGCACGGTGCGAGTAAACGGCACGGAGCTCGGCGTCGACGCGTATATCGACCGCACGGACGGCATAACGCTTGACGCGGACGTTGCCGCGTTCGGACAAAAGCTCAATATCAAGCTAATCGACGGCGAAATGTTCGCGAGCGTCGGCAACATAAACGTGCGCGGCACAGCCGACGAGCTGCCCGCGCTGCTCGACGCGGTAGCCAAAGCGACGGGCGCGGAGCTCGGCGCGCTTACCGACTTTTTGCCTATGCTGCAAAAGCTGATACCCACCGACGCGAGCACCGTCGTCGGTATGCTCAAAAGCCTGAGCGTGTCGGACGACGCTCTGACGGTCGGCGTCGGGTACATGGGCATTCCGCTCAACCTGACTCTGCGCCGCGGCGACGGCAGACTCACGGGCGTTGCCTTCGACGCAACCGTAGACATGTTCGGAATCAAGGCGAACGCGGCGGCAAGCCTCGAACTGAGCGCGCCCGCGCCGCGCAAGGTAAAACCAAACGACGGCGAATACATAACCCTCACGCAGCTCGCGCAAATACTTAACGACGCCGCGCCGTATATATCGGCGCGAGGCTACGCCGTGCAGCTCGGCGGCGCGCTCGACGTCGGCGGCAAGACCTACCCGCTCGGCATTACCGCGCGCATCAACAGAACGGAAACCGAAAACGGCGAGCAAATCGCCGTCGCCGCCCGAATCTCCGCGCTCGGTCAAACGCTGTACGCGACCTATGCGGACGGCACGGCGTACGTGGAAATCGGCAGCCTGCGCTTTAAGCTCGCGCCCGACGCGACGCTCGACGCGGTCAAACCGCTGCTCGACGCGGCGGGCATAAGCTTCGGCACTGCCGACGCGACGCAAATAATCTCCGCGGCAATCGCGGCGGTCAAATCGCTTTCGATTAACGCCGACGGTGCAATCGCAGCCGACATAGCCGCAAACGGCGTTTCGGCGCAAGCTACCGTAAACGTAAAGACGGGCGCGCTCGACGCAAGGCTGAACGGAGCGGGCGCTAAGCTCGCGCTCGGCGGCACGTTCTTGCCGACGTCGCCCGAGCCCATTTCCGCGCCCGACGGCGAATTTACAGACGCGGCGCTGCTCCTGCCCGTCGTATCGGCGGCAATGCCCATCGTCAAGGAAAAGGCGCTTTCCGCGCAGATTTCGCTCGCAGTCAACGGCACGGCATATCGCGCAGCCGTCGCGCTGTCGTTTGCGGACGGCATAAAGGCGAAAATCACCGAAAGCACGTCGGGCGCGCAAATCACGTTAATCGGAAATACGGCGTTCGTCGCGCTCGGCGATATCAAAGTCGTCGGCAGTGCGGACGACCTGCCCGCGCTCATCGACGCGTTGCGCTCGGCGTTGCCGCAAAGCGCGCTCGCCGCGATAGACGGATTTATCGGCATGTTCGACGGCGATATCGACCTGCAAAGCCTCGCGGCGCAGGCGCTCGGCGCGGTCAAGTCGTTTACGGCAACTGACGGCGGCATGGAAATAGTGCTCGCGCTCGGCGAGACCGCGACGGCGACAATGACGCTCGCCTCCGACCTCTCGACCGCCAAAATAAGCGCGAGCGCCAACGGCACCGACGCTACCGCGGAACTGTTCGATATAACCGCGGGCTGCGCGGCGATAACCGCGCCCGACGGCGATTTCGCGGCGGCGCGCGAGATTATTTCAATCGTCGCGCCCGTCCTCCCGCTCGCTACGCGCGACGCGCTGTCGCTCGGGCTGGGCGGCAGCATACTCGGCGTGCCCGTAACGAGCGGCAACGTAAATATCGACCTTGCGAACAAGGCGTTTTCGCTCGACGTAACGCTCGCCGATTTCAACGCG
Organism: uncultured Christensenella sp.; assembly: GCA_910577945.1. Taxonomy (GTDB): domain Bacteria; phylum Bacillota; class Clostridia; order Christensenellales; family Pumilibacteraceae; genus Anaerocaecibacter. The sequence goes on along the minus strand of CAJTNI010000002.1, from coordinate 65,686 downwards.
GCGGTCGCGTTCGTCGGCGACACGGTATATATCGACGCCAACGGCGGCGGCGCGTCGCCCGTAAAAATTTCGTGTGGCACTACGCCCGAGGAGCTTAAAGCGCTGTTGCACAAGCTCGATTACGCCATGCCCGGCATCGAAGCCAAGGTGTACGAGCTTTTGGAAATACTCGAAAACACGACCTTAAAGGAATTGCTCGGCATGTTCGCGCTGTCGTCCGCCGAAAACGGGTTCAAAGCGACAATCGACACCCGCGCAATCGGGTTCGACTCGCTCACTCGGCTCACGTTTACGCGCACGCCCGACGGGTTCGGCATTTCCGCAGCCTGCGCAATGGCAATCGACGAAAACACAAGGCTCGAACTTACCGCGCGCGTCGACGCCGATACGAGCGACGGCATACTCGGCTCGATATCGGTAGACGGCGCAGACTTAACGGTAAGCACGGGCAACGGCGCTTACGATACGGTGGCGATAATCTCGCCCGCCTCGCCCGTAACCCTCACGGTCGCAGCCGACGCCTCGCCCGTCGCCGTCAACGGCGAGTACGTGCCCATTTCGCTCCTTTCCGAGTATATCGCGCCCGCGGTCAATCTTATCAAACAGGCGCAGGGCGCGCGCACCGTAACGCTCGGGCTGGACGCGTTCGCGCTCGTTTCCGACAAGTACACGCAAATCGGCGGCGAAATAACGCTCGCGCTCGACGAAACGACGGACGAATACGGCAATACGCAAACGACGCTCGGCGGCGTGCACGCAAACGTAATACTGTTTAAAAACACCGTTTCCGAGGAGACGGTGGAGCTCACGTACGTAAACGATATCGCGTACATACGCACGGGCGAAATCACGCTGCGGCTCGATATGAGCGACGGCGCAAGCTCCGACTTTATCAGGCTGTACAACGTGCTCGCCGAATATCTGCCCGAGTACCTGTGCGACGAGCTCGCCAAGCTGCTCGGTCTCAAAGAGGGCGCGAGCATGTTCAGCGACGTAAGCCTGATTGTCGAGCGCATTGCGGAAATAGCCACAGCCGACGGCGCGAGCGAGATAGCGCGCTTGCTGTTCGCGCCGCTCAACAACCTCGCGGGCGACAGCGCGATAAAGACGCTGATGAACATGATATCGCTTTCGGTCTCGCATAACGCCGTCGGCGACGAGCTGACCGCAACGCTCAACGCAATGGGGGTTACGGCGAGCGTAACGCCGCATATCGGCGCGGACGGAAATATCGGCACACTGGCAATCGCAGCAAGCATGCAGTCGCTCGGGCTCACGCTCGGCGCGGACGCAAGCGTAACGTTCTCCACCGACGCGACGAGCATAGGCGCGCCCGCAAACGCCGACGCGTACGTATCGGTCGCCGAGTTCGTCGAGGCAATCAACAACGGCATTCACACGTTCATGACCAAGGACGCCGACGGCAACGTTACGTTCGAGGTAACGACGTTCGACTTCGACTACTCGACCTTCGAGACCGAAAAGACGCTCGACGAGAACGGCAACGAAATAACCGTCAAGGACGAAGCGGGACGCGACAAGCCCGCCGTGGACGCTGACGGCAACAAGATTACGGCGGACGTAATCAAGGTCGCCAACAAGCCCGGCGAGAGCGCAATCAAGGGCAAGTTCGAAAACGTTTACGAAACGAACGCCGACGGCGAGCGTATAACCGACGCCGACGGCGACTACATAATCAAAGAGATACGGTTCGGCTTGGAGGCGCACATCGTGCTCAACGTATCGTCGCTCGCCTACGCGCCGCTCACGCTCGATTTGTACGTGCTCAAAAACGACCGCTACCCCGACGGTATCGCATGCGTGTACTACACCGAGAGCAACGGCTACGGCGAACGCATTTCCATCGACTACGTATCGGTCATGCAGCTTTTGGCGGCGGTTATGGATATGGTCGGCGCAAAGGACGAAACGGTCGAATACCTGCTCGGCGAGTACCGTCTGCCTATCGACACCGACGTGTTCGATTCCATGGCGATTGCGGGGTTCGGCTCGGTAAGAGATATGCTCGACGGGCTGGCGCAAGCCGTAATACACGTAAAGGACGCGCTCGCGAACGCCAAAGCGGCAATCAATCTGATTAACACGGCGGGCAGCGTAGACAACCTGCGCGCGCGTATGGACGACGTGACGGAAACCGAAACGGTAGACGGCGTGGAAATAACGGTAGTCAAGCAGCGCGGTATCAAGAGCTACCTCGCCGCCGCCGTCGAAAACGCAAAGCTCGCAATCGCCGCGTTCGGACAGGGCGACGCGACCGTCGAACCCGAACCCAAACCCGACGCCGCGCCCGAGCTCGATTATACGGTGCTCAACGGCGAGCTGTTCAAAAAGATAGTCAACGGCGTTCGTTTCGTCAAGACGGACAATTCAATCGGCGCGGTAATCGACAACGCGATAACCACCGACACCGACGGCGAGGCACTCGTCGAGATAACGCAAAACAACGGCACGGTGGACAGCATAACCGTCGGCGGGCTCGACCTCAACACGGCAAAGCTCGACAATTTCGATATGCGGTTTACCGCAGGCATGCCCGTCGATATAAGCCTGCCCGACGATTACGCGTCGCCCGCGGACTCCAAAATCACCTACTCCAATCTCGCCGACGTCAAGCACCTGCTGTTCGACGCAATGAATACGGCAAACCTCATGGAGTTCGACATCGGCGGCTTGGACACGAGCGACGCCATAAGCATGACAATGTCGCTCGGCGCGGATTGGCTGGCAAACCTCAAACTCAATATCAAGTACAACGTAAAGGTAAAAATACTCAAAGTCGGCGAGGACGCAGCAGGCAAGCCCATTTACAAAACCGCCGCAGCAGTCGAAATACACAACGAAAAATCGCAGGTGAAAATTCTAAATATCGGCTCGACGGTTATCGTTCCCGACTGCACTACGCGCCTGTTCTTCTACGACGACGTATTGTACGTGCAGGGCGTGCGTGATTGGAGCACGTCCGCGCAGAACGTAGTGGGCACAGTCACCGATATCACCTGTATCGCCGATAGGTTCGGCAAAAAGGAAACGCGGTATCCCGCAATCAAGAACACCGAGTATTTGTACGAAACCGCCGACAACCTGAACTACGCGGAGGTCATGTACACCGTCGACGAGCTGTTCTGGATGATGAACAACGATATCAACAGGTTCCTTGACGAATTCCTGTTCTACCTCGTTCCCATAACGACAGAAAAGGTAGCGGGTCAAGATATACGCGGGCTTATCAAAAACAACATAAGCGGCTCGTCCGACGGCAAGGACACCTCGACCAAGACGCCCGCGCAAATCTTCAAGGGCTACAACTACAATGACGGCAAGCACTCCCTCACGCTCGGGCTTGCGGAATTGGCGTCCAGCAGCAGCCTAGGCGACCTGAACATATCGCTTACGGGCGCTAACGACGGCGACGACAACGTGCTCGACAACTACGTCGCGTCGCTCAACGTAAACACCAAGATAGCGGGAATAATCACAGTCAACCTCGACGCGACGCTGCGCAACGTGTCGGTCGCGCCCGACGGCAGCGGCATAAGCAGCAAGGGTCTCGCCCCCACAAACGTTTCGCTGGAAAGCGGCAAGTATTCCATAGGCGGCGCGGACTACGTGCTCGATAGCTACAACTACGACAGGAACGTGGTTTACACGCTCGACGGCTTGACGTACTACACGGCGGACGGCGACGCGCTGTATATCGAAAACGGCTCGTTCTCGCCCGTGCTCCTGCCGACAAGCGGGACGACGACTTGGACGAGCACGATAGCGGAAACGCGCTACTGCGACAGCGCGTACAAGTTCGGCGATACGGGCGCTACCTACTACTATACCGCGTCGCTCGACGGCTACGGATATCGCAAAGCGAGCGCGCGCGACACGTACTACGTGGGCGTAAACGCCGACGGCGGCAAATACCTGTACCGCACGGAAAACGGCGTGCAAATCCGAGTGGCGGTCAAGAGCATTACCGAAAACGTATTGGCGCAGGTCGAGTTCGCGCCCGACGGCAAAATCCTGTCGGTGACAAACCGCGCGGACGGCATTCAGTGGCAACGCCCGTGGAAAGCCGACTACGACGCCGCACAAGCCGCATAATCGGCAATCGGTAAACAATCAATCGCACATAAAAACGCCGTTGCGGAAAGCCGTTCCGCAGCGGCGTTTTACTTTGCTTAATTTTAGGCAGCCGCGACAATATTCGCTTCGGCTTCGGCGACGCAATAAACAACAGCGAGAACGGCAGCGAAAACAATGTCGTCGGCAAAATACCGACTGCGGGCGCAAGCCCGCATCACAGCGCCGTCGGCACCGATTTTGCCGTGCGCTCTGTCGTCTCAGCTCTCGGCGGCATTGCGCCCTCCCTTGCCCGCAACGCTCGACCGAGCTCACGGGCGACAGTAATGTAACACTCGTTACATAACACGTGTTATTTATAATACACGGCGGAATACACAAGTCAAGTCGTGCGAAAAAAATTTTTAAAATTTATTAAAAAATCGGAACAAAAGCTATAAACGCATGGTCTTAATAATAGACGGTAAAGAGCAGGCTGTGTTTTCGCACACTTTTTACATAGCAGGCTTGACAAATTGCAGGCGCAATACTGCGCTTGTAAGCAAAAAAACGCGCCGCGTTTCCGTCCGCGGCGCACATTTGTTTCACCTATTTTTCTATTATAGCGAAATACAGCGCGAAGGGGGTATCGCGCTGTATTCCACCAAAGGAAGAAAAGATTGTAGGGTTTACCTACGTGTAGAATTATAAAACACCCACGTGTAACATGGGTGTTAATATTATGTATTATTTGTGTAGTTTCATTCTTAATCTAAAATAAGTACGACCGATACAAGCAACCGCGCCGCATTGTTATATGCGGCGCGGTTTATCGTATTCCGTTTGTTATTTTAAACGACGCGCCGATAAATCAGCTTTTGAATATCGCAGTGCCGTACGCGGGGAGCGTTGCGGAGCCGAACAAGGCGTCGCCCGATGCGCTCACCGTCCTTTGCGCGCCCGTAAAATTGTGATACGCCGTAATCGTGCCGTCGTCGCCCGTGCACGTTATTTCGAGCACGCCGTTTTCGTCTGAGTAGCGAGCCGTGCCGTTAATGAGCGCGGGGTTGGCGTCGCGCACCGCGGCGAGCCGTTTTACGTAATACAGTATCGAGCCGTCGTCGTTCTCCTGCTCGCTCACGCTTTTCAGGCTTTCGTTAAAGCGATAATCGTAAATAGCCGTGCACTTGTTTTCCCAATCGCTCGTCCACTTCATAGACTGACGGTATGTGTTGTCGTTGCTCGTCGAGCCGTTAAGCCCTATCTCGTCGCCGTAATAAATCCAGGACAAGCCCGGCATTGTCAGCATGACGGCGAAATACAGCTTGCGCTGCGCGTCGGTAGATAGCTTTTGCGCGAGCCGCGGTACGTCGTGGTTGGACGATATCATCGAATTTATCGGCTTATCGCCGCGATAGCTCTCGTACTTTTCAGCGTTGGCGCTAAACGCGCTCGCCGCGTCGCCCGCCTTGCCGCCCGCAATCTTTGACGGCAAATCGAAATAAGTGTTAAAGTCGAACAACGAATCCATGCCCGCATAGAACTGCGACACATCGCTTACGTTTCCGCTCAGCTGCTCGCCCAGCAAAAAGCAATGCGGGTACTTGCTTTTGAGCTTATGATTGAATTCCTTGAAGAACTCGACGTTCTTGGTCAGGTTGTAATTCCAATTACCGTCGCCTACGCCACCCTCAACGTCGCTCGGCGCGTTCTCGCTCTCGTCCCACATGAACACGTGCTTGATAGCGTCCATTCTAAACCCGTCCAAGCCGTAATTCAGCCAATACGCCGCCACGTCCGCCATGGCGTCGCGCACGGCTTGACAGTCGTAATTGAGCTCGGGCATATTGTCGCCGAACGACGAGTAGAAATACCAGCCGTCGCCCGCCGAACACTTGCGGTTGCCGCCCGTCCTGCTCCAACGGTAAAAGTCGCGGTAACGCACCTCTTTTTGCGTGCCGTCCTGATACGTGACCGTTTCCACTACGCCCTGCTTGGATTTTATAAACCACTCGTTATCGGGCGAGGTGTGGTTGACGACCAAATCCATGATAACCTTCATGCCGCGCGCGTGCGCCTTGTACACCAGCTCGCGGTAATCGGCGTTAGTACCGAACTTTTTATTTATAAAGTAGTAGTCGTAGCAATCGTAGCCGTGCGTGGAATTGCTCGACTGCACGGGCGTGAGCCACAGCACGTCCACGTTGAGCGAATCGAGATAATCGAGCTTGTTGATTATTCCGCGAATATCGCCCGTGCCGTCGCCGTTGCTGTCGCAGAACGACGCGACGAATATCTGATACCCGACGCCCATGTCGTCCGTTTCGGTCGCCGTGGGCATTTTGGGCAGCGCCGCCGCCGTCGCGCGGTTTACGTCCGAACGACTTTCGCGCAGCGGCTCGGTCTCGCCCGCGGGCGGCGTTATCGCCGAACCGCCCGTAAACTTATTCGAGCCGTTCGAGGTATTGCCCTGACGCACGTACCAATGAAAGCTATCCTCTACGATAGCTACCTCGTTGAACGTAAAGGAATTGTCGCCGCCGTCCTTGTTCCAATTCACGGTAGTGACTATAAAATTTATTTTTGCGTATTGGGAAACGTGTATGCCGAGTTGATACGGGTTAATTTCATACACCGCCCCGCTCTCGTCTATTTTAACGTAATCGTAAAATTCGTTGACATCGTCGTTCCAGCTGTAAATTTTCCAATCGGCGTAATTGCCGTCCGCGCGATAATAATGGATATATACGTGAGACGTTTCGCGCAAATCGTCAGACGGGACGTAACTGCTCGTCGCGCCGCCGTCCGTCGTCCACCTTGCAAAGAGCGTCGTGTTGCGCGAGAGCGTATCGCTGTCGAAATTCCATTTCGTATCGCCGTTCTCGACGAACCATCCGTCGAGCGTGTAGCCGTCGAGCGAAACGTCGGGCTGCATAAGCTTTTTGCCGACGCTCACGGTCTGCGCGGGCGGATTGCAAAGCCCGCTCTTGCGCGCGTCCAAGCCTACGTTAAAGGTCGCCGTCGCCGTATCGCCGTCGGGCAATTCGGGAATATCGGGCTCGCCCGCCTTTTTCCACTTGGCGTACAGCGTGATATCGGAGTTAACCGCGTCGCGCTCGAAATTCCACTGCGTCGAAAAGCTCGCGTCGCCGAACCAGCCGACGAACGTCGCGTCGGTCTTGACGGGCGCGGCGGGCGCTTTTGCCTTGTCGCCCTTGCGCACTCTCACCGCGGGCACGGCGCTGCCGCCGTTGCTGTCGAACGTAACGGTGTAATACACCGCGTCGGCGTCGTCCCACTTGGCGTACAAAGTTATATCGCGCGTAACAGGCGTGGTCTCGAACGCATACGGCGCGGCGTAAGCGGAATCGGCGTACCAATCCACAAACGAATAGCCGCTCCGCGTCGGAGCTGCGGGACGCACGGCATAGCCGCCGTAGTCCACAAGCTGGCTTACTACCGCGCTGCCGCCGCAGCTGTCGAACGCGACGGTATACTCGGTCGCGGGCGCGGTCTTGGGCGCGCAGCCCGCAAAAAACGCAAGCGAAAATATCGCCGCCGCAACGACGGCGACCGACGCGCCGAACGACTTTCCAGAACGAGCTTTAAACATTTCCCTCATATCCTTTTTTTCGGATTTCGCAATGCGAATGAATTTTCATATACGTATATATTACGCCATACGCGCGCGTTTGTCAAGCGTACGCGGCATCGCCGTTCGCGCGAGCGTACAATCGCGCAAAAACAACGCAAAGAAAAAACCCGCCGCAGCGGGTTCTCTTTGCCTTTTACACGGGCAGGATGCGCAAAATGTGCTTGCTGACAATCATGAGAATGAGGTCGAGTATCCACACGATGGTGAAACCGAAAATCAAACGAATGATGCCCGCGACAATCTTGCCGTCGGCGAATCTGGTGATAAATCCGCATACCCAAGCGGTAACGGGGATAATCGCCAAGATAACGCTTACGATGTAAGGAAGTCCAAAGTAATCGCTCTTGCTGGCCATGACACGTCTCCTTTTTTTATTTTAGTAGCCTAATTATACTAACAATATGCTTGCATGTCAAGTATATTCCCAAAACTTCTACGTTTTTGTCACAATCTACTCGACACGGCGCGCGGACAAGCCGTACAATTTATTATACGCGCGCGCCTCGCGGTATATTCGCGTTATTTTCATGCTTGACAGCGCGCAATCGCTATGATATAATATATTATGCGGTTGTGCCGAAAAATTTCGACAAGCGCGACCGCCACGCATAGGAAATGGACGGAGAAAGACTCGATATAGCCAAAACGCTCGCGTATCTCGACGCGGACGAAAAACTCAGAATGCTTTCGGGCGACGGAATGTGGCATACGTTCGGCGCGGGCGAGCTGCCGCGCGTGCGCATGTCCGACGGTCCGAACGGGCTTAGAATGTCGGTCGGCGGCTCGGCTGTGCCCGCCACGTGCTTTCCCACGCCGTCCATGCTCGCCAACAGCTGGGATTTGGCGTTGTTGTACACCGTCGGCTCGGCTATCGGCAAGGAAGCGACGGCAATGGGCGCAAACCTGCTGCTCGCGCCGGGGCTCAATATTAAGCGCAGCCCGCTCGGCGGACGCAATTTCGAATATTATTCGGAGGACCCGCTGCTCGCGGGCGAGCTCGGCAAGGCGTTCGTATCGGGCGTGCAATCGACGGGCGTCGGCGCGTGCGTCAAGCATTTCGCCGCCAACAACCAAGAGAGCAAGCGCATGTATTCGGACTCGATTGTGGACAGGCGCACGCTGCACGAGCTTTATTTAAAGCCGTTCCGCATCGCGCTCAAAGCCGAGCCCGCGGCGGTCATGTGCGCATACAACAAACTTAACGGCGAATACTGCTCGCAAAACGAGTATTTGCTGAAAACGGTTTTGCGCGATAAATGGGGATATAGCGGCGTTACCGTATCCGATTGGGGCGCGGTGCGCGACCGCGTGGCGGCGCTTAAAGCGGGGCTCGACCTCGAAATGCCCGATTCGCTCGGCATATTCGCGGACGACCTAAAAGCGGCGTACGAGAGCGGCGAAATAACCGACGCAGCGCTCGACGGCGCGCTCCGCCGTATTCTCGAAATGACCGACAATATTTACTTAGAGCCGTACGGCGATTTCGATTCGGACGCGCACGACAGGCTTAGCTACAACGCCGCGGCATCGAGCGCGGTCATGCTCAAAAACGACGGCGGGTTTCTCCCGCTCACAAAGGATATGACGGTCGCGGTTTGCGGCACGCTCGCCGCGGGCTGCCCCGTACAGGGCTTCGGCAGCTCGCACGTCACCGAGCTCAAATCGCGCACGCCGCTCGACGCGTTCGGCGAACGCGCGATAGACGTAACGTATTTCCGCGGCTATTCCGAGGATGCAAAGGAAAGCGCGCGGCTCACCGCCGAGGCGGTAGAGGGCGCGGCGAACGCCGACGCGGTTATAGTGTACGCGGGCGCGCCCGCGCCCGCCGAGGGCGTAGACAGGCAAAGCCTCGAACTGCCGCCCGAGCAAAACGCGCTCATCACCGCGCTTACCGCGGCGGGACACCGCGTGGCGGTGGTGCTCGTCACCCCCGGCCCGGTGCTCATGCCGTGGCTGCACCGCGTGCGCGCGGTCGTGTACTGCGGGCTGTGCGGACAGAGCGGCGCGCTCGCCGCCGCCGATATCATATACGGCAGAATTAACCCGCGCGGCAAGCTTGCGGAAACCTTCCCCGCCGCCGAGCGCGCGGCGCACGGGTTCGGCGATTATCGCGTCGAATACCGCGAGGGTCCGTTCGTAGGGTACAAGCACTACGACGCGACGTACGCGCCCGTGCTGTTCCCGTTCGGGCACGGCTTGTCTTTCAGCGATTTTTCGTACGAGGGCACGGCGGTCGTGAGGCGCGACGACGGGTTCGACGTGACCGTGACGGTGCGCAACAACTCCGCCCGCGACGGGTACGAGATTGTGCAAATCTACGTTTCCGACCGCACGGGGCGCGTGCTTACTCCCAAAAAACAGCTCGCGGGCTTTTCCAAGGTGTTCGTAGAAGGTCAAACCTCCGCCGCCGTGACGGTGCGGCTTACGCGCGAGGCGTTTGAATTTTTCGACGTCGAGTCGGACGCGTTCGCCGTTGCGGACGGCGAATACAAAATCATCGTCGCGGCGTCCGCTTCCGATATCAAATCGGAAACGACGGTGCACGTGCGCGGCGACTTTACGGGCAAGCGCGATTACCCCGCCGTTTACGACGATATGACCAAGTCGGCTTCGGACGCGGAGTTCGCCGAGCTGTACGGCGCGCCGCTTCCGCCCGACAGCGCGCGCCCCAAGCGCGGCGAGCACACGCTCGACAGCTGCATCGACGATATCAAAACCACGCTCGCGGGGCGCATTGCGCGCAGCGCGGTGCTGCGCCGAGCCAAAACGGTGGGCGCGCCCAACTCGCCCGAGCGCGCGGCGTTTATCGCGTCGGCATTGGAGACGCCGCTTTCGGCGGTCGCATCCATGTCGGACGGCGCGGTGAGCGTCAATACGGCGCGCGGACTCGTCGCCCTCGCCAACGGCAATTACCTGACGGGCGTTAAGCTGCTTTTAAAGAAAAAGCGTTGACGCGCATGCGAAACGCTCGCCGACCGACGATGGTAAACAAATAATACGACCTTACGCACTCGGCAAATAAGGAGCAACGATGGATAGAATAGACGTTTTCGACTACATAGAACGCGCCGCAACGGTGCTCGACGCGAATCTGGTAGGGTTTACGCATGCCGCGGAAAAGCTTACGGAGTATTTGGAACGCGCGTTCGGCGATTTCGACGCCACAATCGGCGTAACCTCGCGCATAAAGACGCGCGACAGCCTCAAAGAAAAAATCGTGCGCAACAGCCTGTACAAGGACGCGCCCGCCGACCGTATCGTGTTTGAAATGCACGACATAATCGGAGTCAAGATAGAATGCAGGTTTTTCAAGGACGAGGCGCTGTTATATCGCAAGATTTGCGAAACGTTTTGCGTGGACGTCGGCGACGGGTTCTTCTCGCCCGCCGACAAAAAAGCGATAAGATTAAAGCTCGACGCGCCGCAGCCCGAAAAACAAAAGAACGGCTTTTCCATTTATCGCGTGGACGGCAACGTGGCGTACGCGGGCGAAAACTACAATTTCGAGCTGCAAATAAAGTCGCTTGTCAACAGCTTTTGGTCGGAAATCGAGCATAAGCTCATTTACAAAAACAACAAGCTCAATCAAGCCGACAGCCTTATCAAGGAAATGCTCGGCTCGACGCACGTCAGCCTCGTCGGCATAGACCACCAGCTCAGCCTGATATTCGACCGCGTGTCCAGCAGCGCGCTCAACAGCCAGCACGAACAGTTCAAGAGCATACTCGTGCTCGGGCTAAACGAAATGTACACCGCCATCGTCAAGGCGAACACGGGCATCGCCGCGTCCATATCCGAATATTCGGAAGCGATAGTGGAATACCTGCTCACCGCCTCGTCATACACCAAGTATTTGCACGGCGACTCGTTTATTAAAACCATGTCCGAGAGCATGATGCGCGCAATCGCGCCCAACGACGCGGAAACGGCGGAGCGCATAAGCAGGCTCGCCGACGGCGATAATTACGGCGGACTGATAATAAATCTCATGGATTGGATGCGCAATATAGATTACGCGACGGTGGCAATCGGCGAAAAGATAACCGATATCGACGCAAAGCTCGACGGCGTAAGCGCCGAAATCGGCAAGATATTTTTGCGCGGCATAAACGACGATTTCTATCTCAACACGTTTTTCCATATATTCTTCTCGCTCGAACGCGGCAACGACAGCGAGGATTTCGCCGACTACGTAACTTACTACTACAACCGCGTCATGAGCGGCAAAACTCAGGACAAAATCTACCGCACGCTCGCGATAATGGCGGAAACGCCCGCGCACAAGCTGCCGCTGGAAAGCACCATAAAAATGCTTGCGGATATCAACTAGCGCACGCCCGCGTTCGCCGACGAACAATAATCGAATATCGAGGAAAATGCAATGAAGAATATAGACTGCATAACCGTGCCCGAGGCGCGCGAACAGGTTTTGGCGCACACCGCCGCGCCCGTACAGCGCAAGCAGTTGATAGACAGGTGTATCAAGCGCCAAAAGCTGACCGCCGCCGAATTGAAGGACAAAACGCCGGGCGCCGTGCTCAACGTGATTAAGTGCCGATTCGGCGACGCAATCGAGCAGCTTTTGACGAGCGGCGCGATTGTGCAAAACCCCGACGGCACGCTCGTGCGCAGTCAAGGCAAAGCCGCGCCCACCGTCAAAAAGGCGCAGCGCGACGCGGTCGTCGAGCCCGTCATCGTCACGCTTTTGGAAACGTCGGGCAAGACCAAACGCGATATTCTTAACGCGGTCAAGGAGAAAGCCGCGCCGCTTCTGACGGGCGTCAGCGAGCAAGTGCTGTTGTCGGATGCGGGGCGCATACTCGAAGAACTGATACGTGCCGAAAAGCTCGAATTAAAGGACGGCGTTTACAGCCGAATACACGAGAGCGAGGAGGAACGCGCCGCGCGCATATTCAACGCGCTGAGCGACGAGGGGCTTGTCGAGCATTCGGTAAACATGCTCAAACGCTGGTACGAAAGCCGCGGGTACAAGGTCACGGAATGGAAAAACACCGACAGCCCCACCGACGGCGGCATCGACGGCGTGATTACCGCCACCGACGAATTGGGTATTCAGGAACGCATAATACTGCAAGTGAAAAATTTTCACAACAAAAACAACCGCGTCAAGGAATGCGAAATGCGCGAGTTTTGCGGCGTGCTCGCCAAGGACTCGGCGACCAAGGGCTTGTTCGTAACAAGCTCCAAGTACCACCAGGGCGCGGCTAAGTTTGCCAAGGATTTCAAATACAAATATCTTGCGCTAATCGACGGCGAAAAATGGCTGCGCCTCGCCGCCGCCTGCGGCTATCTATTCAACGAGTAAATCAACGCTTTATCAAAGCGCGAGGGGCTTGCAAATAATCGCAAGCCCCTCGATTGTTCTATACTACGCTAACGGCTAATGCGCGCCGACGCGCTGCGGGAGTTCTCTACTCAATCCACCCGTTTTGTTTATACCAATCGAAAATAGTATCGACGACCGCGTTGAGGTCGTTTTTTCCTATAATGCGCATGCTTCGCGGCCAGCCGCGCGCGCCCGCGTCGCGCATCTCGCCTTGCAGCTCGGGCGTGTAGTAGAAGATACCCAGCCCCGCGCTCTCCATAACGCCCAGGTCGTTGGTGTCGTCGCCGACGAACACCGCCTCCGACATAAGCGTATCGGTCTGTTCGCAAAGCCGTTTGAGCGCGCCCTCCTTGCCGTCCACGCCGAAGCAATCGCTGCTGCCGTCGTACTTGGTGGGCAGTATGTCTATAAGCTTGCCGTCGTCGCCGTCGTCGAAAACGAATCTGTTTATAAAAATCGCGTCGAACAGCTCGTCGGCGTCGGGAATGAACCCGTACAGCACGCAATCCGCCCCGCCCGATATAAGCGCGACGGTGCAGCCCTGCGCTTTCAGCCGCGCGATACCCTCGCGCATATTCTCGGTGAGCTGCGCCTGCTTTTGCTTGGCGGCTTCGACCGCCTCGCGCGCGAGCCTGCGCGTAAGCCCGTGCGAGCTCAATTCCTCGCAATCGAACCTGCACCAATCCTCGTAGCTGAACTTGCCGCTCTCGAACGCCGCTTTGCGCTTTAAATTGTCGGCGGACACAATGCCGAGTTTATCGCGCAGTATCTGCCAAGAAAACCGTATGTTCTTTATGAGCGTGCCGTCGAGGTCGAACGCCACCACGCGCTTGCGCGGCTTTTGCCGCGGCGCGCGCTCGCGCCGTTGTCGAAATCCGCAGAATGCACAATAAAGCGTCGTTGTCGCAATTTCCGTCAGCGCGGCGGCAAGCGTGCCGCCCTCGATATCGCGCGGGTATTCGGCGTAGCACGGCGGCTCGCACTTGTATTTTTGAAACAGCTTGACCGCGCCCGACCTGTACCCGTCCGCGCCCTTCCACAGCTCGTCCAGGTCGTCGCACTCCTTGACGTACGTGTCAATCATACCGACGTACACGTCGTACGTTTCCCGCCTGATTCCGCAACAATTGCAATGCGAATTTATACGCATAAGCATTTTGCGACTGACGGTCGCGGGGTCGACGCCTTTCAGCTTGGGCGCCGACAGCGCGAACGCCTCGCGCGACTTGCCCATGACCAAGTAATCGACGGTCAGCCTGAAAATTTCGTTAAACAGATTGCGTTTTTGCCGATTGCTTTTGTTTTTTTCGCCGTCTAAATGACTTATACCCATCGCGTCGCACCTCGTACAATATGTTTAATTATACAAAATACGACAAATTGTGTCAATACGGCGAACAAAAATATTTTTAAAATAACGCCGAATTTCGCATTGAAACGGTTTACGCTCCGAACGCGATTCGATACTCACTCGATAGCGAACGTGCACACCACCGTTTCCGACACCGTAATATTTTCGGGGTCGGGCTCGTGCACCGCCGCGCGCGCGAGCATAACGGGTCTGCCGCCGCCCGCGCCGTACTCGGCGCTCACGAGCGCGCCGAGCGTGACGCCCGCCGCCTGCGCTATCGTGTGCGCATGGCGCTTCGCCTCCTCGACGGCTTTTATAACAAGTCTGTCGCTCGCGGCGTTCGTTTTGAGCGAGTACGAAAGCCTCCACTCGCAGCCGCTGACGCCGAGCGCGCCAAGCGCCTTGCCGAGCAGCGTCTTATCGAGGTCGAACTCCACAGTAAGCATGCGCTGCGCGCGGTAGCCCGTGACGACGGAATAATCGTTCTTGTCGCGCACCTCGGACACGCTCATGCCCTGCGACCGAATTTGCACGGCTGCGCCGCAAGCCTTTTTAAGCTCCGCGACCGCCGAGTCGCACAGCGCGTCCGCGCCGTCCGTCGCCGCCTTGTAATTGCCGTCCGACCTCGCCGCGGTCACGGCAATCTTGACGTAGTCCGCGGGCACGCTCTCGCTCGCCGTTTGCGACACCGAAATAGTTCTGCGTTCGTTCATAATGAAAACCTCCGTGAATTAAATTCTCAAAGCCTTGGGATACAAATTTTTAAGCGCCGACTCGCCGTCGCCCGTGCGCGCCGACCGCGCCCAACCGAGCGCATGCCCGCACGCCGTCGCCGCCACGATACCGCGCGGCACGTCGAGTTTAAGCTCGCCGCCCTTCAAATACTCGACCGCCGCCGCGCCCAGCTCGGCGACGCCCGTCTCGGCTACCTGATTGCGCGTCAGGGCGTGCGAAAGCGCGTGCGTCGGCTCGCCCTTGTCGTTGAATATCGGCACGCCTATACGCACCGCGTTCAGCCCATCGAGCCGCGGCGGCGATATAGGCAGCGTCAGCCGTCCATCGAACTCTACCGCGTCCAGCGTCGCGCCGCCCACCTTTACCCTGCGCGGCTTGCCGCGCAGAGGCGGGCGCGG
>CAJTNI010000002.1:0-50119 GCA_910577945.1 uncultured Christensenella sp. | reverse complement strand
CCCCGCCGTTCGGCTTTTCCAACACGCAGTAGAAATGTCCCTCGCCGTCGAAATTATGCGGATATATTCTGCGCGCGTCGGCTATGCCGATACCGCGCTCCTCGCCCGCGCGCAGCGGCACGTCCACCGTTTTCAGCCCGAGCGACTGCAAAAATTCGACGCTTTGCTCGTTCTCCTCGCGCGAAAACGTGCACGTGCTGTAAAGCATGCGCCCGCCCGCGGCGAGCAGCTTTACGGCTTGAACGAGTATCGCGCGCTGCCGCTCGGCGCAGCCGCGTACTATATCGCGGCTGTACGGCACGGCTTCGTATCTCGTCATGCCGCCGCCGCTGCACGGCGCGTCCACGATGAGCGTATCGAAAAACCCCTCGAACCCCGCTCGCACGTAGTCGTCCGCAGCGTTGCACGTGATTACCGCATTGCGCACGCCCAAGCGTTCTATATTCTCGGTAAGCGCGCGCACGCGCTTGTATTCGGGGTCGTTGCAAAAAATAATTCCGCGCCCGTCCATGACGGCGGCTGCCTGCGTGGCTTTACCGCCGGGCGCGGCGCACAAATCCAAAACGCGCTCGCCTATGTACGGCGTAAACGCCGCCACCGCCGCCGATGCGGACGGCTCTTGCATGTAATACAAGCCCGCGTGATACAACGGGTCGAGCGACGGCTTGACCTCGCAGTAAAACGACTGCGCGCATAATCCGTTCCTTTCGAGCGCTCCGCCGAACAGCGCGCAAAACTCGTCCGTCGAGATTTTGAGCGTGTTTACGCGCAACGCCTTGAACCGCGGCTTGCCGTCGTAAGCCGCCTTAAACTCGGCGTACCTCGCACCGATAAGCGATTGCATGTGCTCGAAAAATTCGTTCATCGCTCATTATTATACACCGCCGCCGCGCCGCTTGTCAACGCCTGCATTTCCTTTTAATTACTTTCATGCCCTGCGCAATTTCTCTACCGCCGCCACGAGCGTCTTGCTCGACTGATTTGATTTTTCCAGCAACGCGGTGTTCAGCGTCGTCTGAGAAACAAGCTGTTCAATGTTACTATTCGCCGCGAGCAAGCCGTCTATTTGACGCTCGTACAAATCCGCCGACGCTTGCGCATTAAAGTAGATTTGTTCGGATAATGCTCTCGCCGACGCGGCAACGCTTGCAGACAGCTTGTCAAGCCGCTCGGATATCAAGCTCGCGCCCGTCGCAAAGCCGTATGCCAAGGCTCTGAAATTATCGTCGAGCCGCGTTTGCAAGCTATATAATCCGTCCCGAATGCTTGACGATATGTACATTGCAGCCGAATTTATAGACGCTACTATTCTGTCGGTCTGCGTTTCGCGGTCGGCAAGTTGCAAA
Source organism: uncultured Christensenella sp. (assembly GCA_910577945.1). Lineage (GTDB taxonomy): Bacteria > Bacillota > Clostridia > Christensenellales > Pumilibacteraceae > Anaerocaecibacter. The sequence continues at coordinate 48,773 of CAJTNI010000002.1, read as the reverse complement.
GCCTCCTTCAATGTATCCGCTCTGCCCGTTTCCAACTGCCAAATCACCAAGTCTACGATTTGCCAATCGCGCGCGTCTAGCAATTTCCCGTACTGCTTCACAAGCAAGTCGTATATCGCCGAGCCTATCTCGGAATGGACCGCCTTTGCCGCGGCGCAAGTCGTTTCGTACTGTTCGTTTATTCCTGCGCACGTCGAAGCATACTCGCTTTCGGCGCTAAGTGCGACCGTATCATGCATCGCCTCTGCTATTACAAATTCGTTTTCCGCTTGCTCCAAAGCATCGTCATACTGCATTGTTCCTTGACATACGGCGTCATATTCTTGTTTTGCTATCGCAACCCTTTCTTCCATCTCGGAAATTTTTTCTGCGGCGCGCTTGCAATCTATAATTAAGTCTCGACCAAAATCAACACCCTCATTTTTCAATGCTATCGTAAAGCACGGAATAGTTATAAGTCCCACACAACCGAGAGCATGTTGCATTGCAGGTATTTGAATACGAAAAGCGGCACTAATCAAAAAAGCGTATAATACTATTAGCCCTATATCACAACCTATTATGAAAATTTTAGGAGTATCATCCCCGTCATAATTCCTATTCAATATCAACGTAAAAATTATCATCATCAAAGGCATTACAGTCAATCCTATATATACGTAACCGTTATCATTCATCAAAAACGAATTTAAAACAGCGACTATCGGAATTGCTATATTAAAAATGAATATCAATATTTTAAATACCGTTTTTATTGTTCGACGTTTACATTCGGCTTTTGCTTTTTTCATATTATCCGCCGATGCCGACTCACGAATTTTATTCAGATTGTCTTTTAAACTATAATATACCGATGAGGCTCTGGCTATCGCTTCGTCTTGTTGTTTTACTTGCAGTTCGCATTCCTCTTGCCGCATTGCGGCTTTCCGAATTCTTTCTGCACTTTTCTCGATCTTTGTATCCGCAACAAATCGTGCTTTCTCCGTTTCGGCCGCTTTTCTCTTTTCCGCGGCGTCTATTTTTGCGTCAAGCTTGTCTTTTTCCTGCGCGATAAGACTTAATCCCGCTCGAAGCGAATAGAACTCCGCAATCATTTCACCTTTGTCCATGCAAATCCTCCTGCAATAAAAAAGTGCGCCGACCGAAGCCAACGCACGAAAAACGCAAACTCCGACCGTCGCGAAACTAATCTTATGCCGTATGGATATATTCCAACACACACATAAAAGGAATCTGCATTTTTGCCGAATACAAATTGTGTGTCGTCGAAATAAATTTCTATTAAATTAAAAAATACCCATACTCCTCATTAGGGTTATAAGATTAGTTTCGCATAATAATTTTATCACATTAACAAAGAAAAATCAACGGTTTGCGATAACGATTTAGGACAAAGCTTGCCATAATATTACCCTCCGTACTGCGCCGCCTTCGCCACGTTTATAAGGTGGTCGGCGATACGCTCGACGTTTGACGTGAGCATGAGGAACAGCGCGCCCACGTCGGGCGTGCACGCGCCGCTAGACAGCCGCGCGATATGGTTTTCGCTCAGCTTGTCGGTCATGTCGTCGATGCTCTCCTCCGTCACGTACGCATTGGCGAGCGCTTGCTTGTCCGCGCCGACGTACGCTTTGAGCGCGTTGTCGTACAAGCTTTGCACAAGCACGCGCAGCGCGGCGATTTCCGTCACCGCGTCCTCCGAAAACCGTTCGCCGCCGTCGCGCAGCTTTTCGGCGTACTCGACTATATTTTCGGCGTAGTCGCCGATACGTTCGAGGTCGGTGACCGTCTTGAACACCGTGGTAAGATACGTTCTGTCCCGCTCGTCTAGCTCGCACTTTAACAGCTTGACTGTAAACGCGGTGATATTGCGATTGAGGTAGTTGAGCGCTTTTTCATTCGCGCGGAACTCCTCGTCGCGCGCAAAGTCGAGCGTGCTCGCTATTTCGCACGACAGCACGAAATTGTCGAACGCGGTCTGCGCCATGGCGACCACCTCGTTTTTGGTCTGCTGCACGGCGATAGGCGGCGTGGCGAGCATGTGCTCGTCGAGATAGCGCAGGCGCGGCGCGTCCTTGTCGATTTCGGTCTTTTTGTCGGGAATAATCTTGGTTACGAGCTTGACCAAAAGATTGGTAAGCGGCAGTATCAAAATTACCGTCGCCACGTTGAACACCGTGTGGAACATGGCGAGCTGCGTCTGCGGCACGCCCGGGAAAATCTTTTGGAACACGTGCCCGTAGTCCGTGCCGCCCAGCCGCATGAACATGCCGACAAGCAGGAATATTATCACGCCGCTCACGTTGAATATAAAGTGAATGAGCGCGGCGCGCTTTGCGTTCCTGCCGCTCGCGATGCCCGCTATGAGCGCGGTCACGCACGTGCCTATGTTAGAGCCCATCGTTATATACACGCCCTGATTGAGCGATATCAAACCCGTAACGGTCATCGTTATCGCCATGGACGTCATGACCGACGAGCTTTGCACTACGGCGGTGAGCAGCGCGCCGATTAGAACGAGCAGGAACGGGTTTTTAAACGTCGCCAAAAAGTCGCGCACGCCGTCGTTCGCCGCAAAGCTCTCCATCGCGCCGCTCATGAGCGACAGCCCCACGAAAATCATTCCGAACCCCGCGAGTATGCCGCCCACCTTGCGCACGCGGTCGCGCTTGGCAAAAGCGAGCATAAACGCGCCTATGCCCGCGAGCGCGGCAAACACCACCGACGACGATATCGCGCTGTTGCCGAACATGCCCAGCGCGACGAGCTGACCCGTTATCGTCGTACCGATGTTCGCGCCGAATATGACGGTCGCCGCCTGCGTGAGCGTCATTATCCCCGCGTTTACGAAGCCTATGACCATTACGGTCGTCGCGCTCGAACTCTGAATCGCCGCGGTCGCCGCCGCGCCCACGCCCACGCCGACGAGCTTTTTGCCCGTGGTCTTGGCGAACAGCGATTTGAGCCGCTTGCTGCCGAGCGATTCGAGATTGGAGCTCATCATGCCGCACGCGATTAGGAACACGCCCACGCCCGCGACGAGAGTAAGTATGGAAACGGCTATCGCTGTTCCGCTCATAATTTTTTCTCCGTTAAGTTGGTGTCGAGCCGCGCACGCCGACGCGGCAGCTTATCAATTCCTTACTATAATATATGCCAAATACCCGAAATACATAGCCGTGAACGCCGCGCCCGCAAGCCGCCCCACTTTTTTGCACAGCAGCGCGACGGCAGCAAGCGCTACGCCCGCGCCGAGCATGACGAGCACGTCGACAAGCGCAGTCGCGGCGAGCGTCGGCGCGCTTATCGCCGACGACAGTCCGAGTATAAAAACCACGTTGAAAATATTCGAGCCTATGACGTTGCCGACGGCAATATCGTTCTCCTTCTTGACGGACGCGACCGCGCTCGTCACCAGCTCGGGCAGCGACGTTCCCGCCGCGACGATGGTAAGCCCCACGAGCGACTCGCTCATGCCCCACGCCTTGGCGAGGCTCGACGCGCCGTCCACAACGAAATCGCCACCGAGCACAATACCCAACAGCCCCGCTATAACGAACAGCATGCTGCGCGAAAGCGGCGGCTTAAACCGCTCGCACGGCGACAGCGGCAGCGCTTTTGCGCTCGGAGCTTTTGCGGCGGCGTCCTTGCGCGCGCGTATTATCAGAAACGCGGTGTACGCCGCAAACGTCAGCAATAAAATAACCGCCTCGAACGTTTCGAGTCGGTACGGCGAAATCGCGAACGAAAAAACCAAAAGCACGGCATACATGCCGAGCATGGCGGGAATATCGTATATTTTTACGTCCTTGCCTATGACGATAGGCGTTATAAGCGCGCTCACGCCTATTATCAAAAGCGTGTTGAATATGTTAGAGCCGACGACGTTGCCGACGCTCATGTCGTTCATGCCGTTAATCGCGCCGATGACGCTCACCGACGCCTCGGGCATGCTCGTACCCATAGATACCAAGGTCAAGCCGATGACAAGCGGCGGGATTTTGAGCGCTTTCGCAATCTCGCTCGCCCCGCTGACGAAAAAATCCGCGCCCTTTATCAACAGCGCAATCCCGACTATGAGCAGTATACAATCGACAACCATGCGTCCTCCGCTAAAAAAATAGACCTCTACCCATAATAATTGTGGGTAAAAGTCTCGAAATTTAAGCGTTACCGAGCATTGTGAATGCTGTACTGACGGATAGCGCACGGGCAAAGCCCGCTTCCTACTCCCTTTTACAAGGTCTTTAATTGTCTTTTTCAGTATAATATATATGCCGACGCATGTCAACCGTTTCAAAGCAATATGCGCGCGGGAATTTTTCGCAAACAAAAACCGCGCGAGCAATACTTGCGCGCCGCGCGGCATAGTTTTATTCGGCAACAGCTTGCGTATCGTTACAGCCCCACGTCGTCGGGGTCTACGTCGATGTCGTCGAAATCGTCCGCATCGGGCGGAGGCGCGGACTCGACGGACACGGGCGCGGAATACTGCGGCGTAGGGCGCGCGTTGCGCTCCATGCCCGAGTATTGCCGCGGCGGCTCGGGCGCGCCGCTCGCCACGCACTTAAACGTGAGCGTGGACGGAATCCACATGAGCCGCACCGAGCCCGTTTCGCCGTTTCTGTGCTTGGCTACGTTGAGGAAAACGGTATTGGCGGGCAGCATGGTCTGATTGTTGTCCGTGCTCTCCGATTGCATCTCTTTGGACGTGCGTTCGAGGAACAAAACGATATCCGCGTCCTGCTCGATTGCGCCCGAATCGCGCAGGTCGGAAAGCTGCGCGGATTTATCCTTATCCTTGCGCTTGTCGATATCGCGCGACATCTGCGACAGCAGCAGTATTGGCACGTCCAGCTCCTTTGCCGCCAGCTTCAACGCGCGCGTGATTTCGGCGATTTCGCGCACGAAATTGTCCAGCTTGCGTCCGCTCTGCATAAGCTGCAAGTAGTCTATCATTACAAAATCCAGCCCGCCCGAATGTTTGAGCGAGCGGCACTTGGACAGCACCTCGGCGGGCGTTATGTCGCCCGACTCGTCGATAAACAGCCGCGTCGGATTGAGACGGTTTTGCGCCTCGTACAGCTTGCTCCAACCCACGGCGTCCACCATGGCGCGGTTAGTGTCCGACATGCTCACGTTACCCACCGAGCACAGCATACGCTTGGCGAGCTGCACCGCGCTCATTTCCAGCGAGAACACCGCCACGGTGTACGGCTTTTTGTTGTCGGGGCGGCTCGCGAGCGCGGCGTTGACCGCGCAGTTCATTGCGAAAGTGGTCTTACCCTGACCGGGTCGCGCGGCGAGAATAATAAGGTCGCTCTTTTGAAACCCGCCGCCGAGTATCACGTCGAAATACGAAAAGCCCGTGGGCACGCCGCGGTAAGCGTCGCGGTTTTCCTGACGCTTTTGTATGTCGGCGAGCGCCTCGGTTATAGAGCCGGCGACGGGCGTGAGCTTGGTACGGCTGCCCGTCTCGGCGAGCGCATACAACGCCGCCTCGGCATGCGCGAGCGCCTTGTCGTCGGGGTCGAGCGCGTACGCCTCGTCCGCCATTTGCCGCGCTATGGAAATGAGCGCGCGCAGGCGCGAATGCTTTTTGACCAGCCCGAAATAATAATCGGAGTTGGCGACGGACGGCACGGCGTTAACCAGCCCCGAAACGTACTCCACGCCGCCCGCAAGCTCAATCGTGCCGTTGCGTTCGAGCACGCCCACCACCGTTACGAAATCTATCGGCTCGGATTTGACGAACAAGTCGCGCATGCCCTCGTACAGATACCTGTGCCCGGGCGTGTAAAAATCGTCCGAGCTCAGCTGCGGCATGAACTTAGCCGCAGTCGGCGTGTCTATTAGCATGCCGCCGAGCAGCGCGACCTCCGCCTCGTAGCTGTTGGGCGTTTCGCGCGCGGTAACGTTTGGATGTTTTTTTGCGAATTGCTCGCGGTCGGCACGTTCTGCCATATCGCTCTCCTTTTGTGATTATCTATCGCGACGTAGAATGCTTACGGGCGCGCTACATGGGCAGCCCGCCGCCCGTAAAATCCTCGGGATTGTACGGGAACTTGTCCTCTACCCGCGGCTTTTTTGCCTTTTGTCTTTTGCGCGTGGCAAGCAGTATCGCCGCAAAAACCGCGCCGCCCGCCGCCGCCGCCGCAATATACCAGCCGTACGGCACGGGGCGCTTGTACGAAAACGCAATCTGCGCGTCCGCGGCGTCGAAATACCGCATAAACACGTACGTGCGCGTCCTGCCGTCGCCCACGGCGTAGCCCGACGATTTCATGCGCTTCGACCCGTCTCGCGCATACCCGAGCGCAAGCCCCGACGGGTCCATGCCTTTGAGGTACGGGAACGCGTTTTGCACGGACGGGAACAGCGTTATCGGCTCGCCGTACTCGTCCACGGCGACCTTGCCGTTTTTGAGCTGCTGCAACAGCGTGCCCGACTGTCCGTCGCGCACCGCGTCGTACGCCGCGCGAATGCCGTTGAACGGGTTTTGCGCCGTTGCCGTAACGCTGCGCACGAACGGGTTGTCGGCGGTATCGTACTCGAACTCCACCGCCGCACCCAATTCGGTCAGCTCGGTGTCGCCGCCGTAATACGCCTTGCGAAAGCGCACGACGTACTCCGCCTCGTCCGAGCGCGCCGAAACCAGCTCGCAACCGTATCCCGTAAACAGCTCGTAGAAATAATCGCCGACGGTATATCGCTTGCCCGAATCGCTTACAATCGCCGTATCCTCCATCAGCTCGACGGTATCGCGGTCGATTTTCAGCTCGAACTCGTTGTAGCGCACTCCGTCCGCAACGTAGTCGTAAACGGTCAGCGTCGCCCCGCATGCGCAAAGCGCCAGCGCGGCGAGCAATACGGCAGCGGCGGCCATGCCCCGCGCAATAAGTTTTTTAACGGTTGCCGCCAATTATTTTACGAGCTTTTCCAGCTCGTCGAGCGCGGCGTTGAAGAACGCGAACGCGTCGTCGTACGGCTTCGCGGTAGCGAGGTCGATGCGCGTATCGCAAAGTATGTCGTACGGCGATTTGTGCCCGCCCGCTTTGAGGAACTTATTTTTGTAGGTATCCACGTAAGCGGGCTCGGCGAGTATGCTGTGCGCAATGCTCGTCGCGGCGGTCATGCCCGTCGAGTATTTGTACACGTAGAACGCCGAATAGAAATGCGGTATGCGCGCCCACTCGAACGCGATATTGTCGTCCGACGTCACGTCGTCGCCGTAATATTTCTTGTTGAGGTCGAGATACATTCCGCAAAGATTATCGACGGTGAGCGGCGTGCCCTCCAAATCCATTTTGTGCGCGTTGAACTCGAACTCGGCGAACATGGCTTGACGGAACAGCGTCGTGCGGAAACGGTTGAGCCTGAGACTGAGCAAATACTTTTTGATATTGTCGTCCTTGACGTTTTTCATGAGATAATCGTCGAGCAGCGTCTCGTTGCAAATGGACGCGACCTCGGCGACGAATATGCGGTAATCCCACTTGGAATACGGCTGATTTTTCTGCGAATAGTACGAATGCAGGCAGTGCCCGAGCTCGTGCGCGAGCGTGAATATATCCTCGGTCGTGGGCGCGTAGTTCAACAGCACGTACGGGTGCGCGGAGTAAGCCGACCAGCTGTACGCGCCGCCGCGCTTGCCGTCGTTGGGCATAACGTCAATCCAGCCCTCTTTCATGGCTTTGTCCAAAAGCCCGACGTACTCGTCGCCCATGGGCGCGAGCGCGGTCTTGACAAGGTCGCACGCCTTTTCGTACGGCAGCTTCATTTCCGCGTCCTCGACGATGGGCACGTACAGGTCGTACATGTGCTGTTCCTTCAAGCCGAGCAGCTTTTTGCGCAGCGCGATATAGCGGTGCAGCGGCGCGAAATTCTTGTTAACGTTTTCGATAAGATTGGTATAAACGGACGTAGGCACGCCGTCGCCGAACAGCGACTGCTCCAAGCAATCGCCGTAGCCGCGCGCACGCGCGTGGAAGTTGTCCGCCTTGACGCTGCCCGCATAGTTGGCGGTAAGCGTGTTGATATGCTCGCGGTAACTCGCGTAAAGATTGTCGAACGCGGACTTGCGCACCCTGCGGTCGCCGTCGGCGAGCAGCTCGCCGTAAGACTCGTTGGTAAGCTCTACCTTTTTGCCGTTCTTGACTACGGGCTCGAACTTCATGTCCACGTCGTAAAGCATGCGCGCCACGCGGTTGAACGAGCCGAGCGCCTCCGAGCTCATCGCTATGAGCCGCTCCTCTTTGTCGGACAAAATATGCGCCTTTTGCCGCTTAATCTCTTTGAGCATAAAGTCGAAATCGGAAAACTCGGGGTCGGCGATATACGCGTCCAAAGCCGCGCCGTCGAGCGCGGAAAGCTCGCTGCTTATGAACGACACCGCCGCTCCGTACCTGCCCGAAAGCCCGTCGGTGCGGCTCGCAAGCCCCACGGCGTGACCGTTGCTCGCGTCCTCGTCCTTCAACATGTGCGCGTAAATGTAAATCAGCTCGAACTTGCGCGACGTCTCCGCGTCCAGCTTTAAGCACGCCAGCGCGTCCGCGCGGTTGGCGAGCTTGCCCTTGTACGCCTCGATTTTAGGCAACGCGTTAACTATTTCGGCAAACGCGCTCTCGAACGCAGCGTCGTCCGCCACCATGTCGTTCAAGCGCCACTTGTACTTGCTCTCGATTTCGGTTCTTTTCATAATATATCTCCTTTATAATTCGTAACGGAAATTGTAGACAGGTAATTTAAATCAACGATTGCGTGCGCTACGCCGCATACAATCGCTTAACGCATGCTAATTCTTATTCGCATGAATGGGCGGCGGTATAACCCCGCCCCTTTTGACGAATGCGGTCGGGTCGCCCGCATTGACGGGCATAATGGGCGCAGTGCCGAACAGCCCGCCGAAATCGACCTCGTCGCCGACGGTCTTGCCGTACACGGGGATGACGCGCACGGCGGTGGTCTTGTTGTTAATCATGCCGATAGCGCACTCGTCGGCTATCATGGCGGACACGACCGACGCGGGCGTGTCGCCGGGAATGGCAATCATGTCCAAGCCGACGGAGCACACCGCCGTCATCGCCTCCAATTTTTCGAGTGTGAGCGCGCCGCACCGCGCCGCCTCAATCATGCCAGCATCCTCGGACACGGGAATGAACGCGCCCGACAAACCGCCCACGCGGCTCGTCGCCATAACGCCGCCCTTTTTGACCGCGTCGTTGAGGAGCGCGAGACACGCGGTAGTGCCGCACGCGCCGACGCGCGACAAGCCTATGCTTTCGAGTATGCGTGCCACCGAGTCGCCGACCGCGGGCGTGGGCGCGAGCGATAAATCGACGATGCCGGGCGCAAGCCCGAGCTCTCTCGCCGCTTCCGTGCCGATAAGCGAGCCCAGCCGCGTTATCTTGAACGCCGTGCGCTTAATCAGTTCGCACAGCCGCGTAATATCGTAATCGGGGTGCTTGTTGATTTCGTATTCGACGACGCCCGGACCGGACACGCCGACGTTTACCGCGCACTCGCCCTCGGTAAGCCCCGTGAACGCGCCCGCCATAAACGGGTTGTCGTCCACGGCGTTGCAAAACACCACGAGCTTGCCGCAGCCGAACGAATTGATATCGCGCGTGCGATACGCCAAATCCTTAATGACCGCGCCGAGCTTGCCTATTGCGTCGAGGTTGATGCCCGCCTTACTCGACGCGACGCACACCGAGCCGCATACCAAATCGGTCTCGGTCAGCGCTTGCGGAATAGTGTCGAGGAACGCGCGCTCCGCGTCGGTCATGCCTTTTTGCACGAGCGCGGAGTAGCCGCCGATAAAATCCACGCCGAGCGTCTTTGCCGCGCGGTCGAGCGCGTGCGCAAGCTCGACGTACGCGCCGCTCGCCGCGCCGACTACCGACACGGGCGTGACGGCGATGCGCTTGTTGACGATACTAACGCCGTACTTTTTGGACAGTCCGTCGCACACGGGCACAAGCCGTTCGCATACGCGCGTAATCTTATCGTAAACGCGCGCGGCGCATTTCTTGCCCGAGCCGTCGATACAATCGAGCAGCGACAGCGAGCACGTAACAGTGCGCACGTCCAAATGCCGATTGTCCAGCATGTCTATGGTTTCCAATATCTCGCTTTGTGTAAACATAATCCGAATTTAAATTCGCACCGCGCAATCTCAATAATCGACTATGCGCCGCGCAACGCAAAAGACGATAAATATACACGCTGTTGTTTTTGTGCAATATACTATGCGTCGCGCAACGCAAAAGGCGATAAATATACACACTGTTGTTTTTGTACAATATACTATGCGCCGCGCAACGCCAAAGGCGATAAATATACACACTGTTGTTTTTGTGCAATATACTATGCGCGCACTCGAAATGACGTCGGGTTTGCAATATGCCGTATCACAAGCAGTCCGTATTGCGGCTCAAAGGCGGTGCATGGCGTCGAAAAGCCCCTCATGCTGCACGTGCACCGTCACCCCGAGGTGCGCGGTCGCGCTTTGCAGCTCGCCGCCGATTTTATCGAACGGCACTGCGGAATTTTCCGCGTCCACAAGCATAATCATGACGAAATTGTTTTGCATGATTGTTTGCGAAATGTCCTCGATATTTATACCGAGCTTTGCCAGCTTATCGGCGACGGCGGCGATTATTCCCACCCTGTCCGTGCCTATTACAGAAACTACCGCTTTCATACTCCGAATTATACCACACGTACGCCGCCTTTGGCAAGCGATTGACAAGCAAAGCCGACGCGCCGCGCATTCTCGCCGCGCCCGATATTTCCCGCACGACAAAGCCCGACGGAAACCGTCGGGCTGAAAGTCTGTTTATGTGCAATGATAACCGTAGATTTTTACTCGGTCACGGCAACGGCGGTAACCGACTCGCACTCGCCGAACTCGTTGAATTGCAAAGTGAACTTATACGTACCTGCGGTAACGCACTTATAGTTGTTGCTGTCGTTCGTAAACAACTCGCCGCTCGCATTGCTGCCGTTAACGCCCTGCCCCGCGCCAATGTAGTTAGTAATTGCGGGCGTGCCGTAGATTTGCCTGAATTGGAAAACCTCGTCGGCTGCGAGAGTCAAGGTTATTTCCGCCTTCCATTGCTCGGTTGCGGTAACCGCATCGACAGTTTTGCCTTCGTATGCAGTCGCCCATTTGTTGCCCGTGCCCCAAACTTCGACTTTGTAGGATTCATAAGTAACGTCGTTTATGTCCTCCAAAATCTCGTAAGAAAGCTGCAACTTTTTAGCGCCCTCGGCTGCGCCGTCGCTCGTATCGGCAACCTTTTCGAGCGTCAGTTTGTATTTGGCGGAATCCAAGAATTTGATATTACCGCTGCCGCCGTTGCTGAACTTATTGTTCTCGTCGACAAGCTGTCCAAAACCGATTACGTTCGTCCAATTCTTGTCGGGCCCGCTCATAGGCAGAATTTTAATTTGGTCGCCGCGGTTAAACGCTGCTTCGAGCGTATACTTATCGGCGTTTTCTGCGTCCTGCGTAAATACTATCTTGGCGGAAACAGTATCAAGCTTACCCGTAAGGTCTGCCCATTCGCCTGCGCCGAGCTCCTTATTGAATTTGCCGAACAGATAATATCCGTCGGGCACGGTCACTTCGCATTCCGCGGTTTTGTCCCCGCCGGCAGTTGCGGTAATGGTTGCGGTGCCGGGCTTAACCGCAGTCACCTTGCCGTTCTTGTCTACCGTAGCAATCTTTTCGTCGGAGCTCGCCCAAGTAACCGTCTTGTTGGTGGCGTTTTCGGGCGCAACCGTCGCGGTAAGCGTAACGGGCGTACCCGCATTTACGGTCGCAGCGTTTTTATCGAGCGTTACGTCCGTAACGTCTACTATCGTAGTGCCCGCCTCGACTACCGTGACCGCGCATTCCGCTTCAACGCCGCCGGCGGTCGCAACAATTATAGCAGAGCCCTTGGCAACAGGCGTTACGACGCCGTTATCGTCAACCGTAGCCACGGACTCCTTTAACGAGCTCCATGTAACCTCTTTATCGACAGCGTCTTCGGGCAGAACCGTAGCGGTAAGAGTTGCGGTGTCGCCGCCCGCCGTCAAAGTAAGCGTAGTCGAACTCAGTTGAACTTCGGTAACTTTAACGGGCAGCTTGGGCGCGTCGCCCTTACGCACATATGTAACTACCGAAGGCGCGCCCGTCGCATCGATACGAACTTCATACTGTCCGTCCGCGGCAACCTTAAAGTTGCTGCCGCCCATACCGCCCGTCGCGTCATAAATACCGTTCTTATCATCGGCAACCGATTTATCGAGATTGGTATCCGCGCTGAGCTTGCTCTTGCCGTTTTCCTCGTCCCAGCCGAGCGCGCCGAAGCGGATTTTGAACTCCTCGTCCTTATACAGATTGATAACGAGCCGCCAAAGCTTATCGTTTTCCGAATTTTGTTCAAAACGACGCTCTGCGGGCACAGACTCCTCGCCCAAATCTTCTCCCCAACCGTCATTGGCAAGCGTATTTTCGTAGCCGTTGAGCGTGCCGGCAATCCAATAAGACGCTTCGGGTTTGGACCATGTTCCCGCGTTCCAATCAACCGTAGGCGTATTCTCGCCGCTGTCTTTACAGGCCGCCAAGCCCCCCCCCACGCTCAATCCGAGCGCAAGGCAAAGCCCCACCGATAAAAGTCTTTTTACCTGTTTCTTCATAAATTTTCCTCCGAAATTATTACAGCTTTTTTACTGTCTATCGGATAGAATAGCACTATTCGCACCATTTGTCAATAGCTAAAAAACAATTTTTTCGGCTGTCGGACGTAGTTAAACGTTTAACTTAAAAATATTTTTACAACAAAACCCCGCCGAACGCCGACGAGGCTTACACGCTTTCACTATATATATCGTATGGATAAACGGTACGTTTATACTATTATGCTAAAAGCGAATTTTACTGCCCGCGAGGTCGGTTGCCTCGTCCACGGTCACGCAGGCTGGCATAAGTCCGATAAGCGCGCCCGAGTGCGAAATAACGCCTACGAGGCAATCCTTGGACAGCGTTTCCAGCGCCGAATACACGGTGTCGATAAGGTCGTCGTCGAGCGTGCCGAACCCCTCGTCGAGGAAGAAAAACGCGTTGTTGCCCTTGCTCTGCGCGCGCGCAATCGCAATCGCCACCGCGAGCGACGCCAAAAACATTTCGCCGCCGCTGAGCGTGTCCGTGCGCCGCGCCCTGCCGCCGTTAAGATAGTCGGTCACTACGAACCCGCCCTCGCTGTCGTAGCGCATGGAATACTTGCCGCCCGACATTTCGCCGAGTATCTCGCTCGCCGTCGCCGTAAACTCCTCTATGTATTCCGCCGCCACGTAATTGAGCATGGCGTTGCCGTGAGTGAGCTTTTTTATATCCGCATAGACGTCCGCGCGCTTGACCGTCGCCGCGCGCTCGTTTTGCTTTTGCAGCAATATTTCGCTCTTTTCGGTCAGCAGTTTAAGCGCCGCGTCTTTGAGCGCGATTTCCTTGTCGCGCTCGGCGTACGCCGTTTCCTGCTCGGTTTCGAGCGCGCGCTTTTGCCTGTACTCGTCCTCGTCGAACTGCGGCATGTCCACGGGGCATTCCGCCCGCGCCGACGCAAGCGATTTTTCCAGCGTTTCCACAGCCGCCTTTGCGCCGTCGCGCTCCGCCGTGAGCCGCTTTTGCTCGGTTTCGCGCGCCCTTATCTCGTTTTCCAACCCCGATATATTCTCGCGCACGCGCGCAAGCTCGCTTTCCGTCTTGCCGCACATATCGCCGAGCCGCGCTTTGTATTCGCCCGCGCGCTTTTCCGCCTCGTCCGCCGCAGCAGCCGCCGCGCGCGCCTTTTCGGCGAGCGTCGCCTCCGCGGTAGCGCGCGCCGCACGCGCCACCGCATGCTTGCCGTACCCGTCGGCAAACGCGCGCGCCGCAGTGAGCGCGTCGAGCATTTGCGCATACGCCGCCTTGTCCACGCGCGTTTCCTTTATCTTGCGCTCCGTTTCGGCGATTTCGTCGTCCGCCGCTTTGACCGCCTTGTCCTCGCGCTCGTAATCGGCTTTGGCAATGTCGGTATGCTTGTTGCCGTCTGTCTCGCGCTTCTCCGCGGCTTTGAGCGCGGCGCGCGCGCCTTCCAGCTCGGTTTTGCATTTCTCCACATCGCCGCCGCTTTCGGCAACGCCGCCGCTCTTGTAAACGCCGCCGCACACGGGACAAACGTCGCCATCGTGCAGCTCGCCGCGCACCGCCGCCGCATGCGAGCCGGTTCTCGCGACGCTCAGCGCATGCTCGGCAGCCTCGACGGCGCGTTCCGCCGCCGCCTTTTGCTCGGCGACCTTGGCAAGCTCCGCAACGTATTTTTCTATCTTTTCCAAAAGCGCGTCCGCCGCCTTTTTCGACTGCTCGCGCCTGCCGAGCTGCTTGTCGCGCTCGGCGCAGAGCGCGTCGAAATTTTTCAACTCGTCGGTAATCGCGTAAATCGCCGCGCCGACCGCGGACAACCGTTTATCTCTATCCGCCTCGTCGCACAGCGCGGAAACCGCCGCTGTCACAGCCCGAGACCGCGCCGCAAGGCTCGCCGCCGCATCGCCGAACCTATCCGCCGCCGCGCAAAACTGCGTGTAATCGCGCTCCGCCGCCGCGTCGGTATCGGCGCGCTCGGTAGCCGCAGCCGTCGCGTTCGCCGCCGCCGCCGCGCTCTCGTCGCGCTTTTTCCTAGTATCGTCCGCCGCGTTCTTGTACTCGCGGTCGAGCGCGGAAAGCTCGCTCAGCTTGTTGAGCTCGACGCGCAGCTCGGCAAGACGGGCGGTCTTTTCGTCGCCGCCGTCGTCCGCCGCGCAAAACTCGTCCAGCTTTTTCTGCGCGCCGCCGAGCGCGTCCTTCGCCTCGAAAAGCCGCTCCTCCTGACGCTTGACTTCCTTTGCCAGCTTTTCGGCGGACAAATATATATCGCGCGCTTTTTCGAGCTCGGCAAGCTCGCTCTTGCGCGCGTCCGTCTCCTTTTTGAGCGCGGCGTTTTTGGCGCGCAGCGACGCAAGCTCCTTGTGCGCGGCGTTGACCGCGTCGGGCGCGGCGTCCGCCACCGCCGAAATTTCCTTGTCCAAGCCCTCTATCTTCAACTGCTCCTCGCGCTCGCGCACGCCCGCGCGCTTAGCTACCTCGCCGAACCGCATAAGCGAAAAAATCTTGCCCACGGCGCGACTTTGGTCGGCGGGACTGAGTTTGAGAAAATCGGAATACTTGCCCTGTTCGAGCAGGTACACCGTTTTGAACTCGCCCTCGTCCAGCCCGACTATATTCGCGATAGCGTCCGCCGCCGTGCCGCCCGAGCCGACGAGCTCGTCGTTTTTACTGAGCGTGAGCTCCTTGGTATTGCCCTGCGCGGCGAGCTCGGCAGACCCGTCCTTATCGCTCTTTTTGGCGATAACGCGCTCCACGCGATAGACGTCGCCGCCCTCCGAAAACTCGAAAACGACGCGCGCGGTCTTGCGCGAAAGGTTGACTATTTCGCCGAGATTGCCCCTGCCGCATCTGCCGTACAGCGCGAGCATGATGCTGTCGAATACGGTCGTCTTGCCCGCGCCCGTCTTGCCGCAAATGCAAAACAGGTTGCTGCGCCCCACCGCTTCGAAATCGAGCTCCTGCGCGTCGGTAAACGAATTTACGCCTTCTATTACAAGTCTAATCGGCCGCATGCTCAATCTCCTCTATAAGCTCTATGAACGCCGCTTTGGTGTCCGCGCTCGGCGCGGTTTTCCGCCGCGATTTGTAAAACATGTCGAAAATTTCGCCGTCGGAAAGATGCGCGCGCCGCTCGGTCTTGACCTCGCCCCTAAACCCCGCAGTGACTACCAAATCATTAAACGCGGGGTGCGCGCGCAGCGTCGCGTACTCCTCTCTTCCGAGCGGGTCGCCGCCGTACAGCAGCCGCACGTAATCGTTCTTGTAAAAATCGAGCTTATTCAAGCAATCGTCGTAGGTGTCGGCGTGCACCTCGGTCAGCTTTTTGCCCGAGTTCAACGGCTCGACACTTACCTTGCGCGTCGCCGTATCTATGACCGTGACCGACTTGTCGCGCGTTTCGTCGTACGCGTATTGCAGCGGCGCGCCGCAGTATACGGCGTACGGGGTCTTACTCGCCACGTACCGCTTGTGCACGTGCCCGAGCGCGACGTAATCGGCGCACGCAGGCAGCACGGACGCGGGCAGCGCCACGAGCCCGCCGAGCTGGTCGGCGTTTTCCGATTTGGTCAAAAACAAATGCGTGCAAAGGATATTGTATCCGTCGCCGTCGAAAAACGCGCACGCGTTTTCGAGTGCGAGCTTTACCCTGTCGGCGTACGCCACGGAATAATCCTGCTCGCACCACCGCTTTAACCGCGCCTCCGACGGGTACGGCACCAACGCTATGTTGACGTGCTCGCCGTCCTTTTCGACGCGCACGCCGCCGTTCATGCCGATTACGCGCGCGCGCTGCTTTTGCAGATAGTCTGCGGCGGCGGCGACCGCCAACAGCGACGGCGGCGGCACGGGGTCGGCGAGCGACGGCGCGCTCATGCCCGTGTAATCGAGCTCGCCCGCAAGCACAATGCCTTG
The DNA here is from genome assembly GCA_910577945.1 of uncultured Christensenella sp. GTDB lineage: Bacteria > Bacillota > Clostridia > Christensenellales > Pumilibacteraceae > Anaerocaecibacter. The sequence goes on along the minus strand of CAJTNI010000002.1, from coordinate 32,188 downwards.
AAGGTCGGCGAGCGGCTTGGCGGCGCACATTCTGCGCTCGTCGTCGTGATTGCCCGCAAGCGCGATGACCGTGCGCCCGCGCTCGGCAAGCGTTAACAGCGCGCGGTAAAACACGCGTTCCGCCTCCGACGGCGGCACGGACGAGTCGAACATGTCGCCCGCTATAAGTATAACGTCCACGCACTCGCGGTCGGCGATTTCGGCTATCTCTTTGATAACCGCGCACTGCTCGTCAAGCCTACTCGCTTTGACCAGCTTTTTTCCGAGATGCAAGTCCGACGTGTGTAAAATTTTCATGTGGCGCAACGCCCTCCGAATTTATTGGCGCGGTCCGAAAACCGAACCGCCGCACGCAACCCCGCGTTCGACGCCGAGCGATACACGCCGAAACGGTTGCAAAAAAAAGCGTACGGTGGTATTATAATACAAATCCCGCTGATTTTCAAGCGAATGAGGCTTTGTGTATGTTTAAACTGTCCGCGGAGGCGACCCTAGACGGTTATGTGACCGTCGAAAATAAATTCATAATAGACTACCTTCCGTATGCGGACGGCGACTATGTGCGCGTATACCTTTACGCGTTGTTTTTGTCCGCGCACGGCGACGGCGCGGACGACCTCGCCTCGCTCGCACGCAGGCTGGGTCTGGACGCCGCCACCGCCGACGCCGCCGTCGAGTATTGGTCGGAGCTCGGGCTTATGTCGCGACTGGGCGACGATATAACGTTTTTTCCCATTCGCGACGCGCGGCCGAAAATCAAAAAGTACGACGTGGACAAGTACAGCGAGTTCAACCGCATGGCGCAAAGCTTTCTCCGCGGCAGACAAATGCCGCCGCGCGAGTTCGACGAATACTACGCGCTCATGGAAAAGCTCAATATCGAGTGGCAGGCGCTCGTCCACGTAATTCGCTACTGCGTGGACTTGAAGGGCGACAACGTGTCCTGCCCGTACATACTCACCGTCGCGCGCAACCTCGCGCAGGACGGCTACCGCACGGACGCGGAGATTTCCGAGCGGCTCGAAGAGTACGGCGTGTACTACAACGATTTGCGCGAGCTTTTGGGCGTGCTGTCGGGCGGGAGCAAACGCCCCGACCACGAATCGGTTCAAACCTACAAAAAATGGCGCAAAGCGTACCGCTACGACCCCGCGCTCATCGCCCACGTCGCGCGCGAGCATATCAAGCGCGGCGGCATGGCTACGCTCGACTACAAGCTCACGCAGTATCACGACGCGGGCTTCGTGACCGCCGAGCAAATAGACGGATACGAGACGGAGCGCAAGGCGCTGTACAAATTGGCAAAAAGCGTCAACAAGGCGCTGGGCGTGTATTACGAGAACACCGACCCCGAAATCGCCGCGTACATAAAGCCGTGGCTGGACATGGGCTTCGAGCCGAACGCGCTCGTCGCCATTGCCGAATACTGCATGCGCGCGGGGCTTAAAACGCTCGGCGACCTCGACGCGGTGGTGCGCGGCGACAAGTTTCTCGCCGCGGCGCGGCTCACCGAAAAGCAGGTCGCGGAATTTATCGACGCGGAAAAACGGTTCGACGGCAAAATCGAAAAGCTTATGGCAAAGCTCGGGCTAATCGGCGCGGTCACGGGCAATCACCGCGCGTACTACGCGATTTGGTCGGAGAACCGCGGCATGCCCGACGAGGTAATCGACTACGCCGCCACGCTCGCCGCGGGCAAGGCCAACCCGTTCGCGTACATGAACAAAATTTTGCTCGATTGGCACGGCAAGGGCATAACGACCGTCGACGGCGCAAAGGCGACGGGAGCTTACGCCGCAAGCGGCGACGCCGCGCCCGCCAACGCGACGGTCAACGAGCGGTATACCGCCGAACAGCTCAATTCGCTGTTTATCGACTTGACCGAGGACGATTGAAACCCCTACGCCGCGGCGCGCTCGCGCAGAGCCGATTGCGCGGCGGCGTTACGCGATTTGCAAGGAGGTCGCTATAATCATGAACGTTTACGATGCGGCAGTGCGCGACGTGCGCGACAAGAGACGGCAGGACGTAGACAACGGGCGTATCGCTTGGCAAACCGCGCTGGACGGCGACGACGCGCTGTACGACGCGTACTTGAAATATCAAGCCGAAGTGCACAAGAACGCGCGCGGCGAAAAAAACGCGCTTGACGAAGCTTTTAAAAAGCTTGCGACGCTCGCTAAGCGCGCGGGGATTACGAAAGAGCTAATCGACCCGCCCTATCGCTGTGCGGCTTGCCGCGACACCGGATATGCGGGCGATAAATATTGCAAGTGCGTAATCAAGCGCGTAATCGAGGCAAACGGCGACAACCTCGCGCTGCCGACGGCGGAGTTCGAGAGCGCGAAAAAAACCGCGCCCAACAAGGCGATTTCCAAGGTTTACGCCGCGGCGGAAAAGTATATCGCCGACAGCGACGGCAAACCGTTTATGATACTGACGGGCGATTCGGGCACGGGCAAGACCGTGCTTGCGGCGGCGGTCGCAGGCGCGTTTATGACGCGCGGCGCGGCGGTCGTTACCGTGACCGCATTCGAGCTTGTGCGGCGCGCGCTCGAATTTCACACGCAGTTTTCGATTTCCGACTACGTCGACCGTTTCACCCCCATGCTCGATTGCGACCTGCTCGTAATCGACGATTTGGGCACGGAAAGCATGCTGAAAAACGTGACGCGCGAGTATTTGTACACGATTATCAACGAGCGGTGGCTGCACAAAAAGCGCACGATTATAACGACCAACCTCGACCCCGCGGCGATAAACGCGCGCTACGGCGAAAATATTCTGTCGCGCATGTTCGATAAAAATATCGCCGCCGCCTATCGCCTCACCGCCAAAAACGCGCGCATAACCGACTGACAAGCCGAATACATTTCATTATATAAAAGCTTTAATATGAGCTAATGTAAAATCACCCGTCATTTCGACCGCAGCGCCGAGGAACGAGGCGCGAAGTGGAGAAATCTATGTGAACCGCCGCAAAGCGGTAAATATAAACCACACGTAATGCCCCTACTGCGCGCCGTTCTCAGGGTATTGAATATGGACTAGAACTGTTGTGTTTATATCCCGTCATTTCGACCGCAGCGCCGAGGAACGAGGCGCGAAGTGGAGAAATCCGGGCGAACCGCCGCAAAGCGGTAAATATAAACCACACGTAATGCCCTACTGCGCGCCGTTCTCGGCTGTATTTCGGTTTGCCGAAATCTAAATTTACCGATTCAATTTAAACGCCAGCTCGACGGCGGCGGCGACGGCGACTTTGTCGGTCGAGGTTACGGACAGCTTCAACAAATCGTTGCTTTCCCACTTTTCGCCCGCCAAGCTGTCGGCGGTTATGAAAAACGTATAAAAGCTTTTTCCGCGGTAATCGCACACCGCCTGCAACGCCGCGCTCTCCATGTCCACGGCGATACAGCCCTGCGCCTTTACCTGCTCGGCGCGCGTGCGCGTTTCGCGATAGAACCCGTCCGTGCACCACGTGCCGCCGACGACCGAGTTTACGCCCATTTCGTCGAGGCGCGCGCGCACTGTACGCGCGTTTTTAAGCTCGATAAAATCGGCGGGCGGCAAGTAGTGATAGCTTGTGCCCTCGTCTCTGAACGCTCTGTCGGGCACGACGAGCGTGCGGAACGGCGTATCGGTAAGCGCGCCGCAAATGCCGAACGCCACAAAATTTTCGACGCCCAGCATGCCGACCTCCTCCATCGCCATAGCCGCCGCGGGCGCGCCGACGGGGCTTTTATACACGAGCACGTGCTTGCCGTCGCGCTCGATAGCGTACACGGGGCGGTCTATCCCGCCCGTAATCGTGCAAACCTGCTTCGCTCCGTACTTGCCCGTCAATTCGTCGAATAAAAAATCGCTGAACGCAGTAATCGCCGTATCGGCGGTCATGCCATCGGGCAAGCGCTCGACCTGCGTCGGCTCGATTATGCCGTTTTCGTCAAAGTATCGTATCATAGCTGACTCCGCAACAGTTTAATGAAATCATTATACCAAACCTTACGACGGAAATCAAGCAAACCAAAACGCACGGTCGCCCGCGCGTTTCTAATTGCGTTCGCGCCGTCGTCGGCGCATTGTTTTACTTGCTTTGCGGCTTACTTGTTTCGCGGCGATTATCGCTTGGAAAGCTGCTTCGCTTTAACGGTGAAGGTGGTCGGCTGCGCGCTGAATTCGAGCGTCGAGGTAAAGCCGTAATTCACTACCTTGCCGCGATAAACGGTGACTTGCACCTCGTCGTCGGGTTTGAGCGTCGCGAGCGCGTTGTTGTAGCTCAACAGCGACGTTATTTGCTTGTCGCCTATCGACACTACGCGGTCGTACTGCTCGAACGTGCCGCTCGCCGCGTCGTTTACCTTGGTAACGTACACAATGGACTCGCGATAAGTCGCGACGTCCACGCCGAAGGTTACGCGCCCCTTGACCACGCCGTCCGTAACCAAATCGTCGTATATCGACCTTGCTGTATTGGCGGGAATGGCAAAGCAAATGCCCTCGACCTCCTCGTCGGTCGTTTTGGCGTTTACTATGCCCACAAGATTGCCGTACATATCGAACAGCCCGCCGCCCGAGTTGCCGGGGTTAATGGCGGTGTCCGTCTGCAAAAGCGTCATGGTATAATTGCCGACGGAAATAGAGCGCTCGGTCGCCGACAGTATACCCTTTGTGACGGTGCCGCCGAGGTTGCCGAGCGGGTTGCCGATTGCTATCAAATCCTCGCCGATTAAAAGCGCGTCGCTGTCGCCCCAGCGCGCAATGTTGAGCGTTTTTTCCTCGGCGATTTTAATGACGGCGATATCGCCGCGCTCGTCGGTCGCCACAAGACTCGCCTTGTAGCTGTCGCCCGAACGCAGCGTGACGGTTATGTCGCGCGCGCCCTCGACCACGTGATTGTTGGTGATTATATAGTAGTTGTCGTAGCCGTCGTCGTGCGCGACGATTACGCCGCTGCCCGCGCCCGAAACCACGTACTGCATGCCCCACTGCGTGGTTACGGACTCGGTCTTAATCTCCACCACCGAGTCGGCTACGTTCTTCACGACCTCCGCCGTCGAGCTGTACCGCTCCGTTTCCATCGCTACGTAAGAGGTGTAAACCGCTTTCCCCTCCGCCGCGGCGTTCGAGCAACCGCAGAGCGCGCATACGCCCATTACCGCAGCCAGCCCCGCCGCCGCAAACGCCGCCGCGCGCCTCGATTTTCTCACCGACATAATTTTCCGTTCTCCTTTTTCCAAACGCTGTCGCAATTCCGAAATTATTATATACCGTCGCCTTGACCGAAGCATGTCCGTAAGGTGACGGCTAATAAAAAGTTTATGCAATTCCCTTTCGTTTTAAAAAATTTTTAACACAAATTTGCGGCGGATACAAGATTACGTTAAAGCCCGCGCCCGTCGCTCGTCAAAATTGCCGAAAAAGTCCGCACACGTCGTTCGTCAAATAATCGGCTTGCTATTATTATAACATTGTTTTGCCGTACTCGGGTGTAAAGCTAAATTCACCGAAAAAGTCAACACCCGTCATTCGTCAAGCATTGGGTTCTCTATGATTATAACATTGTTTTGCCGTACTCGGGCGTAAAGCTAAATTCACCAAAAAAGTCAACACCCGTCATTCGTCAAACATCTGGTTTGCAAATATACAGCTCGCCGAGCGCGCGCGTGTATGCCACGTACTTTTGCGTATCGGTGAGCGCGCCGCACGCGTATACGCGTTCGTACTCCATGCCCTTCGCCTCGGCTACGGTGTAAAGGATATCGTGCGGCACGGTTCTGCGCAGCAACGCGGCGGTCGCCTCGTCCGCCGCCGAATAAATTACCGCCACGCGGTCGTCGGTATAGCCGCCGAGCGCGTCGCCCAGCTCCGAAAGCGCGAGCGACTTGACGACGCCGCCCTCCAAGCCGAGCGAGGTTACGGACGTACCGAGCAAGCCGTTTACGTACTCGTTAATTTCGCGCGCGTTGCGGTAGTTCTCGTTGAGCGAATAGTGCTCCACGTTTTTCCACAGCGCGTCCAGCTTGGAAAAGCTGCCTATACCGCGCGCCGCGTCGATTTGTTGGTTTTCGTCGCCGTAAACGTTGACGGTGGCGCGCGTACATTCGGCTATCAGCCGATACTCGTTTTCGAAATAATCCTGTCCCTCGTCGATAAACAGCGCGCCCTCGAACTCGGGCTTGCCTAGGATATAGCAGTACGCCGTAAGCAACAAGTACAGCTTGCACTTGGTGAGCATGCCGCCGAGCTCGGGCAGGAACGGGAAGCGCTTCAAATCGACCGCGACCACGGGCGGGCGCGGCTTTTTGGCATCCGACCCCGCCCACGCGGCTTGACGCTCGTATTCGGCGAGCGCGGCGCGGTACTCTTTGAGCTTTTTCACATAGCTCTGTTTGACGGGCGCGAGCGCGGTTATCAGCTTGCGCTTGATATCGTTGCCGTAGCACGCGGCGACGACCGCGGTGGATAGCTCCTCGTCGCCGACGGGCGCGAGCGCGGACAGCGCGCGCCGCTCGTTGGGCTTAATGCCGCGCAACGACAGTATCAGCTCGCGATAGAACGCCGCCATGGTCATGCGCCGCACGGCGTTTATCATCAAATCGTCCACGACGGGCTGAATGTGCTCGATATACCGCTCGCCGGGCGCGATAATCACGGCGGTATCGAGTTCCAGCTTTTTATTGAACCCGAGATATTCGAGCCGCTGCAAAAGTATCATGGTTTTGCCGCAGCCCGCGCAGCCCGCGACCACGCAGCTTTCGTCGGCGGGGCGCGTAATAATCGCGTTCTGATTGGCTTGAATGGTGGGGATAATGTCGGTCAGCCGCTTATCGCCGCGCTTGACTTCGAGCATGTGCGCCAAAAACTTGTCGTACACCACGCCGCCGCTCTCCGCCGAATAGTCTTGAAAAACCGCCAAAAGCTTGCCGTCGCGAATATCGAACTTGCGCCTGAAAATCACCTTGTATTCGTATCCGCCGTACTCGATGATTCCGTTCTCGAAGCGGTCGTATACGCGGTTGCCGAGCGGCGAATTGTGCGAGTAAATAATTATCTTGCCTCGGAAAAAAATCACGTGCGCGCCTACGTAAATATCGTCGTCCTCGCCCAGCGGCACGTCGTCAATCGCGGCGAGTATGCGCGAGCGCGTCATGCTGCGCGCGTCGTCGCGCTTGACCCCGCCCAGCTGCGACAGCTTCATGCGCGCGAAGTACGGCGTGGACAGGCTCGCCTTCAAAATCTTGATATCGGCGCGCCGCGCGTCGTGGCGGAACTTATCCGTGCGATATTCCTCCACGTCGTTATCGTCGTAAAAATCGACGGTGCGGTACGCAAAGCCATCGTTTTCGAGCAGGTCGATTTGCTCGCGCATTTGCGCGAGCACGAGCTTTAAGTGCTCGGATTCCTCGGCGATTTCCGCCGCGTTAAAGTTATCGCTTTCCGAAAAATTCATAAATTTTATTATATATCCCCGCGCGCGGTTCGTCAAGCGAAATCACGCAAAACAAAACGCGACGGGCTAGGCTTGCCGCGCCGCCGCATTCGGTTTCGCTATATATTCCATTCGCCCTTTGCCGCGCGCGGCGGTTATGCCACGCCGCAAACGCCGCCGCTATTCGGCGGTTACGCGCTCGATTTTTTCGCCGATTTTTTCGCCGCACTTGACGGGCGTTTCCGCGCCGCGGCGTGTATTTTCAAAAATACACCCCCCCCCCCCCGTTATTTTTACTCGGTCTTTTTCCACCAGCAGCACCACCGTCGAACCGCCGAACTCGAACATGCCCTTTTGCTCGCCGCGCTCGAACCGCCCGCTCTTGACCATGTTGACTATGCGCCCCACCATCATCGCGCCCACCTCGACCTGCGTCACGTCGCCGAAATTATCGGTATGCAGCACGGCGTATTCGCGGCAGTTCTCGGTAAAAACGCGCCGCGCGCCCAGCGCCGCGGGCTGCACGGTGTGCAGTCTGCCCTTGATAAAAACGCCGCCGTCAACCGTGCCGCCGTCGATAAAGCGGTAGCGGTGATAGTCGCTCACCGTCAGGCGAAACACAAGGCACAAGCCGCCGTCGTACTTTTTCGCGAGCTCGGCGTTTTTCAAAAGCGACTCGACGGTATAGGAAAAGCCTTTAATCTCGAACTCGCCGTCGGCGGTTATCTCGTAAGCCGAAAGCTTGCCGTCGCACGGCGCGACGAACGCAGTCGGGTCGGTATCGAACGGGCGCAGCTCGGGCTTGATATTGCGCGTAAAAAACGCGTTAAAGCTCTTGTACTTTTCCTCTACGTAATCGGAAGTATCGATGCCGTGGCGCTTGATATACTTTTTGATATGCGCTTTTGACAGTCGGCTGTCCAAGTACCGCCCCGCCAGCCTGGACACCCAGCGCCGCGTCAATAAGCGCAACACAACTCCGCCGAGCTTGGTGTAGTACAAAAATTTAAGAGATTTGGGCGTTTGCGGCCGCTCAATCGTAGTATCTTCCATTGCGTATTTCCTTTATCGTCCGTATTTAAACGACGTCGCGCGCCGAAGGTTATTTCAACGGGCCTTGGAACAGCGGCACGCCGCACACGTAATATCTGACTAAGCACATGGATATTACGAGCACGGTCATGACGACTATCATAACCACGAGCCCCTTGACGCGGAACTTGGGCATTTGAAACTTTGCGATAAACAGTATGCCCGATAAGAAATAACAAAACATCATAATTACGGGTGACACGACGTCGGCGACCGCCGCCGACGTCACCTGCGGCGACAGCATCGTCGCCGCAAGATAAAACACGGGCAGGCTGATTGCTATCGACGTAATGGGCATGCCCGTGTACCCCGGCTTGAACGCGGGCGACTGCGTATCCGCCACGCCCATGACCTTGTTTATTTCCTTAACGTTAAAGTACGCCAGGCGCACCAGCCCGCACAGCACGAAAAAGCTGTAAACGATTACGTAGTACCAACGCGTATACCCCATGCCCACGCCTATCATGACGGGCGCTATGCCGAACGCCACGAGGTCGCACAGCGAATCGATTTGCACGCCGAACGAAATATCGTCGAGCGTGCGGTGCTTGCGGGTTTTGGCGATTGTGCCGTCGAACCCGTCGCACAGCCCCGCGAGCAGCAATAACAGCACGCCCATATCGGGCCGAGGCACGCGCGCCGTGGAAAGACAAATTCCGCACACCGACAGAGTGAGCGACACGTATGTAAGTATTATTCCGTAATGCCAAAACCCGAGAATACGCTTACTCGTGATTTTCATCGCCGACCTCCTCCGTTCGGACGCCGACGTCCGTCCGTCGTTTTTTCATATGCTCGCCGCGGTATACGGCGGTAAAGCTCGCGGCCGCACGGCGTCGAACAATTCCCGCCCGCGCCGCGCGCGTCGTCAGCCATGCGACTCTGCCGCCTTCGGCGTACAGCCGCTTATCCTTGCCTTTGCGTATGCCCGCCCCGTGATAGACCAGCGTGTAAATTCCGCTTATAATCATGCAGATATAAAACGAGATTACGCGCGACACCATCATCGACGAAAACATAAACGCGTCGGCGCGCGCCGCGTCGCCCGCAAAGCGCTTCAAAAAGAAATCGCCGTAAATGCCGCTGTACAACGCCTCGTATACGCCCACCCCGCCGGGGAGCGGCACTACGTTGTAGCCGATTACCACGTACGCCTGCATGCAAACCAAATCGAGCAGCGGCGTCGAAGGGTCTGCGGCGAGACAAATCAGGCACGGTATCAACAGCTTGCACACACGCTGCCCGATATTGAGCAGCAGCGCCCACAAAAACAGCGCGGGATGAGTCTTGATAATGCCGCGGCAGGAGCGATATTTTTCCACCGCGCCCGAGACCTTGCCGCGCCACTTGTCGGGCTTGCGCACGATTTTTATTTTGGTAAGCAGCGAAATTACTCCGTTGCCCGCTTTGAGCACCGCGCTCGACCACAGCATGCACATTATGAGCAAGCCGAGCAAAACGAACTGCACGACGAACCCGACGATAATCAAAGTGCCCGTCAGCCCGTTGCCCAAGCCCAAAATCATTTGCGGGCGCACGGCAAGCGCGAACATGCCGATTGCGATAATCGCGCCCGTGTACGCCACGAGATTGAATATAAGAGTGAAGCCCGCCGTGCCCGCGCTCATGCCGTCGCGCACCATGTAGAACATTGACGCGGGCTGCCCGCCCGACGCCGACGGCGTGATAGCCGAATAGTAAATGTCCGAGGTGGAGTACGCGAGCGACGCGCGCAGCTTGCTCTTGTGCCCGAGCCGCCGCGCGATAACGTGAATGCTCAGCCCCTCGAATATAATCTCCGCCACCATGCACGCGAACGCCGCGCCGATAAGCCAGCCGTTACTGCTGCGCAAAAAATCGAGTATAGTCACGAAATTAAGCTCGCGATAGCTCAAAAACAAAACCGTCAAAGTTATCGCAACCAGCGCGACAAGCACCAAGATATTGATTAACTGCTTTTTGGCAGACTTTGACAGCTTTTTGCCCATACTTCACCGACGGTCGAATTTGACAAGCTCGGCGCGAAAACGCGCGCCGAAACGACACAGCCATAATACCATATCGCGCAAAGTTAGTCAAGTGTATAAAGATTTAACGCGTGTATTTAATCATATTCTAACCTATTTCTTACACAATCGTAAAGCGCGCGTTTTTCTTCGCCGCGCGCATGCAAAATCGCGGCTTTCTATCCCCGACTTTACGAACGGCGTTTTAGTTTATGCTTGCGTATTGACAAGCCGCGCAAATTATGTTACGATATATGTAAATTTGCACACCTAGGCAGGCGCGCTTTCGCCGTACGATATACGACGGTTATTCGGCTTAACGGAAAACGATGCGGTCGCAGCGCAATAACAAGCATGCGCAAGCCGCGCAGCGTTAAATAATATCCGTTTATCGCCGTCGACGCTTGACCGCGCTTTTGGGAGGGAAAAACATGAAGCTCAAAAAAATCGTCGCCGCCGTTCTCGGCACGGCCGTCGCGCTGTCCGCGGCAATGCCGCTCGTCGCCTGCAACAAGAACAGCGGCGCGCCGTCGTCGCTCGGCTGCGCGTCGAATTTCGACATAGACGATTACATAGACGAATTGGACGTTTACGGCGAGCTGTCGTCGAGCCGCAAGGGCATAACCTCGGCTACCAAACTAAACGCCGACGACGAGACGCGCGTATCAAGGTACGGCGAAATCATGGTTTTTCGCGGGAATAACGGGTTCAGGGTGTACAACACCGCCGCCGAACGGTTTATCGCCGAAAACTTATCAACGCAGCCCGACCCTTCGTACGTGGGCAACATACCCGCGTTAAGGCTGAACGACGGCGACAAGACGGCTTACCTTGCGTACGACGGCACGACGCTGTTGCCTATGGACGAATACTACGACACTACCGCCGAGACGAATTACTATTACGTCGGCGGCGATACCGTCAAGACGAAAATACACGTCGTAAACGGAATAAAAAGAAGCGGCGGCGGCATGACGACCAATTATTTCAAGGTCGAAACAGACGAGAACACGGGCGTTACGCGCTACGTGCCCGTCGACAAAACCGCGCTTTCCGAGTTCCCGAGCGGCAAATACGAGGAGGGCGCGTACGTTTCCTCCCGCGCGCAAATCTATTCGTCCGAATACCCCGTCGAAGGCGAAATATCCAAATACGAATACGCGATATTCAATAACACGTACAAATTTTACAAGGACGACGCGGAAACGGGCAAAGTGAACGTCGGGTACGGAGACGTGCTCGGGTTTGTCGGCAATTACATGTATTACAAAACGGAGCGCCCCGTCGCGCCCGATTGCGCCTCGTACAATTACGTAAAATACGAAAACGATATCGCCAAAAAGTACGTCTACAAGCTGTACCGATACGATATCGTTTCCGCATCGCTGAGCGAGCTTTCGTACAACGTCAAGCTCGAAGAGCTTATTCCCGTTTACAACAAAAACGCCAAAACCTACGACGCGGCTATGATTTCCTGCTACGAAACGTCCGACGGAGTCTTTGTCGAGCCCGACGACGAGAGGTATATCAAGCCGTATATGACCGACGCAAATTTGAACATAGCGATAGATTTTACCGACAAAATCGGCTTCCCCTCGTACAAGCTGAGCGACGACAGATATCTCGCGGCAGGCTTCGACAGCAATTCGTACATGATGATTACGGACGCCGACGGGAACTACGTTACCGACGTGGCGCGCGATAGCCTGTACGCCGAAGAAAAGCTTATCAAGTTTTATGCGAACGGCAAGTACGGGCTCAAAGACTACGACGGCAAGATAGCGGTCGCGCCCAAGTACGACAGTATAGGCAAATTTTTCGGCGGGTACGCCCACGCGAGCGTAACCGAAAACGGCAAAACCAAATCGGTGCTGTTGGACAAAACGGGCGCGACGCGCGACGTTCCCCAAAACGACCCCGACAACGAGGTTTACGTATCCTTCTCCGAAAACGGTTGGTACAAGGTGATAAAAAAATCCAAGGATTTCAATGTTAACCCGTACACAGCCGAATTTTTCGATTATGCGAGCACGACAATCAAGCGGTTTTCCGACTTGAACTACTACGCCGCATTGGATTTGACAATACTCAACAATATACTGACCGTCGGCAGCGATTACTATTTCGTCAAGTAGTTATTTATTAAAACGCAAACAAGAACCCCCGCGGCGAATTTTTCTCGCTTGCGGGGGCTTTTTCTTTTTGCAAATAGCTATATTATCGACGCGGCGGGCTTATTCCTCGCCCTTCGCCTCTTTAATTTGTTCCTCGGTGGGAATATCCGCGCTCGCTCTCAGTCCTACGAACTGACCCTTTGGCAGCTTGTCGTCCTCGGTCTCGTCGTCGTAAATCTTTACGCCGTCCGCCTTGTAGAAATACGTATACGCGCTCGCCCATTGGTCTACCTCGGCGAAATACGTAAAGTATCCCGCGGCGTAGTCGCAGCTTATGCCCGCCGCCGCCGACGTCGCGACGAACTTTTTCGCGCCGTCCTTGTAGTCGTCCATGTTCTCCCACAGCGCGACCTTGTAATAATCGTTGCTCGACCCCGCAAAATACAGGTAATTGCCTTGCACGAACTGAGGCGTCGCCTTGCCAGAATACAGCGTCCTGCCGCTGCCGTTGGGCGAATAAAGCGTAAGCGCGGACTCGGTAGCCGCAATCAAGTACGCGTCGTTGGAGTTCTTGTCGGGGCGGAACGCATAAGTCGAAGTAATCGAGCTCGATATCTCGGTCACAAAGTTTTCGCTGATATGCGCCGTGCCGTTGTCGTCGGCGTGCGCCGCCGCATACGACGGCGAATATTCCATGAGCTGGTTGTGCAGGTTGGTGTACATAATCTGCGTGACCGAGCCGCTGCTCGTCACCACGGGCGTGCGGAAAAACAGCAAGCCGTCGCGCACCGCTTCTATCGTGTCCGTGCCGTCAGTCGCGCGCACGACGAACTTCTCGCTGCCGTCGGGACGCATAGCCTCGATGACAGTGCCCGTTTTGAGCTTGTCCTTGTCCTCGTCCACGCCGCGCACGAAATAGATAAAGTCCTCGGGCGTGTCCGTGGAAATGCCGTTATAATAAACGTCGCGCACGGGGAAATACACGCTCGTGGCGTTCACCTCGAATTTGACGGGGTCGTCGGCTTTGCCCTTGGCGGTGTTTATGCGCACGGAAATGATATTGCCGCCCTCGTTGGCTATGAGATACACGCTGTCGCCGTACTTATAGAACGCGTACGCCGCCGTAGACGTGTCCACGCCCTCGCTCGTCGTGTACAGCTTTACGGGCTTGCCGCCGCTCAACGGCATCATGAAAAAGTCGGTGCGCGTGGTTTGAACCGTGCCGACCGAGTTCTTTTGGTTGTTCGGCGAGGCAAAGTACACGTAGTCGTCGTAAATGAATATGCCGCCGCGGCCGTAGCCCGACGTGCCGATTGTCTTGGGCGCAATCTTGTCTACGTCGACCACCTTAATCGGCTCGTCGAAATAGTCGGTGCTATCCGTATACTTGAACTCCAAGCCGTCGGCGTCGAGCGTCGGGCGGAACTTTGTCAGCCCGTCCGCGTCCTCGTACTTTTCGCCGTTGAACTCCGCGCGATACAGCGCGCCCTTGACAACCTCGTCCCACACGTTGGCTTTGCCGTCCGTGTCGTCGTAGCCGCGAGTACCGTTGATAAAGTACACGTAATTGCCGTAAGCGACGGCAGACCCGCCCTGGCTCGTGACCGCGTACGACGTATCCTGCGCCGCAAACGATATGCTGCCGTAATGGTCGCCCGAGCAACCGCTCAGCACGGGAACGGTGGCGAGCGCGGCGGCGAGCGTTATCGACATTGCAACTTGACGTTTTTTCATAGTTTCTCCGTAATGATTATAACCTAAATAATGGAATATATAATAGCGACGCCGCGCTGACGCGGCTTGTCAGTTCCTGACCTTAAAAGAGAGCTTGGACGAAAGCAGCCCGTCGCCCGTTATCTTGACCACCGTCTTTACGGCGTCCTCGTCGGGCTTGACCACCGCCAGAGCGCAGCCGCCGTACGCGGGACAGCTGTCGAACGAGTTTTTCCTGAGCATGGGGTCGGCGTTGATAAACGCGACCAGCGTGCCGCCCGTTACCGTCGCGGTCAGCTCGCGCATGGCGTACGGCACAAGCTCGCCGTCGCGGTCGCACACGTCCACGTGCACGAACCCGAGGTCGCCGCGAGACACCGACAAGCCCTTTTCGAACGCCGAAAGCTTAACGAGCTTGGGCGAGCTTGCCGATTTGAGCTGCGTGCGGGCGCATTCCACGCCGCGGAAATACGATATGGCTGTGAGCGTTCCGGGGTAGTAATCGGTAGTGAACGTAGCCACGTGCTTGTTGAGCTTGCCCGCCAGCTTGCGGCCTATCAGTCTGTTGTCGAGATACAGCGCGACCACGTCGCCCGAGGTGTACACCTTGACGGTCACGGGCTTGCCGAGATAGCGCGGCCAATTCCACATGTGCGTCGGCTCGTCCGTGTCGGGGTCGCACACCGCTACGTACGCCAAACCGCGCTCGCCGAGCAGCACGCGCTTATACGCGCCCTGCGGCTTTTCGTCGCATATTGCGTCGATATCGCCGAGCGTGCAATTAAGCTCGTTGAGCTTGCCGCCGCCCGGGTAGTCTATGCCGCACTCGTTGAAATCGCCGAACACGCGCCCGTTCTTTTCGGTAGCGTCGAGGCTTTCGAACGCACGCGCGTTTGACGTGCGCGCGCCTATGACGAGTCTGTCGCGTTTGAGCTTTTCGGTCTCGTACAGCGGATACAGGTAATTGAAGCCGCACACGTCTACCGCCGCGAACGCGCCCGCGGTCAGCTCGCCGAACACGTCCTTTTCGCGCGCGGCGACGATAGCCGCCTTGTCGGTATCGAACCGCTTTGCTTTTATGCCCGCGTCGTCCAGCTCCTTGGCGGTGGGCACAAGCTCGCTCACCGACACCGTGACGGGGCGCGTGCCGTCAATCGCCTTAATCGCCTTGGAAATTTCCGCAATCAGCGCATGCCCGCCGTGGCGGTTGTAGCATTCGGGCACGTCGTCCGCTACGCCGTAAACGGTGACGGACGGATGGTTTCTAAGCGTTTTAATCGCCGACTCGGGGTCGAACCCGTCCGCGAACATGTGCGTATCGAGCGGAGATTTGCCCTCGCGCAGCGCGCCGAATATATCCACGAACGCAAACATGCCCGCGTCGTCGCACGCATCGAGCGCCGCCGCCGTCGGACAGCCGACGAAATGCACGGCGTTGTACCCGAGCGCTTTGAGCGCCGAAAGCCTTCGCACCTCGTTGGAATAATTGCTCACGCAGCCGAGCGCGGCGTCCGCATGCGAAACGTACGCGCCCAAAAGCAACGTGTTTTTATTGTTTATGTACAGCCCGCGCGTGCCGCTCAGCGCGCGCGCGACAATGCCGAACCTCGTGCCGACGCTTGTTTCCGCGCCGTGCTCGGTAATGATTTTTGCAACGAGAGAGTACGTGTACGGGTCGGACGGCGACCATTCGTACGGCTTGGCTATGCGTACACGCACCGAAAAGGTTTTGACCGCGCCCGCGCGCAAGAATATCTTGCGCTGCTTTTTGCCCGCGCGCTTGCCTCGCGCATTGAACGCGGTGCAGTCGAGCGTAAACTTGCCCGCCGCACCGTCGTTGACAACCGTCACCGAAACGTCGGCGTACGTCTTGCCGTCTACTGCGGTCGTGGACACAAACAGCGAATCGCGCTCGAAATCGACCGTATCGAAAACGAGCAGCTTTACGCCGTCCGCTACGCCCAAGCCGACGTATTTATCCGACATAATCGGCGAACCGACGAGGTCGAGCACGAGCGTGCCGCGCCCGCTCGCGAGCTTGTCCGTAAGCTCGAACGCCGTCGGCGCACGGTCGGTGAGCTTGCCGATTAAATCGCCGTCGAGAAAAACGTCGCCCACGCCGCAAGCACCCGAAATAACGAGTACAGCCTTGCCGTGCCGCACCTGCGGCAGCTCTTTCGTAAAGACCGCGCGCGTCGTGGGGAAATAGCCGTTACGTTCGCCGAACGCGCACGACAAATCCCTCGCAACACCTATGAGCGCGTCGTAAGGCAAATTGCGAGTGCATTCGTCCTCGCCCGACCGAACTATCCAATTCGCGTTTAAGTCTATACTTTTCATATTCTCATTATAACAAATAAGAATACGAAAACGCAAGTGAATTGAGGTAACAAAAGCAATAGTAAATATTTAATTCGCATGCGCGACGCGAATTACAATCTAATTACCCAAAATATCGCCGCTTATCAAATCCTGGAAAATAAGCCAATATCCCCTGCCCGTGGGCGAGTTTTTGAGCTTGGGCAGCCACTGCGCCTCGTCGCCGAGCGGCGACGCCTTTTCGTACTGCCCCGCCACGGCGTAGCACAAAAACGCGTTGTCGCTCCTGCCGACGCCGACGGCATGCCCGCCGAACTCGACGCGCACCCATTCGATATCGGGCAAAAGCGCGGTCAGCTCCTCGTCCTTGGGCGCGGACGAAAACAGCTTTTCTATATCGGCGCGACACCGCTCGAAGAACGCAACCTCGCGGAGCGTCGCCACGTTTGTTTTTTGCTCGACCGCATGCACCCGTTCGCGCTTGACGACGGGATTGCGCTCCGAACGCGCTTTGAGCCACTTGGCGGTGCGCTCCCACGGCATGCCTGCGACGGCGGCGTCGCCGTCCGCATCGATATTTGTCGCGCTTAACCGCATATCCGTTTCGGCGTTTACGGCGCTTGCGGTATTCGTTTCGCCGCCCGCTTCGCTCGACGGCATATCCGTATTCGCTTCGGAATTCGCCGCGTTCGACAGAATCTCGGCATCGCTCTCCGCACGCTTTGCCGTTGCGTCCGCCGCGCCGTAGACGTGCGCAGCGTCGTTTTCCGCGTTCGCCTCGACGTGCTCGACGGCTTCCGCACCGCGCTCCGAATCATCCGCAGCAGGCGGCACGGGATTGAATATAAAGCTTGCCGTCTCGGTCTCGGACGCTGCCGCGGCTTTGACCGTATCGTATTTTTGCGCCGCGCTAAGCTCCGTTACGGCTTGCTCGCGGCGCGCCTCGCGCGTATTCGCCCTCGGACTGTCGTCGTCATACCCTGCGCCCGTCGCCGAGGCGTTTGTCGCAACGTCCGTTTTTGCCTCGCTCACGCTCGCCGCCTCCGCGCTTGCGCTGTCCGCACGACCGCTCGCGTACGCCTCGCGCGGCGCTCGCGGCGCGGGCGCGGCGGCGTCGGTCGTTGCCGTCGTCGTTGTCGATAAATCCCTGTCGGGCGGGAACAGCATATATGCGGGCACGTCGGGCGGCGGCATTATGTGCGGCGAAAGCCCGTCGAGCGCGGACGCGTACGGCTTTGCCGCCGTCGTTTCCGCATGCGCGTATTGCTGCGGCGCGGGGTCAGCAAGCTCGCCCGAGTACGGCGTGCTCGCCGCGAGGTCGAGCACGCGCGGCGAATCCAAAAATTCGTCGACCTCGCGCATGCGCGCCGAAAAATCGAGCGACGTGTAAATATCGTTTTCGGCGAGCGCGTCGTCGCCGTATATATCGAGCCGCGACTGCGGTATACCCGTGCCGTCGGGCGCGGGCAGCACTTTGGGCGGCGCGCTGACGGGCGGAAGCGTGGGCAGCGTAGGCAGCGCGCGCTCGGGCAGCACCACGGGCGCGCCGTACTTATTCAATAAGTCCATGACGTTCGCCTCCCACATGCGCGTCGCCGCGGTCGTGCCGTACAGCCTGAGCCGCGCGTCGAACACCGCAAAATGCAGGTCGCTCGTTTCCGCGTCGTCTATGTAGAACACCGCCGACGGGTCGGACTCGGCGGGCAGGTCGCGAACGTACACCGCCTTGCGCGTGATAATGCCCACGCGCGCGTTGTCCGAGCGTGCCAGCCCCAGCGTACGCAGCGCAAACCTCACGCCGCGCGCGCTCTTTTCTATCATGACCACGCCGCTGCCCTCGCCCGACAAAATAAGCATTTTTTTCTCGTATACCATAAGCCCGCACACCCCTCGTCTAACCGACGCTCGTCCGATTACACAATATTACGCTATAATGTATGCCGTGTTTTGTTATATTTATGCCGTCGGTCGCGAGAATTGTCATTTCGCACGTTTATGGCGGTCGCGGCGTATTTATTCGCCCGCAGGCTTTTGCTCATGATTTTTCGCAACGCAAAAGCGGCGCGACGCGCCGCTTTTAAATCGCAGTATCAATCCGTTGAACCGTCCAAACGGTTTCGCTTATGCCGCCGCCGCGGTAAGCACTACGACGTCGGGCTTTGTCAGCTCGGGGAACGCGCCCAGCGCGCTCAGCGACGCGTACTTGGCGGACAGCGAATCGAGCTTGCCGTTAATGGAATCGTACAGAGTTTTGAGGTCGGCGTTGACGCTGCGGATAACGTCCTCGTTGGTTATGCCGCGGCTGTCGTCGATTTTGAACTCGTAGTTGCGCAAATCGGTAATTATATCGTTCCACGCGTTATATATCGAATCGTTGCCCGATTGGATAATGTTCATATAGTTACCGAGCTCCGCCGCCGAAATATCGTCGGCAAGCAGCGTTCTGTTCCAAATACCCGTCGCGGCGTTTGTATTGTAATTCATTATCGAGGTGATAAGCTCGGCGTAGCCGCTGTCGCCGAAATCGACCGCGGGGTTAAGCTCGGCAACCTCTTCGTTGACGGTGAGCTTATCCTGCGCGTCCTTGCTGTACTTGTCGCCCGTGCAGTTAAAGTTCATGAGCGAGATATAAATGTCCAGCCTTGTGCCCGTAACGTCGGCGGGCGGGGTCTCGTCGCCGCCCTTGACGGCAAACCCCGATTTGTCGACTATGCGCGCGTACATGTCCGCATCGGGCAAAAACAGCTTGTTCTTGATTGCGTACGAGTATTGGTTTACGTACTTGCCGATGACCGACTTTTCGTATTCCGACTCGACCTTGTCGAACGCGCCGACGAACGAGAAACCGCCGACCGCAGAAAACACTATCGTAATAGCCATTGCCCACGCCGCGCCGCGAATCGCGCCGACGAAAAAGCCGAAAAGCCGCGACAGACCCGATTTCTTTCTGCCGATATACGACTTGATAATAACGGTGACTATGGTGAGCAGCAAGCGCGCCACGAGGAACAGCCCCACGCCCACAATCGCCGAAAACACGGTAAACGCCAGGTACAGCGCCTGACCCTGCGCAATCGTGAACTCAGGCGTATATCCCGCGTACCCGCCGATTACGTCGAGCACCGGACGGTAGAAATTCTCGACCAAGAACTCGGACGGCTCGCTCGACCCGATGGATTTATACAGCCAGGTGTACAGCGAAAACCCTTCGCCGCCCAGCACGAACCGCTTGACGCCCTCGATATTGAGCATCGCTTCCGCGACCACGTTGGACAGGAAGAACGCAATCACAAACGCGACCGCAAACGCCACCAGCGCGACCGACGACTTCTTGACGCCTTTGAGCACGCCCAAGCCCGCGAGCAGCACCACAAACGCGATTATTACTATATCAACCCATGACATTGTGTTCCGTGACCTCCCGTCACCGTTATGTTTTGTTAGCCGAACACAGCTACTTATTGCCGTGTCGGCGCGGTTTTAAACCCGATTTGCTCGGCTACGTATAACCGCCGCCGCGATTGGCAAAAATCGCCGTGTATGAAACCCGAATTTACAAACTACCAAGCCCGCGTCGCGACCAAGCCGCTCGGCGTGTTTGAAACGCCCGATTTCGAACTCGATTGCGCCCTGCTCAGTTTGGGCAGCCTTCCCGTAATCCTTTGTATCGGTTCGGACCGCGTAACGGGCGATTGTCTTGGCCCTATTGCGGGGCAGCTCCTCGTGGAGCGCGGCGCGAACGCGTACGTGTACGGTACTCTCGAACGCCCCGTAACCGCGCTCAACCTGCGCGACTGCATAAGCCATATCAAGACCGTGCACGCCGATAAAAAGATTCTTGCGATAGATTCGTCCGTCGGCAAGCTGTCCGACGTGGGCAAAATCCGCGTCGCGTTCGGCTCGATTGCGCCCGGCAGCGCGGACGGCAAAAAGCTGCCCAAGGTAGGAGACGTATCTATCACGGCTACCGTCACCGACCCCGTAAACACTCCGCTTGGCGCAGTGCGGCTGGGCATCGTGTATTCGCTCGCCCAAAGCATAGCCGCGCGCATAGTCCAAGGCTTACAGTAGACCGTATAATCATTATATACAAGGTTTGTAATAACGACATTATAGAAAGATTAAAATTAGATTAGAGAATTGCGTTCGTCTTTTAACATTGCCGCCGCCCGCTTATGTATAACGCGATATTTAACGGGGCGCGGCGAGGTTGCCGCGGCGTTTTGCGCCTGCGCGCAGTCATTTACGCACGGTCGCAACGCTACGCGTTCAAACAAACGCGTCACACAAAAAAACCGCAAAACCGATTTAATAAGCGGGTTTTCGACGCATATATTTTGTTATAATTCACGTATGAAAACAAACGTGAACACGGCGCGCGCGACGCGCAGTACGCCGTTATCGCCCGCCGAGCTTTTCGGCGAGCTTTTAAACGAGCGGCAGGCGCAGCGCCCGCAAGCGCGGGTACAGCCGACCGAGACCGAGTTTTACGCGAGCGTGGGCGATGCGCTCGCCGCCGTCGCGCCTGCGGGCAGCACGGTGTATGCCGTCGGGTTCGACAGCCTCGACGGGTTTTTGCGCGCGGGCTACCGCGTGAGCGGCGGCGACGCGGACGTGGCGATTGCGCGCGGCGGCGAACGCGAGTTTGCCAAGGCGCGAACGGTGCGGTTTCGCAAGCTCGTGCTCGCGCCCACGCACGCGCACGCGGCGGCGGCAAGCCCCGTGTACCGCGCGACGGACGGCGCGTTCGGCGTAATGCTGCACGGCGACAAGCCCGACGCGGCGGTGTTCGACAAAGCCGATATCGACCGCAATCTCGCGTCCGTTTTCGGCGAGCTGGTCGCGCTCGACCTGTGCGCGTTCGACCTCGCCTTCGGCGCGCGCATGCGCGGCGACGCGCCGGACGTGCGGCTTTGCGCCGAGGTGGGCGCGCTCGTTTCCGCTACGACCGCCGCGCTCAAAAACAAAGAAAAAAACCGCGCGGCGGCGGCTGAAATTTTGACCGATGCGGGCATGAAGGCGGCGCGCTTGGTAGAACGCGTGCCCGCGCTCTTGCACGCGTCGGGCGCGGCGCAAACGGCGGAGGCTGTGCGCATGCTGTACGCCGCGGAGGAGCGACCGCTCGGCATGCGCGGCGAAACGGAAATGCTGCTCTCGGCGGTCATGACCGATTTCTACGTAAAAAACCTCGGCGGCGACACGCTCGCCTTTCCGCCCGACAACAACAGACGCATAGACAGCGTGTGCGAATATTTCAACACCGATTTGCGGCGCGCGTGCGTGTATATGTCGGCAGTGTACCCGCCGCTCAAAATGCGGCTGTGCGAATATCGCCGCGCCGAGTTCCGCGGCGAGCAAATGAAGCTGCTCGCCGAAGTCAAAAACAGACAAGCCGCCGCCAAGCAGGTTTTCAAGCGGCTGTACCCCGACGACGGGTACGGGCTAAAAACGCTTGTGGAAAAGCCCGACCTCGGGCTGTGCCTGTCGCTTGCGCCCGACGTGTTCGCCGCCGATTCCATGCTGACCTTTTTAAAGCAAACGGGTCGGCTGGACAAATACATGGTTTAATGCGTACGCCGTCGAACGGCGCGCAAATCGATACAAACCGAACACGTACGCGCTATCGTTAACAAGCGTTAAACTACGCGCCGCGAGTCGTCAAAGACCGAGTACATGCACGCTATCGTTAACAAGCCTTATACTATGCGCGCGAGTCGCCAAAGACCGCGCGCTTTAACGTTACGAATTTATCGCTGCCGATTTCCGATTATTCCTCGTGCGGTTCGGGGAACAAAGACGGGTCGTAGGCAATGCCGTTTTTGTCGTAATAGTCTTTAATGGCTGCGCGGATAGCCTCCTCGGCGAGCACCGAGCAGTGCAGCTTGTGCGCGGGCAGACCGTCGAGCGCCTCGGCGACCGCCTTGTTGGTCAGTTCCAACGCCTCGGAAATAGGCTTGCCTTTTATCATTTCGGTAGCCATAGACGACGACGCAATCGCGCTGCCGCAGCCGTACGTATTGAACTTGACGTCGGAAATAACGCCGTCCGCCACCTTGATATAGATTTTCATAATGTCGCCGCAGCGCGCGTTGCCCACCTCGCCGATACCGTCGGCGTCGTCGAGCTTACCCACGTTACGAGGGTTTCTGAAATGGTCCATGACCTTTTCGCTGTATAGTGCCATAATAGCTCCTTAAAAATGTTATCCGATTGAAAATTGTATCGGTACGACAGTCAAAACCGCAACTTACTTATTGCTATTGCCGCCCGATATACTACGCGCCGCGTGTCGTCATAGACGAGATACTTGCACATTATTGTCGCCGCCCGATATACTACGCGCGGGCGCCGAATACCGTCCGAGCATTTGAGCGCGGAGACCCGCGGCAGACAAGGAAAGCAAGGCGCGGGCGACGGGAGTGTAGAACCACCTACATGAACGAGCACGCGCCGACGCTTGACGCAGTATCCCGCGAGGTATCCGCGCTCAAATTAGATGGGGGCGTTCGCCTTTTTCCAATTGCTCCCACACAGGCGACATATCGCGCAAATATTCCACAACGCGCGGCACGGCGGCGAGTATCGCGTCCACGTCCGCGTCGGTGGTCGCTTCCGAAAGGCTGAGCCTGAGCGACCCGTGCGCCACCTCGTGCGGCAAGCCCAAGGCGAGCAGCACGTGCGACGGGTCGAGCGCGCCCGACGTGCACGCCGAGCCCGACGACGCGCAAATGCCCGCGTCGTCCAAAAGCAGCAGCAAGCCCTCGCCCTCTATGCCCTCGAAGCACATATTTACGATTGACGGCAGCCGCCGCGTCCTGTCGCCGTTGAGCCGCGAGTGCGGTATTCGCGACAGCCCGTCGATAAGGCGGTCGCAAAGCCGTCGCTCGGTCGCGGCGGTCTTTTCCATACTGTCGCAAGCGTCGTCGAGCGCGGCAGCCATTGCGACTATCCAGGGCAGGTTTTCCGTGCCCGCGCGCCGTCCGCGCTCCTGCGCGCCGCCCTCGATAAACGCGGCAAGCGGCAGTCCGCGCCGACAGTACAGCGCGCCCACGCCCTTCGGTCCGTGAAACTTGTGCGCCGACAGCGACAGCATGTCGATATTCATAGCCTTTACGTCCACGGGCACGTGCCCCACGGCTTGTACCGCGTCGGTGTGGAACGTAACGCCCTTTTCGCGGCACACCGCACCGATTTCCGCAATCGGCTGCAACGTGCCTATTTCGTTATTGGCAAACATAACGGTGACGAGCGCGGTATCGGGTCGCAAAGCCTCCGCCACCTGCGCCGCAGACACGACGCCCGCCGCGCCCACGTCGAGATAAGTCACTTCGAACCCCTCGCGTTCCAGCTTTTTGAGCGTGTGCAAAACCGCGTGGTGCTCGAACGCCGTGGACACGATATGCTTTTTGCCGCGCTTCGCGCCCGTCTCCGCCGCAGAGCGTATCGCCTGATTATCCGCCTCGCTTCCGCCCGAGGTAAAATACACCTCGCGCGGCTCGCACCCAAGCCGCGCCGCAATGCGCGCGCGCGCCGCCTCCAACGCCTCTTTCGCGCGCTGTCCCTCGCCGTGCAGCGACGACGGATTGCCGTACACGCCGCGCATATACGGCATTGCCGCCTCGATTGCGCGCTCGCTCATGGCGGTTGTCGCCGCATTGTCTACGTATATAATTCGTTTATCTGTCATAAGCCGTAACTTTTAATTCCTATTAGTTTAGTATGAATTAAGCGTAAGAATATTATAATATTCGGCGGCAGGTTTGTCAACAATATGCGGATAGGTTGCGCAAAAAATTTACGTGCGCACAAAAACGCGACAAAACACTTGAAATCTGCGTAAACACGTGATATACTTAATATATATAAACAAGAGAACGAGGCGTTAAATGGTAAAAACAGTAACGTTCAAATGCGATAAATGCGGCAAGGACCATTCCTTTAATATAGGCACGCGCGGCATTGCCACGTTGCAGGACGCTGTGGACAGAGTACCCGAACGCGATGCGGAAAAGCTTTTGGAAGCGGTCAACCGCATGCTTATGAACAAGACCGAGGCGCAGCGCACGTCGTTTATGATAAACAACGTGGACGCGCTGTCCATGATAAACTACGACGTTTGCGGCACGTATATAAACATGTTCGACGCCGAGGACGTAAAGAGCATTTACGGCAAGTACACGCAGGAGCAAATCGACAGACTCAACAAGAGCATGGGCATGTGGGAGGACGCGAAAAACGCCGAGGGCTTTATCGCGTTCGACGCGATATTCTATTGCAGAAAATGCAAAAAGCTCGTGCAGGGCATGTATTTGAAAGTGTGCTCGATTGAGGACAGGAAAGAGCGTTCGTACGTATTCAATCAGAAATGCGGGCTTTGCGGCAACGAGCTTGCGCTCGTCAACGAGGCGAATATGGGTTATATGTTCGACGGACTGACTGCGCGCGCGCCCTGCCCCGACTGCGGCGGCAAGCTCAAAGTTAACGACATTCGTTTCAAGCCGTAAGCGGGCAAGCAAACAAAAACAGCAAAACAAGCGCGGACAATACCGCGCTTTTACTTTGCTATTGCAGCTGCCGCAAAGCCGAAGCTTAAAAAAATTCGACAATGTACAAAAAGCGTTTGACAAATCGCAAGATACGGCGTATAATACATTCTTGACGAGGTGTAGCGCAGTTGGTAGCGCGCATGGTTAGGGACCATGAGGCCGCGAGTTCGAGTCTCGCCACTTCGACCAATCCCCCGACGTAAAACGTCGGGGGATTTGTTTTTGCGGCGGGACTCGAACCGCTCGTTCGTGAGGGATAGCGCACAGCGGCTATGCAGCGTCGCGGACGATATTTCGGACAACGAGACCCTTCGCTGCGTTCGGGGTGACACAGCTAAACAAACCGTCGTCATTCCGAACGCAGTGAATAACCTCCTTATTTAATTGTGCGGCTTGTTTACTATCATTCTTCCATTCATAATTGTTAATTGATTATTGCCTGCACTGCGTCGGCGACAGTATCGGCTATCATAGCCATGCCCGCCGTATTGGGGTGCAGCCTATCTACCGTATACGCAGAAACATTGTTTTCCGTAATGCCGCTGTCCGCATATAAGTCTATCAAATAACTGCCCGTATTTTCGGCTATCGCGCGTATGGCGTCGTTATAAGCCGTTTCGCTTATCCCATTGCCGTTTACGCCGCTGCCGAACCGCTTGCGGTCGGGCAGGAACGTACAGCAAAAAACTTTCGATTGAGGGTATGCCGCACGCACGGTCGTAACGGTTTTTAAGTACGCGCCCGAAAAATCATAGGGCGCGGCTGGCGCAGCGCCCAATCCGTCGTGCGAGCCGACTGCCGTATTTGAGGCAAAATCGTTCACGCCCATGAAGATAACTATAACGTCGGGGCGATTGCCGTCCTTATTGTGCAGGTTTTTCGCCCGAACGTTATACGTTTGCGCCGTATTTACCACAGACCCCGACCACGAATTATTGACGCACAAATCGAAATCGAGCCGAGTGCATACTTTGTGCCACCAGGTCTCGCTAACGGACATATCCGCCCCGACGTAATTGCTATTGGGGAACCAAACGGCGTTACCGCCTATCGTGTCGTTATAAACGGCGCTGTTAGAGTATCCCGTATACGTGCTGATGCTGTCGCCCAAAAAAGATATGAACGTTTTTCCGTCGTCATGCTCCGCTGCGGTAGAATAACCGACGATCTTGAATATAAGTGAATTATTGTAATAATTAGCCTTATTCCCGAATATCAAGCCCGCAAAGCCGTAGGATGAGTCGTTCTTTTTATATTTGGGTAATACCGCCATTTGCGAGTCGCCGAACGCAAGCGTTTCGTCCGCGCCGACGCGTATTTGCAGCCCGTCCGCAACCACCGTCTCCCCTATGCCGACGCCGCTAAGTCTGCCTGTAAAATCCAATAAAACTTTTTTGCCGTTTTCCTCGGTGCAATCGGCTTGCGCAGTCGAAAAATCCTTTTTGACGACATAAACGGGCATGTACAGATTTTCGGAATCAACATTGTAACCGTTTGCCAATCCGCCGTAAACGAACTCGACGGACGTTATCACCGTTTCGGAAAAAATTGCGTCTTTAAGCGCGAACGGCGCCAAATGCGGCAAAAACAAATCGGTAGTGCCCGCATCCAGATCGTTCATAAGCTCTTCGTACACGGTATACGTCCCGCCCGAAAACGTAACGTCGTAATTGCCGCACGATATCCGCTTGACGCCGCTTTTCGACGTATCCACCGAAAGTTCTATACCCGCATCGTCGCCGTCGATAACGCCGTTTATGGTATATGTAAGCTTTTCGGTCACGCCCAGCATGGACTCTTTGTCGTCTACGACGACGGTCGCTTGCTTTTTTAATACGGTCAGCGTCGCAGTCAATGTTTGCACGACAGTGCCGTTATAACACAATTGCGCAACCGCTTGATAGCTCCCCGCGTTTTTATGCTCGTTGTTTTTGTACGTGACGGTCATACCGTCGGGAAGCTCCGAAACGGTCACGGCATGGGTCTTACCGTTATACACGACGGACTTATCGGAAAATACGGCGCTCGACACGTCGGGAAGCGTCACCGTATACTTACCGCCCGTAAACGTCACGATATAATTGGGATTGTTCGCTTTGCCGACGATCTCTTTTACTCCTGCGGTAGAAGTGTCCACCGAAAGTTCTATGCCCAGATCGTCGCCGTCGATAACTCCGTCTACCGCATACGTAAGCTTTTCCGTACTGCCTATCATCGACGTTTTATTGTCTATGACCACCGTCACGCGGCGTTTTTTTACGGTAAGCGTGGCAGTAAGCGTTTTTAAAAGCTCGTCGCCGCAGTAAAGCTCGACCGTCGCGGCATACGTTCCCGCGTCGGCGTGTTTATTGTTCGCGTACACGGCCTTTACGCCGTCGGGGATACCCGACGCCTCGACCGACTGCTCGGTCCCGTCGTACACGACCGTTCTGTCCGCAAAAACGACCTCGGTCAAATTCGGCTCGCAAACGGGATTTTCGGCAGTATTGCCGCAACCGAAAAGAACGGATAGCGCAAGCACGAATACGATTATCGCGGAGATTATCTTTTTCACTTTACCTCTCCTAATATCAAACACATTATGCGATATTAGAATAACACATATTTCCCGTGCGCGCAATATTCGCACCAAAATTATCAAACTACAAATATTGTTAATTTGACCGACGCTAAACTATATTAATAGGCTGTTCACTTATGCAAAAACGCGCGCATGCGCTCGAATGCCTTATCGAGCATTTTTATGGACGACGCATAGGTGCAGCGCACGTGTTTTTGCCCGCACGCGCCGAACGCGCCGCCGGGCACGACGGCGACCTTTTGCGCCTTTAACAGTTCTTCCGCAAAGGTCTCGCCGTTTTCCGCGACGCGCGACACGTCGGGGAAAACGTAGAACGCGCCGCCGGGCATATAGCAATCGAGCCCCATATCGCGCAGCATGCCCACGGTAAACCCGCGCCGCCTGTCGTACTCGGCGCGCATATACTCGACCTGCTCGTACTCGCTATCCCGCCCGTCCTTCAACGCGGCGAGCGCCGCCTCCTGCCCCGCCGTAGGCGCGCACATTATAGTATATTGATGAATTTTGAGCGCGGCGGCGGCGACGGGCTTGGGCGCGCACATAAACCCTATGCGCCAGCCCGTCATGGCAAACGCCTTGCTGAACCCGTTAAGCACGACGGTGCGCTCCTTCATGCCGTCCAGCGTGGAAATAGACACGTGCCGCCGACCGTACGTGAGCTCGGCGTAAATCTCGTCGGAAATCACGAACAAATTATGACGCTTTACGACTTCGGCAATCGCTTGCAGTTCCGCTCTGTCGAGCACCGCGCCCGTCGGGTTGTTGGGGTACGGCAAAATCAAAATTTTGCACGACTTATCCATTGCGCCTTCCAGCGCGGCGGCAGTCAGCTTGAACCCGTCGGCAACGCCGAGCGGCACGGGCTTTACCACGCCGCCGACAAGCGCGACGTTGGGCATATAGCTCACGTACGACGGGTCGGGCACAAGCACGCCGTCGCCCGCCGTCACGAGCGTGCGCAGCGCGAGGTCGATACCCTCGGACGCGCCGACGGTGACTATTATCTCGTCCTCGTCGTAATCGAGCCCGAACCGCGCGCCGCCGTACAGCGAAATTTCATGCACGAGCGCAGGGTCGCCGCGGTTAGCGGTGTAGCCCGTGCGCCCCGAAATAACCGACTTGATTGCGGCGTCGCGATAGAGCCACGGCGTGACGAAATCGGGCTCGCCCACGCCCAAAGATATCGCGCCCTCGGTAGTCGATACCAAATCGAAAAATTTGCGTATGCCGCTCGGCGGAATGCCCGCTACGGTACGGTTTATAAAATCGTCGTAATTCACGGCGTAACGGGCTGACGCTTGTTCTCGGTCGAAGCGGACACCGTTATCTCGCCGCCGATTTTATATTTTTTCAGAATAAAATGCGTCGCCGTGGACAGCACTTTATCCATGACGGACAGCTTTTCGCTGACGAACGCCGCCACCTCGCGCAAGTTCTTGCCCTCGATAAACACGGCGAGGTCGTACCCGCCGCTCATCAGATACAGGCTCTTGACCTGCTCGAAACGGTATATGTCCTCGGCGATTGCGTCGAACCCCCTGCCGTACATGGGATTGACTCGAACCTCTATCAACGCCTCCACGCGGTCGCGGTCTATCGCGCCGTCGTCCACAAGCGTCGTGTATCCGAGTATGACCCCGCTATCTTCGAGCCGAGCTATAACGTCCTTTATCTCCGCCGCGCTCGCGCCGACGGCTTTGGCGATTTTTTCCGCGCTCATGCGGCTGTCCTGCTTCAACAACGCGAGCGTTTCCGTTTCGAGCTTGTTCATATCCTCTCCTTACGGGCAAACCCGTACGCAATAGCGGCGGAGCAATACGCCGTCGCTATCTTTATAGTATATATTCATTGCGGCGCACGTTTGCGCTACCGTGCTGCAATGCGCCGCGCTATTCGGCGTCGCCGTTTTTAATCATATTGACCGTGCCGCCCGCGCGCAATATTTTTTTCTGTCTGGCGGTGAGCGGCAAAAGCGCAATGAACTCGGCGTTTCGTGTTTTGTTCTTGACTACGGCTCTGCCGCTCTCCACCGCGTCGAGCGCGGCGATTTCCAGCTCGTCGCCCGACGAAATGCCGTCGTAATCGGCGGGATTTTCAAAGACCAGCGGCAAAATTCCCGAATTGATAAGATTGTCGCGGTGCATGCGCGCAAAGCTCTTGACGATAACGGCGCGCACGCCGAGCTGCAACGGCGCGAGCGCGGCATGCTCGCGCGAGCTGCCCTGTCCGTAGTTTTCGCCGCCGACGATTATGCTCTCGCCGAATTTTTTCGCGCGCTCAGCGAACTCGGCGTCGACGGTCGACAGACAAAAGCCCGCAAGGTACGGTATGTTCGAGCGGAACGGCAACAGCTTGGCGTTGGACGGCATAATATCGTCGGTGGTTATGTTGTCGCCCGTAACGACGGACACCCTTGCCGAAATCCTGTCGCCAAGCGCTTTGCCGACGGGGAACGGCTTGATATTCGGACCGCGCACGACCTCGACGGCTTCGAAATCCTCGGGCTTCAATATGAGGTTGTCGTTTATATCGAAGCGCGGCGGAAGCTTGATTTTTTCGAGCGCGGCGTTTTCGGGCGGAACGGTAAACGCGCCCGCTATCGCGCTGTACGCCGCCGTGAGCGGCGACACCAAATACACCTCCGCGCTCGCCGTGCCGCTGCGCGCGTAGAAATTGCGGTTGAACGTGCGCAGGCTGACCGCGCCCGTCTTGGGGCTTTGCCCCATGCCGATACACGGTCCGCACGCGCATTCCAAAACGCGCGCGCCGCTCGCGAGTACGTCGGACAGCGCGCCGCAATCGGCGAGCATGGTGAGCACCTGCCGCGACCCGGGATTGACGGTGAGCGACACGTCGGGGTGCACGCGCTTCCCTTTGAGCGCCGCCGCGACTTTGAGCATGGTTAAAAGCGACGAATCGGTGCACGACCCGATACACACTTGGTCTATTTTCTTGCCCGCGAGCGTCGCCACCTCGACCACGTTGTCGGGCATATGCGGCGCGGCGGCAAGCGGCACGATTGCGCCGAGGTCGATATCGACGCGCTCGTCGTATAATGCGTCCTTATCTGCGGCAAGCTCGACGAAATCGCGCTCGCGCCCCTGCGCGGCGAGAAACTCGCGCGTGCGTGCGTCGGACGGGAACACCGAGGTCGTCGCGCCCAACTCCGCGCCCATATTGGCGATTGTGGCGCGCTCGGGCACGGACAGCGTAGCCACGCCGTCGCCCGTGTATTCCATGACCTTGCCCACGCCGCCCTTGACCGAAAGCCGACGCAGCACTTCGAGAATAACGTCCTTTGCCGTAACGTTGGATTTAAGCTTGCCCGAAAGTCTTATTTCGACCACCTTGGGCATAGCGAGATTGAGCGTGCCGCGCGCCATGGCGAGCGCGACGTCCAGCCCGCCCGCGCCGATTGCGAGCATGCCGATACCGCCGCAGGTGGGCGTGTGCGAGTCCGAGCCCGTGAGCGTTTGACCCGGCACGCCGAACCGCTCCAAATGCACTTGGTGGCAAATGCCGTTGCCGGGCTTGGAAACGTATACGCCGTGCTTTAACGCGACCGACTGAATGTACGCGTGGTCGTCGGCGTTCTCGAACCCCGATTGCAGCATGTTGTGGTCGATATACGCGACCGAACGCTTGGTGCGCACCTTGTCCACGCCGAGCGCCTCCAACTGCAAGTACGCCATCGTGCCCGTCGAATCCTGCGTGAGCGTTTGGTCGATTGCAATCGTAATGGGCGCGCCCGCTACGGCGTCGCCGGCTGTCAAATGCGAAGAAATAAGCTTATGAGTTAAATTCATAAAATACCTTCTAAATACGAAATCGACAACGCGCAATCATAATTTACGCATTGCCGATTATTATTACCCGTTTTCGTTGTAATACTTTGGCAACGGTTTCATCGCCGTGCCCGTCGAGTTTTCGATAGTGAAGAAATCGAAATCCACCTCGTCCACGAACTCGCGCGGGAGAAACTTGGCGATATTAAAGTGCACGAAATTATAAGTGTGACTTTTGAGAATAATGGGCGTAGGGATATCCATGGCGTGCGTAATTTCGCAAACGTACTCGAACAGCTTGTCCTCGTCGAACGCCTCGCCGAGCGTGTGCATATAACTGCGCGTGATTTTATCGCCCTTGGTGGTCTTTGCCCAAATTCTGGGATATACTTTTGCTTTAAGTTGCTTTTCCATAATTATTTTAATATTGTAAACGCGCCTCCGAACGATTATTCACACCGCGAATCGCTTGTGCGCGTAACCCCACCTAGGTAACCAAGCACCGAGGAGCACGCAGTCCGTACTGCGAAGCGTATCCGCGCTCAAAAATTGGCAAGCGCGGAGGTGCGGCGCAGACGGGCAACAGGCGGCAAGCCCCCG
>CAJTNI010000001.1:226880-227115 GCA_910577945.1 uncultured Christensenella sp. | reverse complement strand
CTTTTTGCGGGCGCGGCAATCGCCGTTTGCCTTACGAACATTGCATACGGATATGTGTGGCGCGTCGAAATATCGGGCAACGTTAAGCTCTCCGACGCGGCAATCGAAAGCGTGCTGAAAGGTGCGGGCGTATCGGCGGGGCGCAAAAAGAGCGCGCTCGACGCCGCGACCGTGTCGGCAGCCGTCGGCACTATGGACGGCGTGGTGGACGCCGCCGCCGAGATAGTCGGCACTA
>CAJTNI010000001.1:59247-226870 GCA_910577945.1 uncultured Christensenella sp. | reverse complement strand
CGTATACGTGTTGGAGGCGGAGGATTATACCGTTCACGGCACGTACGGCGCGTACGATTCGGCTTACGACGCTACGGTGACGCGCATCGTATTGCGGAGCGGCTCGGCAACGGTTGCGCGCGGCGACGTGGTAAAGCGCGGCGACAGGCTGGCAAGCGGCGAGGTGTATTCCACGACGGGCGAGCTGCTGTACGTGACAGAGTGCGACGCGGAAATTTACGGCAACGTTTCGCTTACGTTCAGCGCGGACGTCGGCACTGCCGCAATCGAGTACGAGCGCACGGGTCGAGAGAAAACGACCACGGTCGTCGAGCTGTTCGGCATAAAGCTCGGCAAGAGCGTTTCGCCGTTCGACGAATACGAGTGCGAATCGGTCACTACGGCATACGACACTCTGTTGCCGCTGTGCGTTACGACGACGGTGTATCGCGAGACCGCGGCTGTCGAGGTGGAGCGCGACGTTAACGCCGCTGCCGAGGCGTACGCCGCCGAAAAAATCGACGAGCTGCGGTTCGTAGGCGATTTTACTTCCGATTACACCGTAAAGCCGCTCGGCGCGGGATTGTACCGCGTAAACGTGTTTTTGAGCGGCGAGGCGCTGATTTCGCGCGGCGTCGAAAAGAGTGACGGCGGCGGAGTTGCCGATTGAATTTTCGGGCATAATAAGTAAAACGGTTTACCGCGAGGGTGCTTTTTGAAAAAGCTTTTGAGGACAAATGACAAAATAATAGAGGTTTTCGGCGCGTATGACGCCAACTTGAAGGAGCTGGAACGGCTGTGCGGCGTGACCGTGCGGTTGACGGCGGACGGCATCGAGGTGACGGGGCGAAGCGTCGAGTTGGCGCGACTGTTGTTGGACAAGCTGACCGCCGCCGCCGAGCGCGGCGAAAAAATCGACCCCGACGCGGTCGGGAGGTATTACGCCATTCTCGAAGTCGACCCCGACGGCGTGGAAAGCTTGGTCGCCGAGCCCGTTTGCGTAAACGCGCACGGGCAAAAGATTTACGCCAAGACAATCGTGCAAAAGCGGTTCGTCGACGCAGTCAATAAAAATCTGTTGACCTTTGCGATAGGACCTGCCGGCACTGGCAAGACGTATTTGGCGGTCGCGCTTGCGGCGACGGCGGTCAAAAAAGGGTTGGTCAATCGAATAATTCTTACGCGGCCCGCAATCGAGGCGGGCGAAAAGCTCGGCTTTTTGCCGGGCGACCTGCAAATGAAGGTTGACCCGTATCTGCGCCCGCTGTACGACGCGCTAGCCGATATGTTCGGCACGGGATATGCGGACCTTATCGAGCGCGGGGTGGTGGAAATCGCGCCGCTTGCGTATATGCGCGGCAGAACGCTCAACAACGCGTTTATCATTTTGGACGAGGCGCAAAACACCACGACCGAGCAGATGAAAATGTTTTTGACTAGGTTCGGCGACGGCAGTCGCGCGGTGGTTACGGGCGACGTGACGCAAATCGATTTAAAGGGCGCGGCGTCGGGGCTTGTCGAGGCGGAAGAGGTGTTAAAGGACGTGGACGGCGTGGCGTTTGTGCGTTTGACTGCGGCGGACGTCGT
Source organism: uncultured Christensenella sp. (assembly GCA_910577945.1). GTDB lineage: Bacteria > Bacillota > Clostridia > Christensenellales > Pumilibacteraceae > Anaerocaecibacter. Next base: position 225,304 of record CAJTNI010000001.1, on the reverse strand, counting down.
GCGGCACGGGCTTGTGCAGCGTATAGTCAAAGCGTACGATAAGTATTCGCAGCGCAAGGCGTACGCGACGCGCGCGCATATCGACGACGAGGACGACGATTGAGCGTCCGCGGCAATAAATCTAACGGAAGGGATAACCGAATCGGGAGGATGAATTTCGCATCATGGAAGAGCGAATCGAAAAACCCAATGACAGCGTAACAGGCGGACCGTCGAAAGCCGCATACCTTTGGCTTGCGGGAATTTTCGGTATTGTTTTTGCCGTAATTTACATAGCTTTGGTCGTTTTTATCAGGTTTGCGCCGAGTAACGAGGGCATACTCGATTTGAGCGTGACGGCGGCTAATACGCTGTACGTTTGCATATTGCTGTTCTTTCTCGTCGCGCTGTACCTGTATATCGTAATATCGCGCCGCGAGCTGCTTTCGGTAATGAAGCGCGCGGGCGCGCTCATGACGGCTTTTACGTTCGTCGTCGTGCTCAACATATTGTTGGTTTATTTCAACCCGTATCTGATGTGCGTTGCGCTTACGGCGATGCTCGCTTTGCCGTTTTCCAAAAAGCGCGACGCGTTTATTTTAAATACCTTCGCGTGCTTGATTTCGTCGTTCACGCTGCTGATTACGCTCGACCATGCCGAGTTTCCCGCCGTCACGTTTACGCTTATCGCCGGCATGCTCGGCGGCGCGGTCGCTACTTATACGTTCCCCGCGGGCATGACGCGCATGGTATCTATACTGCGCTCGCTCGTAACGGGTGTGGCGACGGTCGTCATTTACGCGGTACTGTTGTCTACTTATTCGCTCGCGTTCAAGCCGTTCACCGACAATATCATGTATATCGGAATTTCCGTCGCTGGCGAGATTTTGCTCGTTAGCGTACTCGTGCCGCTTATAGAGCTCATATTCAATCTGACAAGCGATTACAAGCTCATGGAGCTTACCAACCACAAAGCGCCGCTCGTGCACAGGCTTGCGGTCGAAGCCCCGGGCACGTTCAATCACTGCTTGGCGGTCGCCAACTTTGCCGAGATTTGCGCCGACGCTATCGGCGAAAATCCCTATCTTGCACGGGCGTGCGCGTATTATCACGATATGGGTAAGCTCAACAACGCCGCGTACTTTACGGAAAATCAAGCGGGATACAACCCGCACGACGAGATTTTGCCCGAGGTTTCCGCCGAGATTATCAGAAAGCATACTACCGACGGCTACGAGCTTTGCCGCGAGAACCGCATTCCCGAGGAAATCGCCAAAATAACAATCGAGCACCACGGCACGCTGCCTATAATGTATTTTTACAACAAAGCCAAGTCGCTCACCGACGGTAGCGTCGATATCGAGGAGTACAAGTACAGAGGCGAAATACCCACGGGGAAAATCGGCGCGATTATCATGATTTGCGATTCCGCCGAGGCGGCTATTCGCGCTATGGACAACCCCACGGGCGACAAGGTTGACGCATTGCTAAAAGGTATGATTGACGAGCGCTTGAAACTCGGGCAGTTCGATAACTGCGATATCACCATGCGCGACCTCAACACCGTCAGGCGCGCGATAGTCGACGCATACGGCGGGCTTTTCCATAAACGCATAAAATACAACAACGGACGCGGAACGTAATAATGATAAAACTGACGGGCGATACGACGGCGCAGTTTAACAGGCTCGCCGCAATAGCATTCGATATTTTGGGTTTAAAGGGCGACGCGACGGTGGACGTCGAGATTATCGACGATGCGGAAATGCGCGAGCTCAACAACAGAACGCGCGGCGTGGATAGCGCTACGGACGTGCTCAGCTTTCCCGCGCTTGACCGCATAACCGATTTTACGCAAAAAAATTATCCGCGCGATTACGACGCGTCGCAAAGAGCGGTCGTATTGGGCGATATTGCCGTTAACCGCGACGCGGCGGCGCGGCAAGCCGAGGAATACGGCACGGGCGAGCGCGAAATCAACTATCTTTTCGTGCACGGGCTTTTGCATATTTTGGGATACGACCATATGACCGACGCCGATAAAAAGGCGATGCGCGAGGTCGAGGAAAAGATTTTGAGCGAGACGGACAAGTCGGTCGTGGTCGCCGTTATCGGCAGACCGAACGCGGGAAAATCGTCGCTCGTCAACGCGATAGTCGGCGAAAAGGTGTCTATCGTTTCGCCCAAGCCGCAAACCACGCGCGACAGGATTACGGGCATTTGCACGGAGGGCGGTCGGCAAATCGTGTTTTTGGACACGCCCGGCATGTTCAAGCCTCGCACCAAGCTCGACGAGCATATGGACAAGAGCATAAAAAGCTCGCTCGGCGGAGACGCGGACGTAGTTGTAATCGTGCTCGATTGCACCAAGGGCATAACCGCCGACGACCAAAAGCTTATTCTCGAACGACTCAACAGCCGCGCGCCGCTTTACGTAGTGCTCAACAAAACCGACTTAAAGGGCTACGACGCGATATATCCGCTTTTGGAAAAGCTGTCGCCGCTCATGTCGCGCAAGGACGGACGGTCGATTAAGGACGTAATACCGACAAGCTGCAAGACGGGTCGGAATGTCGACGTTTTGAAATCGGCGTTAAAAGCCGAATGCAAGGACGGCGGATTTTTGTTCCCGGAGGACGAATATACCGATAAGCCCGTCAAGTTCATAATCGGCGAGATAGTGCGCGAAAAAGCGCTGTTGTTTTTGCAGGACGAAATCCCGCACGGCGTGGGCGTGTGCGTAATCGGCGTGGACGAAAACAGTACGCCGGTGCGCATTTCCTGCGACGTGATAGTCGACAAGAAATCGCATAAGCAAATCGTTATCGGCGACAACGGCGCAATGATACGCAAAATCGGCGAGAGCGCGCGGCGCGATATCGAAAAACTTTTGGGCGAGGATAAAGTGTATTTGGAGCTGTTCGTCAAAGTACGCCCCGGCTGGCGCGACCGCATAAATATTTTGCGCGACATAGGATATTGACTACTGCGTTTTCGGAATAAGCCGCGCCGCGCCGTTACATACTAGCAAGGCATACGGAGGTGCGATATGGAAAACGACAAACAGCTTTTGTGGGATTTGTTCTGCGCTACGGGCGAGCCGCATTATTACTCGATGTACGTCAAAGCCAAGGACGCCGAGAAATCCCGAAACGGAAAGTAGCCGCATACAGAGTGCGAGCGACGCCGCGTAAGGAGCGTAATGCGCGATTTTGTAGATAAATGCGTAATATTGAAGGTGAACGACTACCGCGACGACGACAGGCTGGCGAAAACGCTCACCGCGGAGCACGGGCTCGTTTCCGTGCTGTTTAAGGGCGTCAAAAAAGCCAAAGCCAAATTGAAGCCGTTTGCGCAACCGTTTGCCGTGTTCGACGCGCGGCTGATTTCGGGGCGCGGCGCGTTTCTTACTCCCGTCGAGCCGCTGTTGGTAAACGACGGGTTTTCGCTGTGTTCCGATTTGCGCAAGTTTACGGCGTCGGGCGTCGCGGCGGAGGCGACCGTTGCCGCGATAGGCGACGACGAAGCGCACCCGCTCATTTTCGCGGAGCTCGTGCGGCTGATAAAAGCGTTGGAGTTCGACGGGAACGCGTACTATCAAGCGTCGGTGTACATGTGCGAGCTGCTGCGGCTTTGCGGATTTTATCGCGAGTATAACGCGGCGGCAGAGCCGAGAACGCCCGTACAATTGCTTGGTTTTGCGCAGCAAAACGGATACGGCAAGCATGCGGACGAGCAAGCGTACGGCGATTTGTGTCGGCGCGCGCTCAAATACATAAGCTCGGAGTTCGAGCGCAATTTCGAAACGGGACTCAAAAGCGCGGCGTCTATTGATTTGTACTGACGTTTTTTTGTGTTCTATCAGTATCTAAAAATATCTGTTGCGCGGCGGGAAACCGTCGTGTTTTTTTACGGCGGAGCGCAGTGCGATAGCGCGCCGTTCTTTTGCTAAAATGACAAATATCGCAAAATCGCGGTAAATCGCTTGATTTTCCTTGTAATCTTTGGTAAACTGTTTGGTGACAAAATATAATCATTTAAGGAGTCAAAAAAATGGCAAAAAAGTATTGCTATCTCTTCACCGAAGGTAACGCGAAGATGCGCGAGCTTTTGGGCGGCAAGGGCGCAAACCTCGCGGAAATGACCAATATCGGGCTTCCCGTACCTCAGGGCTTCACTATTTCCACCGAGGCTTGCACGCAGTATTACGAGGACGGGCGCAAAATAAATCCCTCCATCGAAAAAGAAATAATGTCATACATCGACAAGATGGAAAAAATCTGCGGCAAAAAGTTCGGCGACAAGGAAAATCCGTTGCTTGTTTCCGTACGTTCTGGCGCGCGCGCGTCCATGCCCGGCATGATGGACACCATTCTTAACCTCGGTCTCAACGAAGAAGTGGTAAACACCATTGCCAATAAGTCGGGCAACCCCCGCTGGGCGTGGGACTGCTACCGTCGTTTTATTCAAATGTTCTCCGACGTCGTTATGGAGGTCGGCAAAAAGTATTTCGAAAAGCTTATCGACAAAATGAAAGAGGAGAAGGGCGTGGAGTTCGACGTAGACCTCACCGCCGACGACCTCAAAGCGCTCGCTATGCAGTTCAAAGCCGAGTACAAAAATCAGCTCGGCAAGGATTTCCCCGACAATCCGAAGGAACAGCTCTTCGAGGCTATCAAAGCCGTTTTCCGTTCGTGGGACAACCCCCGCGCAAACATTTACCGCATGGACCACGACATTCCGTATTCGTGGGGCACTGCCGTCAACGTGCAGATGATGGCGTTCGGCAACATGGGCAACGACTGCGGCACTGGCGTCGCGTTTACGCGTAATCCCGCCACGGGCGAGAAGGGTCTCATGGGCGAGTTCCTCATGAACGCGCAGGGCGAGGACGTCGTTGCGGGCGTTCGCACTCCGATGCCAATCGAAAAAATGAAGGAGATTTTGCCCGAGGTTTACGAGCAGTTCCTCGGCGTTTGCAAGACACTCGAAAACCATTACAGAGACATGCAGGACATGGAGTTCACAATCGAGCAGGGTAAGCTGTTCATGCTCCAAACGCGTAACGGCAAGCGCACCGCCGCCGCCGCTATCAAAATCGCCTGCGACCTCATCGACGAGAAGATGATTTCCGAAAAGGAAGCGCTCATGCAAATCGACGCGAAGTCGCTCGATATGCTTTTGCACCCGACGTTCGACCCCGCCGCGCTCAAAGCCGCGGACAAGAACAACGTCGTCGGCACGGGCATTGCGGCGTCGCCGGGCGCAGCGGCGGGTCAAATCGTATTTACCGCCGAGGACGCCGTTATCGAGGGCAAGAAGGGCAAAAAGGTCGTTCTCGTCCGCTTGGAGACCAGCCCCGAGGATATCGAGGGCATGAAATTTGCGCAGGGTATTCTTACCGTGCGCGGCGGTCAGACCTCGCACGCGGCGGTCGTTGCGCGCGGCATGGGCACTTGCTGCGTATCGGGCTGCGGCGCAATCAAAATGGACGAGGAGAACAAACAGTTCACGCTCGGCGGCAAGGTCTACAAAGAGGGCGATTCGCTGTCGCTCGACGGCTCGACGGGTAAGATTTACGACTGCTTGATTCCCACCGTTCCCGCCGACCCCAACTCCGGTTATTTCGGCAGAATTATGGAGCTTGCCGATAAGTACAAAGCGCTCGGCGTTCGTACCAACGCCGACACGCCCGCGGACGCCAAGCAGGCGGCTGCGTTCGGCGCGCAGGGTATCGGTCTTTGCCGTACCGAGCATATGTTCTTCGACCCGAAGAGAATCGGCGCGTTCAGAGAGATGATTTGCGCGGATACCGTTGAGGAACGCGAGGCGGCGCTCGCCAAAATCGAGCCGATGCAACAAGCCGATTTCGAGGGGCTTATCGAGGCGCTCGAAGGTCAGCCCGTTACAATACGTTTCCTCGACCCGCCTCTGCACGAGTTCGTGCCCACCGACGAGGCGGATATCAAAGCGCTTGCGAAGGCGCAAAACAAGAGCGTCGCGCAGATTAAGCAGCTTATCGCGGATTTGCACGAGTTCAACCCGATGATGGGGCACCGCGGCTGCCGTCTTACTGTAACGTATCCCGAGATTGCCGTTATGCAGACCAAGGCGGTTATCAAAGCCGCTATCGCCGTGCAAAAGCGTCATGCCGATTGGAAGGTCGTTCCCGAAATCATGATTCCGCTTACCGGCGAAGTCAAGGAAATGGCGTTCGTCAAGAAGACGGTTGTCGAGACCGCCGACGCGCTTATCAAGGAATCGGGCGTTAACCTCAAATACGAGGTCGGCACGATGATAGAGATACCGCGCGCCGCGCTTACCGCCGACGAGATTGCCAAAGAGGCCGATTTCTTCTGCTTCGGCACGAACGACCTCACGCAGATGACGTTCGGTTTCAGTCGCGACGATGCGGGTAAGTTCTTGCCGCACTACTATATGAACAAGATTTACGAGAGCGACCCGTTCGCGCGTCTCGATACTGTCGGTGTCGGCAAACTCATGAAAATGGCTGTCGACCTCGGCAAGGGCGAGAAAAAGTCTTTGCATTGCGGCATTTGCGGCGAGCACGGCGGCGACCCTTCGTCCATCGAGTTCTGCCACGAAATAGGGCTTGACTACGTGTCCTGCTCGCCGTATCGCGTGCCTATCGCGCGTCTTGCTGCGGCGCAGGCTAATATCAAAAACCCGAGAAAGAAATAATAACGTAAGGAGCAGCGTCCCATGTCGTATTGGGACGTTGCTTTTTTAGTTGAAGATTATGAGAATAAGCATAAAAATCCAGCTTAACGAAAAAAAGTTGAAGAAATTTACGCCTAATCCGATTTATCAATATGCCGAGTTGATTGAGGTGCTGCGCGAACACGGATTTGTTCACAAAACGCCGCTGGATTTCGGCTTTATAAACGACGACGCAACGGTAGAGCAAGTGCGTATCGCCATTGCGGACGCGCTCGAAAAGCTCGGTTGGCTGAATATCGAGGGAATGATAGCGGAATTCAAAGCCGTAGAGCTTGGCGAATCCGTTGATATTACGTTCCCGCTCGACGGCTCGATTGAATGGAAATAAGCAAATAGAAAATGTGTCGCTTGCCCGATTTTTGTACGGTCGAATATATGCGATTATCATAAATTCGGGCAAGCAATACGATTTGGCGTCGAATCGGCGTCGCAACTGCCGCAGTAATGCGGCGCATTCTTGAATTCGGGAGGAATTATGAACGAGAAAAAAACGGTGTTGAGCGTTATTTTGGGATTATCGCTATTTTCGCTCATTACGGGCGTGATTGGTTTAATCGTCGAAGGCATGATATTGCTTTTCGGGAGTTGCGGCGATTGGTACGTTTTCAGCAATCGATTGTTGGGCGCGTTTATGCTTGGCGCAGCCGTAATCACAATAGTGTTTTTGGTGCTGTATATCGTAAAGCGCAAGACGGTTTTGGCTATTATCGTTCCTGCGGTAATATTGACGGTTTTTGCCATAGCGGTATCAATAATCGTTTCTATTGACGACGTTATAGTTTACGGACAAAATGACGCCGTGTATGTGTCGTTTATCGCCGCAATCGTCACGCTTGCCGTCACGGTAATATTGACGGTCGTGTCCACGCTGTGGCTCAAAGCGATGAAAGCGCCCGAAAAAACAGATGAGTCGGTTAAGCCCGACGAGCCGAAAGCGTAATAACGCAGCTTTTGCAAATATAAAGCAAATCGTTAAACATGCGGTTTGCTTTTTTTTTTGTAATGTTTTGCGCGTAAATTATTGTGTTTAGAGATAGTTGGTGATATAATGTAATCGATTTGAAAATTACGGTTGAGAGGTGTCGTATGAATAAATCGGCGGAAGAGCTTTGCAAAGAAGCGGAGCGGTTATTCGGCGAAAATAAACACAAAGACGCTATCGCGCTTTGGCGCGATGCGGCGAATGAAAATTGCGCGCAGGCTTTGTATATGTTGGGTGTGTGCTATAATTTCAATTTGGGCGTAGACGAGCCCGACGAGGCTAAGCGCGGCGTAATTGCGAGCGATTATTTTGTCAAAGCCGCAGAACTCGGGCATGCCGACGCGCAATGCTTTGCGGGATTGTGCTATTTGCACGGTATCGGCGTAGAGCGCGACGAGACTGCGGCGTTGAGCTTGTTGCATAAAGCCGCGAAACAAGATTGTACGCAAGCTATTAACAACCTTGCGCTACTGTGCGACAAGGGCGTGGGCGTTGAGTCCGACCAAGACTGCGCGACGGAATGCTTTAAATGGTTCAAAAAATCCGCCGACCTGGGCGACCCTACGGGTCAGTATTACGTAGGTAAAGCTTATTACGACGGGCACGGAGTGGCTTGCGATTATAGCGAGGCGGTTAAGTGGTACGAGCTTTCCGCGCGTCAAGGGTTCGCGGACGCGCTGTTTTGCTTGGGCGAATGCTATGACGACGGCGACGGCGTCGAGGAAAATGCGGAAGATGCGTTCTGTCTTTATCTGCTTGCCGCGCAAAAAAATCACGCGAAAGCGCAGTGCTACGTAGGGTATTGCTATGAGAACGGCGCGGGCGTCGAGAGAAACATGCGCGAAGCGTTGCGATGGTACGAGCTTTCGGCGCAGAACAATTATTTTCAGGCATATTGTAATCTCGGTTGCTGCTACGAGCGCGGCGACGGCGTTAAGCGCGATATGAAAATGGCAATCGCAATGTACGAGCGCGGCGCGGAATTGGGCAGCGTTCAGGCGGCGTATAATTTGGGTAACGTTTATGCGTTCGGCAAGGGCGTCAAGGTCGATTTGCCGCTTGCGGTCGAATATTACACGCGTGCCGCGGAAAGCGGCATGCCCGAGGCGCAGTACAATCTCGGACAGCACTTACATAAAGGCGAGGGCATAGAGCGCGACGACGAGGCTGCCGCATATTGGTTCATGCAGGCGGCAAAGCGAGGCGATTCGGACGCGCAGTTTAAGATTGGCGCGTTTTACATGGACGGTATAGGCGTCGACGAGGACGAAAGGCTCGGTTTCGAATGGTTCGAGCGTTCGGCAAAGCAGGGAGATTCGGACGCGCAATACGCATTGGGTGTGTGTTACGAGAACGGTAACGGAGTCGATATAGATATCGCCGAGGCTCGTAAGTGGTACGGGCGCGCGGCGGCACAGGGAAATACCGCCGCCAATAAAGCGTTGAAGAAGCTTGGATAATTACGCTTGCCTCAAACGGATAAAAAACGTACGCATAAACCGCCGCGCTAAATTTCCGAAACACTTGACAACATAATAAAAGTATGATAATATTATTGCTGACTATTTTCCGAAGGTCGCAGCGTTTGTAAACTGCGAGTTCGGGCGAGTGAATATGGATTATAAAGCGGTCGTTTACGAAATTCAAGACAAGTTTTTGTCGCCGTATGCGTGTAAGGATAGCGACAGTAAGGGGCGAGAGCGTCCCATGTCGCCGTGCCCGATGCGCACGGAGTTTCAGCGCGACCGCGACCGTATTATTCACAGCAAGGCGTTCAGGCGGTTAAAGCACAAAACGCAGGTGTTTTTATCGCCCGAGGGCGACCATTACCGAACGCGGCTTACGCACACGCTGGAAGTAAGTCAAATCGCGCGCACGATATCGCGCTGTCTCAGGCTCAACGAGGATTTGACGGAGGCCATCGCGCTCGGTCACGACCTCGGGCATACGCCGTACGGGCATGCGGGCGAGCGCGCTTTGAGCAAGTTTACGCATTTTGCGCACAACGAGCAAAGCCTGCGTATGGTCGATAAGATAGAAAACGACGGCGCGGGTATGAACCTCACGTTCGAGGTTCGCGACGGGATACTGCACCATACCGGCGGCGGCACTGCGGCTACGCTCGAAGGGCGCGTGGTGGCAATTGCCGACAGAATTGCGTACATAAATCACGATATAGACGATGCGATTCGCGCGGGAATCATTGCGTCCGACGATATTCCCAAGCCGTTTGCGGAACTGTTCGGCACGACGCACTCCAAGCGTATTTCGTCCATGATAACCGATATAATTAAGGTCAGTTATGGCAAAAATACGATTGCGCAGTCGCCCGAGTTTAAAGACAGCATGAACGGGTTGCGCAAATTCCTGTTTGAAAACGTCTATACTTCGCCGCTTGCCAAATCGGAGGAGTGTAAGGCGATAAAGATGATTGAGTATCTGTATTTGCATTATATCGAGCACGAGGACGAACTGCCCGAGCAATTCAGATACGCCGCCGACCCCGTCGAGCGTCGCGTGTGCGACTTTATTTCCACGATGTCGGATACTTACGCCGTTCGACTGTTCGAGGACATTACAGTGCCGCAAAGCTGGTCCAAGCTTTGACATAACCAAAAGGCAATCCGTGGATAGAGAATTTTCCGATTTTATATCAGCAGTGCTCGACAGAACCGATATCGTGTCGTTGGTGTCGAAATACGTCAAGCTCGACCGCAAGGGCAACACGCATTGGGCGTGCTGTCCGTTTCACGGTGAAACGCAGCCGTCGTTTACCGTATCGGGCGCCAAGCAGTTTTTCCATTGCTTCGGCTGCAAAAAAAGCGGCAATGCGATAACGTTCCTTATGGAAATGGAAAATATCGAGTTTATCGACGCATTGCGCATGCTCGCCGAACAGGCGGGGTTGGAAATGCCCAAGCCCAAAGCGGGCTCGTTCCGCGCGACGGTGGACAAAAAAAAGCGCGAGGCGCTGTACAACCTGATGCGCGACGCCGCAAGGCATTATCACGACAATCTGTCCGACCCACGCGCGCGCGCGTTTAACGCATACTTGGAGGAACGGCAAATAACCAAGGCGATGATTACTCGGTTCGGTCTGGGCGCGAGTCTCGACTTTACGGAAATGCTCGATTACCTTAAATCGAAGGGATATTCGTACGAGCTTATCCACGACGCGGGCATCGCCGAGGAGAAGGACGGCAGGCAGTACGACGTTTTCGGCAAAAGATTGATGTACCCGATTATCGACAACATGAATCAGGTGGTGGCGTTCGGCGGGCGCACGCTCGAAAAGGACGTGCATTTTGCCAAGTATCGAAACAGCACGCAGACCGACATATTCGACAAGTCGAAGGTGATTTACGGCGTCAACCTGCTGAAAAAGCGCAAAGCCGCGAAGCCGATTGATTACGTGATTATGGCGGAAGGGTACATGGACGTCATCGCGCTGCACAAAGCGGGCTTCGACACGGCGGTCGCGTCTATGGGTACGGCGCTAACGACCAAGCAGGCGCGTCAGCTCAAAATTTACAGCGACCTCGTTTATATCAGCTACGACGGCGATACCGCGGGGCAAAAAGCTACTATGCGCGGGCTTGATATCTTAAAGGAAACGGGCTTGACGGTCAAGGTTGTGCGCTTGCCAGAGGGGCTCGACCCCGACGACGTAATCAAGCGCGGCGGCGCGGAGGCGTACAGAAAGCTTTTGGACGAGGCAATACCGCTCACCGCGTACAAGATAGAGGTGTTGAAAGCGCGTTACGATTTGACCGACCCCGACCAAAAAGCCAAGTTCGCAATCGAGGCGACGGCGGTAGTGACCGCGCTCGACAATCCGATAGAGCAAGAGCAGTACTTGGAATACATTTCGGCGATTACGGGTTTTTCGATAGACGCGGTCAAGCGTCAGGCGCATTTCGAGGCGGCAAAGCCGCAGCCGCAGCTCCCGTCCGAGCGTCGGGAACAGCCGCAGGACAGTCAGGCGGCGGCGGTCGAATACGACGACGCGCTCAAATTCTTTCTGTCGAGCATATTGCAAACCTGCGAATACGTCGATTTCGATATGGACGTGACGGAGGCTATGCCCGACGAGTTCACAAGACGCTTGTATACGTATTGTCGGGAAAACAGATACGAAAAATCGACCTCGTACGTGTTTAACGAGTTTGACGAACGGTACGCGCCCATACTAAACGAGCTTTGCGATTACAGGATAATCCCCGGCGACAACCGCGCGAGGTTCGCGGACGTGGAGCGATTTTTGTACAGGCGCGCGCTCAACGACGAAAAACAGCGTCTGGACAAGCAGTACGAGTCAATCAAGGACGTCGATAGGACAAAAGCGCAGCAAATTACGGTGCGTATCGGCGAGATTATAAAAGAGCTGATAAGGCTCAAAAACAGAGCGTGAGGAGGACACCCACATGAAAGACAAAAACAAAGAAAAAGAATCCGCAAAGCGGCAAATCGAACACGTCGAAACAGCCGTTACCTACACTCCGTCGGCGGATATCACACAGGCGTTATCCTCGCTGCTGGACGAAGCCAAAGCCAACGGCGGCGTCGAATACAATACGCTTTTGGAAAAGCTCGTGCCGTTGGAGGCGGGCGCAAACGACATGGACTATGCGTTAAAGCTGTTTGAGGATAACGGAATAAGCATTCTCAAAGACGGCGTAAAAGCGCCCATACTCACGTCCAAAATGAACAACGCGCTGTCCAGATTGATTGAAACGGGCAAAACGCGCGGCTTTTTGTCCAACGTGGAAATCGGCGAAAAGCTCACTTTGGAATGCGGCGCGGACTCCATGCAGCTCGACGAGGCGATGCGCATAATCACCGAGCGCGGAATAGAAATCACCGACGGGCAGGTAAAGCGCGCCGAGCTTAAAAGCATAGATTCCATGCTCGGCGGCGAGGTCAGCACGGACGACGCGGTCAAGGTCTTTTTAAAAGACATAGGCAGAATACCGCTGCTGTCCGCCGACGAGGAAATGCAGTTCGCCAGGCTTATGTCGGAGGGCGACCAGGACGCCAAGCAAAAGCTTACTGAGGCGAACCTGCGTCTTGTAGTGGCGATAGCAAAGCGTTACGTAGGGCGCGGCATGCAGCTTTTGGACCTAATACAAGAGGGCAACCTCGGTCTTATGAAAGCGGTCGAGAAATTCGATTACACCAAAGGATTCAGGTTTTCGACTTACGCGACTTGGTGGATTCGTCAAGCGATTACGCGCGCGATTGCCGACCAGGCGCGCACGATTCGCATACCCGTGCACATGGTCGAAACAATCAACAAGCTCGCTCGCACGAATAGGATACTCGTTCAAAGGCTCGGGCGCGACCCCACTCCCGAGGAAATCGCCGAGGAAATGGGCTTGCCCGTGGAGCGCGTGGTGGAAATCCAGCGCATCAGTCAAGACCCCGTATCGTTGGAAATGCCCGTCGGCGAGGAAGAGGATAGCCATTTGGGCGATTTCTTGGAGGACGAAAAATCCAAAGCACCGCAAGAGTTTGCCGAGGCGGGCATGCTCAGAGAGCAGCTCGCGGCGGTGCTCAACACGCTCACGCCGCGCGAGGAAATGGTTATACGCTTGCGCTACGGCTTGGACGACGCGCACCCGCGCACCTTGGAGGACGTGGGCAAGGAGTTCGGCGTTACGCGCGAGCGCATACGTCAGATAGAGGCAAAGGCGCTGCGCAAGCTTCGTCACCCCAACCGTTCCAAAAAACTCAAAGACTTTACCGACAGATGACGGGGCGATTAGCCGCTATAAGCTCGCTTATAGAGCCCGCGCGCGTAATTGCCGACGTCGGTTGCGACCACGGGCTGATTGCAGAGTATTGCGTAAAAAACGGCGTTTGCGAGCACGTAATCGCGTCCGATATAAGCGCAACGTGCTTAAACAAAGCCAAATCCAAGCTCGCCGCGTACAAAAATGTAACGTTTACGGTATGCGACGGAATAGAATACGAGTGCGACGAGGCGATAATCGCGGGCATGGGCGGGCTTTTGATAAGCGCCATACTCGAAAAAGCCGCGGTTTTGCCGCAAACTCTGGTTTTGTGTCCGCACCGCGACGCGGATATCGTGCGGCGTACGCTCATTCGCTTGCGGTATTCGATAGACGGTGATATAATAGCTGAGGAACGCGGCAAAATTTACTTTATCATACGCGCGCGGCGCGACGGCGGCGCGCAGGCACTCGACGAGCTGCAATATTTATTCGGCGTTAATTATCGATGCGAGAACGATTTGTTAAAGGCGTATTTACAAAAGCTATACGATATTTGCATGCTTGCGCCCGATAAAAACGCCGACAGGCTGGCGAGCGTGCTTGCGGCAATGACTGCGCAGGGCATGCGCTTACCCGACTAATTCGTACATAAAGGAGCTAAAATGGAAGACAGCTTAAAAAAGAAATTTCAGACCTTGCTCGAATATCAAAAAAAGGATATAGAGCTGAGGAAGCTTAACAGCATACTCGAACGCGACCAAGCGCTCGCGAGCATGACAAAGCATAAACGCATATTCAACGAGGCTAAGCAGACTATCAACGATTGCGAGCAGCAGTCGGGCGAGCTTATCGGCATGTACGAGGAATTGCAGCGCTACGTAGACGAGAACGAGGCGGCGCTCGCCGCGCTCGAAGGCGTCGAGGCGTGCTCCGAGGAGGAGCTGGAAGCGCGCGTCAAAAAGCTCGACAGCCTTAAATCCAAGTTTCAATCCGCGGACAAAAAAATGCACGCGGTGGACGAAAAGTCGCGCGCGGTGTGCAAGGCGCGCGTGGACGCCGTCAAATCGGGTAACGCCGCAAAGCAGCAGTTTGCCGAGGCAAAGGGTAAGCATGCGGAGCTTGTCAATTCCAAATCCGCGGAGCTCGACAAGTTAAAGGCGGAGCTCGAACAGCTGCGCGCCGCACTTGACGAGAAGCTGTACGCCGAATATTCCAAGCTCGTAGGCGAAAATAAATTTCCGCCTATTGTGCCCGCCGCAAGCGACGAGCGCAAGGGTATGTTTAATTGCGGCGGTTGCGGCTTGGGTTTGCCGCAACAGGGAAATGCGTATTTAAAGGACCGCGGCTGGTGCTATTGCGACAACTGCCGACGCATTATCGTAAAGCTCAATTAGCGGGGGCGTAATGAAAGTAAAAAAAGCCGTAATACCTTGCGGCGGGTTGGGAACGCGGTTTTTGCCCGTTACCAAAGCTGTGCCAAAGGAAATTTTGCCGATTATCGACACGCCCGTGCTTGCGTATATAGTTGACGAGATAGTCGAAAGCGGTATAGACGAAATAGCGATTGTTTTGGGTTCGGGCAAGGATAGTATTCGCGAATATTTCACGCCCAACCGCAAGCTCGAACGCGCATTGGTTAACAAGCCCGAGCTGTTGGAAGCGGTGCGGCGTATAAACAAAAACGCCGAAATACGGTTTTATATGCAGCCCGAGCCGCGCGGCAGCGGCGACGCGGTAATGCAGGCTCGGCGGTTCACGAAAGACGAGCCGTTTATCATGGCTAACGGCGACGACCTTATCGTCGCGGAAACGCCGGTCGTGCGTCAGCTGTGCGACGCATACGATACCGAGCCCAAGCTCATAGTGGGAGTGCAAACCGTGCCTGAGGAGAGCACGCGCATGTACGGCATTATCAATCCCACTCGCACAGACGGCAAAAAGGTGTATTGCGACGGCATTACGGAAAAGCCCGCAAGCAATCCGCCGTCGCTGTACGCGGCGTTGGGTCGGTACGTGCTTACGCCCGAAATTTACGAGTATATTGCGCGCACGCCCGAGGCAAAGGGCGAAATCGGTTTGACCGAGGCGATTTGCGCTATGATGCGCGACGGCAAGGTGTATGCGTACGAGTTTGACGGCAGGCGCTACGATATGGGCGATAAGTTCGGCGCAATCACCGCTACGGTAGACTTTGCGCTCCGTCGCCCCGAGTTCGGCGATAGACTCAAAGAATACTTGAAATCGATTTTAAACGCATGAAAAGAGTAAACGCATTTTGTACGGCGGCGCCCGAAAAAGCGTCGGTCGATTGCGATACGCTTGTGTATTGCGGCAGCGGCGACGTTCGCGGCAGCGTTAAGCGCTACGTCATGTTCGAGGACGGCATATGCGGCGACGCGTATTTGTCCGATATGTGCGACGAAACCGCGCTCGAAGGGTTTTGCGATTATTTGGCTGCGACCAAGGCGCGGGCCGTGGTGCGCGCCGCGTACGATATACGCGAAGCGGGCGTTATCGAGGCGCGGTACAAGCTTTCGCCGATAATGCTTTTGCACAAGCTCGGCGTGCTGGACTTGTGCACGATTGCGGGCGGAGTGTGCTTGGATAACGACGACCTCGACTTAATGGCGCAGGTGGGCGTGCCGCTGGTGCTTACGCCGACGGCTTCCGCTGGATACGGGCACGGCTTTGCGCCCGTGTGCGCGGCGGTACGGCGCGGCATACGCGTCGGAGTGGGCACGTTCGACGGCAAGTACAACGCAAGCGCAAGCCTTGCGTACGAGCTCGAATTTTTACGGCTTACGACCAATGCGGAAATGTCCGACGAGAACGCGCTGTCGAGCGAGGTTTTGAAAAGGATAGCGGCATACGAAATTTAACGGTAACACGGGAGAATATTTATGAATCACGTCATTACACTTTCGAGAGAGTTGGGCAGCGGCGGCAATCAGGTTGCGCAAGAGCTTTCCAAGCGGCTTGATATTCCGTACTACGACAACGAGATAATCAGCAAGACCGCCGAGCATTCGGGCTTGCCGCAAGAGCATTTGAATAAGCGCGACGAGAAAAAGCCGAACAGCTTTCTCTATTCAATCGCCAACGCGCGGCTTGCGGGCGCGGGCAATCCCACGCTTGCGCTTAACGACATTATTTACGACGACAACGCTTTTTTGTACACGAGTGAGACGATAAAGCGGTTGGCGGCGACGCCGTGCATTATCGTCGGGCGGTGCGGCGATTACATTTTGCGCAATAAGCCGATAATCAAAATTTTCGTGTGTGCGGAAATCGACGACAGAATCAAGCGCATTTCGGAAAGCATGGAGCTGAGCGAAAAGAACGCGTTGAAGCTCATTCAAAAGACGGACAAGCGTCGCGCCGCATACTATAACTCGTATACCGACAGAAATTGGGGCAAGGCGAGCAATTACCATATAACGATAAATACGTCGCTCCTAGGCATAGAAAAAAGCGTGGACGTGCTCGAAAAATTTGTTTTATCTTATAGCGAAAAATAGCGTGTTTTGAGTTGACAAGCGTAGAATTATCTAGTATAATTAAAGACGCTTGCGAGGGTGGCGGAATTGGCAGACGCGCACGTTTGAGGGGCGTGTGGGCAACCGTACGGGTTCAAGTCCCGTCCTTCGCACCAAAGGCATGTAGGGCGCAACTTGCGCCCTTTTTGCGTGTCTTGCGTTGAGCTTAGTCGGTGCGAATTATTGCGCGCTCGGAAAAGAGCAAGGCTTATTTGCTTTTTTTGCGCGCGGTGTCACTTTGCTATACGGTCTGCGCGCCGAGCATTGTATTAGGCTTTATAGGCGAATAATCGCATAGGGAGAAGTCATGCAAGAGCCGTATTCTTGGTTTGTATTGTATGTAAAGAGCAATACCGAGCAGCGCGTCGTCGAGGACGTAAAGCGCGCGTTTTCGTCGTACAAGCTCGATTACGGGTTCGAGCCGTTTTGTCCCGAGACGGAGAAGTATTATCGCGGCGCCGCGGCGAAAAAATCGGGAGCGGCGTACCGCAAGCGTCCGCTGTTCCCGGGCTATATTTTTATAGAAACCGATATGCCGCAAAACGAGTTTTTGCGCGAGTTTTCGACGTATTTGTACAATTCCGAGGATATCATACGCGTGCTGAGACAGGGCGCGTCGGGAGATATCGCGTTGCCGTTGCAAGAGCGAAAGCGGTTGGAGTATTTGCTTAAAGGCAAACGCTGTTTGGAGCATTCGGTGGGATACTACGTGGGCGACAGCGTGCGCGTCGAGGCGGGCGCGCTCGTCGGCTGCGAGGGGCTTATTATTTATATAGACCGCCACAATCGCTTTGCCGTAATCGAGGTGGACATGTTCGGCAGCAAGGCAAAGGCGCGCGTCGCGCTCGAAATAGTCGGAAAAAAGGACGCGTAACGGTATAATTATCGAAAGGGTTGACAATCGTGGCGATTTGATGTAAACTAGCCGTAACAATAAATTACGATAGCGGGTTGGATATGGCTGACAAAACGGAAATTACGGACGAATACGACGATATCGATTTAATCGACGGCGAGGACGGCGAAGCTTACGCGTCGCCCATGCTTTCAGTCGAGGATTTGCTTAATGCCGATATGTCGTCGGGCGGCGGCGAGCTCACGCGCACGGAAAAGCGTCGGCGCATGCGCTCCATACGCGTTTCCAAGGCGCTGTTTCGCGCTATCGACATAGTGTTCAATAAATCGCAAAACACATGCCCGTACGTAAACAGAAAAAACGCGGGCACGATTAAGCGAACGAAGGATATCGTTTACGACGAGTCCGCAAAAGACGTTTGCCGGATGGACGTTTATCGCGTTAAATCGGAGAGCAAGCAGCCGGCGGTAATATATATTCACGGCGGCGGGTTTACCGCGGGCGGCAGGGAATACAGAAAAGGTCAGTCGCAGTTTTTTGCGCTTAACGGTTTTACCGTGTTTTGTATCGACTACGGTCTTTCGCCCGCATATACGTATCCCGAGCCGCTCAAACATATAGTCAACGCCGCGAACTTTATTTATGACCATGCCGACGAATACAATATCGACCGCGACAGAATTATGGTGGCGGGCGACAGTGCGGGCGGGTATTACGCCGCTATGCTTGGCGCGTTTAATTGCGGCGGCGCGCTTGCCGACGCGTTCGGGTTTGCGCCCAAGTTCCGCATATTCGGCGCACTGCTGATATGCGGGCTGTACGATATGGAGACGGTGCTACAAACCAAGTATGCGCTCGATATCGACGACGCGGTATTTCTCAGTCTTACGGGCGTGCGCGAGGACGAGTTCGAAGCGTTTGCGTACAAGCACGCCTGCGAGCCTATCGGCTTTGTTGACAGAAACTATCCGCCCGCGTTTATTATGTACGCCGAACGCGATTTGTTTTGCAAGGGGCAGGGCGAGATATTTTCGCAAAAGCTGAACGACTGCGGCGTGTATTTCGAGAGCTATTCCGCGCGCCACGCGACCTCCAACCACTGCTTTTCGCTTAATTGGCGCGGCGAGGACGCGACTGCCGCCAACGAGCTTATGATGTCGTTTGCCAAGCGACTTGCAGCCGGTAAAATTGTGTTGTAATGTGAATGCGATTGTCAATTTGTTTGACTTGACGGCATTTAAAGTTTATAATTGACGTATGAGAGAAAAATTCGACAAGCTTGTCGGCAGTCGCTTCGGCGTAATTGCGGACAAATTTATAAACTCGCCGTTGTACAGCGTTGCTGTCGGCGCGGTTTGTTTGGTGTCGCATTTTTTCGATATTCCCGTTGTGGGTGCGGTTTTGCTGGCGCTGTTGCTCGTGCCCGCGCTGCTGTTTTGCAAAAATTCGTTCACGCTCGCGCCGTTTTTGCTGATGTGCGCGTTCGTCATGTCGCGCAACACTCAGCCCGATACGGGGTATTACAACACGCCGCTCAAAATAACGGCGCTTTGCTTGGCGCTCGTTTTTGTCGCGGCGGCGCTCATATTCAACCTGACTTATTTCGGCAAATGGAAAAAAATATTCAAAAGGTCGTATCTTACGGTATCGCTTGCGCTTGTTTCGGGCGTGCTCGTAGTCGGCGGCGTCGGTACGGAATGGTACACGCTCAGCGGCATGGGTATGGCGCTCGCAATCGCGATAACCATGTATCTGCCGTACAGCCTGCTCGTAAATTGCGGCGAGTACAACGGCAGAAAAACGGTCGAGTATTTTGCGTTTGCGGTAATAGTCGCGGCGTTCGTTATCGGCGCGGATTTTATGCGACAGTACGTTATAAACGACTTGGGCGTAAGCTCGGATAGGTGGGTCATAAAAGAATGCTTGAAGCTCGGGTTCGTCGGACCGAATACGGGCTCGGCAATAATCACGCTCGCAATCCCGCTGACGTTCTATCTCGTGTACGTATATAAACACGGATATTTGTTTGTGCCGTTGATTGCGCTGGATTTGCTTTTGATAGTTGCGGCGATATCGCGCGCGTCGTTTGTTATTGCCGCGCCCGGCACGTTCGTCGTAGCCGTCGCCTTATGCTTTAAAAAGAAGGACGGCAAACTCGGATATTGGATTGCTTTCGGGTTGGCGTGTCTTGCGGTGGCGGCGGTGGCGATAGTTTTCAGACATAAGATAGCGGACGTCGTAAAGGAGCTGTTTTCGAGCGATTTTACGGGAACGGGGCGCACAACGCTTTGGAGTAAGGGCTTCGAGGCGTGGAAGGGCGCGCCCGTGTTCGGAATCGGGCTGTGGTATTTGCGGCTGAACGGCGAGTGGTTTTATTCGTTCCATTGCACGCCGCTCACGTATTTATACTGTGCGGGCGTCGTCGGCTTACTCGCTTACGGATATCACCGTTGCAAGACGGTGCGCTTGATTTTTTCGGCAAAGCTTACGACCGAGCGCGTGTTCGTCGCGCTTACGGTGCTCGCAATGCTGTTGAACGCATTGCTCGACATAGCCATGACGTCGCCTACGCACTTGCTGTATTACGGCGTAATGCTCGCGTTGATAGAATGCGACGTCAAAAAGACCAAGGCGGACGCGGCGGTAAGCGCATCGGCGGACGACGCTGCGGCATCGGTTGCGCCCGACGCTGTCGCGAATAAAACAGCATATAAAAAATAATTATATTCTTAGGAGCATAATATGAGCGAATGTAATCACGATTGTGCCAACTGTTCGGAGGATTGCGGCGCGCCGCAGACCGAAAAGACGCACGAGTTTTCACGTATAAAGTGCGTAATCGCCGTTGTGAGCGGCAAGGGCGGCGTGGGTAAATCCGCCGTCACGGCGCTGCTTACCGCCGCCATGAGCAAAAAGGGATATCATTGCGCCGTATTGGACGCGGATATAACAGGCGCGTCCGTGCCTAAAATGTTCGGCGTGAGCGGCGAGCTCGTCGGCGACGGAACGGGAATTTTCCCCGCCGAAACCAAGGACGGCGTGAAGCTTGTGTCGTCCAATTTGCTGTTGGAGAACGAGACCGACCCCATAGTGTGGCGCGGTCCTATAATCGCGGGCATGGTAAAGCAGTTTTGGACGGACGTAATCTGGGGCGATATAGATTACATGTTTGTCGATTGTCCGCCGGGAACGGGCGACGTGCCGCTTACCGTGTTTCAGTCGATAAAGGTGGACGGCATCGTCGTAGTTACTACGCCGCAAGAGCTTGTGTCCATGATTGTGGAAAAAGCCGTAAACATGGCTAACATGATGAAAATTCCCGTGCTGGGCATTGTCGAAAATATGAGCTATGCCGTTTGTCCCGATTGCGGTAAACGCATAAACGTTTTCGGCGACGGCAAAGCCGTAGAGGCGGTGGCGCAAAAGTTCGGGCTGCCTCTGTTGGCGGAAATTCCGTACGACGCGAAAATCGTGCGCGCGGCGGACGGTGGGAAAATCGAGGAGCTGTCGGTCGGATATGTGGACGGCGCGATAGATATTCTCGAAAGCGGATTGCCTGTATCGAAAGACCTATAATTCCGAATATGTTTGCGAAAATAAACGCGTGCCGATGAAGCATGCGTTTATTTTTGCGTTATTGCGGAATAGGCACTAATAAGCGCGTCGAGCGTTGCCGCGCAGTTTAGCGGACTTGTAGACGGCAGCCGCGTCGCTGCGGCGATTATCGGGTTTTTAACGGTTTTATTGTATTTAAGCAACAGCTCGTGCGCTTTGCCGCCGGTGGTAAACACGCGGGTTATGCGCGGGTACGCTTTAAGCAAGCCGTCGATATTGTTATATTTTACGTTCTTTATCGTGCTGTCTGATGCGCCTACGATATCGCATTCGGAAATAACGTCCCAAAGCGCGACGCCGTGCGACAGCGCGAGCTGTGCGCGTTTTTCGTTGTCGTCGCTCGGCTCGCAATTCAAAACGGCGGCAAGCACGCGCCAAAATCTGTTTTGCGGGTGCGCATAATAGAACCTTGCCTCGGCGGATTTGGGCGAGAGCATCGAGCCCAATAAAAGTACGTCGCACCGCTCGTTTACGAGCGGTGCGACGTCTGCGTGCTTTGCCTGTCTTATTTGCGCGTTCACGATAATTATTTGAGCCAACGCAAATATTGCAGCAGGTTCGCCGAATTTTGCGTGAGTGTGTACGGCTTGCCTTCGGCATGCGAATAGCATATTCCGAATCTGCCGGGGTAACCCGCTTTTATCATGCTGTCGTAAATTTCGCGTACGGGTATAATTCCGCTGCCTATTACGGCGTCTTGCATGACGCGACCGTCGGGAGCGAGCGGTTGGGTAGGCGATTTTTGGTCGGACTCCGCGAGCTTTATATCCTTTAAATGTACGTGAACAATGTAGTTTTTGAGCGCGTCGTGCGCGTCCTTGGGGTCTTCGCCGCAAGCGACGGAGTTCGCCGTGTTAAACACCAAGCCCAGCCCCGGCGTTTGGTCCAAAACCTGCTTGCAGTCGGCGGAGGAGCAAAGCCCGAAAGCGTCTTTATCCGCGGTTTCGAAACAAACGCGCAAGCCGTATTTTGCGGCTTCTTTGACGGCGATTTTAAAATATTGCGCCATTACCTGCAAAACCTGTTCTTTGCCTATGCTTTTGGCTTTGCGTTCGTCGGCCGCACCCGAGTACGGCGTTATCAAAAACAGCTTTGCGCCGAGCACCGCGGCTATGCGCAGCTGCATTTTGAGGGTATTCAACAGTCTGTCGATATTTCCGAGAAAAGAAATTTCCGCCGTATAGCAGTATACGCCGACGCCCGTGCTCTTGATTGCCGATATGTATTCTTCGAGCTCG
Source organism: uncultured Christensenella sp. (assembly GCA_910577945.1). Taxonomy (GTDB): domain Bacteria; phylum Bacillota; class Clostridia; order Christensenellales; family Pumilibacteraceae; genus Anaerocaecibacter. Next base: position 202,622 of record CAJTNI010000001.1, on the reverse strand, counting down.
TGCGCGCGCGAAACGTTCATAACGTCCACGAATTTGATTTTCGCGGCGGAGGCGAGTTTTAGCGTGTCTTCGATGCACATGACTTTTTTGGCAATGTCGCGCTCCATTGCATACGTGACCAAATTCAAACTTCCGTCCGTCGCATTGCTTGCGACGTTGGTGGATAAATTGCTGCTCATGCTAAGCCTCCGAAATCTTGCAAGCTAAAAATTATCGAAATATCCGCCTGCTGCAATATTATAACATACAAATCGTGAATTTACAATATATTTTAAGATAAAACAAAGCGATTTGCGACAAAATTTTTCGTTTGCCGCGCGTTATCGCAAAAATGTGCGGATAATCGGCATGCGCCGTTAACCGCCGCGCTCTCGCTGCGGAATGCAACCAAATAAAAAACCGTCGACGAGCGAAGGCGTTTTGTTCGGACCGTAAATTTTCTTATTCGTAATCTCTCGTGCAGCCTGACGTGCGATAAACAATTTTTTGCCAATATGTGCACCATAACGTCCAAAAGTTATCGGTCGTTTGAGCGTATGGGCAGTTGCTGCATTTAGATTCCATTTTCATAGTTTTATTACTCCTTTGTGAAGTCCCGCGACGCATTGCGGCACTTTTAATCTTGTTTGTTGTACAGTATCGAAGAATGACGTGGATTCGCGGCTGGCTTTGCGCAGTTGCGCAAGCATATAGCAAACCGCACGATGAAAATACATCTGTCAATTTTTGATTTTATTGCTTTATAAGTTGAACACTCGTATGCGGTGTTTTTCGCGCCATGCCTCTCGTTGCGGAATGCCGCCAAAGAAAAAACCGTCGACAAGCGACGGCGTTTTCTTTGGTACACCCTCGGAGACTCGAACTCCGGACCCACTGATTAAGAGTCAGTTGCTCTACCAACTGAGCTAAGGATGCAAAAGCATATTTATATTACCACAAGAAAAAGGGGTTGTCAAGGATTTTTTCGCAATAATATTAAAATTTTAGCATAGAATCAGCGGAAAATAATTATAAGAAATTTTATAAATTACGCGTAAAATTTGTTGACAAACCGTAAAAGATGTTGTATATTAAGTAAGCTGTTTAGATGGCTTAGGGACCTTTAGCTCAGTTGGTTAGAGCAACCGGCTCATAACCGGTTTGTCCGGGGTTCAAGTCCCTGAAGGTCCACCATGTGGCCCGGTAGTACAGATGGTTAGTACGCCAGCCTGTCACGCTGGAGGTCGAGGGTTCAAGTCCCTTCCGGGTCGCCATACTTTTGCCTCGGTAGCTCAGTCGGTAGAGCAAGGGACTGAAAATCCCTGTGTCGGTGGTTCGATTCCGCCCCGAGGCACCACAATCTACATTGCGCCGAAGTAGCTCAATCGGTAGAGCAACTGACTTGTAATCAGTAGGTTGCGGGTTCAAGTCCCATCTTCGGCTCCATTATCGGTCTGCGGACGGAACGTCGGCGGGTCGATATTTTAATATTGTTAATAGCGTAATGGGACTTGAACCCTGTAAGGGCGCGAGCGTAAAGAAAATATGCCTGTGGCATATTTTCAGCGAGCGGACGAGCCGCTGTGCGGCGAAGTCGGCGGATTGCGTAGCAATACGCGCCGGTCTCATCTTCGGCTCCATTATCGGTCTGCGGACGGAACGTCGGCGGGTCGATATTTTAATATTTTATATTAAACGATATGTAGCGATTATTTATAATTGCTGTCGATATTCGGCGTAAAGTGACCTACGGTGTCGTAATCGGTTGACAAAGCGCGTATTTGCATTTATAATTGCCGTATGAACCAACCGAGTGAAATAGCATTAAACTACATAAGCGTCGCCAAGGGCAAGACTGCGCAAATTTGGTACAAGACGTTGATTTTGGCTGTGCTTGCGGGCGCGTTTATCGCGACGGGCGCGGTGCTTGCGACAATCGCGGGCGCGGGCTTTACGGGCACGCAATCGACGCTTATCAAGGGCGCGGTTTTTCCGCTCGGGCTTATACTCGTAACGGTATGCGGCGCGGAGCTTTTTACGGGTAATTGTCTGCTGATTGCGCCGCTGATTAACCGCGACGTCAAGCTTACGGGCGTGCTTAAAAATTGGGGTATCGCGTACGGCGGCAATCTTATAGGCTCTGTTATTATTGCCGTGCTTGCCGTGTTCGGGCACGTTTTCGGCGCGAAGGGCGGAGATACGGTCGGGCTTGCTGTCAGCGCGTGCATAAACACTGCGGCGGCAAAGAGCGGTATGGCGTTTTCGGACGCGTTCATGCGCGGAATACTTTGCAATATGCTGGTATGCTTGGCGGTATGGGCGGCAATGGCGAGCAAGAACATAGGCGGAAAAATTCTGGCGGTCTACATGCCCGTATTCGCTTTTGTGGTGTGCGGTTTCGAGCACTCGGTTGCCAACATGTACTATCTTACGGCGGGGCTTATGGCGGGCGCGGAGTACGGCATTGCGGCATCGGGCTTGACGCTCGGCAACGCGCTGCTTTACAGCCTGTTGCCCGCTACGCTGGGTAATATCATAGGCGGCGGCTTGATAGCCGTGGCGTACAAATTCGTTTATCTAAAACGGAATAAAGAGCCCGTAGCGACCGATAATTGATTTGTGGGTGAAATTTTATGATTAAGATTTTGATTGATTCTTCTTCCGATATCGACGCGACCGAAGCTGCGGAATTGGGCGTTACGCTGCTACCCATGCAAATTCGTTTCGGCGATACCGAGTATGCGGACGGCGTCAACCTCTCGCACGCCGAATTTTTCAATAAGCTGATAGAGTGCGACGAGCTGCCGCAAACGAGCCAAATCAACGAGTACCGTTTCGACGAGTGTTTTGAGCGGCTAACGTCCGACGGCGACGAGGTAATCGCGATTGTGATTTCGTCGAAGCTGTCGGGCACGTACGATTGCGCGTGCCGCGCCGCGCAAAAATACGGCGACAAGGTTCATGTAATCGACAGTCTCAACGCCAGCGCGGGCGAGCGCATTTTGTGCATGCACGCGCTGAAATTGATAAAGGACGGGCGCGCCGCCGCCGAAATCGCCGCCGAGCTGAACGAAAAGAAAAAGAGCATAAAGCTGCTCGCGCTGCTCGGCACGTTGGAATATTTGCGCAAGGGCGGGCGCATATCGTCCGCCGTCGCCGCAGCAGGCAAGCTGTTTTCCATTCGTCCCGTAATATCGATAACCGACGGCGAGGTCAAAATGGAAGGCAAGGCGATGGGGTCCAAGCACGGCGGCAATCTTTTGACCAAGTTCGTCGATAAGTACGGAATAGATTTCGATATGCCGTACGCGCTCGTGTATTCGGGGCTGTCTGACGCGCTGCTCGAAAAATACGTAGCGGATAGCGCCGCGCTGTGGACGGGTAAAACCGACAGTATTCCCAGACACATGATAGGCAGCACGATAGGTACGCATATCGGGCCCGGCGCAATCGGCGTCGCATTTTTCTCTAAATAGAATAGGCGGAGTAGCGTTAGCGGTAATCGGCGCTTGAATGTTCGACTTTACCGTAAAGCGGTAGTAAATATCGATAGGCGGTTCGTAACCATCCTGCCTTGCGAGAGCTAAATCAAAACTAAGGAGTTTAAAGGCGTATTATGCCTCCGCGTACTTAGGCAGTCGCGGCGATATTTGCTTCGGTTTTGGCGCATTACAGTCGGCGCATTGCTTTGTCAAAGCCGTTCGCACGTGCCGCAAGCACGCGCTTCGCAGCTTTTCCTCGCACTGCTTGTCTCTAATGCGCCAAAACTGCTGTTACGGGGTGGCGACCGCGGTAGAACACATTTTTACGGGCAAATCGCGGTCTATACGCGCGAAGCGTCGTTTGCCGTACCGCAGCGGGTACGACGCGCTCCGTTTCGCACGTCTAGCCTCGCGATTCGAGGAGTAAATTCGCTTGTGCTTGCACAAGGGCGAATTTGCGACGAGAACACGACGAGTATTTGCCTCGTAAAAACGCAATGCGCCCGACGCGACTGGTTTTTAGGCTATATCAAGGCAAATTGCGAAGTCGTAGCCTCGGCGCTACTGCGAGCGAGTTTAACGCAGATAGAGCCGAAAACAGTCCGTTCGGGTGTGTTTAACCGAGGTCGCCACCCCGTGCCCGAGGGTGAGGGATTTCCGTCCGAGACAAGGCAGACGAGCGAAGTTGTAGTCTCTGTACTACTACGAGCGAGTTTAACGCCGTATCGGGCGAAAAGACCCGTCCCTCGGGCGGAGCAAATATGCTCGCAACTGCCTAGCGACGCGTATTTGGTTTATGGAGAGATATTCGGTAATCACGCAAAAAAACTAGCGTGAAATTGTGTCGTTGCGCGGCAGCGGCTGCGCGTATCGAAAGTGCGCGTTTTACGACTATCGTTTGGATGGTTGTGCGGACGAACGCGAAAATTTCCGATTGAACAAGTTTGTGCTCGACAGGGTGACGGGCGCGCTCGGCAATTCGATATGTCCGTTGTATATCGACAATTCGCGCATAGATATTCTGATAAACAACAACGATTTCGGCGTGGGTGATTGATATGAACGAGCTGCTTTTGGTAATTTCGCTTGTGTTTATATTCGGCGCTACGCTGCTCGGTTATAAATTTTTCGGGCGCGCGGGGCTTTATGCCATGACAGCGATTACTACCGTGTCTGCCAATATCGAGGTTTTAATGCTCGTTAAAGCGTTCGGCATGGAGCAAACGCTGGGCAACGTGCTGTTTGCGGCAACGTTTTTAATAACAGATATTTTATCGGAATGCGAGGGAAAACGCGCGGCTGACAAAGCCGTTTGGATTGGCGTGTTTTCGTAAGTTTTCTTTTTGCGCTTTACGATTTAAGTTTTAAAAGCGAAAAATAAAAGAACGTCGAGTGACGTTCTTGCATTGGAGCGGAAGACGAGATTCGAACCCGCGACCGTCTTGGCAAGGTGATGACCCCCTGAGCGCGCTTTACGGTTTAAGTTTTAAAAGCGAAAAATAAAAGAACGTCGACTGACGTTCTTGTGTTGGAGCGGAAGACGAGATTCGAACCCGCGACCCTCACCTTGGCAAGGTGATGCTCTACCCCTGAGCCACTTCCGCATGAGTTATTCGGTCGATGCTGCAAACAGCTTAAATAATATAACACGTGCTAAAATAGATGTCAAGCGTTTTTTATCGTTTTTTACAATCTATTTATTTAATTTTTAAAATAGTTGGCTAAAAATGTTTGACAACCGCGCGAAAATGATATATACTTTTAAAGTTAAATTGAGGAGGTGGATTATGGCTGTTCCCAAGCACAAAACGTCTAAACAGCGCACGCATACCCGCGCGTCGCAGTGGAAATTAAAAGCGCCTACGGTAGTCGAGTGCCCGCACTGTCACCAACTCGTTCAAGCGCATCGCGTTTGCCCGAGCTGCGGTCATTACGACGGCGTAGAAAGAATCCCTATGGGTCAAAACGACAATTAAAATTTACCCCGTTTAACGGGGTATTTTTTTAATATTTTGCTTGCGCTCGATTGTTTTCGGCGCAACGCTTCGAGGTCTTTATGAAAATCATAGTCGATACCGCGGGTTGCGACAATCCGCAAAAAATGATTGCGGGCGCAGTTGCCGCCGCCAAGCTCAATCCGAAATACGCTTTGGCGCTCGTCGGCGACGGCGACAAAATTCGCGGCGCGATTGGCAACGCCGTTCCCGATAACATAGTTATCGAGCATGCGCCCGATATAATAACCAACGACGACAGCCCGACGCACGCGCTCAGGCAAAAGCCGAATTCGTCGCTCGTGCGCTCGTTCGATTTGCTTAACGCCGACGATGCTATCGGCTTGGTTAGCGGCGGCAGCACGGGCGCGGTGCTTACGGGCGCGACCTTGCTTGTTAAGAGGTTGCCCGGCGTAATGCGTCCCGTACTCACTTCGCTTATGCCCACGGCAATCGAGGGCAAGGCGGTTTGTATTGCCGATTGCGGCGCGAACGTGGATTCCAAGCCCGAGTTTTTGGCGCAGTTCGCCGTTATGGCGTCCGTGTACGTTAAGGTTATGTACGGGATAGAAAATCCCGCCGTCGCGCTTTTGTCGGTCGGTACGGAGGATAAAAAGGGCGACGAGCGCACAAAGGCTGCGCACGCGCTTTTGAAAACCGCGCCCGTGAATTTCGTGGGGAATATGGAAGCGCGCGACACTTTGAGCGGGCTGTACGACGTGGTGGTCAGCGACGGGTTTGCGGGCAACGTGTTACTCAAATCCACCGAGGGCACTGCCAAGATGGTTATGGGCAAGCTCAAAGAGGCGCTTTTGTCGTCGTTTACGTCCAAGCTCGGCGCGCTGCTCATGAAAAAATCGCTCAAAAAGCTTAAAACCGCTATGGATTATCATGCGTACGGCGGCGGCGCGTTCCTCGGCGTCAAAAAGCTCGTAGTCAAGACGCACGGCTCTGCCAACGAAACGGCGACCAAAGCGTCGATAGCCAATATTATCAAAATGCACGAAAACCGCATACTCGACGGCATAGCCGGGGGTATAGCCTCGGCGGTCGGCAATAATTCGGACGGTGCGGCACAGTGACGGACGCGCTAGAAACCGTTCAAGCCCGAATAGATTACGAGTTTAAAGATATTTCGCTTCTCGTCGCCGCGCTCACGCATTCCTCTTACGTCAACGAGCATTGCGCGGTCGGAAACGAGCGTATCGAGTTTTTGGGCGATTGCGTGCTTAATTTTCTTGTCGGCGAGGATTTGTACATGCGCGACCCGACGGCGAGCGAAGGCGCGTTATCGGCGCGGCGAGCGGCGACTGTTTCGCGCACGCCGCTTGCGCGCATAGTCGACGAGCTGGGGCTTTTGGAATATCTGCGCGTGGGGAGCGGCGTAAACAAGGCGGCGTTTTCCGATAAGGCGCGGTCGGATATTTACGAGGCGCTCGTCGGCGCCGCGTATCTCGACGGCGGCATGGACGCGTGCAGGAAAATGCTGGCGGCTACTTTTTTCGGCAAGGTGACGGCGGCGCGCGATTTTAAATCGGAGCTGCAAGAATATTCGGTTGCGCGGAAATTATCGCTCGAATATTCGGACGCGGTCGAGCGCGACGGGTTGTTCGAGGCGTCCGTCGCAGTCGACGGGCGGGCGTTTTTCGGCACGGGCAGAACCAAGCACGCCGCGCAGATTGCCGCGGCGCGTGCGGCGCTTGCCGAGCTTATGCACGAGTAAACCGCGAAAAATCGCGTATATTGAGGAATATGTTAAAATTAGTCGCGGCACGCCGTAATTCGTTTGATTTTTTTGCGTGCGCGTGATATAATTCATAGCGTATTTTTGTTTGGACGTAAAGGTAACGGCGTTGAAGTTTAAAAAGCTATCGTTATTAGGGTTTAAATCGTTTGCCAACAAGACGAATATCGTGTTCGGCGACGGTATAACCGCAATAGTCGGACCTAACGGCTGCGGCAAGAGCAATGTTGCGGACGCCGTGCGTTGGGTTTTGGGCGAGCAGTCGCCCAAGCTTTTGCGTGGCGCAAACATGCAGGACGTAATATTCGCGGGCACCGAAAAGCGTTCCGCGCAGTCGTATGCCGAGGTTTCGCTCACGTTCGACAACAAAAACAGGTCGCTTTTCCCGTCGTACGAGTACGAGGAGGTCGTTATCTCGCGTAAGCTTTTCCGTTCGGGCGAAAGCGAATATTACCGCAACGGCAGTCGTTGCCTTTTGCGCGATATTTCGGAAATGCTGCGCGACGCGGGGTTTGCCACCGAGGGCTACACCGTTATCGGACAGAACAAGGCTATGGAAATAGTCAATTCCAAGCCCGAGGACCGCAGGCTCATATTCGAGGAAGCCGCGGGAATAACCAAGTACAAGTATCGCAAGAACGCGGCGGAAAACAAAAACAAGCGCACGCGCGAAAATTTGAGCCGTATCGACGACGCTATGCAAATCGACTTGTCGCGGCTCGAACCGCTTACCAAACAGGCGGAAAAAGCGCGGCTCGCGCTCGAACTCAAAGAGCGGCTCAAACATCACGAAATAAATCTTTACATAAACAGATACGAAACCGCGTCGGCGCGCAAGGACGCGTTGTCGGCGGTCATAGCGGATATCGACGCGCAAATATCCGAAAAACACAAGGAATACGACGCGGCTTTCGCAGAGTACGCGTCGGCTATGGACGAGTTGCGGAATATAGATTCGCGCATAGACGGCTACCGAAACGAGCTTGTTTCGCTCACGATGAGCAAAACGCAAATTTCCGATAAGATAGTTTTTATCAAGGAAAAGCTCGACGCGTTCAATGCGCAAAACAGCGCGTTGCAGTCCTCCAACGCCGAGCTTGCGGATAATTACAACAAGCTCACTTTCGACGCGGAGGAGCGTCAAGCCGAATATAATCGCAAGACCGAGGAGCTTAACGTAATGCGCGTCGAGAACGAAAAGCTCGACGCGGAATACGGCGAGACCTCGGCGCGCGTCACCGCGGAGGAGCAAAAAATCGAGTCGGCGCGGCGCGCGTTGATGGCGGCGATGGAGCGCAAGGTTGCGGTCAGCAAGAGCGTGGGCGAGCTGACTGCGGAGCGAGCCAACGCCGAGGAGCACGCCGAGCTTTTGCGTAACGGCATATCCGCTGCGCAAAAGCGGTTGGACGAGGGCGGCGCGGAGCTTGCCGAGCGCGCCGAAAAGCTGGAAACGTACGCGCGAGAGCGCGGCGAGCTGCAAGCCGAACAGCAGCGCAAGACCGAGGAAAGCAAGCAGTGCGAGGAGCGGTTGAGCGCCAGCGGCACGCGGCTTGTGGAAACGCGCGAAAAGTGCTCGGTCGCCGTGTCGCGCAAAAAGCTTTTGGAAGATTTGATTAAGTCGATGGAGGGCTACGCCGCGCCCGTCAGACGGTTGTTGAACGATGCGAAAAACGACGGCAGACTTCAAGGGCTTATTAAAGGCGTCGTAGGTCAGATTATGTCGGTAAAGGACGGGTTCGGCACGGCGATAGAAACCGCGCTCGGCTCGGCGGTAAACAACATAGTCACCGCCGACGAGGACGACGCGAAGTCGGTTATAGATTATTTAAAACGGCACAATTACGGGCGCGCGACGTTCTTGCCGATTACTTCGTTTAAGCCGCGGTCGATAGAGCCGCAATATTTGCCGCTGTTAAAGCGTGCCGGGTGCTACGGCGCGGCTACCTGCGCGCTCGATTTCGACCCGTATTTTACGCGCGTAATCGACGGATTGCTGGGCAGCACGGTCATAGTGGATAATATGGACACCGCCGTAAAGCTCGCAAAGGATAGCGGCTATGCGTTCAGGATAGTCACGCTCGACGGCGACACTATTTTCCCGCAGGGCTCGATGAGCGGCGGCAGTAAGACGCAGAATATGACCAACGTGCTCACCTACGAGCGCGAGCTGAAAGATATGATTGCGCTTGTGGAGAGCTCGACCGCCGAGGTCAAGGCGGTGGAGACCGAGCGCGCCGAGCTTACGCGCGCAAGCGAGAGCTTGAACGCAAGATTGCGCGAGCTTATTTCGGATATACACGTGTACGAGGTGACGGAGGCGTCCAAGACCGCCGAGTTTGTCACACTCAAAGACGAATTGACCGCCGTTGCCGCCAAAAAGACCGCCGACGAGGCGGCGCTTGCCGCTTTGGTGGAGCGCATAGAGAATATTTCGCTGGACCTCGACGCGGTGGAACGCACGGACGACGCCGAGCAAAACGACAACGGCGAGGAGAACGCGAATGCTCGCGCCGAGTTTGACGCGTTGCGGGCGCGCAACGACGCTTTGCGCGAGCAGATTGCGCAAAGGCGGGTGTTAATCGCGACTCTCGGAAAGGATTTAGAGGGCTTGCATATGGAAATCGCGCGCTTAAAGAGCGAGGCGATTGCCACGTCGCAGCGTATCGACGATAACGAAATGACGCTGCTGCGCAACAACCGCGTTATGCAAGAGCTGAACGACGAGATTATTTCGCTGTCCGAAAAAAGCTCGGGCGCGGACGAGGCGCGTCGCAACGAGCTTAAAGCGAAGCTCGACAACATGACGCAGTACAAAGAGGATTTGAACGCCAAATCAATCCACGGCGACCGCGTGCGCATGGAATGCGGCGACGCCATAACCGAGCTGACCGAAAAAAAACACGCGCAGGAAATCGAGCTTACGCGCGTGGACAGCAGCATGGACGAGCTGCAAAAGCATATTCAGGACGATTACGGCTTGGGCTACGAGGATTGCTTGCCGTTTAAGGTCGAGGAGTACAATCCCGAAAGCGGCGAGCTGGAAATTTCCAAGCTGAAACGGCGTATAATCAATCTCGGCAGTATAAACGAGAACGCTATCGAGGACGCGCAGGAGCTCAGCAAGACTTACAACGAGCGCAAAAAACAGCGCGACGACCTTGTAAACAGTCTCAACGATACCGAACAGATAATAAAAGAAATGTCGGCGAAAATGGTCGAGGGCTTCGACAGCTGTTTCGAGCAAATACGTCACAATTTCCAAGAGACGTTCGTGCAGTTGTTTAACGGCGGGTCGGCGGATTTGGAGCTTATAGACAACGAGGACCCGTTGCAGCGCGGCGTGGAGATAATCGCGCAGCCGCCGTCCAAAAAGCTGCAATCTATATCGCTGCTGTCGGGCGGCGAAAAGACGCTCACGTCGGTCGCAGTACTGTTCGCGATTCTCAAACTGCGCCCCATGCCGTTCTGCTTGCTGGACGAGATAGAGGCGGCTTTGGACGACGCCAACGTCGGCAGGGTTGCGGAAATGCTCAAACAGTTCTCGTCCAAAACTCAGCTAATCGCAATTACGCACAGAAAGCCGACTATGGAGCAGGCAGATAGCCTGTACGGCGTTACCATGGAGGAAAAGGGCGTTTCGACGATAGTTTCGGTGCACTTGGCAGACGCAGTAAAGAGCGCGACGTCTGTCGCCGTCGAGGAATAACGTAACGGTGGATTATGGGAATTTTTTCTAAAATCAAGGAAGGATTAAAGCGCACAAAGGACGCTATCGCATACAAGCTGAACAAGCTGTTTACGGGCGGCGTGCTTACCGACGAGTTTTACGACGAGCTCGAAGAAACGCTTATTACGTCCGATATCGGCGCGGAAACCACCGATACCATTATGGACAGGCTCAAAGACGAAATAGACAAAAATCGCGTGCGCGACACCGCGACGGTGCGCGAGCTGTTGAAAAAGATACTCGTCGAATTGCTCAACGAAAACGAGCTGCCCGAATACGAATACCCGCTTGTTATTATGCTTTCGGGCGTAAACGGCGTGGGCAAAACGACGGCTATCGGCAAGCTTGCCAAAAAGTTCAAAAAGCAGGGTAAATCGGTCACAATCGCCGCCGCCGACACGTTTCGCGCCGCCGCCGCCGACCAGCTCACGGTGTGGGCGGAACGCGCGGGCGTGCGCATAATCAAGCATGCGGAGGGCGCGGACCCCGCCGCAGTGGTATACGACGCGGCGCAGAGCGTCAAGAGCAAAAACGGCGACGTGCTGCTTATCGACACCGCCGGCAGACTGCATAACAAAAAGAACCTCATGGAGGAGCTCAAAAAAATATCGCGCGTAACCGAGCGCGAGCTGCCAGACGCGACGGTGTATAATTATATAGTGCTCGACGCTACGACGGGGCAGAACGCAATTTCGCAGGTCGATATATTCAACGAGGCTATCGATATAGACGGCATAATTCTCACCAAGCTCGACGGCACGGCAAAGGGCGGCGTGGTGCTCGCTATTGCGGGCGAGCTGGGCGTGCCCGTAGTATACGTGGGCGTCGGCGAGGGCATAGACGATTTGGAGGATTTCGACGCGGACGATTTCGTAAACGGAATAATGGGCGATTAAAAATTTGCAAAACGGCATAAAAACGTTTGCGTTATCGGAAAATTTGTTGTATAATCTCGGTGTAAAGTATATTTACTTTACACCGTTTTCTATGAGCAAGGATTTGAGCGTAAGCAGGCTGTGCGACGTGTACGGAGCGTTGCTGACCGAACATAGGCGCGAGCTCATTCGCAGCTACTACGACTATGACTTGTCGCTCGCCGAGATTGCCGAAAATCTGGGTATAACGCGTCAGGCGGCATTGTGCGGCATTCGCCAAGCCGAAACGCGGCTCAGGGCTTACGAAACCAAGCTCGGCGTCGTCGCAAATGCGGACAAGCTGTCGAAAGAGCTTACGGGGCTTTTGCGCGAGCTGGAAGCCGAGGGTTCGGCGCAGGCGGCGCGGGTCGAATGTCTGCTCGGTGAATTGCGGTAACGAGGTATATTTTATGGGTTTATTTTCTTCGCTTGCCGAAAAGCTCGGCAACGTATTTTCCAAAATAACGTCGCGCGGCAAGCTGACCGAGGGCGATATCAAGCAGGCTATGCGCGAGATACGCATTGCGCTGTTGGAGGCGGACGTCAATTATGCGGTCGTCAAGGACTTTGTGGCGCGCGTGTCGGAAAAGGCGGTCGGCGAGCAGGTGCTCAAATCGCTCACACCCGGGCAACAGGTCGTAAAAATCGTCAACGACGAGCTTATCGAGCTCATGGGCTCGACCAATTCCAAGCTCGACGTTTCGTCCAAGCCGCCTACCGTCATACTCATGTGCGGCTTGCAGGGCGCGGGTAAAACCACGTTTTGCGGCAAGCTCGCGGGATATTTGGTTAAGCAGGGCAAAAAACCGCTTTTGGCGGCGTGCGACGTGTATCGTCCCGCGGCTATCAATCAGTTGCAGGTCGTCGGCAAAAAGGTCAATATTCCCGTGTTCGAAAAGGGCGCGGGCAATCCCGTCAAGATTGCGGCGGCGGCGGTCGAGCACGCGCAGAAGCTGGGGCTCGATACCGTTATAATCGATACTGCGGGACGGCTGCATATAAACGAGCAGCTCATGACCGAGCTCAAAGAAATTAAGCAAAAGACCGCGCCTGCGGAAATTTTGCTTACGGTCGACGCGATGACCGGTCAGGACGCCGTTAATTGCGCAAAGACGTTCAACGAGGAGCTCGATATTTCGGGCGTTATCCTCACCAAGCTGGACGGCGATACGCGCGGCGGCGCGGCGCTTTCCATTCGCGCGGTCACGGGCAAGCCCATTAAGTTTTGCGGCACGGGCGAAAAGCCTACCGATATAGAGCCGTTCTATCCCGACAGAATGGCATCGCGTATCCTCGGCATGGGCGACGTGCTTACGCTTATAGAAAAAGCGCAAGAGGCCGTTTCCGAAGAGGAAATGAAAAAAATGGAAAAGCGCATGCGCGAAAACAAGTTCACCTTGGAGGACTTTTTGACGCAGTTCAAGTCGCTTGCCAAAATGGGCGATATCAACGACGTCGTCGCGATGATTCCCGGAATGAGCAAGGTGGGCGTCGATTCCAAGCAAATAGACGCGCGCATAGGCAAATACAAATCCATTATCCTTTCCATGACCCCGCAGGAGCGCACTCACCCCGAAATTATCAAGTCGTCGCGGCGCAAGCGCATAGCGCTCGGCAGCGGTACGACGGTGCAGGAGGTCAACGCGCTGTTGAAGCAGTACGACCAAACGCGCGAAATGCTCAAAGCCGCAAATTCGGGCAAAATGCCGCAAATGCAGCAAAAAATAATCAGACAGAAGCGCCGATTCAGATAGCGCGCTATGCCGCCGAAAACGGCTACTCGAACAGTCAATAAACCTTTCAAGGAGAAAAATATCATGGTTAAAATCAGACTTACCCGCATGGGCGACCACAAAAATCCCGTTTACCGCGTAATCGTGGCGGACTCCCGCTCGCCGCGCGACGGCAGATTTATCGAAGTGCTCGGCACGTACGACCCGCACCTTGACGACGGACTCAAACTCGACGTGGAAAAATCCAAGCAGTGGATTAAGAACGGCGCGCAGCCTACCGACACCGCGCGCGCGCTTTTGGTGAAAGCGGGCGTTTTGGAGACCAAAAAGTCCACGCAAAAGACCAAGGTCGATAAGAAAAAGAAGGCGGAATAATAAATGACGGAGCTTGTTAGCTACATTGTCACCTCGCTTGTGGACGACAAGGAGCACGTGTCTGTTACCGAGGACGGTGACGTAATCACCGTCAGGGTCGCAAAGGACGACATGGGCAAGGTTATAGGCAAGCAGGGCAGGATAATCAAAGCCATTCGCTCGGTGGTAAAGGCGGCGTCGATTAAGGCGGGCAGAAACTGCACCGTGGAAATCGACGAATAGCTTGGTTACCGTCGGACAAATTTTAAAACCGCAGGGCGTGCGCGGCGAAGTCAAGGTTAAACCGTTAACCGACGACCCGTCGCGCTTTTGCGTGCTCAAATCGGTATACGCCTGCGGCAAGCGCATGCTTATCGAAAAAGCGCGCGTAGGCGGTCGCGACGTGTACATAAAGTTTGTAGGTATCGACGACCGCAACGCCGCCGAGGGCTTGCGCGGCGCGTTCATGGAAATAGAGCGCGACGACGCGGTGACGCCCGCCGCCGACGAGTTTTTCATTTCGGAGCTAATCGGCGCGGCGCTGTTCGCGCGCGGCGACGACGGCGAAACGCAAATAGGCGTAATACGCGCGGTGGATTCGTTCGGCGCGGCGGACGTGTTTTCGGTGGAATGCGCGGACGGCGCGGAAATGACGTTCGCGTTCGTCAAGGCGCTGAACGCGGCATTCGACGGGGAGCGCAAGCGGCTTAGCGTGGACGGCGCAAGGCTCGCGGAGGTCGCCGTGTATGAAGATTAGGGTTTTGACGCTTTTCCCGAAGATGTTCGAGTGCATGAACGAGAGCATAATCGGCAGAGCGATTAAAAAGGGCGTGCTCGACTTTGCCGCCGTGGATATTCGCGAATACACAGCGGACAGTCACGGCAAGTGTGACGATACGCCGTACGGCGGCGGTGCGGGAATGGTGATGACTGCGCAGCCCATTTACGATTGTATCGAAGCGGTCGACCCCTGTCACGAGTATTTGCGCGTGTACATGTCGCCCAAGGGCGAACGGTTCTCCGATAAAACCGCGCGAGCTTGCCGCATGCGACAAGCTTTTGCTTTTGTGCGGGCACTACGAGGGCGTGGACGAGCGCGTTTTGCAGCTTTGTATCGACAGGGAAATCTCGATAGGCGACTACGTGCTGTCGGGGGGCGAGCTTGCGGCAATGGTTGTGGCGGACGCGGCGGCGCGGTTTGTGGACGGCGTTTTGGGCAGCGCCGCGTCGCACGAGGACGAGAGCTTTTCGGACGGACTTTTGGAATATCCGCAATACACGCGCCCGCCCGAGTTTAAGGGACTCAAAGTGCCCGAGGTGCTGTTAAACGGCAATCACAAGGAGATAGCGCGGTTTAGACGCGAGTGCAGCGAGCGCATAACCGCCGAGCGGCGCGCCGATTTGTTGGACGCAAAGCGCGATACGAGTGCAGAGGACGGCGGCGATGGACGTTAATTGGTTTCCGGGGCACATGGCAAAATCGACGCGGGAAATCGAGAACAACGTCAAGATTTCCGACTGCGTACTTTACGTGCTCGATTGCCGCGCGGTGCGTTCGTGCTTTAATCCCGCATTCGACAAGCTTATAACCGTGCCCGTGGTGTACGCGCTCAATAAGGCGGACACCGTGCCCGCCGAGGTTGCGGAAGGGTGGCGGAAAAAACTGAGCGAGAACGGCTTTGCCGTGACCGTTAGCGGCGTGGACACGGCGTGTCGCAAGCTGTTGCTCGCGACGGTCAAGCGCGCGTGCGCGCCCACTCTCGAACGCCAGAAAAAGCGCGGGCTCAACGAGCACGTGCGCGTTATCGTAATCGGCGTGCCCAACACGGGCAAATCCACCATAATCAACAGCCTAAGCGGCAAGGCGCAGCTCGTTACGGGCGACCGCGCGGGCGTTACGCGCGCGGCAAAATGGGTGCGCGTGGACAATACGCTCGATATACTCGATACGCCTGGCACGCTGTATCCCAAAATTACCGATAGAACGGTAGGCGAAAATCTCGCCATTATCGGCAGCATAAAAGACGAGGTGCTCGACCCCGCCGAGCTGGCAATAGCGTTGATAGCGCGCATGAACGCAATCGATACGGGTATTTTGGAAAGCCGTTACGGCAGACCCGTCGCTTGCGGCGCGGAGGGCTTGGAGAGTATTGCGGCGGCGCGCGCGTTCAAGGTGCGCGGAGGCGAATACGATTACGAGCGCGCGGCAAAAACCGTTATAGACGATTTCCGCAAGGGCAGGCTCGGCAAGCTGGCATTGGAGCGCTCCGATGGGTAAAGTCAGAGAAACGCCGTTGCAACGAACGGCGCGGCTTATCGAATTCGACAGTGCGTTCGGCGCGGCAAGGCTGTGCGGCGTCGACGAGGCGGGCAGAGGTCCGTTGGCGGGACCCGTATCCGTATGCGCATGCGTAATACCGCACGCCGTGCCCATTGTAGGTATAAACGACAGCAAAAAGCTATCCGAAAAAGCGCGCGAGGAGTTGTACGACAAAATAACGGCGGTCGCCGATTATTGCGTGGTGCTTATAGACTGCAAAACGATAGACAGAGTAAATATTCTTAACGCGACCAAGCTGGGAATGAAACGCGCCGTCGAGGGGCTTAAAGCTCCGCCCGACTGCGCCGTAATCGACGCGGTAAAAGGGCTGGATATAGCCGTGCCGTATACGCCCGTAATCAAGGGCGACGCAAAGAGCTATGCCGTCGCCGCCGCGTCCATTATAGCAAAGGTGACGCGCGATAGATACATGCGCGAGCTTGACGAAAAATATCCGCAATACGGCTTTGCCGCAAACAAGGGATACGGCACTCCCGCGCATATCGCCGCGCTCAAAGCCTGCGGCGCATGCCCCGAGCACCGACAAAGCTTTATAAAAAACTTTGTCGGCGATATGTCCGTTCAGCTTACTTTTTTGCGTCACGACGGCGGCGAGGATAAAAACAATGTTCGGTAAATCGCGTAAAAAGCGCGTAAACGCGCACGGCAAGGGCGGCGAGGATTTGGCGGTCAAATATTTGGAGACGCACGGTTATCGCGTGCTCGACCGCAATTACACTACAAACGTGGGCGAGGTCGATATCTTTGCGACGGACGAACGCACGCTGATAGCCGTCGAGGTAAAGTCGAGGCTGTCGCTCGAATACGGTGCGCCCGCCGAAGCGGTCGGGCACGACAAAATCAAAAAGATTTCGCAGGTCACGGCGCAGTATATAAAGCAATTCAGACTGTTCGGCGTGCCCGTGCGTTGTGACGTGATAGAGGTGTACTTGACCGACAGAAAGGTCAATCATATAGTAAACGCGTTCGACAGCTTTATCAATTACTAGGAATAAAGCGCCGACGGCTGTTTTATCGAAAAAGCGCGCGCGTCGCGCTTTTTGCATATAATAAAGTCGATAAACTTTGCATGCACAACAACTTAATTTGTGTCAGAACTGTCACAAAACGCTTGCGTTTTCGCATGCAAAGTGCTATGCTTTGCGTTGATATGAACTTGCTTTCCGCAGAATTGAATTTGCACTTGCCGACGATTGCGCCAAAAGTCGTTTTCAGTATCGGCGGGTTCGATATTACGGCAACGATGTTTTCGTGCATGCTTGTTACGGCATTGCTCATAATATTCGCGGTAGTGGTGCGCGTGTTTTTTTTGCCGCGCTGGAAAAAGGATTTCAGGCATACCTCGGCTTTTCGCATGTTTATAGAGTGGGCGGTAGGGCTGTTCGATTCAAATTCCGAAGATTTGACGGGCAAATACTCTAAGGCAATCGGCCCGTTGTATTTTTGCTGTTCGGCGTTTATCATGTTCGGCGTGTTAATCGAGCTGCTGGGATTGCGTTCGCCGCTCAGCGACCTTAATTGCAATCTCGTGCTCGGTATGCTCACGTTTTTCGCGGTGCTCGTAACGGGATTTTTGCAACACCGCGCGCGGCGGTTAAAGCACTATGCGGCGGTAATTCCGCTCGTCACAGACTGCGTCGTGCCGTTCTCCATGGCGCTTCGATTGTTCGGAAGCGTGTTTTCGGGATATCTTATCATGGAGATAGTATACGGCGTGTTCCCGTACGTGCTGCCCGTCATATTAGAGCCTATTTTTACGCTGTTCCATGCGGTTATGCAGGCGTATATTTTCATGTTTTTGTCAATGAACTTCGTAAACGAAGCCATCGAATAAAATTTTGGAGGATTGACCAATGCAAGCGTTTATCACTGAATTGTTGCCGATTATATCGTTTCTCGGCTTGGAGGGCATGACTGCGCTCGGCGCGGGTATCGCCGCTTTGGCGTGCGTCGGCGCGGCTATCGGCATGGGTATTTCCACGGGCAAAGCGGTCGAAAGCATGGCGCGTCAGCCCGAGGCGACCAAGCAAATCCGCTCGTCGCTGTTTATAGGTCTGGCGTTTTGCGAGACGACGGCTATATACGGATTGCTTGTTGCAATCATGCTCATCGTAATGTAAGTACGGAGCGAAAGCGCAATGAAAATGCTGCTTGCGGCGAACATTCTCGAAGTTTTCGGGTTCGATTGGCGTTCGCTGTTATTCTATATAGGAAATTTCGTTTTGCTCGCGGCGGTGTTGATTGCCGTGCTGTATAAGCCTGTCAAAAAAATGCTCGAAAGCAAGCGCAAAAGTTTGGACGACGCGTTTGCCGAAAACGACAGACTCAGAGCCGAGAGCGAGAATAGCAAAGCAGAGTACGATAAAATCGTTGAGGACATGAAGGTGGAGAACGCTCGCGTCGCCGCCGAGGTGGCGAAAGCCGCCGAAAAACGCGCGGACGAGCTAATCGGCGAGGCGCAGGAGCAGGCGCGCGCCATAGTAGACGCGGCGAAGAAAGAGGCGGTCACGCAAAAGGAGCAGCTGCGCACCGAGTATCGCGACAGCGTCAACCGCCTTGCCGTGCAGGTGGCGCAAAAGGTTTTGGAGCGCGAGGTGTCGGAAAAGGATAACGCCGCGCTTATAGAACAGGCGTTGTCCGATTGGGAGGACGCCGACTGATGGCACGTATATATGTTACGTCTACGGCGGAGCTGTCCGCGACCGAGGTCAAGCGCGTCGAAAAGCTGTTTTCCGCCAAGCACAAGGGCGAGAGCGTCGAGTTTGTTTACAAGATAGACAAAGAGCTTTTGGGCGGAATACTCGTAGTCGACGGCGATAAATTTTACGACGGCACGCTGCGTTCGCAAATAGACAAGATAGACCCGAGATTTTCGGTGAGCGACGAGTTTGCGGAGGCGGCTACGCCCACGCGGAAAAAGCGCGCGTCCAAAAATGCGGAAAAGCGCGAAAAATCCACGGCAGCCGAAAAAAAGCCGAGCACCGAGCTTTCCGCCGCCGATATCAAAAAGGGCGTGGACGACGAGCTTATAGGCAGCGTGTCGCGGTTTAAGCGCTCTTTCGACGTAAGCCACGCGGGCAGCGTGGAGTTTTGCGGCGACGGCGTTATAGTATGCAACGGGCTTTCCGCCGCCGAGTACGGGGAAATGCTGCAAATCGAAAACGGCGCGCAGGCGATAGTTTTGAATTTGGAGGAGGGCGGCGTCGGCGCGATTGTGCTTGACGACGACGACAGCGTTTCGGCACACATGCTCGTAAAAACTACGGGCATGATTGTTTCCGTGCCCGTAGGCGAGCAGCTTTTGGGGCGCGTCGTAAATCCTTTGGGCAAGCCCATCGACGGCTTGGGCGAGTTCAAGGCGGAAAAATATCGCCCGATAGAATGCCCCGCGCCCGCTATCAAGGACCGAGGCAAGGTCAATACGCCCATGCTTACGGGCTTGCTCGCCGTGGACTCCATGATACCTATCGGCAAGGGTCAGCGCGAGCTTATTATAGGCGACCGCCAAACGGGCAAAACGTCGATAGCGGTCGATACCATACTCAACCAAAAGGGCAAGGACGTAATTTGCGTGTACGTGGCGATAGGTCAAAAATCGTCCACCGTATCCACGATAGTCGATACGCTCACGGAAAACGGCGCGATGGGTTATACCGTCGTGGTGTGCGCAACCGCCAAGGATAGCGCGCCGTTGCAGTATATCGCGCCGTATGCGGGCTGCGCCGTCGCCGAGGAGTTCATGTACGCGGGCAAGGACGTGCTAATCGTTTACGACGATTTGAGCAAGCATGCCGTGGCGTATCGCGCGATGAGCTTGTTGTTAAAGCGTCCGCCGGGCAGAGAGGCGTACCCCGGCGATATTTTCTACCTGCATTCGCGCCTTCTCGAACGCGCGGCAAAGCTCTCGCCCGAGCTCGGCGGCGGTTCGATTACCGCGCTCCCGATAGTGGAAACGCTGGCGGGCGATATTTCCGCGTACATTCCCACAAATATCATTTCGATAACCGACGGGCAAATTTACTTGGAGAGCGATTTGTTTAACGCGGGCACGCGTCCTGCGATTAACGTAGGACTGTCGGTGTCGCGCGTCGGTCAAAGCGCGCAAAACCCTATTATGCGCAAGGTGTCGGGCAAGCTGCGTATCGACCTGTCGCAATATCGCGAGCTTGCGGCGTTCTCGCAGTTCGGCGCGGATTTGGACGAGCAAACCAAGCGCATGCTCGAACAGGGCAAGCGCACCGCCGAAATATTAAAGCAGGACGTGCACAAGCCGATGCGCGTCGAGCACCAAGCCGTTTTGCTGTATATTACCACGAAGGAGCTTTTAAAGGATATTCCCGTTGCGCGCATAACCGAGTTTAAGGAGCGGTTTATCCGTTATTTCGATATCAATCATGCCGACGTGTGTGAAAAACTGCGAAACGGCAAGGAGATTTCCGTCGAAACGGGGCTTGCGATTGAGGACGCGGTAAACGAGTTCGCGTTGTTCTTCGCCAAGGACGGCGACAAATGAACAGCCTTTCGGACATCAAGCGCAGGCTTGTTTCTGTAAAGCAGACGCGGCAAATAACGGGCGCGATGGAAACGGTGTCCATTTCCAAAATGCGCAAGGCGACCGAGCGCTACGAAACGAGTCGGGAGTACGTGAACGCGGTGCGCGCGACAATGCGCAGCGCGGCAGGCTGCGTGCCGCCGCCCGAAAAGCCGCGTAGCGCGCGAAAAGCGGTTTTCGTCGTGGCTGCCGACAAGGGCTTGTGCGGCGCGTTCAACCACGACGTTTTGCGGCTCGCCGACGGCGTAATCGACGCCGACACGGTAATTATCCCGATAGGCAAAACTGCGGCGGAGTATTTCCGTAAGCGCGAAAACGTCGATGACAGGTTTGTCGATTCGATTGTCGGAGCGGATTACGCGCATGCAAAGTCGCTGGCGGACGTCGCTTTTTCTTATTACGACGGCGGCGCGCAGTCGGTGTCGTTCGCGTACAACGCGTTGACCTCGCATTCCGCATACGCGCCGACTGTGCGGCAGGTGCTGCCGTGCGAGCAAGACGCAGCGGCGCGCGTAAACGAGGACGGATACGAGCCGTCGGCAGCCGAGGTGTGCGCAAGGCTATTGCCTATGTATCTCGAATGCGAGGCGTACGACGCGTTGCTGTCGAGCGCCGCCGCCGAGCATATGGCAAGGCGCGCGGCGATGTCCGCGTCCACCCGCAGCGCCGACGAAATGATTGCGGCGCTGTCGATTGAATACAACCGCGCAAGGCAGGGCGCAGTGACGGAGCAAATAACAGAAATTATCGGGTCTACCTCCGCGCTCGATAAAAGGAGACGGTAATGAAGGAATTGAATTGCGGGTGCGTTTCGGTCGTGCTCGGACCCGTCGTGGACGTCAAGTTCGAAACCAAGCTGCCCAAGATATACGAAAAAGTAATTATCGACACTCGCGACCAAATAGCGAGCGGAATGCAGTCTCCCGCCGAGGGCTTTGTCGCGTTGGAGGTTATGAGCCATATCCCGCCGTCTACGGCGCGCTGCATCGCGCTCGAACCGACAGAGGGCTTGGCGCGCGGAATGAAGGCGTACGGCACGGGGCACTCGATTTCCGTGCCCGTCGGCGAAAGCGTGCTCGGCAGGGTTATGAACGTGCTCGGCGACCCGATTGACGGCAGAGGTCCGATAAACGGCGAAACGCACCGCTCCATTCACCGCAAAGCGCCCGAGTTTTACGAGCAAAAATCGGGCGTGGAAATAATGGAAACGGGCATTAAGGTAATCGACCTCGTCGCGCCGTATTTGCGCGGCGGAAAGGTCGGACTTTTCGGCGGCGCGGGCGTCGGCAAAACCGTGCTGATAATGGAGCTTATACACAACGTAGCCACAAAGCACGGCGGCTACTCGATATTTACGGGCGTAGGCGAGCGCAGTCGCGAGGGCTATGAAATGATTAGCGACATGACCGAAAGCGGCGTCATAGACAAAACGGCGCTCGTGTTCGGGCAAATGAACGAGCCGCCCGGCTCGCGCATGCGCACTGCGCTTACGGGACTTACGCTCGCCGAATATTTCCGCGACGAAATGAATAAGGACGTTTTGCTGTTTATCGATAACATTTACAGATACGTTCAAGCCGGTTCGGAGGTGTCCGCGTTGCTCGGCAGACTTCCGTCGGCGGTCGGATATCAGCCCACGCTCGCGACCGAGCTGGGCGCGCTCGAAGAGCGCATAGCGTCCACCAAAAACGGGTCTATTACGTCCATACAGGCGGTTTACGTGCCTGCGGACGATTTGACCGACCCCGCGCCCGCGTCCATTTTTACGCACCTCGACGCGACGACGGTGCTCAGCCGCAAGATTGTCGAGCAGGGAATTTATCCCGCGGTAGACCCGTTGCAATCGACGAGTCGCATTTTGGAAAAATCGGTGCTCGGCGCGCGGCATTACGATATAGCGCGCGGCGTGCAGGCTACCTTGCAGCGCTATAACGATTTGTCCGATATAATTTCCATTCTCGGCATGGACGAACTTTCCGAGGAGGACAAGGCGCTGGTGCACCGCGCGAGAAAGCTGCAACGCTTTTTCTCGCAGCCCATGTTCGTCGCAAAAAACTTTACGGGCATTGAGGGGCGGTACGTGCCGCTTGAAACTACGCTCGAATGCTTTGCGTCCATACTCGCGGGCGAAGCGGACAAATACCCCGAGTCGGCGTTCTTTATGGTGGGCGACCTCGACGAGGTCAAGGAGAAGGCGTTTAATTGAGTACGTTCGAGCTGCGCATAGTTACGCCCGATGGGTTGTTTTATTCGGGCGAGGTCGAATACCTGTCCGTGCAGACGACCGACGGCAGAGTCGGGTTCATGCGCGGCGCGTTGCCGCGCGTCGGTATCCTGTGCGCCGGGCGCGTCGACTTTAAAACGTCGGTCATCGATAAAAGCGCGGACTGCGGCGATGGTATTATTCGCGTGAGCGCCGACGGCGTTACGCTTATTACCGAGTATGCCGAGTCGGAGGATGCGCCGCGCGTCCGAAATACCGACGACGGCGAGCTTTCGGCGCGCGAGTACCAAACGGCAAAGGTAAAAATCGCGGCGTCCATAAAAGGCATGCGCGAAAAAAGTTCGGGCGGAGAGTAAAAAACAGTCACTTTTTCGCAGCTCGTCGCATACATATCTCTATATGCAGACGGTTGTGGATTTGTCGCGCTTGCGGCATAATATCAGGCGCATACGCGCGACGCTCGGCAACGGCTTTTGCGCCGTGGTCAAAGCGGACGCTTACGGTCACGGCTTGGCTGCGGCGGGGTATATCGAGCCGCTCGTCGATTGCTTTCTCGCGGCGACGGCGGACGAGGCAATCGCGCTCGCGTCAATCGTAAAACGCCCCATACTCGCGCTGGGCGGAGATATCGAGCCGTATTTGCGCGCCTGCGAGAGCAATATCATTCCCACGGTTACAGACGCAAATCAGCTCACGGCGTTGTTGCGCTCCGGGCGCAAGTGCTTTTCTGTCGCGGTCAATACGGGCATGAACAGGCTGGGCGCAAGCGAGAGCAAGCTCGCGGAAATCGCGGAGCTGTGCAAGCTGTTGAACGTCAAGCCGTGGTCGGTGTATTCGCATTTGTACGGCGGCATTGCGTCCGCCGCGGCGCAGTCGGCGGAGTTCGAGCGACTGACTGCGGACGGATTGTGGCAGAGCCGACGGCACTTGTATTGTTCGTGCGCGCTCGCCCTTGCGGGCGCGGGCGTAAACCTGTACGATATGACGCGTTGCGGTATAGCGATGTACGGGTATGCAGAGGGCTTGGATATTTGCATGAAGGTGCGTGCGAAAATCGTCGCGATATCGCGCGTGCAGGCGGGCGAGCATATCGGCTACGGCGACTACACGCTCGACCGCGACGCGGTTATAGCTACCGTGCGCATAGGCTACGCCGACGGGCTTAGGCGGTGCGACAAGCAGCTGTATCTGCGCGTGCGCGGCAATATGTGTCCCGTAATCGGAGTTCCGTGCATGGACTACTGCATGATAGACGTTTCGGGCATACCGTGCCGCGTTGGCGAATATGCGTACCTGATATCCGAAAAATCGGATACGGAGTATTTGGCTAAATGCTACGGCACTATAATTTACGAGGTTTTGACGGGATTTAACGGACGTGCGGAAAGAGTTTACGTATGACAAGCAAACTCTGCGTCGCAAGCTAATCGAGCTGCGCGCGGGGATAGGGGACAAGCCCGAGCGGTCGCACGCGATTACCGAGTCGGTTTTGCCGCTTTTGCGCGGGAACGTGATGGTGTACGTTTCCATAGGCTCGGAAGCGGATACGACGGAGCTTATATCGCGGCTTGTCGCGCGTTCGGGCGTAACCGTATTTGCGCCGTATACCGACCTCGACGGAATTATCGTTCC
Source organism: uncultured Christensenella sp. (assembly GCA_910577945.1). GTDB lineage: Bacteria > Bacillota > Clostridia > Christensenellales > Pumilibacteraceae > Anaerocaecibacter. The sequence continues at coordinate 177,946 of CAJTNI010000001.1, read as the reverse complement.
GCGCCGCGTCGTAAGCTTGGGCAAAGCGGACAAGCGCGGCAATATGCCCGACGACTGTTATGCCGCCGACGTCGGACAAGCGCCCGAAATAGATTGCTGCGTCACGCCGTTGTTGGCGTTCGACGGCGACGGATATCGGCTGGGATACGGCAAAGGCTGTTACGACAGGTTTTTCGCTAACGCCGATACGTTCAAGATAGGGCTTGCGTTCGACGCGCAGCGCGCTCGATTTAAGCGCGATATTACGGATATACCGCTCGATTGTTGCGTTACCGAGAGCAAAGTGCTATACTTTAAGCATGCGAGTAATTTCGGGTAAATACAGAGGCGCGACGCTCACTTCGCCGCACGGCGAGGTGCGCCCGACCGCCGATATAGCCAAGGGCAGCATTTTTTCCATACTCGCGTCGCGCGGGCTGCCGAGCGGTGCGGAGTGCTTGGACGTGTTTTGCGGCAGCGGTGCGTTGGGAATAGAGGCGTTATCGCGCGGCGCGCAGTCGTGCGTGTTTGTCGATATGAATACCAAGAACGCCGACGCCAATCTCAAAAAGCTCAAAATCGACGCGCGGCTTGTGTGCGCGGATTTCAGAAGAGCATTGCGCATGCTGAAAAATACGAGCTACGATATTATATTTTGCGACCCGCCGTATAAGAGCGGGTATGCCGAGCCCGCTTTGGGGCTTATGCTTAAATACGGATTGCTCAAAAAAGACGGGCTTATAATTATCGAACATAGTAGCTCAAATGACTTGATAATTCCGCCCGAAGTCAGTATAATAGACCGTAGAGTTTTCGGCGCTGCCGCTCTCGAATTTATCAAGCGAGGTGACAATGAAGGCGATAATAGCGGGAACGTTTGACCCGTTCACGGCAGGACACCGCAATCTTGTCGAGCGTGCACTCGCCGTGTTCGGCGGTGCGGTCGTCGCCGTGGCGAGCGATACGGGCAAGCGCGCCGCGCCGCTCGCAGTACGCGTTAAAATCGCGGAGCTTTCCGTCGCCGACCTCGGCGGAGTTACGGTCGTGCCGTTCGACGGACTGCTGAGCGAGTTTTTGACAGCGCAGGGCGAATGCGTGCTGGTGCGCGGCGTGCGCAATACCAAGGATTTCGAGTACGAGCGCGAGCTCGCCGCGGTGTATCGCTCGCTGTGCGGCAAGGATTGCGTGCTGCTCGCCACCGCGCCCGAGCTGGCGCACGTTTCGTCGACGGTAGTGCGGGAGCTTGCCGCGCTGGGCGTTACGGACAAGCTTGAAGGCTACGTCGCGCCCGCCGCGCTGGACGGCGTTTCGGCGCAGTACGGAAATAAAAATAACGGGTAAAATCGTAAGGAGGTTTCGTCAACATGCAAGAGCAATCGGAAGCGCTCGATATTTTGGACAGACTGCGGGAGGAGCTTAACGTTTCGCGCGGCGGCTTTTTTTCCAAAAAGCCCGATATCGCGCTTTGCGCCGATTTGTGCGACAAGCTTGCTCGGGTCTTGCCCGATTCGATGACGGACGCCGAGCGCATAAGCCAAAAGCGCAAGGAGATTTTATCCAACGCCGACGTGGTTGCCAAAAACACAATCCGCGCCGCGGAGGAAAAGGCGAACAAGCTGATATCGGAGACCGAGGTCGTCAAAAACGCGCAAATCGCGTCCAACCGCATTATAGAAAACGCGTATACGCAGTGCGACAATCTGATATTGCGCACAAAAACGCACCTCGATAATTTATTCAAGGAAATGGAAAACTTCCTTTGCTCGACGTTGGCGGTGGTCAGAACAAACCGCGAGGAGCTCAGAACGGCCAGACTTGACGATAAAAAATAACAGAGGAAACCGCTGTGAACATGATAGATATTGTAAAACCGGTAATGACGCCCGAGCAGGTCAAGGAATTAGAGCCGTTCCCGCAGGAGTTGAAGGAAAAAAAAGCGCACGCCGAAAAGGCGATGAAGGATATTCTTACGGGCAAGGATAAGCGCAAGCTGTTTATCGTCGGACCGTGCTCCGCAGATAACGAGGACGCGGTTTGCGATTACGCATGCAGGCTTGCGCGCGTCGCGGAAAAAGTAAAGGACAAGATTTACGTGCTTGTGCGCGTGTACACCAACAAGCCGAGAACGCGCGGCGAGGGGTACAAGGGCATGTTCCACAGTCCCGACCCGCACAACAGTCAAACCGATATTCAGGCGGGGATACTGTCGCTCAGAAAAATGCACATGCGCGTCATCGCCGAAAGCGGGCTGTTTACCGCCGACGAAATGCTGTATCCCGACAATCACGATTATATCGAGGACGTGCTCGCGTATATCGCGGTCGGCGCGCGGTCGTCGGAGAACCAAATGCACAGGCTGGTCGCAAGCGGCTTCGATTTGCCAATCGGTATGAAAAACCCCATGAACGGCAGCCTTTCCGTACTGCTCAATTCAATTTACGCGTCGCAAATCTCCAACGAGTTCAAGTACCGCGACATGCAGGTAAAGACTTACGGCAATCCGTTTGTGCACGCCGTGCTGCGCGGCGCGGTGGACGTGTACGGCAATAATATTTCCAACTATCACTACGAGGACGTAATGCGGCTGTACGAGCTGTATTTGAGCGAAAAGCTGGAAAACCCCGCCGTCATTATCGACACCAATCACTCCAACAGCGGCAAGCGCCCGCTGGAACAGCCGCGTATAGTCAACGAGGTGCTTAACAACACGCACGAATCCGATGATTTCGACAAGTTCGTCAAAGGCTTTTTGATAGAGAGCTACATCGAGGACGGCAATCAGCCGCAGTCGGGCGGCGTTTACGGCAAGTCGATTACCGACGGCTGTCTGGGTTGGCAGCGCACGGAACGGCTGTTGCTTGCCGCGGCGGATAAAATAAATTAGTATTCGACGCGCGTTCGTTATGCGCGCGTATGGGCGAGTTTTGTCGAAATTTCGCGCATAACCGCGATTTTCGCTTAACGGTTGCCGTGCGCGGCGCGTGTGCTATAATGTCCGTAAAGCTTACTTACGGAGGGCATACGACAATGGCGCACAAGCAATCTGGCGAACTGAGAAAACGCTGTCAGCTCGCAAAACAACGGCTCAAAATGGGGTATTGGGATTCGGTCAGGAACGGATGCAATACGCAAACGGCGGATACGGGCGCGGGCTCGGACTGTGCGCGGCTGCGGCTTAAACGCGAGCTTACCTACGAATCGACGGAAAGCGTCGCGGACGAGCGTATGTACAAAAAGGTTTGCGACATTTTGGATAGCGACGAGGTTGCGCTCAATCCGATTGGTCAGCTTATAGAAAGCGAAGTTTACACCGCGCTGGACGCGGCGGGCAAGCAGAGATATATTCTCGAACTGTCCAATAAATTCAGAGAACTCAAAGACAGATACTACCGCGAACGCACGGGCGCGTAACAGGGACAAACATGTACAGACCGGAAGAACTTAACGACATACAAAAGCAGGCGGTGTTGGAGACCGAAGGCGCGGTGCTGGTAACGGCGGGCGCGGGCAGCGGCAAAACGCGATTGCTTACGCACCGTATCGTGCACTTGATAAAGGATTTGAACGTTGCGCCGTATTCCATTCTCGCAATCACGTTTACCAACAAGGCGGCAAACGAAATGCGCGAGCGGCTGATGACGATGACCGAAAACACCGACGGCATTTGGATTTTTACTTTTCATGCCGCATGCGTGCGCATATTGCGTCGGTTTATCGACAAAATCGGGTTCGGCAAGAATTTTACCATTTACGGCGACGCCGAGACCAAGTCGGTCGTCAGGCGAATATGCAAGGAAAACGATTGGGAGGACGATATGCAAAAGCGCATACTGTCCGCCATATCCGATTCCAAGAATAAGGGTATTTCGCCCGACGAATACGAAAGCGTGTATAAATACGCGGGCGATGCGGAGCAGGTCGCCAAGGCGTACGCCGAGTATCAAAGAACGTTAAAAGCGAACAATGCGCTCGACTACGACGATTTGCTTATCGAAACGCTGCGGCTGCTGCGCACAGACGACGAGGCGCGCGAGTTTTATCAAAACAAATTCCGCTACATACATATCGACGAATTTCAAGATACGAACGTAATTCAGTACGATATCGTTAAAATACTCGCGGGCAAGCATCGAAATATTTTCGCGGTGGGCGACGAGGACCAATGTATTTACACCTGGCGCGGAGCGTCGATTGCCAACATATTCGATTTTCAGCGCGATTTTCCGTGCAAGGTGTTCAAGCTCGAACAAAACTACCGTTCCACGTCGAATATTTTGACGGTCGCCAACCGTATAATAAAGGGCAACAGCCAAAGGCTGGATAAAAAGCTGTGGACGGAAAACGGCGGCGGCGAAAAAGTGGTTTGCTTCGGCGCGGCGACGGACGGGTTCGAGGCGGACTACGTGGCGCGCACGATTTACGAGCTGACGAGCTACGGCGGGTATAATTACTCAGATTGCGCAGTGCTCATGCGGCTTAACGCGCTTACGCGCAGATTCGAGGAGCGGTTTTTGCAGTACGGCATACCGCACCGCGTTTACGGCGGCTTTAAGTTCTTCGACCGCAAAGAGGTCAAGGACGTATTGGCGTATGCGCGGTTGTCTGTAAACCCCGCCGACGACGAGGCGCTGTTGCGCATAATCAATTTTCCGCGCCGCGGTATCGGCGAGGCGTCAATTGAAAAGCTGCGCGGGATAGCGGCGTCCAAGCAAACGAGCCTGTACGGCGTAATAACGACGTGCGGCGACGAGGTCGGCGGCGCGCTCAAACCCAAGCTTGTCGAGCTTGCCGCGACGCTTTCCAAATTGGTGGAAACCGCCGCGCAGGGCAGCGTCGTGCAGTATTTTAAATATCTTCTGTTCTGCGTGCTTAACGTGAACGATTTGTTTTCCAAAAACGACGAGGACAGAACGCGGCTCGAAAACCTAAACGAGCTTTTGAATTCGGTCGCCGAATTCGCAACCAACAACGGCGACGGCACGCTGTCCGACTACTTGCAGACCGTGTCGCTTTACAGCGACGGCGACGAGCTGATGGGCGACAACGCCGTCACGGTGGCTACCGTGCACAGCGCAAAGGGCTTGGAGTTTCCCGTGGTGTTCGTAGTCGGCTTGGAGGAAAGCATTTTCCCGTCGATACGCATATCGGAGGGCGAAACCTCCTCGCATATCGAGGAGGAGCGACGGCTCATGTACGTGGCGGCGACGCGCGCCAAAAAGCGGCTGTTCCTCACTTATTCCAAATCGCGGTTCTTGTACGGCGAGACCAAGTTCAACGTGCCGTCGCGGTTCTTGACGGAATGCGGGCTTGTGGAAAAGCAAGCCGAACGCCCGCATAACGAAGGCGCATACGGATACGATAAGCCGCGCAGAGACTCGTACGGTTACGGCGGATACTCGCGCGACGGCGCAAGCTACGGCGTAGGAAGCGGCGGCGCGACGAGCGGCCGTACAAGGTCGAGCGGATATTCGCAGTCGCAAAGCGGCTCGGTCGGCGCGTATAAAAGCGATTTCGGCAAGACCGCAAGCGCGCCCAAGCCCGCGAGCGACGCGGCAAACAAAATCAAAGAGGGCTGCACCGTGTCGCATAAGCGTTTGGGAAAGGGCAAGGTTATAGGAATAGAAAAACAGGGCGATAGTATATATGCGAAAATCGACTTCGAGCGCGGCGGCGTAATGCTTCTCGCCGTCGATTTTGCGCCTTTGACGGTGGTTGAGGAGTGATATGGACGAACTCGAAAAAATGCGATTGCTTATCGATAAGCTTAACGACCTCGCTTATAAATATTACGTGCTCGACGCGCCCGTCGTGTCCGACAAGGAATACGACGCGCTGTACGACGAGCTTGTCGCGCTTGAAAAAAGCACGGGCGTAACGCTCGATAATTCGCCCACGCGGCGCGTCGGCGGCGAGCCGTTAAAAGAATTCGCGAGCCATACGCATTTGCGGCGGCTTTACAGTCTCGATAAATGCAACAGCTACGACGAGCTGCGCGCGTGGTTTGCCAAGCTGCAAAACGCGCTCGGTTACGCGCCCGCATGCACGCTCGAATACAAGCTCGACGGCTTGACTATTTGTCTTACTTACCGCGGCGGCAAGCTCGTTACGGGCGCTACTCGCGGCAACGGCGAAACGGGCGAAAAAGTTACCGAGCAGGTAATGACCGTTCGCTCCGTGCCGCTGACTATTCCGTACGACGGAGAAATCGAGGTTCAGGGCGAAGGCATTATGCGCATAAGCGCGCTCAACAAGTACAACGAGACCGCCGCCGTGCCGCTCAAAAACCCCAGGAACGCCGTTGCGGGCGCTATACGCAACCTCGACGTGCGCGAGACGGCAAAGCGCAATCTCGATATAATTTTTTACAACGTCAATTACATGGACGGCGACTGCAAGCTTACGCAGACCCGGCAAATCGAATTTTTAAAGAACAATCGCTTTAAAACGGGCATGCTTTTCAAATCCGACGATATTGAAAAAATCATTGCGGAAATCGATAAGGTGGACAGGGCGTCGCTCGATTTTGCGATTGACGGAATGGTGATTAAGGTGGACGACTGCGCGGCGCGCGCAGTGCTCGGATATACGGACAAGTTCCCGAAATGGGCAATTGCGTTTAAGTTCGAGGCGGAGGAAACCACGACGGAGCTTTTGGACGTGGTGTGGCAGGTCGGCAAAACGGGCAAGCTCACGCCGCTTGCCATATTAGAGCCCGTCGAGCTGTGCGGCGCGACGGTAAAGCGCGCGACGCTCAACAATTACGGCGACATTCAAAGAAAGGACGTCACAATCGGCTCGCGGGTCTTTATCCGCAGGAGCAACGACGTAATACCCGAAATTCTCGGCGTTGCGCAGCAAGCCGAGGACGCGCGGGAAATAGCGAAGCCCGAGATTTGCCCCGGGTGCGGCAGCGAGGTTTACGAGGAGGGCGCGCATTTGTTTTGCCCGAATTTTTACGGCTGCCGTCCGCAGGTAATAGCGCGGCTCGTGTATTTTTGCGCAAAGGAGTGCATGGATATCGAGGGCGTCAGCCAAAAGACCGCCGAGCAGCTTTACGACAAGCTCGGCGTGCGCGAGGCGTCCGAGCTGTACGGCTTGACCGCCGACGATTTGGGCAAAATCGACGGGTTTAAGCAAAAAAAGACCGAGAATTTTCTCGCCGCCGTGCAAAGCTCCAAGTCGGCGGACCTGCCGCACTTTTTAAACGCGCTCGGCATAGACAACGTCGGCAGAAAGACGGCTAAGGACTTGGCGGAATATTTCGGGTCGGTGGACGCGCTCGCCGCCGCGGACGCCGAAACGCTCGTAAAAGTGCCCGATATAGGCGAAATCGTCGCGCAATCTATAACCGAATATTTTGCGCGGCATTCCGAAGTCGTCGCGCGGTTTAAAGAAATAGGCATAAATCCCGTTTGCGAAAAGCGGTCGGGCGGAGTGTTCGACGGGCTCAAATTCGTATTGACGGGCACGCTGCCCACATTGTCGCGCGACGAGGCGCGGGCTAAGATAGAGGCTGCGGGCGGCGCGGTAATGTCCTCCGTGTCCAAGCTCACCGATATAGTGCTTGCGGGCGAAAGCGCGGGCTATAAGCTTGAAAAGGCGCGGGCGCTCGGCAAAAAAATTATAGACGAAACCGAATTTTTGAATATGCTAAATACTTGAAAAATATTTTGCGGTGTGGTACAATATACAAGTCGAATTTTAATGCGGCGAGCGATACCGCGTAAAATTCGGCGCAGACAAAGACCGACGCAACAGGCGTCGTCGAGGTGACTATGAAAAGCATGACGGGCTACGGCAAGGGTGTGGCGTCCGGTAACAACCGAACGGTATCGGTTGAGCTTAAATCGGTTAACAACCGATTTTTGGAGATTGCCTGCAAGCTGCCCAAATCGCTCATGTATATCGACGACGCTATTCAAAAGACGGTCAAATCCAAGCTTTCGCGCGGCAGCGTCGACGTGTACTTTACTTACGAGAATAATTCGGAAACCTCCAAAAAAGTTACGGTAGACCGCGCGCTCGCAAACGAATACGTGCAGGCGGCGAGAACGCTGCGCGCCGAGTTCAGGCTCGACGACGATTACAACGTGACGGCGCTGTTGCGTACTCCCGACGTGGTGTCGGTAAGCGTGCCCGAGGACGACCGCGACGCGGTAATCGCGCTTGCAAAGCAAGCGACGGCGGAGGCGTTGGAAAAGCTCGACGTAATGCGCGCGACCGAGGGCGACGGCATTCGCAAGGATTTGGACGCGCTTATCGCCAATCTCAAAGGCTATCTCGACTCGGCGAAAAAGCGTGCGCCGCTAGTCGTCGCCGATTACAAAAAGGGCTTGCAAACGCGTGTCAAGGAGCTTTTGGACGGGTACGAGCCCGACGAGGCAAAGCTGTTAAACGAAGTCGCGTTTTTTGCCGATAAAGCCGATATCAACGAGGAAATATCGCGGCTAGGCTCGCACATATCGCAGTTTACGGCGATTTGCGCGGAAAAGAACGCGGCGCAGGGCAGGCGGCTCGATTTTCTGTCGCAGGAAATGGTGCGCGAGGTCAATACGATGGGCAGCAAGTCCAACGATATTACGTTAACAGGCTACGTCGTTGCAATGAAAAACGAGGTAGAAAAAATAAAAGAACAGATAAGGAACGTGGAATAATGGAAAAGGGACTTCTCGTTGTAATATCCGGTCCTTCGGGAGCGGGCAAGGGCACAATCTATCGCAATATCATAGCGCGCACGGGCATGAAGCGCTCCATTTCGGTCACTACGCGCAAGCCGCGCCCCGGCGAGCAGGAAGGCGTCGATTACTATTTCCGCTCGGAAGAAGAGTATCAGCATATGATAGCGGCGGGCGAGTTTTTGGAGACCGCCGAGGTGTACAAAAACTACTATGGCACGCCCAAAGCGCCCGTATTCGAAAACCTCGACAACGGACACGACGTTTTGTTCGAGGTGGACGTGCACGGCGCGCGTTCCATAAAGAAGAAATATCCCGAGGCGGTCGCGGTGTTCATCATGACTCCCGACTTTAAAACGTTGGAGGAGCGGCTCGTCGGACGGGGAACGGAAAGCGAATCGGCGCTCAATACGCGTTTGGGCGCGGCGAAGCGCGAGCTGTCCAAGTACGAGCTTTTCGATTACATAGTATTCAACGACGACGCGGAGGCGGCGACGCAGCAGGTTTTGGATATTATCTCCGCCGAAAAATGCCGTATCAAAAACAATTTGACGGTTATAAAAAATCTTTTAAACTGAAATTATTATTCAAAGAGGTAAAATATAAATGTTAGTTGACCCACCTATCGATAAGCTTGTGGAAAAAGTAGGCAACAAGTACGCTTTGGTCGGATTGCTGTCAAAGCGCGCGAGAAACCTTATGGAAAAGCGCCACGATTATTTGGAGCAAGAGGACGTTAACGCGGTGTCGCTCGCTGCCAAAGAGGTCGCCGACGGCAAGGTCGAGGGCGTAGAAGAAGGTTAAGCGTTGAGCGTTCGCGGCAAAACAATACTCGTCGGAGTGTGCGGCGGAATAGCGGCGTACAAGACGTGCGCGCTTGTTTCCAAGCTTGTGCAAAACGGCGCGACCGTGCACGTGATGATGACGGAAAACGCGACTGAGTTCGTCGCGCCGCTCACGTTCGAAACGCTGTCGCACAACCGCGTCGTCGTAAACACGTTCGACCGTAACTTTACTTACGAGGTCGAGCACGTTTCGCTTGCCAAAAAAGCGGACGCGGTAGTGATTGCGCCGACAACCGCCAACGTTATCGCCAAGCTGGCGGTCGGCATAGCCGACGATTTTTTGACGACTACGGTTATGGCGTGTCGCGCCAAGGTTTTGTTCGCGCCCGCAATGAATACGGCGATGCTGGAAAATCCCGCTACCGTCGGCAATATCAAAACGCTTGTTGAGCGCGGGTATATTCCCGTGTACGGCGACGGCGGATATCTCGCATGCGGCGACGTCGGCGGCGGCAGAATGGCAGAGCCGCAGGCTTTGTTCGACGCGCTGTCCGCGCTGTTCGAAGTAAAACGCGATTTTGCGGGTAAAACCGTGCTTATTACCTCGGGCGCGACGCGGGCTGATATAGACCCCGTGCGGTATATTACCAACCGTTCGAGCGGCAAAATGGGCTACGCGCTCGCTTGCGCCGCTCACGAGCGCGGCGCAAAGGTGGTGTACGTTCGCGGGTACACCGACGAGTTTATTTTGCCGCGCGAGTTCGATATCGTAGACGTGGGCACGACGGAGGAGCTTTTGGCTGCGGTCAAAAGCAAGCTTGCGCAAGCGGATTATTCTATTATGGCGGCGGCGCCGTGCGATTATTCCGTTTTGCCTGCAAAGCAAAAGATTAAGTCGGACACGCTCGCGTTGGAGCTTAAAAAGTCGCCCGATTGCGCGGCGTGGGCGGGCGAGCACAAGGGCAAATCCAAGCTCGTCGTTTTCGCCGCGGAAACCGAATCGTGCGAAAAGCACGCGCGCGAAAAGCTCGATAAAAAGCGTGCCGATATGGTCGTGCTCAACGACGTTACAAAGGCGGGCGCGGGGTTCGATACGGACACCAATATCGCTACGCTGATTACGCATGCGGATAAAACCGAATTGCCCGTCATGTCCAAGCGCGCGCTTGCCGACGTGATTTTGGATAAGCTATTATCTCTATGATTGCGCGGGTAATAGTCGATATTTCGTCGAGCCAAGTGGACAGGGTTTTCGACTACTTGGCGATAGACGGCGCGGTGCGCGGTTCGCGCGTGCTCGTGCCGTTCGGTGCGCGCAATATCGAGGGATATGTAATAGACCTTGCCGAAAGCACCGACGTGCCGCCTGATAAGCTTAAAAGCATATATTCGCTGCTCGACGACAGACCGATAGTGTCGGAAGAGTTTTTGGCGTTGTGCGATTATATGACGGCGCGTTTTCATTTGCGCAAAATAGACGTTTTCAGGCTGTTTTTGCCTGCAAAAATGCGCGGCGACAGGATAAAAGCTCTGGAAAAGTCTATCGTTTTCGTCAACCCCGAATATGCGGACGCAGACCCCGCGCTGTTTATAAAAAAATCGGCGCACGCGCAGGCGGAGGTGTTCGAATACGTGCGCGAGTCGGGAAGCGTCGAACAAAGCTATCTAAACGCCGAGTTTTCGGCGGCGGCGGTGCGCAACCTGATTTCGCGCGGGATATTCGCCACGCGGACGGAAACGGTGCTACGCACGCCGTATAAAGGCATTGTAAAAAAGGATAACGAAATAACGCTTACCGACGAGCAGCGCGCGGCGGCGGATTGCATAATGACGTCCGAACGCCCGACGCTGTTGTTCGGCGTTACGGGCAGCGGCAAGACCGAGGTCTATCTCGATTGCATAGAAAAAACGCTGCAAGCGGGCAAAACGGCGATTATGCTCGTGCCCGAAATTTCTCTGACGCCGCAGGTTATGCGCATATTTCGCAGTCGGTTCGGCGACGACGTGGCGCTTTTGCATTCGGGGCTTAGCGACGGCGAGCGGTTCGACGAGTGGCGCAGGTTGCTTTTGGGCAGCGCCAAGGTGGCGGTGGGCGCGCGCTCGGCGATATTCGCGCCGCTCGAAAACATAGGGCTTATAGTAATCGACGAGGAGCACGACAGCTCGTACATATCCGATTCCAATCCGCGCTATATTACGCGCGAGGTCGCGTTTTTCCGCGCGCGGCACAACGGCGCGCGCGTGGTTATGGGCTCGGCGACGCCGTCTATGGAGAGCTATCACGCCGCGCAAAACGGGAGCTACACGCTCGCGCGCCTGCCTAACCGCATAAACAAGCGCGATATGCCCGATATAGAGCTTGTAAATATGTGCCGCGAGGCTACGTACGGCAATTCGGGCATGTTTTCGGCAAAGCTGGTTGCCGCGCTCGACGAATGCTTGAAGGCGGGGAATCAGGCGATACTGTTTTTAAACCGCAGGGGATACAGCTCGTTCGTCATGTGCCGCAAGTGCGGATACGTTGCCAAGTGCGAGGATTGCGACGTGTCGCTCGTTTACCACAAAGAGGACGACGTGTTGAAGTGTCATTACTGCAACCGCCGTTACGCCAAGCTCGACCTCTGTCCAAGCTGCAAAAGCCCGCATATTAAGCAAGGATTTATGGGTACGGAGCGCATAGTCGAGCAGGTGAACGCCATATTCCCGTCGGCGCGCATAATTCGCATGGATAACGACACCACGCGCACCAAGGACGCGCATTTGCGCATACTCGGCGACTTTGCGAGCGGCAACGCCGATATTTTGGTGGGCACGCAAATGGTGGCTAAGGGACACGATTTTCCCAACGTGACGCTTGTCGGAATAATCGACGCGGATATGAGCTTGCATTTTTCCGATTATCGCGCCGTCGAACGCACGTTTCAGTTGATAACGCAGGTAGCGGGCAGAGCGGGGCGCGAGCGCAAGGCGGGCAGGGTTATATTGCAAACGTATTCGCCCAATCATTACGTGTACAGATATGCGGCGGCGTACGATTACGAGGGGTTTTACACCAAGGAAATCAATCTGCTGCAAGCGACGGATTTCCCGCCGTTTACCGACGTATTGCGCTTGCTTATATCCTGCGAAAACGAGTCCGTCGCGCTCGACGCCACAAAGTTGGCGATAGACGGCGTGCGCGCGGTCGCGGCAGTGTTTCCCGACGAGTTCGTGTATCTCAACGCGATGCGCGCGCCCAAAAAGCGCATACAGTCTAAGCACCGCATGCAGGTGTTAATGCGCATACGCCCCAATAACGCCGTCGTGCGCGCGGAGATATACCGCGTCGCGGACGAGGTGGCGGCGGCGTTCCCGCAAGCGACGTGCTTTACGGAAATAAATCCAAACGATTTGAGTTAATCGGAGGTCAACATCATGGCAAAACGACGCATTTATCAAGTGGGCGAGAACGTGCTCCGTCAAGTGAGCAAGCCCGTAACCGAGTTCGACGACAAGCTGTCCGCGCTTATGGACGACATGATTGAAACGCTTGTCATCGCGGACGGCGCGGGGCTTGCCGCGCCGCAGGTGGGCGTATTAAAGCGCATATTCGTGGCGACTTTCGACGGCGGTAAAACGTTTGTCGAGGCGGTCAACCCCGTCATAGTCAAAGCCAAAGGCTCTAAGGTTGCGCCCGAGGGGTGTTTGTCCATTCCCAATGCGCGCGAAAAGGTGGAGCGTCCGCGCTCGGTCGTAGTCGAAGCGTTCGACCGCCACGGCAATCCCATAACGCTTAAAGCGTCGGGGTTCGAGGCGGCGTGCTTTTGTCACGAGATAGACCATTTGGACGGAATACTGTTTACGGACAGAGCGATAAACGGAAAGAGGTAACGTATGAGAGTGCTTTTTCTCGGTACGCCCGAGTTTGCCGTGCCGACGCTCGACGCGCTTATCCGCTCGTCGCATACGGTAGTCGGAGTTATTACTCAGCCCGACCGTGCGGTTAAGCGCGGCAAGACAGAGCCGTGCGCGGTGAAAAAGCTCGCGCTGGCGTCGGGCTTGCCCGTGTTTCAGCCGCTTAAAATACGCGACGACGCGCAGGCGCTCAAAGGCTTGGGCGCGGATATAGCCGTCACGGCGGCGTACGGTCAAATCCTCACGCAGGCGGTGCTGGACGCGTTTCCGCTCGGCGTGGTAAACGTGCATGCGTCGCTGCTGCCAAAGTATCGCGGCGCGTCGCCCATTCAGTCGGCGATTGCCGCGGGCGAGCTCGAAACGGGCGTAACCATTATGCGCACCGAGCTCGGGCTCGATTGCGGCGATATTCTCGCAGCGGAAAAAACGGCGATTGCCGCGGACGAAACGGCGGGCGAGCTGACCGCGCGGCTTGCGGAAATAGGCGCGCGGCTGTTGGTTAAGACGCTCGATAATTTCAAGAGCGTTGTTCCCGTCAAGCAGGACGACGCGCAGGCGACGCATTGCAAAACCATAAAAAAGCACGAGGAATATCTCGATTTTTCGGCTGGCGCGCAAGCCGTAGTAAACCGTATACGCGCGCTTGCGCCGTCGCCGTGCGCCAAAGCGGTTATTTGCGGCGAAACGTATAAGATAGGCGGCGCAACGGTGTGCGACGGCAACGGGCGAGTCGGCGAAATCGTGCGCTGCGACAAGTCGCTCGTCATAGCGTGCGGCGCGGGCGCGGTTTCGGTCGCGCGCATACAAGCCCCGTCCAAGCGCATGCTCGATATAAGCGAGTTTTTGCGCGGGAAAAAGTTCGACGTCGGAGTGATTTGCGGTGAATAGCAACAAAAGACCAAACGCGAAGGCAGCGGCGGCGCATGCGGCGGGCATGACCGACCGCGCCGTATTCAACGCGCTTAAAGCGGTGTTTATCGACGGCGCGTTTTGCGCGCAGGCAATTACCAAGGCGTTGAAAACGCTGCCCGATGCGCGCGCGCATGCGTTCGTGACGAGCGCGTTTTACGGCGTGCTCGATAAAAACGTGCGGCTGGAAAAGCTTATTGCGGGGCTGTGCGAAAAGTCTCCCGACAAGACCGCCGCCGTAGTGCTCAAAATTGGCATGTACTATTTGCGATATGCGGACATGCCCGAATATGCGGCGGTAAACCGCGTTGTGGAGCTTTCCAAGCACGTCGGCGCGTACAGCGGATTTATAAACGCCGTGCTCAAACGCTCGATAGGCTTCGAGCCGCAGTTCGTCGGCGCAATGGACAAATTCACGTACGAGCACAACGCGCCCGAGTGGTTTTGTCGAGCGCTGATTGCCGATTACGGCGAAACGCGCGCGGCGGCTTTGCTCGACGCCGAGTTGCCCGCGAAAACGCATATTCGCCCCGTCGCGGGACGCATGACGCGCGAGTCGTTCGATGCCGCCATGCGCCAAGTCGGCGAGCTTACCGAATACGGCTGCTATTGCGACAAAAAAGCTACGGAACGGCTCGACGAGGGCTCTTACGCCGTGCAGGCGTTGTCGTCGGTGCGCGCCGTGCACGCTTACGTAAAGGGCTTGACGGGCGGTAGCGTTCTCGACCTTTGCGCCGCGCCCGGCGGCAAATCCATACTTGTCTCCGAGCTCGGCAAGTTCAAGGTTACGGCGTGCGATATCTATCCGCACAAAATCGAGCTCATGCGCGGGTACGCGAAAAAGCTGGGCGCGCGAGTTAGCTTGAGGCTTAACGACGCTACGGTTAAGAACGACGCTTTTGTAGGCGCGTTCGACCTTGTTGTGGCGGACTGTCCGTGCAGCGGCAGCGGCACGTTTCGTACGAAGCCCGACGTGCTGATAAAGCGCAAGCCGTCCGACCTCGCCGAGCTGACCGCACTGCAATACAAAATC
Source organism: uncultured Christensenella sp. (assembly GCA_910577945.1). Classification (GTDB taxonomy): domain Bacteria; phylum Bacillota; class Clostridia; order Christensenellales; family Pumilibacteraceae; genus Anaerocaecibacter. The sequence goes on along the minus strand of CAJTNI010000001.1, from coordinate 162,671 downwards.
TTGGATACCGCCGCGGAATACTGTAAGGCGGGCGGCATACTTTGCTATTCGACTTGCTCGATATTCAAATGCGAAAACGAGGACGTGACGCAAAAATTTCTGCAAAATCATAAGGAATACGGCTTGCTCGATACGGTCAAGCTTTTGCCCGATTCCGACCGCTGCGACGGTTTTTATATCGTAAGATTTAAGCGGGAGGGCGCGTAATGACCGCGCTTAGCGAGTTTACGCTCGACGAGCTGACTGCGCTTGTCGAGGCCATGGGCGAGCCAAAATACCGCGCCAAGCAGCTCATGCGGCATACCGTCGCGTTCGACTCGTACGACGAATACACGGATATTCCGAAAGCCTTAATAGAAAAGCTCAAATCACAATACGCCGACCGCGCCGTGCGCGAAAAAACGCGCGTTACGGCGGCGGACGGCGCTGTGCGGTATCTTTTCGAGCTGACCGACGGCGACCTCGCGGAAGCGGTGTTCCTGCCGCACGAGTACGGCAACAGCGTATGCGTGTCCTGTCAGGTCGGTTGCGCAATGGGCTGCGTATTTTGCGCGTCGGGATATTACGGGCTCAAACGCAATTTGTCTGCGGGCGAAATTCTCGCGCAGGCGCTGTATATCGCGCGCGACAAAAAAGCCGAGGGCGTCAACAAAATAGTAATGATGGGGAGCGGTTCGCCGCTCGCCAATTACGACAATACGGTCAAATTCGTCAGGCTTATCACCGCCAAAGACGGGTTAAACATAGGTATGCGTTCGATTTCCGTATCGACGTGCGGGCTTCCCGACAAAATCGAACGGCTTGCCGCCGACGGGTTTACGGGCACGCTGTCGCTGTCGCTGCACGCCGCCACCGACGCCAAGCGCAAAAAGATAATGAAAATCGCGGAGCGGTACACAGTGCGCGAGCTTATTGATTCGCTAAAACGCTTTTTCGAGCGCACGGGACGGCGAGTGGTTATCGAATATATACTTATCGGCGGATTCAACGACGGCGACGGCGATGCTGCGGAGCTGAAAAAACTGTTGAAGGGGCTGTGCTGTCACGTGAATCTGATTCCGCTCAATCCCGTCGAGAACTGCGATTTAAAGCCGTGTTCCAAAAAGCGCGCTCACGCATTTTGCGAAAAGCTCAACGCGTTGGGCGTTTCCGCGTCGGTAAGGCGTTCGATGGGCTCGGATGCGGCGGGCGCGTGCGGTCAGTTAAAGAACAGGACGGCAGAGGCGCAACGCGCAAAACGCTCGGATGCCTAGCCGTTTTCGACGTGCTAAATGGTTGAATTATTTTATAATTTCTTGTAAAAATGTGTTAAAATCACTTGCTAAAACAATTCTCGTATGGTATAATTACTCAGTAATTTTGTGATTTAATTTCGTAATCGCATTTTTAGCTGTGTACGAAGTTTTTTACACGCTTAGGAGGCTGGCATGAGCAACATTATTGCCGAAATCGAAAAAGAGTATATGAAGTCCGACGTACCGCAATTTAACGTCGGTGACACCGTGCGCGTATCCGTCAAGGTTAAAGAGGGCAACCGCGAGCGTATTCAGATGTTCGAGGGTATCGTTATCGCCAAAAAGAACGGTTCGGTTCGCGAGTCGTTTACCGTGCGCCGCGTTTCGTTCGGTATCGGTATCGAGCGTACGTTCCCGCTCCATTCGCCGCGTATTACGGGTATCGAAGTGGTTAAGCACGGCAGAGTGCGCCGCGCCAAACTTTATTACCTGCGCAAGCTTTCGGGCAAGGCAGCCAAAATCAAAGAGAAGTAATTTTATTATTACTGTCGGCGGAAATCCGCCGATTTTTTTTGCGATTTTTCGTTCGATAAGTATTTATAATTTCGCGCGCGGTGTTGTAATTATGCGCTGCGTTGGCAATAATTCGAGCTATGGAATCGCTGCTGATTGTTATTGCGATTGTCGTGGCGGTTTTTTTGACCGCTCGGGCTGTAATGCAACCTTACAGACCGAGATTTTACGTGGGCAATCGCTTGCCGACGCACGGTATCGTATCGCGTGCGCGCGCTCTCGGCAAGCGGTGCGCGGCTACCGAACGCGGCAGCGGGCTAAGCGTCGGCACGCTCTCGGCAATTAAGCGCGAGTATAAGGCGTTACGGCGGCGCAGCGACGACGGCAGACCTTTGACGTCCGTGCAGACGCTGTGCTTGATAAATCGCAATGCGGTGTTTTGTGCCGTCGAGCGCGCGAAATCGGCAATGCGCAAAAGTCATTCGCTGGGGCATGCGGATAGGCGTCCGCGAGTATTTACCTTGTGCGACGCGCTCGTTAAAGATATGCGCGGGTATATAGATATAAAAACGTTTAAAGCGGCGGTAAACGCGTTTTGCGAGCATGCGCCGCTTACCTTCGGCGAGCTGGACAGCCTTGCCGATATGCTGCGGCTGTGCTTGTGCGGGCTTATAATGAAGATTTTGGGCGACGAGAACGCGCGCGCCGAGGCGTACGACGACGGCGTTCGCGACGGCGGCGACGGCAAGGTCGACATAGGCAGAATGACCGATTGCGATTATTTATGCGGCGTCGTTTCGGCGATTACGGCGTCCGACAAATCGGCGTTCGACGCGCTAATAGAAAGCAACGCCGTGGACGTAGCGCAAGCCGAAAAGTCGCGGCGCAAGCGTTTGGCTTTGTCGTATTCGGCGGCGCTCGGAGCGTTGCGCTCGCTTCGCGTTGCAGACGGAATAGACGAGCGCACCGTTTTGGAGCTGTCCGCAGCGGACAAGACGCTTTCGCAAGCGACGGGTTACAGTAGCGCGGACAGCGCGCGCAAAATATCTTATTTGCGCGCGTGCGAGCGCGATGCGCGTCGCAGCAAGCTGAGCGAGCTCGCGTACGCGCATAACGTTGCCGACAGTGCGAAAACGGTGGGCAGCGAAATTTCCGAGTATCTGTCCGTTGACGACGGCAACGGCAAAAAGCCGGTGTATACGACGGTCGCCGCAGCGCTTGTGGCGATTATCGGCATTGTTATTTGCTTGACGTTTTCGTACAGGTACGCGGCGGTTTTTCCCATGCTTGCGATAGCCGTTTACGCCGTGTTCAGACCGAAGCTGATATTGCCGAGTATTAGAATTAAAAAGCGAAAAGAAAACATAGAAAATTTCGAAATAACCGAATACGCGCCGCAAACGCGACTTGCGTATTTCGGCGGCGAGCCCGATTATAAGCGGAACGCCGTGCAGGGCGGCGTCGCCGAGGTCACGGCGGATAACCGCGGAAAAGTGACCGTCAAAAGCGCATGCGGCGCTGTCGAATTTAGCTTGAACGTTTCCGCGGGGCGCGAGCGAATAAAGCTTGCCGCATTCGACGGCGTGTTCGCTCCGCACAAATCCACGTACAGGGTCGCGACGGAAAGCGCCGAGTTTTCCGCCGAGTTCATAGCGCCCGTGGAGAGCGCGGGGTGCAGCGTGCGCGTCACGGCGCTCAACAGAACCGCCGCGCCGCTAGATGTAGGAATATTCGCCGCCGCCGATAAATGCGCGGAGTGCGATTTGCCGCAGTGCGAGTTTTTGCAAGCCTGTAAGCGCAATGCCGACGAGCGCTGCGCGGTCGCGCTGTGCTCGGAATCGGGCTGTTCCGAGCGTGCGGCGGACAATCGCGGCGCGGAGATATCGGAGAGGTTCGAGCTGGGCGGATACGAAAAGCGCGCGGTAGTAATCAATGCGCTGTTCGCCGAAAGCGCGGCGCTTTTGGCACGGCGAGCGTCGGCTATGTGCGACGACGGAGGTTTCGCTTGCGACGAGGCGGCGGCACGCGAATATTGTGCGGATACCGACGGCTACGTAGGCGCGCGCGAGTACGCGCCTATAACGACGCCGTATCGCCGCGAAGCACCCGATGCGGGCGACGTAGAGCTGCCGACGGTCGCTTACGACGCGGCAACCGATTTCGGCGGTTTTACGGGCGACGGCGGACTGCTGCCGATACTGAACGGCGGCGCGGATATACGCAACGTTTTGTGCGACGGGGCGTACCGATTGGAGCTTGCAAGCGACGGCGGCAGCGCGCGGTATACCGATGAGTACGGAGGCAGGCTTACGCGCGACGACGGCTTGACTTCGGCGTTCGTCGCGCTCGGCGAGGGCGGCGCGGTGTGGACGCCTACGCTGCGACCTATGGGCAAGGGCAATCTTTACGCCGTGCACAAGATGGGTTACAGTGAGTATAAATGCGGCTACAACGGGTTTATATGCACGCTGCGTCGGTACGTCGCTTGCGGGCGCAAGGGCGAGCTGTTCGACTTGACGCTGGAAAACAAGACGGACAGACAGCGCGAGACCGACGTCATGCTGTCCGTGCGCTCCGATTGCGTTTGCGGCGTGACCGCCGAGGGCGGACGCTTGCTCGCGACGGACGGCGACGGGAACGCGTTGTTTTGCGTGCAGTCGTCCGAGCGCATTGCCGAGTATGCGGAGTTTGCGGAGGGGTATTTCGTGCGCGGCGCAGTCGACCGCACGCGAGGATTCAGGTCGGGCGGTTGTACCGGCGCGCCGACGGCTTCGACGCGCGTTCACGTACTGCCCAACGGTTCTAAGCGAGTTGTTTTTCTGTTGCGCGTCGGCGACTGCGCGCAATTACGGCTCGACGAGTCGTTGGCGGACGCAATGCTCGCCGCCGAAATCGAGCGTTACGACAACGGCGCGCGCTTTGCTGTACGCACTTCCGACAGGGCGCTCAACCGCGCGTTCATGTGGGTGCAGTATGCTTTGACGAACGCGGTTAAGGATAGCGCGTTTATACGCGGCGCGGAGAATGCTGCGCGCGATATCGTTTTGTGCCGCGCGGCGCGATATTTAGATATAGCGGCGGTCAGGCGCAAAATATCGTGCCTGTGCGAAAATCAGCGCGCCGACGGCGCGTCGGGATATGCCGACGGACGTGACGGGCGGTCGGTCGCGGCGCTTTTGGCACTGCCGATTATTGCGGCGAACTATATAGATTTTACGCGCGATTTCGGCGTTTTGGGCGAGCATACACGGTTTTATTCGGAAACGGGCGAAAAGACGGGCGCATCCGTATTGGAGCACTGCTTGCGCGCGGTAGACTGCGCGGTGCGCGTTTATGCGAGCGGCAAAAAAAGCGTTACGGACGCAATGCTGCTGCGATTTGCCGTAAAGCGATACGTACAGTATTGCGCCGAGTCCGCGCGAAAAAAACGTTTCGAGGCGGCAGTCAGGTATGCCGATTACGCCGTTGCCGACGGCTTCGACGGCGAAAAATTCGGCGAATATGCGGGTGCGCCGATAAACGACAAAATCGTTTTACTGCCGCAGGTGATTAGCGCGGTGACGGGCGCGTGCGGCGCGGATGCGGCGAAAACCGCGCTCGCGACGGCAAAGGATAAGCTATTCGACGGCGCGCAATGTACTATGCGCACGTCGTCCGAAACGGACGAGCGCGCTACGCTCGCGATAATGCTGCTATACGCTTACGCGCTGTATAAAGTCGATTGCGACTCCGAGGCTTTCGACGTGCTGCGAGAGTGCTACCGTCGCGGCGCGATAGTATGCGAAAGCATAGGCGCGCAGGCGCTGTTTTACTCGCTCGTCGTCGAATATCCGTTTGGAGTTAAGCGTTGCGGCGGCAAAATAACCGTAAATCCCGCAATCGGAGACAACGCGCCGGATATTGCGTTCGATATTGCCACGGGGCGCGGTCGCGCGCACGTAACGGTTGACGGCGCCGTGCCGCGCGGCGCTTGGCGCATGCGCGTGAACAACGTGGTGTATTCCACCGACGCGATAGACGTCGACAGCGAAGGCGAATCGAATATTACGTTGTTCAGGAACGGCGCGGATAGCGATTAAACGCGAACGGCGATTTCTTAGAATTAGGTTAAATTTGTATATTCGGTCGTCGTGCGCTTGAAAACGTGCGGGCATTATGTTAAAATAAGGGCATGGATTTATTCGACTTGACAAATAACAGTCAAAGAGCCGCGCCGCTTGCGGAGCGCATGCGTCCGCGCGCTTTGTCGGAGTTTATCGGTCAAAAGCATATTTTGCACGGCGGGTCGTTGTTGCTGCGCGCTATACAAGCCGACAGGCTGGGCAGCTGCATATTTTTCGGTCCGCCGGGCACGGGTAAAACTACGCTCGCGGGAATAATCGCGGCGTCGACGAAGAGCGAGTTCGTCAAGCTGAATGCGGTGTCGTCGGGCGTTGCCGAGGCAAAAAAGGTTATAGAAGAGGCGCACGAGCGTTTGCGAATGACGGGCAAGCGCACGTTTTTACTGCTCGACGAGTGCCACAGATGGAGTAAAGCGCAATCAGATTGCGTGCTGTCCGCGATAGAGACGGGCAGTATAGTTTTTATCGGGTCGACTACCGAAAATCCGTACGTGTCCATGACGCGCGCGATAGTGTCGCGTTGCCGCATATTCGAGCTGAAACCGCTTAGCGACGGAGATATTATCGAGGGGCTTAAACGCGCCGTAACCGATTCGCGCGGGCTAGCCGACTTCGTATTGGAGATAAGCGACGACGCGTACTCGCATATCGCTTGGGCGGCGAACGGCGATTTGCGCAACGCTTTCAACGCGTTGGAGCTTGCCGTGTTGACAACGCCGCCGCGCGCCGACGGTAGTATTTACATAGACGGCGCTGCCGCCGCCGAGTCCACGCAGCGAAAAACGCTGTCCGTGGACGACGGCATGTATTACGATATGCTGTCCGCGTTTTGCAAATCGCTGCGCGGCTGCGACCCCGACGCGGCGTTGTACTGGGCGTTTCGGCTGATTGAGTCGGGGCTTGACCCAATGCTGATATTTCGGCGGCTGCTGGTGCACGCGAGCGAGGACGTGGGGCTTGCCGACAGCTCTGCACTATCTACCGTCGCCGCCGCGCTCTCTGCATACGAGCACGTGGGCGCGCCCGAGGGGTTTATACCGCTGACGCACGCGATTATAGCCGTTTGCGCCGCGCCCAAATCGGACTCGGTCGTTAACGCGCTCCACGCCGTACAAGCCGCAGTGCGCGAGCATGCCGACGACGCCGTGCCCGAGTATTTGCGCGACCGCGGATACAAGCCCGCGGACGGCGGCACGCAAGCTTATATTTATCCGCACGGCACGGACGGATACGTAACGCAGCAATATTTGCCGAACAGCTTGCGCGACAGCAAGTTTTACGTGGCGGGCGATACGGAAAGAGAACGGGATATCAAGCGGTTTTTGGAAAAAATCGCGCAAAATAAACGTAAGTAATAAAAGGAGCTATTATGCTGGAAATAAGTCACGTTTCCATGGCGTATGCCAACGGCGCAATCAAAGCGGTGGACGACCTTTCGTTCGAGTTGAGACCGGGCGAGATTTTCGGTTTTTTGGGCGCGAACGGCGCGGGTAAGACCACCACGATTAAAATGGTGACGGGAATACTGCCCGTCAAGTCGGGAAGCATCAAAGTGTGCGGGCACGATATTACCTCCGATTCGGTGGAGGCAAAACGCAGCTTCGGGTTTGTGCCCGATTCGCCGATTATATTCGATAAGTATACGGGCAGGGAGTATATAGATTTCTTGGGCGATATTTACGGCGTGTCCGCGGAGGACCGTCGGACGCGCTCCGCCGCCCTGCTTAAAAGGTTTTCGTTGGAGGACGCTTTCGACAAGCGCATAAGCGGATACTCGCACGGCATGAAGCAAAAAATCGCCATAATCGGCGCGCTCATACACGACCCGTCGCTGTGGATACTCGACGAGCCCATGATGGGGCTCGACCCGCCGTCCGCGTTCGCGCTGAAAGAGCTTATGCGCGAGCATCGCGACGCGGGCAAAACCGTGTTCTTTTCCACGCATATTTTGGACGTGGCGGAAAAGATTTGCGACCGCGTCGCTATAATTTCCAAGGGTAAGCTCATACTTTGCGGCAATATCGAGGAGATAAAGGCGGCGCAGGGCGACGAGAGCTTGGAGGAAATCTTCATGCAGGTGGCTGGCGGCAATGAATAATTTCGGCATACTTTTAAAGTCGATGTTCAGGAATAAGCTGAGGTTCGGCGCGGACGCGACCAAACGCAAGAAAATCGGCTTTTCCGTTATGTTCGGCTTGGCGTACGTAATGATTGTGGCGATACTGCTGTTGCTTATAATCTCTATGCGCGACTTTTTGACGGCGCAGCCGCAGCTTGCGATGATGATGTATTTCATGATACTTATTTCCGCGGCGTCGTTCGTGCTTGTTTTCGGCATTGTGCATTTGGTGTCCGTTCTGTATCTGTCCAAGGATACCGATTTCTATTCGACGTTGCCCGTAAAGCCCGTTACGGTGTTTGCGGCAAAGCTCGCGTTCGTTTATTTATTCGAAATGGCGGTCGTCGCCGCGGTGATGCTGCCTTTGATTATCGCGTTCGGCATAATAGTCAAGGCGTGGGCGTGGTATTACGTTATTTCGATTTCGACGCTTGTCGTAGTGCCGTCGTTGCCGCTTGCTATTGCCGCCATATTCGCCATTCCCGTCATGTATATAGCGGGTAAGCTCAAAAACCGCAATATAATATCGCTCGTGTTTTACATGCTGCTTTTCGGCGGCTTGTTCGCCGTGTACATTTACGCAATGTATTCCTCTACAAATATCGGCGGCGAGGACGGAGTAATTACCGAGGAGCAGTTGAACGGGTATTTGAAAACGCTCGAATACGTGTTCTATGTATTTTATCCGTATACGTCGCTGTCGCTTGCGGCGTTGGGCATTCCCTCGCACGGGCTGAGCGTCGGTGCGGACGTAGCCGTCAATCTCGTTATTTTCTTGGTTATTTCGATTGCGTTGATTGTCGTGCTGTTGATTTTGGGCAAGTTTATGTACGGTCAATCCGCAAAAGCGAATAACCAAACGAGCAGTTCCAAGGCGAAAAAGGGCGAGTTTAAGTCCGGCAGTGGTCTTAAAGCGCTGATAAAGCGCGAATACGTCAGTTCATTGCGCACTACGCAAACGGCGTTTCAGTGTTATTCCGTGTTTATGCTTCCAATCATTTTTGCCGTAATGTTCGGGCTTGTGTTCGGGAATTTGTTTAAAGCGACCGACGACGCAAGCTCGGCGTTTGCGAGTAATTTTTCTTTGATTGTTACGCTTTCCAGCATCACGATAATGCTTGCGGCTGTGGGCAACGCCGCCGCGACGACGTTTTCGCGAGAGGGTATAGCGCTTGCGTCGCTCAAAACGCTGCCTATCGGTATTAAAGGCATATTGAAGGCAAAGCTCATCGCGTGGCTTGCGATTGCCTTGCCGACGACGGCTGTTACGGTGACTATTGCCAACGCCTTCCATTTCGGCGTGGAATATTACTTGCCGTCGCTGTTCGGGCTTATGCTGCTCGTGGTCGCGTTCGTCGTATTCGGTGCGCTGTGGGATTTGAAATCGCCCAAGCTTAAATGGACCGACCCCATGCAGGCTATCAAGCACAATACGCACGTTACGGGCGGGCAGTTCATCTGCATGGCGGTCGGGCTCGTGCTGCTTGTGTTGTATATGATATTAACGGGCGTAGGCGTTGCCGAAAACGTGGTTACAGTGTGCTATTGGGTTGCGCTGTACGCCGCCGTCGCCGTGTTTGCCGTTGTCGATTACCTCATGTACAGGCACGTGAACGAGTATTACGAGCGATTGGAAATTTAACATAATTCGCATACAAAAATCGGCAAACATGTTGCAATGCGCCGCCGATTGTGATATAGTAGTATGCGAATTCAGTCGAAACGGGAGACATCATGGATAAATGGGATAAGCGGTTTATGGAAATAGCTCACACCGTCGCAAGCTGGTCGAGCTGCTTTCAGGCAAACCGCCAAATCGGCGCGGTAATTGCCAAAAACAAGCGCATTATGACTACGGGATACAACGGCGCAAGCTCGGGCATAAAAAGCTGTAAGGAAAAGGGCTGCTGCCTGCGTCGCGAAATGGGCATCGAATCGGGCACGCGTCACGAGCTTTGTTACGCCACGCACGCAGAGCAAAACGCCATAATCCAAGCCGCGCGAATGGGTATTTGCATTGACGGCGCGACGCTTTACTGCACGCACCAGCCTTGCGCTATCTGCACGAAAATGATAATCAACAGCGGCATAACTCGCGTAGTGTACGAGGCGGGGTATCCCGACGATTTTTCTTTGGAGCTGTTCAAAGAGGCGGGCGTCGCGATAGAAAAGTACGACGGCAACGTCGATTGAATATTGCCATAGCAATAAAGCTAAAAAGAGCGTTTGCTTGTATAACGCTCTTTTTTATGTAAAAAATTTATTTTAAATCGAAAAAACGCTTGACAAACATTCGGTGACGATTTATAATAACCTTGTAATTTGACTATCTTTGACCTTTGACTATAAAGTCAAACGGGCGCATAAGCATAGCAAGCTGCAAATATGCTAAGGAGGCGGGGCATGACCGTAAGCGATATAATAGAACGGTTTTTGTTGGAGACCATGGGCGACGAGCCGACGGTTAATTTCAACAGGAACGAGCTGGCGCAGTATTTTTCGGTAGCGCCAAGCCAAATAAACTACGTGCTGTCTACGCGGTTCACGCTCGAACGCGGGTTTATAATAGAAAGCCGTCGCGGCGGCGGCGGGTCGGTCACGCTGATGCGCGTTGCGGAGAACGTAGACGACGTTTTGCTGCGGTATATCGACGAAACGCTGTCGGACGGCATAGAATACGGCAAGGCGTGCCAAATAATCGACAGACTCGAATGCGACGGGATATATTCCGATACGGAAAGCCGATTGATTAAAGCCGCGATTTCCGACAAAGCGCTCGTCGCGCCCACCGTTATAAAGGGGCGGTTGAGAGGGGCGATACTCAAAAGCATTTTACTCGAAACGTTAAAGCTGCAAAGCGACGACGGCGACTGAGGGGAGGTTATTATGAAATGTGTCAAATGCGCGAGGCGCGAGGCTACGACGGAGGTTTTGCGGCGGCATAACAATCACGTCGAAAAGCTGTATTTGTGCGACGAGTGCGCAAAGGAGTACGAGAGCGACACCGTAATGAAAGGGCTTGATATGCTCGATTCGTTTTTCGGCGGTTCGCCGATGGGGTTATTCGGTAATTTTGCGGGATTTTTCGACGCGCCCGCCGTCAAGAGCTTGGTTTGTCCCGAGTGCAAAACGACGAGCGACGAGTTTTTGAAAACGGGGTTTGTAGGCTGTCCGCGCTGCTACGAGGCTTTTGCGCCGCTCGTAGTGCAAACAGTCAAAAAAATTCAGCAATCGGATAGGCACGTGGGCAAAGCGCCCGTCGGCGCGGTTGATTTTGCCGCCGAGCAGGCGCGGCTCAAATCGGAATTGCAAGCCGCCGTCGACAGCGGCGATTACGTGAAAACCGCGGAAATAAGCAACAGGCTCAAAAAACTTTGCGGCGACGGGGAGGGATATTGATATGGACGCAACCGTAATTTCCACGCGCATTCGGCTTGCTCGCAATGTGGACGGCTTGCCGTTTCCGCACAAGCTGAAACGCGCGGACGCGCTTAATATTATAGACGGCGTGACGCGCGCGCTCGCTCCGCTCGATAGGTTCGTGCGCTACGATATGAGCGGCATATCGCAGCTTGACGGGGCGATTTTGCAGGAAAAGCATTTGATAAGCCCCGATTTGCTTACCGATTCGCCGTTCGGCGCGGCGCTAATCAGCGCGGACGAAACGGTGTCGGTCATGGTCAACGAGGAGGACCATATTCGCGAGCAGGTGATTATGAGCGGGCTTGCGCTCGACAATGCGTACGACCGCATAAACGGCATAGACGACGTGCTTTCCAAAAGCATTAAGCTCGCATACAGCCCGCGGTTCGGCTATCTTACCGCCTGCGCGACCAATCTTGGCACGGGCATGCGCGCTTCGGTTATGATGTTTTTGCCCGCGCTTACCATGTGCAATATGATGGACGCGTGCATAAACGACGTGGGCAGGCTTAATATGACGGTGCGCGGCGTTTACGGCGAGGGCAGCAAGGCGGACGGGTATTTGTATCAGATAAGCAATCAGCGCACGCTCGGCATGACGGAAAAGGATATTCTCGGCGCGGTGCGCAGCGCGATAAACTACGTATCGGACGCGGAGCTGCGCGCGCGCATGCGCTTAAAAGCCGACGAGCCCGCGTTAAAGGATAAGATTTTCAGAGCCTGGGGCGTGGCGACAAACGCTTACAAGCTGACTACGGGCGAGGCTATGCAGATTTTGTCGTTGATTCGCTTGGGCGCGTATTACGGCTATATCGGCGTTAAAAACGATATCGAGTTTCAAAATTTGATTACGGGCTGTCAACCCGCGAATATGCAGCGGTTGAGCGGAAAAAATATGAGTGTGGACGAGCGCGATATCATGCGCGCCGACTACCTGGCGTCGCGACTGCGAGACGTTGCGGCGCGGGCGTAAAGCTAAAATATTTTAGAGGAGGATAACAACATTATGGCATTTCCTATGGACGAGAACGCCGCGCGCGCTTATGCGATTGCGAGAGAAACGGCGAGCCGCTATTCCAACATGTACACAGGCACGGAGCACTTGCTCTACGGTATTTTGAGCGTGGACTGCTACGCGACCAAGATTTTCAACAACAGCAATCTCAATACGGATAAGCTGGTAGAAGAGATTTTCAAGGCGGACGAAAAGGTTTCGACGCCGCCGATTGACTCGCAGCGCGTGAGCGAAATTATTCCGTTCAACGCGTACAATATCGCGGTGCAGTTCGGCATGCCGCTCATCACTCCCGACTTGTTAATGCTCGCAATTCTGCGGGACGGCGAGTGCGTGGCGACGACGGCAATGTATCACTTGTACAAGATAGACGTTTACGCATACAGAAAGGCGATTACGGACGCTATTATGAAAAGTATGGAGTTTAATAACGGCGGCGCGACGGGCGACTCGCGTTACGGCGGCTATGGTAACGGCGTGGTCGGCGCGACGGGTATGAACGGAAATTCGGGCGGCTTGCCCGCGCAGCTTGCCGATTTGGGGGTGGACGTCACGCAAAAGGCGCGCGAGAATAAGCTCGACCCCGTAATAGGCAGAGAGCGCGAGGTTGAGCGCATAATAGAAATATTGTGCCGCAAGACCAAGAACAACCCGGTGCTTATCGGCGAGCCGGGCGTGGGCAAAAGCGCGATTATCGACGGGCTTGCACGCGCGATTGTAGACGGCAAAGTGCCGCGGCAGCTGCAAAACAATATCGTTTTTTCGCTCAATATTGGTTCGTTGATGGCGGGAACGAAATATCGCGGGCAGTTGGAGGAAAAGCTTAAAACGGCAATCGACCTCATAATTTCGAGCGGGAACATAATAGTGTTTATCGACGAGCTGCATACGCTTATGCAGGCGGGGTCTAAGGACGGCGAGGTGACGCCCGCCGATATTTTGAAGCCGTATCTCGCGCGCGGCGAAATGCAAACGATAGGCGCGACTACGACTGACGAGTATCGCAAGTATATCGAGGCGGATAAGGCTATGGAGCGGCGGTTTCAGCCCGTTACGGTCGAGCCGCCTACCGTCGAGCAGACTATCGAAATTTTAAAGGGCTTGCGCAAGAACTACGAGAATTACCATAAGGTTAAGCTGTCCGACGAGGCAATCGAGGCGGCGGCAAAGCTGTCCGACAAGTATATATCCGATAGGTTTTTGCCCGATAAGGCTATCGACTTAATCGACGAGGCGATGAGTTGCGCCAAGGTTAGCGCGTCTACCTCCGCCGATATAAGCGCGCTTACCGCAGAGCTTGCCGAGGAAAAAAAGAAAATGAACGAGTGCGCGGCGCGCTGCGAGTATACCGCCGCGGATAAGCATAAACAGCGCTGCGACACGATAGAGAAGGAAATCAAGTCGCGCACGCTGCAAAGCGCGGCGGCGCAGGAGCAAACCGCCAAAACCATTTATGCCGACGAAATAGCCGACGTGGTGTCGCGCTGGACTAAAATCCCCGTCAGCAAGCTCACCGAAACGGAGAGCGAGCGGCTCAAAAATTTGGAAAACATGCTGCACGAGCGCGTTATCGGTCAGGACCGCGCCGTAGAAGCGGTGGCAAAGGCAATACGCCGCGCGCGCGCAGGCTTAAAGAGCGATTCGCGGCCTATCGGTTCGTTCCTGTTCCTCGGTCCGACGGGCGTGGGTAAAACGGAGCTTACGAAAGCGCTCGCCGAGGTAATGTTCGACAACGAGAACGCTATTATAAGGCTTGATATGAGCGAGTTTATGGAATCGCATTCTGTGTCCAAGCTCATAGGCTCGCCGCCGGGGTACGTCGGGTTCGACGACGGCGGGCAGCTCACCGAAAAGGTGCGCCGCCACCCGTACTCGGTAGTGCTGTTCGACGAGATTGAAAAAGCGCACCCCGACGTGTTCAATATTCTTTTGCAAATGCTGGACGACGGACGGCTTACCGATTCGCAGGGACGGACGGTGTCGTTTAAAAACACGATTATTATTATGACGAGCAACGCGGGTGCGACAGACGCGGCGGCAAAGCGCGAAATCGGCTTCAACGCCGCGGGAAAACGCGAGACCGACGTACAGAACGACGCGTACATGCGCGCGTTGCGCGCAACGTTCCGTCCCGAATTTATCAACAGGATAGACGTTATATGCGTGTTCGATAAGCTCACGAAAGAGGACGTAGGCAAGATTGCGCGCATCATGCTGCAAAGAGTGGAAAACACGCTCAAAGACAAAAACGTCACGCTGAGCATTACGCCCGCCGCGCTCGAATATCTGATAGACAAAGGCTTCGACGCCGAGTACGGGGCGCGCCCGTTGCGCAGGGTTATCGAGCAAAACGTTGAGGACGAGATTGCGGAGTCCATAATCGACGGCAAAATCACGGACAACTCGACAGTGCGAGTGGATTACGACGGCGCGCATATAACCGTCGCGCAAATTTAGTAACCATTGGCGCGTACGCACACGTAAAATTTATTGCGTGCGAATTTTCCAAAACGTATTTACAAAGCACCGAGTTTATGCTACAATATAATCAAATAACCACATCGGAGGGGTAACATGAAAATCGAATTTCTGTGCAAAAACTACGACGCAAGCGACAAGCTGAAAGCGCTCATCGAGAAAAAGGTTCAGCGTCTCGACAAGTTCTTCGACGACGACACGCGTATCAAAATAATGCTCAAAAAGGGCAATACGCGCAGCGACGACGATGCGTTCACGTTGGAGCTCACTATTCTCCTCGACAGCTCGGTGTTGCGCGCGGAGGTTACCAGCGACAACATGTATTCCAATATCGACCTCGCATTGCCCAAGCTGGAAAAGCAGATAATTCGTCACCATAAAAAGATAGAGTCCAAATCCAAAAAGTTCAGAGCTAAGGATATCGCGCCCGAGGTTATCGAGGCGGACGACGCGGCGGAAGATGAAAAGACGCTCGTGCGCTCCAAGCACTTTACGCTTATCCCCATGTCCATCGACGACGCAATCGAGGAGCTCGAGCTTTTGGGTCATGCGTTCTACGTGTTCCTCAACAAGTCGACCAATTCCGTAAACGTGCTGTACAACCGTAATGACGGCAATTACGGACTTATAGAGACAATCGTCTAAGCCTTTTACGAAAAACGCCCGTTGCATGCGGGCGTTTTTGCGTGCAAAACGGCGCTATCAATTTGCAAAAACAAACGCGTCAACGCTTGCCTTTTTTATACGGTTGCGATATAATATGTACGTAATAAATTATGTATCAGACAGGAGATTGGTCTATGAAACTTCGGTTCGATTACAACAACATGATGACCTCGGCAATCGGTTCGCACGGCATTGCGCCGTCCGTTATCGACAAGGCGCAAAAGGCGCACGTCGCTGCGTTCAAAGAGGTTATAGACAACAGCGGCAAGGGCTGGCAGGAATGGACTGAAACGCCGTTAATCGACGAGAAAGCGGTGGCGGAGCTTAACGAGTTCGGCAAAGAAATACGCGACAAGGCGTCGAGCTTTGTCGTGCTCGGAATCGGCGGGTCTGCGCTCGGACCTATTTGCGTGTTTAACGCGTTGTTGCACTTGCACCATAACGAGCTCCCCGAAAAAATGCGCAAAGCGCCCAAAATCTACGTCGAGGACAATATCGACCCCGTGCGTATGAGCTCGTTGCTCGACGTAATCGACGTAAAAACCTCGTATTTCAACGTGATTACCAAATCAGGCGAAACGAGCGAAACGCTCAGTCAGTTCCTGATTTTGTACAATATGCTCAAAAAAGCCGTCGGCGAAAAAGAGGCAAAAGAGCACATTATCGTTACCACCACAATCGGCAAGGGCGCGCTTTACGCCTGTGCGGAAAAAGAGGGCTTTAAGGTGTTCGGCATTCCTTCGGGCGTGGGCGGCAGATTTTCCGTGCTTTCCAACGTCGGGCTTGTGCCGTTTGCCGTAATGGGCGTCGATATCGACAGCATGCTGTACGGCGCGCGCGCGATGCGCGAGGCGTGCGAACGCCCCGATATCAAATCCAACCCCGCGCTTATGACCGCGTTTTTGCAGGTCAAGTCGATGGAGGCGGGCAAGAATATTTCCGTAATGATGCCGTATGCCGACGGGCTTAAAACCATGGCGGATTTCTATTGCCAAATCTGGGCGGAGTCGCTCGGCAAGGCGGTCGATAAAGCGGGCAAAAAAGTCAACTGCGGTCAAACGCCCGCCAAATCGCTCGGCGTTACCGACCAGCATAGCCAAGTGCAGCTTTATACCGAAGGTCCTTTCGATAAGGTTGTGACTTTTATAGGCGTGGAGTCGTTCGGCGACAACGTGGATATCCCGTCCGACGAAACCGCCGATATCGGAAATTTCCTCAAAGGTCATACTATGGGCGAGCTGCTCACCGCGGAGCGCAAATCCACCGAGTTCGCGCTCACCAAGGCGGGGCGTTCCAATTTCACTATTCTCATGCCCGAAATCAACGCGGAAACCGTCGGCGAATTGCTCATGTATTTCATGTACGAAACGGCGTTTGCGGGCGCGTACCTCGGCATAGATACGTTCAATCAGCCGGGCGTTGAAGAGGGCAAAAAGGCTACGTTTGCCATGATAGGCAGAGCGGGATACGAGGAAAAGTTAAAAGAACTCGAATCGCTCGAAAAGAAAGCGGAATATATAATCAAATAATAATCTGTGCTGCGGCTTTCGGCGGCGCGGTATCGCTCGCGTATGCGTAACTTCGTCGCGCGCAAGGGCTTGCGCCGACTAAGCGAATACGTTTTACAAATTGCGCCAAAGTATTTTTGTAAAATGGCTTGCAAAAAATACGGGCGTGTGCTAGAATATAGCCACAAACATTCCTCGGAGGGTATTATGAAATCAGTCAAGGTAAGTTTTCCCACTATCGATAGCGTCAAAGATTTCGTCAACGCGGTTTCTCGCTATCCGTACGAAGTGGATTTGCACAACGGCAGATACGTAGTGGACGCCAAATCGCTGCTCGGTATCTATTCGCTCGACTTGACTAAGCCTATCGTTTGCGAGATTTACAACGACAGCTGCGACGAGCTTATCAAAGACATTGCGAAATTTGTCGTAAAATAAAAACCGTTATGTTAAATTAAAGCGGCGGGAAATATCTCGCCGCTTTAAAATATTGTCAATTTTCGGAGTTTACTATGCGTCGCGAATATATCGACAGCATGAAAGCCAAAGGTTTCGGCGATTTTATCACCGCATGCGACGAGCTTAGGAGCTGTAAATACATACTTGCCGAAAACAAGATAGCCGCATTGCTTAAAGCTATTGCCGACAACAAGCAGCTTTATTCGATGTTCGCCGCGTCGCTGTACGATTTCAACTATCAAGCGACGTTCGACGAGTGCGTTATGGGTAATTGTTTTTCGTTGCCGACCGAGCCGCAAAAGGTTGTCGCGCTCGTTTTTCGCATACTCGTCGATTTGGATTCGGGAAAAATGCCGTTGCAAAATTTCTTGGAGGCGTATTTTTACGGCGAGTCGATAAACGATGCGTACGCGCGGTTCGGCTTGGAGGTGATTGCGCCGTTCGAAACGTACTGCCGACTGTATTTTACGCAAACCAATGCGGAAACCGTTTCCAACGTTTTTGCCGAGCTGGAAAATTCGCGCCAAGCCCGCGGCGCTGTCGCGACGGACAGCGGCTTGCCTGCGGCGACGCGCGCCGCAAGCGACAATTCGGTCGAAAGATTTCAAGCCGACTTGAAAAACGACGCAATTCAACAGGTTAGAGCGCTTATAGATATCGCGGACGGCACGATAATCGGGCAGGTGGATAACGCCGAATACGTAACGTGTTTAAACGGCTTGCTGGACGCTTTGGAATCGCGCGGCTACAAGGATATCATCGCCGCGTTTTTGGGCGTCAAGTATGCCGTCGCGTATTTCTTCAAAAATATAAAAACCGTATCGGACATATTCAAGCGCTTGGATTACGATATCAAGCACCTTGCCGATTAATTTGTAGCAAATTGAAAACGCCGTTATCGCGGCGTTTTTTTTGCGTTAAAGATTTATCGTGTCCTCGTCGTTACGTATCAGCGCGACGTTGAAAATAAACAAGCGGCGCGTTATAAAGTTGTATATGAATACGATAAACTGTACAATCAGCTTGACAATCCACATATTGCCGCCGATTACGTCGTAGCCTATCCAACTGCCGAGCGAGGTGAGCCCTAGCCCTATTACGGAGAATATTACGAACTTGACAAAGCCGAGCTTGTTTTTACCGACCGCGCCGTACTTGAATACGAATATCGACGAAAGAAGATAATTGAGCAGCACGGCGGTAATAAAGCCTATCGCCGTTGCGGTTATGTACACCGACGTCGCGGGGGTGTATGCCGCGCCGCCGACGGTCGCGCCCGAAAACACGCCCCAAAATCCGTCGTAGTGCTCGTGACCGTACGCGTAGAGAAAAACGGCGGTAAACAAAAAATCGACTGCGTTGGAGGCTAAACCGACGGCAATCGACTTTAAAATCTCCAAAGTAGTTTGCTTATTCTTGAATGCGGCAAAAATGCGGAGCTTCATTTGTTCGATATATTATTCGTGCGTTTCGATTTTGGGTATGAACCCTTCGAAAATATAGTTGTCGCACAGGTCCGCGGCTTTTTCTGCGGCGAGCTCGGACTTGACAGTCCAGGCGATGACGGGCAAGCCCGCGTTCCTGACGTACTTGTTGGGCAGGTTGGATATCTTATACGCGATAAAGTCGGGATGCGAAACGTCGTTGTATTTAAGCTTTTTCAGTCGCGACCGCTCGTGTCTGGACGCGTCTATATCCGCATGGTGAAAATACGAGGAGAGCTGACCGCGCATTATCCCGGGCGCGTTCTTATAGAAATATTGCAAAGAGAACGGGTGGAACGATTCTACCGCGTACTCGCCGTTGTATGCTTTGAGCATGTCCGTAAGCTTTTCTTCCAAGGCGAACGATTGCTCCGCTTTTTTGATTTCTATGAGAATGGGCACTTTGCCGTTTATCGTTTCGAGCACGCGTTCGAACGTGGGAATGCCGAAATCCGTTTTGCCGAGCCTGATTTCCGCAAGGTCCTCGGCTTTTAAGCACGAAACATATCCGTCGCGGTCGGTCATGCGGCTGAGCTTGTCGTCGTGGAATACGATTATCGTATGGTCGTCTATGATTCTGACGTCGAGCTCGACCGCAAAACCGTGCGCAACCGCATTCTCGAACGCAGGCAGCGAATTTTCGGGAAATTCGAAATTGTGCAGTCCGCGGTGCGCAATCGGGTTTTTAAGTACCCAAGAGGTTTTTGTTTCCATGAATAGACCCTTTAATGTAATGTAAAGATTATAACATAAGTTTTCACGGTTTACAATTATTTTTTGAATGTTTTAATGATTTTTGCCAAATTTTCATGTATTTATTAAATTTTATTGCCGTTTTCGTCTTTATATGCTATAATTCAGGCATGGATAGACAGGATTTAATACGCAATTTTTGTATTATAGCGCATATCGACCACGGAAAATCGACGCTTGCAGACAGATTGATGGAGGCGACGGCGACGCTTACCAAGCGCGAGCTGACCGACCAAATGCTCGACAGCATGGATATCGAGCGCGAGCGCGGTATTACGATAAAGCTGACTCCCGTGCGCATGCTTTACGAGCTGGACGGAAAAAAATACACGCTCAACCTTATCGACACCCCCGGGCACGTCGATTTTACTTACGAGGTGTCGCGCTCGCTCGCCGCGTGCGAGGGCGCGATTTTGGTCGTGGACTCGGCGCAGGGCGTAGAGGCGCAAACGCTCGCCAACGTCTATCTCGCGCTCGACAACAATCTCGATATAGTGCCCGTTATCAATAAAATAGATTTGCCCGCGGCGCGCCCCGAGGAAGTAAAGAAGGAAATCGAGGATATCATAGGCTTGCCCGCCGAAAACGCGCCGTGTATTTCCGCCAAGGACGGAATAAATATCGACGCGGTTTTGCGCGCGGTGGTCGAGCAAGTTCCGCCGCCGAGCGGTGATATATCCAAGCCGCTCAAAGCGCTTATTTTCGATTCGTATTACGACAATTACAAAGGCGCGGTCTGTCTTATTCGCGTTATTGACGGCTCGGTCAAGGTGGGCGACAATATAACCATGATGTCCAACGACAAGAGCTACGACGTGACCGAGGTGGGCGTATTTCATCCCAAAACGTTCCCCGTGCCCGCGCTGTCGGCGGGCGACGTCGGGTACTTGTGCGCGTCTATTAAATCTATTGCGGATACCGCGCCCGGCGATACGATTACCAACACAGCCAATCGCGCCGTTGCGCCGTGCCCCGGCTACAAGAAGGTCAAGCCCGTGGTGTATTGCGGAATATATCCGGCGGACGGTTCGCGTTACGGGGATTTGCGCGACGCGCTCGAACGCTTAAAGCTGAACGACGCGGCGTTGTTCTACGAGCCCGAAACCTCTACCGCGCTCGGATTCGGTTTCCGCTGCGGATTTTTGGGCTTGCTGCATATGGAAATTATCGAGGAGCGAATCGAGCGCGAATTCGACCTCGACATTATAACCACCGCGCCCGGCGTCGTGTACAAGGTTTATACCGCAGCGGGTATGACCGAGGTTACAAACCCGTCCAATCTGCCGCCCGTCGGTACAATCGAGCGCATAGAAGAGCCGGTAGTCACCGCGTCTATTTACACGCCGCCCGAATATATCGGACCTATCATGGATTTGTGTCAAGACAAGCGCGGCGAATATATCAACATGACGTATATCGAAAAAACGCGCGTGCTGTTGACGTATACCATGCCGCTGAACGAAATAGTTTACGACTTTTTCGACGGGCTCAAAAGCCGCTCGCGCGGGTATGCGAGCTTCGATTACGAGCAGGCGGGATATCGACCGAGCGACCTCGTCAAGCTCGACATATTGCT
The DNA here is from genome assembly GCA_910577945.1 of uncultured Christensenella sp. Lineage (GTDB taxonomy): Bacteria > Bacillota > Clostridia > Christensenellales > Pumilibacteraceae > Anaerocaecibacter. The sequence continues at coordinate 141,321 of CAJTNI010000001.1, read as the reverse complement.
TAACGGCGAGGTTTGCGACGCGCTCAGCATAATCGTTCACCGCGAAAAAGCGTATGCGCGCGGCAGACTGATGGCGGAAAAATTGAAGGACGTTATTCCGCGCAAGCTGTTTGAAATTCCAATTCAGGCGGCTATCGGCGGCAAGGTGATTGCGCGCGAAACGATAAAGGCGCTCAGAAAGGACGTTCTCGCCAAGTGCTACGGCGGCGACGTATCGCGCAAGAAAAAGCTTTTGGAAAAACAAAAGGAAGGCAAAAAGCGCATGCGACAGTTCGGTTCGGTGGAAATCCCGTCCGAGGCGTTTATGTCCGTTCTCAAACTCGATAACGACAAGAAATGACGGAGGACAAGCCGCTCGGCGTATATATCCATATCCCGTTTTGCAAAGCCAAGTGCAAATATTGCGCGTTCGTTTCCGTAGCGGATAAAGACTGCGAGCGCGATTATATCGCCGCGCTTATAGCCGAAATCAAAGGCTCGCAATCGGTCGGGCGCGCGGTCGACAGCGTGTATATCGGCGGCGGCACGCCGTCGTGCCTGCCGCGCGGCGCAATCGACGATATTATTTCCGCCGCGCGCGATGCGTTTCGCTTGACGCAGGAATGCGAAATCACCGTCGAAGCTAACCCCGAAAGCTGTACTGCGAGCTTTGCGGCGGAGTGCAAAGCCGCGGGCGTAAACAGAATAAGCATGGGCTTGCAATCCGCCGACGATAAAATTTTGCGCGCGATAGGCAGGATACACACCGTTGCCGATTACGTAAAAGCCGCCGAGCTGCTCGCGGCGAATTTCGATAACATTTCGTCCGATATAATTTTGGGCTTGCCCGAACAAACCGAGCGCGACGTGAAAGCCTCCATAGCGCTTGTAACAGCCAACTGCTCGCACGCGTCGGTGTACGCACTTAACGTAGAGGAGGGCACGCCGCTGTATGCGTGCGGGTACGCTCCCGACGACGACCGCGTCGCCGATTTGTACGATACGGCGCGGGCATTGCTCGCGGCGCGCGGCTTAAAGCGGTACGAGGTGAGCAATTTTGCCGTAAGCGGCAGGGAAAGTCGGCACAACAATAAATATTGGAATTGCGACGAATATGCGGGGTTCGGTGTTGCGGCGCACGGTTACGACGGCGAATATGTCAGATATTATCATTCGGACGATATAGCCGATTATATCGAAACGCGCGGCGTGTGCGTTACGAAGCTAACCGATAAAGACAGGTTTAACGAATACGTTATGCTGCGTTTGCGCACCGAACGCGGCATAGACGAGCGGGCGTTTAAAGCGCGGTTCGGTTTCGATTTTGCGCAAACGGCGGGCGAGAAACTTGCGCGTAGCGTGGCGGACGGAACGATAGTCCGTGCAAACGGGCATATCGCCATTGCGCCCGATAAAATGTTCGTGATGAACGGCATAATCGAAGAGCTTATGCTCGATTGAGCGGACACTATTGCGATAAACGAGTATGAAAAAATCTTGTTACGAATTTAAATTTGCGGCGCGCGCGGACGTGCGCGGCATTATAAAGCGGCTTACGTATATCGCGCTGTTCGGAGTAATGGGCTCGATTGCGGTCGGGCTGACGTTGAATTACTGCTTGCGCATGTTGGGCGAGCATGGCGGCATGTATGCGGTTTACATACTTTGCGGATTCGTTTTGACGATATTGTATATGTATTTTCACGAGCTTACGCACGCGCTCGGCGTTTTGCTGGTTAAGGGCAGGTTGCCCGAAATAAAGTTCGGCAAGCATGCGGCGTCCTGCGGCTCGCGCTTTATCGCGTTTGGCAAAGCCGAGTATTTTTTCGTCGCCGCGTTGCCGCTTGTTTTCTACTGCGTTTTACTCGTTCCGCTGTGCGTTTTGCTGCCGCCCGTGTATTTTCCCGTTCCGTTTATGCCGCTGTGCTACAATATTTTCGGTTCGATGGGCGACGCGTATATGATAAGCCGAATGATGCGCGTGCCGAAGCGGTCGATAATAGTCGACGGCGGCACGACCGTGAGCGCGTATATGCCTGCGACAGGCGAAAACTCCGACAAATAAACGAATTTGCGCGTAATAATGTTTATATAATGTTTTCCATATATGGTGTACGCCGTTTTTTGCGTGTACATTTTTTGGAAATATTCTTTTAAATTCGGCGTTAAAAAGGTTGACAAAGGGATACGCGTATGCTAGAATTATTTTAGCAGTCTATGGGTATGATTGCTAATTTTTATAGCGGTGGATTAAGGTCCGTATGGGCTTGACCGGCAGAAAAGAGAAAATACTTCAAGCGATAGTAGACGGTTATATCGAGAACTGTCAGCCCGTTTCGAGCGCGGAAATACGGGAAAAGCATCTTCCCGCGCTTTCGTCTGCGACAATACGCAACGAGATGGCGGCGCTTGAAGAAATGGGGTATCTCACGCAGCCGCACACGTCGTCGGGGCGGATACCCACCGCCGAGGCGTACAGGCTGTACGTGGAAAAGCTCATGCCGCGCCGCAAGCTTTCGCGCTCGGAGCTCAAAATCGTCAAGCGGTATTTCAACAAGAAAATCACAGAGCTCGACGACGTGCTCAAAAGCACCGCCAAGGTAATATCGGAAATAACGAACCTCACGTCGGTCGCTTACGTGCAGAGCAACGAGGACGCCGTCATCACCAATATTCGCATAGTGCGAATAACGGACTCCACGGCGCTCATTATAATAGTAACGAACCTCGGCGTGCTCAAAGACACGACGGTCAACATAGGCAACGGCGTTACGGACGAGTATTGCGACAGGGCGTCGCGGTTTATCACAGACGTATTCGGCGGGCGCAAAATCAGCGAGATAAACAAGCCCAAGACGATAGTCAAGGAAGTCAAAAAGGAATATTCGCAGGTTTTCGATACCGTCATGCGTATACTCAAAAATTACTCGCACGACGAAACGTTTTCCGATATCGTGCTCGAAGGCAGCGCGAAGATATTGGAGCAGCCCGAGTATGTAAATCTTCAAAAGGCAAAGGCGATGCTCGAATTTTTGGACGCCAAGGAAGAGCTTGTGCCCGTACTGCAAAACTCCGACGACATGAACATTTCAATCAGGATAGGCAAGGACAACGAGCTGAGAGACGGAATGCCCGAATGCGCGATAGTCACGGCAAGCTACAAGATTAACGGCATGGCGGTGGGCAACGCAAGCGTTATCGGTCCGATAAGAATGGACTATTCCAAAGTGGTTTCGGTGCTCGATTATCTGTCGAAAACAGTGCAAATGCTACCTGCGGGCGAAAGCTCGTCAACCGATTCCGACGAAGGCTCGGACGAATAATAATAAAAAAGCGGAGGACTCAGATGGACGACAAAACGCGTGAACGCACACGGGAGCTGCCCGTGGTCGAGATGCAGCAGGAGGAGTATAAAGCCATTCAAAATCAAATGGCGCAGGTTACGCAACAGCTCAGCATAGCGCAGGCGATAGCCGTCAAAGAGAAGGCTCGTTCGGAAGAACTGTCCAACCTCGTCAACCGCATGCAGGCGGATTTCGACAACTACCGCAAGCGTGTAAACGAAAACAACAAAAAGCTCAAAGAGGACGGCGTATGCGTCGTGCTCGAAAAGCTTATTCCCGAGCTGGACGTGTTAAAGCAGGCGATACAGAGCATTCCCGACGAGCGCGTCGCGGAGGGCGTAAAAATGATTTATCGTCAAATCTTGGATATACTCACCGCGTTCGGCGTGGAGGAAATCCCCGCGCTGGGCATGCAGTTCGACCCTAATCTACATAACGCGGTTATGAACGTAAAGACGACCGACCCGTCCAAGCTCAACATGGTCGTCGAGGTTTTCAACAAAGGCTACAAATTGGGCGACAGGATTTTGCGACACAGCGTCGTCAAGGTCGCCAATTAAGCATATCAATCGTAAATAATTTTTTCGGAGGATTTATTTTATGGGTAAGATTATCGGTATCGACTTGGGTACTACCAATTCGTGCGTTGCCGTTCTCGAAGGCGGCGAGCCTGTCGTAATTCCCAACGCGGAAGGTTCACGCACGACTCCGTCGGTCGTCGGTTTTGCAAAAGACGGCGAGCGTCTCGTAGGTCAGGTCGCAAAGCGTCAGGCGGTTGCGAACCCCGACAAAACAATCATCTCTATCAAGCGCGATATGGGCACGTCCAAGAAAGTCAATATCGACAGAAAGGACTATTCGCCGCAGGAAATTTCCGCTATGATTTTGACCAAGCTCAAAACGGACGCGGAATCGTATCTCGGCGAAACGGTATCGCAGGCGGTTATCACCGTTCCCGCATACTTTAACGACTCGCAGCGTCAGGCGACCAAGGACGCGGGGCGTATCGCGGGCTTGGAAGTGCTTCGTATAATCAACGAGCCTACGGCGGCGGCGCTCGCTTACGGCCTCGACAAGGGACAGAACGCCAGCCAAAAGGTGTTTATATTCGACCTCGGCGGCGGTACGTTCGATATTTCCATTCTCGAAATCGGCGACGGTGTGTTCGAGGTTATAGCCACTGCGGGCGATACCCATCTCGGCGGCGACGACTTCGACCAAGTCATAATCGACTACCTCGTTCAGCAGTTCAAGAACGACCAGGGTATCGACCTCAGCAAAGACCGTATGGCGATGCAGCGTCTCAAAGAAGCGGCGGAAAAGGCGAAAATCGACCTTTCCGGCACGCAAAAGACCACTGTCAGCTTGCCGTTTATCACCTCCAACGCCACAGGTCCTCTGCACCTCGAATACGAGATTACGAGAGCCAAGTTCGAGGCGCTTTCGCAAAAGCTTATCGACCGCACCATCGAGCTCACCAAAAAGGCTATGTCGGACGCGGGCTATACCAATAACGACATCGACAAGGTCATCATGGTCGGCGGTTCGACGCGTATTCCCGCGGTCGTCGAGGCCGTTCGCAAGATGTCCGGCAAAGAGCCGTTCAAGGGTATCAACCCCGACGAGTGCGTTGCGGTAGGCGCGGCAATTCAGGGCGGCGTTCTCGCGGGCGAGGTCAAGGATGTATTGCTCCTCGACGTTACGCCGCTTTCGCTCGGTATCGAAACCGTCGGCGGAATATTCACCAAGCTTATTCCCAGAAACACGACCATACCGACCAAAAAGTCTCAGGTGTTTTCCACGGCTACCGACAATCAGCCGTCCGTCGATATTCACGTTTTGCAAGGCGAGCGCGAGATTGCCGCGCACAACAAGACTTTGGCACGGTTCGAGCTCGGCGGCATTCCGCCCGCACCCCGCGGCGTTCCTCAAATCGAGGTTACGTTCGATATCGACGCCAACGGCATAGTGCACGTTTCGGCTAAGGATAAGGGCACGGGTAAGGAGCAACGCGTTACCGTTACCGCGTCCACCAACCTCACCGAGGCGCAAATTCAGCAGGCTATCAAGGACGCGGAAAAGTTCGCGGACGAGGATAACAAGCGCAAGGAAATCGTCGATGCAAAGAATCAAGCCGACATGCTCGTATTCTCCATCGAAAAGTTCTTGCGCGAAAACGGCGACACCATATCCCAAGAGGACAAGGACGAACTCAACAAAGAAATGGTTAACGTCAAGGAAGTGCTCAAAACCGAGGACATCGAGGCTATTCGCGACGCTGTGGAAACGCTGCAAAAGCTGTCCAACGGCATTTTCTCCAAGCTCTACGAGAACGGCGCAACCGCCGCGCCCGAGGAGGACGTAGTTATCGACAATCCCGAGCAGGTTGACGACGACAACGTATAATAACGAATAAGCGAGCGGCGAAAACGGCTGCGCGGTATCTCAACGGAGTAAACGCGTCACCGTTTTCGCGTTCAGACGAGCGCAAATCGAACGCCGCAGCACAGACGTTCGATTTGCGTTATGTCGTCGCAAGCGTCGCAGTCGCGGCGCGCGTAGAGTAGAATGCGGCGACACCCCATACGGGGCGGAGTTTGATTTATGGCAAAGAGTTATTACGAAATTTTGGGCGTGTCGAAAACCGCGACGGAGGACGAGCTTAAATCGGCGTTCCGCAAGCTCGCGCGTCAGTACCACCCCGATTTACACCCCGGCGACGAGGCTGCCGCAAATAAGTTCAAAGAGGTTAACGAGGCGTACGAAACGCTGTCGGACGCGCAGAAGCGCGCAGAGTACGACGCTATGCAAGCAGGCGGCGCGGGCGCGGGTCATGCCGGCGGCGGACAGCGCGGCGGGTCGTTCTTTGACGATTTTGTCAATATGTTCAGCGACGGTCATGCCGGCGGCGGCGCAAAGCCGCAGAGCAGCGGCGGTGATATCAGCCTTAACGTTACGCTTACCTTCGAGGAGGCGGCGTTCGGCACGCAAAAAGAAATCACGGTCAATCGTTTCGAGCCCTGCGCGGCGTGCCGCGGCACGGGTGCGAAAAACGGTACGCAGTACGTAAAGTGCACCAACTGCGGCGGCACTGGTAAAGTGCGCTACGCGCAGGAAACGCCGTTCGGCAGAGTGGTAAGCATGAAGCCGTGTAACGTTTGCGGCGGCTCGGGGCGCATTATAAAAGAACCGTGCCCGTCGTGTTCTGGGCGCGGGTCTATGCGCAAAAATTCCAATCTGCGCATTACGTTCCCGCCGGGAGTCGAGCCCAACCAAATCATGACTATCCCGGGCGAGGGCGAGCGCACGCGTTCGGGCGCTAAGGCGGGCAACCTTATTCTTACAATAACGGTTTTGCCGCATAAGCTTTACCGTCGCAAGGGGCTCGACCTTTTGGTCGATATTCCCGTGACGTTTACGCAGGCGTTGATGGGCGACAAGGTGCTCGTGCCCGCGTTAAAGGGCAACAAGATAGCGTTCACGCTGCCCGAGGGCGCGCAGAGCGGTATGACGTTTAAGCTCAAAGAGCAGGGCTTGGAAAACCCCAAAAAACAAATCAAGGGCGATTTGCTCGTGACGATAGATATCGAATTGCCGCGCAATCTCACAAAGGAACAGCGGCAAAAGATTAAGGACCTGCACGACAGTCTCAGACCCGAGCAGTACGATAAAGCCCGCGACTACATGAAAAAATAATCGCACGCAAAACCGCCGAAATCGGCGGTTATTGCATGTTAAAAAATAATTATAGGAGAAAATATGAAGATTCTGGTTATAAACGCCGGCAGCTCGTCGCTGAAATATCAGCTAATAGAAACGGATACGGAGGCAGTTATTGCCAAGGGCGTATGCGAGCGCATAGGTCTCGACGGTTCGAGGCTCACGCATACGGGCAAGCAAAGGGTGACTATCGATGCGGCAATGCCCACGCATACGGAGGCGATTAAGCTCGTGCTCGACGCGCTCGTAAGCTCGGAGCACGGGGTAATTTCTTCCATGTCCGAAATTGCGGCGGTAGGACACCGCGTCGTTCATTCGGGCGAGGACTTTACCGATTCCGCGCTTATCACGCCCGAATCGCTCAAACTCATCGAGGCGAATTGCGATATCGCGCCGTTGCACAATCCGCCCAACGTAATGGGTATCAAGGCGTGCCGCGAGGTAATGCCCGACGCGCCCATGGTCGCGGTTTTCGACACGTCGTTCCACTCGACCATGCCCGATTACGCGTATATGTACGGCATCGACTACAACGACTACAAAAGCTACAAGGTCCGTAAATACGGCTTTCACGGCACGAGCCATGCGTACGTATCGGGCAGAGCGTCCGCGCTTATTGGTACGGACAAAATCAAAACCGTCGTGTGCCACCTAGGCAACGGCGCAAGCGTGAGCGCCGTCAAAAACGGCAAGTGCCAAGACACGTCCATGGGCTTGACTCCTTTGGAGGGCTTGATTATGGGCACGCGCTGCGGCGATATCGACGCGGCGGCTATCGAATATCTCATGAGCAAAAAGAACATGGATATTCACCAAATAACCGCCTATCTCAATAAGCAGTGCGGCGTTTACGGCGTGAGCGGCGTGAGCTCCGATTTCCGCGATTTGGAGTATGCCGCATCGAAAGGCAACGCGCGCGCAAACCTTGCGCTCGACATGTTCTCTTACCGCGTCAAAAAGTACGTCGGCTCGTATGCCGCCGTCATGGGCGGGCTGGATTGCTTGGTGTTTACGGGCGGCATAGGCGAGCATACGCCGCGCGTCCGCAAATCCGTGTGCGCGGATATGGAATACATGGGGCTCAAACTCGACGAAAAGAAGAACGAGAACCCGCCGCGCGATACCGAAATAGAGATTAGCGCGAAGGATTCCAAGGTCAAGGTTTTCATTATTCCGACCAACGAGGAGCTGTATATTGCGCGCGAAACGTTAAAGCATAAAGACGATTGAAGCGCGGCGTAATAAACGAGCTCGTACAGCTGCTGTATCCCGACGATATAAAGTGTATCGTTTGCGGCAAGGAAATTCACCCCAACCGCTACGGGATATGCGACGCATGCAAGCTCGATATCAATCTGAATTACTGCTTGCGTTGCGGCAGGCATAAGGTAGGCATGGGAGATTATTGCGGAGAGTGCTCGTCGGAATCGTTGTATTTCGACGAGGCGCGTTCCGCCGTAAGCTACGACGGTCAGGCAAAGGATTTGATACGACGGCTCAAATACGGCGGCGCGCAATATCTTGCCAAAGCCATGAGCGAATATTTGCTCGACGTTTTAATCGTGCAGGATTGGGATTTCGATTGCTTCACGTTTGTGCCCGTGCATAAAACGCGTTTGAAAAAACGCGGATACAATCAAGCGGAGATACTCGCGCGCGAGCTTGCCGAACGCACGGATAAGCCGTGCGCGGAGCTGTTGCAAAAGGATATGAGCACACCCAATCAGGCGCGACTCAACAAATCCGAGCGCATGGAAAATTTAAAGGGCGCGTTTTCGGCAATATCGGAAACGCCCAAGCACGTAGTGCTTATCGACGACGTTATGACGACGGGCGCGACTGCGAGCGAATGCGCCAAAACGCTCAAAAGAGCGGGCGCAAGCGTAGTGTATTTATTGACGTTCGCGTCTGTGCCCGAAAAGCCGTTGCGCGATTCGCCGACGCAAAGCATACGCGATTTTCGTCGTTAAGCGCGGCGCATGATGCGGTCGCGCCGTTGCGCGGCGGAATTTTATGAGCGCGAATTTGCTCGCGCAAGCGCGCAAATTTGTTACTCGAATAACTTGACTAATTTCGCGGCAAGTGATATGATTATATAGGTGTGTTGCGACGCACCGATTCGATATATAATATTATCGCTTTCGGTCGACTAATCCCAAGCGAACCCGAACGGACTGCGTTTTGTCCGCAAAAGTAAAAACGGGGCTTGCCGACCGTACCGCGGTAACATGTAATATCTATACAAAATAATAAGGAGAAAGCTATGACCCTACTATCAAGTAGCGTGTCTGTGGCATTGTATGCGGTATTGCCTATAATCGGCTTGATTATAGGCGCTGTTGCGGGCTGGCTCGGGTTTCGTCTGTATTCCAAAAAGAAACTCGGCGACGCCAAACAAACCGCTAACAAAATGCTGGAAGACGCCGTTAACGAAGTAAAAGAAATGCGCAAGGTCGCACAGCGCGAATCTCAGGAGGAGCTCGCAAAGGAGCGCGGCGAAATGGAAAAATCGCTGCGCGAAAAGCAGGCGAACCTGTCGAGGTCGGAGCAGCGCATTCAACAGCGCGAGGATACGCTCGATAAAAAAGAGCAGAACCTCGACAAAAAATCGGAGGAGCTCGAACACCAGAGGAACGCACTTTCGCAAAAGCACGCCGAGGCGGACAAGCTCAAAGCCGAGTTGGCTAACGCAAACAGCAAAATTCAAGACGAATTGCAGCACGTTGCCGGCTTGACGAAGGACGAGGCTAAAAACCAGCTAATCGACGCGATACGCGACGAGGCAAAGCGCGACGCCGCGAAAATGGTGCGCGAAATCGACGCGGAAGCGCGCGAAGAGGCGGATAAAAAGGCTCAAAAAATCGTCGCCTTGGCAGTTCAGCGTTGCGCGGTAGACCACAGCGCCGAAATTACGGTATCCACCGTCGCGTTGCCCAACGACGAAATGAAGGGGCGTATAATAGGCCGAGAGGGCAGAAACATTCGCGCGCTCGAAACCGCGACGGGCTGCGACCTTATTATCGACGATACGCCCGAGGCGGTAGTGCTTTCGTGTTTCGACCCCGTACGCCGCGAAATCGCGCGTATCGCGCTCGAAAAGCTCATAAGCGACGGGCGCATTCATCCCGGTCGTATCGAGGACTTGGTGGAAAAAGCCAAGAAGGAAGTAGACGTCAAAATCAAAGAGGCGGGCGAAAACGCCATGTACGAGACGGGCGTGTTCGGGCTCAATTCCGAGCTCGTGCGCGTGCTCGGCAGACTGCGTTTCCGCACTAGCTACGGACAAAACGTATTGCGTCATTCGATTGAGACCTCGCACTTGGCGGGCATTATGGCGTCGGAATTGGGCGCAAACGTGTCGCTGTGCAAGCGCGCGGGTCTGTTGCACGATATAGGCAAGGCGTTGGACCACGAGTTGGACGGCACGCACGTGTCAATCGGCGTGGACGTAGCCAAAAAGTATAAGGAAAACGCGGGCGTAGTGCATTGTATCGCCGCGCACCATAACGATATCGAACCCGAAACAATCGAGGCTGTAATCGTTCAGTGCGCCGACGCAATCTCGGGCGCAAGACCTGGCGCGCGCCGCGAATCGCTCGACAATTACGTCAAGCGTCTCGAAAAGCTCGAAGAAATCGCCAACGGGTACGAGGGCGTCGAAAAGGCGTTTGCCGTTCAGGCGGGACGCGAGGTGCGCATAATAGTCAAGCCCGAGGTGGTGGACGACGTAAAGGCTATGTACATGTCGAAAGAGATAGCCAAGCAAATCGAGCAGGATATGCAGTATCCCGGGCAAATAAAGGTTAACGTTATACGCGAAACCCGCGCCGTCGAATACGCAAAGTAACGCATATTAAAAGCAATCGAAAGAGCGGAGCAATCCGCTCTTTTATATTATAATCCGATTTACCGCAAAACGCGTTTTCCGCTTTGCGGTTTTTGTTTGCCGCAAAAATCGAACTGCGTAGGCTCGGGCAGCCGCAGAGATATTGCTTCGGTTTTGGCGTATTACGGTCGGCATATTGTATTATAAAACCGTTTACACATGCCGCAGGCTGCGCGCTTCGCGGCTTTTCCTTGCGCCGTATGTCTTTTAATTTGCCGAAACCGTTTGTATGCCCGAGCAAGATTTTCGCCCGATACGTTGCTAAACTCGCTTGTAGCGGCGCATAGATTGCAATTCCACGCGTTTGCCTTGTTTATGGCGAAAATAGCAAACAGTGTGCGGAGTAGTCGCGCGCTATTTACAACGGCAAATTCGTGATTTAATGTGTTTATGCAACATATTATGACAAAATCATGCGAATTATTTTTGATACTATTAAGTTCGGAGCTATTGTTATGAAAATCTCGCATTACAAACAGACCGACGAATTACACGTAAAGCTGAGCGGCGAGCTCGACGAGCACACCAGCGCGTACGTCCGCACGTCTTTGGACGGCTTGACTGAATGCGGCGGCATTAAGCGGCTGTATATAGACATGTCCGAGCTGTCGTTTATGGACTCCACGGGCATAGGCGTGTTAATCGGCAGATATAAGCGGTTAAAGCCGCGCGGCGTGGCTATATTCCTAAAATCGCCGACGGCGGCAGTCGATAGAGTTCTCGGGCTTTCGGGCATATACGAAATTATGACAAAGGCAGGTTGACATGAAAAACGAAATGACATTGACTTTCAGCGCGATATCGGCGAACGAGGCGTTTGCACGCAATGCGGTCGCGGCGTTTTGCGTTGACCTCGACCCCACGATTGACCAAATAAACGATATAAAAACCGCCGTATCGGAGGCCGTCACAAACAGCGTGGTCCACGCTTACGCCGCCGACGCGCAGGATAAAATCGTTACCATAAAGACTACAATCGACGAAAATACCGTACATATCGTCGTGTCTGACTACGGCATTGGCATAGAGGATATCGAGCATGCCATGCAACCGTTTTTTACGACCAAACCCGACCAGGAACGCAGCGGCATGGGCTTTACCGTAATGGAATCGTTCATGGACACGTTGTCGGTCGGGCGCAACGAGCCGAACGGAACAGTAGTTACGATGACAAAGACGATTCGAGGTGCGGATTGGAAAGAGAAGAAACGTTAGAGCTTATTCGCTCGGCGCAGCTGGGCGACCGCAGCGCTTGCGAGGAGCTCGTCACCAAAAATTCGCCGCTTATCAAGTCGGTTATACGCAGATACAAGAACAAGGGCGTCGAGTACGACGATTTGTATCAGCTCGGCTGCGTCGGGTTTATCAAGGCTGTGCGCAATTTTTCCACGCAGTACGAGGTGCGGTTTTCCACTTACGCCGTTCCGATGATTGCGGGCGAGGTAAAGCGGTTTTTGCGCGACGACGGACCGATAAAGGTTTCGCGCGGGACAAAGACGACCGCGATTAAAATCGCGCGCTTTGTCGAGGAATACAAGCGCGACCGTGGCGAATCGCCCACAATCGAGACGATAGCCGCGCAGTTTGAAATCGAGCCGCAAGAGGCGGTGTTCATCATGGATTCGGGCAAGCATCCCGTTTCCATATACGAGAAAACCGACGACGACAGCTCGCGCTCCTTGCTCGACAAGCTGCAAACGGGCGAGAACGACGAGGAAAAGCTCGACCGCATGATGCTGAAACAGGTAATCGGCGAATTGCCGCCGCGCGACAAAAAGATAATACTATTGCGGTATTTCGCCGACAAAACGCAGTCGGAGGTCGCACGCGCGCTCAACGTTTCGCAGGTCCAAATTTCTCGCTTGGAAAGTAAAATACTCGTAAAGCTACGCGAGCATTTTGCGGATAACGCATAGCGGTTTATAGCACTACGGTTTTCGTTCGACGGCGAAAGCCGTTTTTTTATCGCAATGAATAATAACGCCGCGCATTCGCCAAATTATCTATATGAAAAAGGCAAAGCAACGCCCCGTCGGCGAGGGCTACACCGTCGTTACGGAACGGGAACAGCTCGTGAAAACCGTTAAAGACAGGGTAAGATAAATTCTTTCGGAGGAGTGTATGTCCGAACAGACAAGCGCGCTCAAAAAGCGCAACGAACAGTACAACAAGTACGTAGAAACCGTCACGCCCAAAACAAGCATAGCGAAAGCGCTGTGGCACAGCTTTTGGATAGGCGGAGTGACGTGCATGATTGGTCAAGGCATAGGCGATATAGTGGCGTTAATCGCGCCGTCAATGCCAAAGGATATGATATCCAACATTACGTCCATGATACTCGTGACGCTCGCTATTTTGTTCACGGGCTTGGGCTTTTACGACGTCATAGCGCGTCAGGGCGGCGCCGGCTCGTTTTTGCCTATTACGGGCTTTGCCAACGCAATGGCGAGCGCGTCCATGGAATTTAAAACCGAAGGGTTGATTTTCGGCACGAGCGTTAAGCTGTTTTCGGTCGTAGGTCCGGTCGTAGTAAACGGTATCGTGTGGTCTACTCTCGCGGGATTGATAAACTTGTTGATACTCGGAATGTACTGATATGGCGTTATTCAAAAAGATAAGAAGAACAAAGCCCGAATCGCTCGATTCGATTAACAAGGACATTTTGCCCGAACCGACGCGCTTTTCGCCGCGGCAGCGCATTATGCGGTTTTACAATACGCCGCGCATCATAGGCAGAATGAGCGTTGTGGGCGAAAAGGAATCGAAAGGCCCTGTCGGCAAATATTTTTCGCGCTGCGAGACCGACGACAAGCTCGGCGAAAAGACCTTTGAGCGCGCCGAAATTCGCATGTTCGACACCGCCGTGCGCGGCGCGGTACGCAATGCGCGGCTCGAAATAGACGATATCGACGTTATGATTTCGGGCGACCTGCTCAATCAAATGACCACGTCCAGCTATGCCGCGCGCGATATCGGCGTGCCGCATATCGGTATTTACGGCGCTTGCTCTACAATGACGGAAGGGCTGATGCTCGCCGCGACCATGGTGGACGCGGGATACTTCACAAACGTGCTTTGCGCGGCGTCCAGCCATTTCGCGACGGCGGAGCGGCAGTTCCGTTACCCGTTGGAATACGGGTGTCAGCGCCCGCCGTACGCGCAGTGGACGGTAACGGGCGCGGCGGCGTCCGTCGTAGCGCAGAACGACAAGGACACGGAACGGTTTCCCAAGCTCGTAATGGCAATACCCGGTAAAATAACCGATTTCGGCACGAACGATTTGAACAATATGGGCGCGGCAATGGCGCCCGCGGCGATGGATACTATGTTTACGCTGTTTACGCAATCGGGCTTTAACGAAAACGATTTCGACTTGATTGTCACGGGCGACCTCGGCAAGCTCGGGTCGGATATTCTTCGCGACCTTATGCGCAAGCGCGGTATACGGCTCGGGCAAAACTATATAGATTGCGGCAATATGATTTACGACGTAAATCAAAAATGCTATCAGGGCGGCAGCGGCTGCGCGTGCTCGGCTACGATTTTTAATTCTTTCATTATGGACAAGCTGATTAGCGGCGAATACAAGCGCGTCGCTTATTTGGCGACGGGCGCGCTCATGAGCACGCAAAGCTGCTATCAGGGCGAAACGATACCGTGCATTTCGCACGCCGTCATAGTAGAAAATCCGTTCGGAGGTGAAGATTGATGTTTGCTACGGTTTTACAGTATTTGGGCACGTATGCCGCTGTGTTTGCATCGGGCGGCGCGCTGTGCGCTGCGGCGGAGCTTTTGATAGTTCGCACCAAGCTAACGCCCGCGCGCATACTCGTGATATTTTTGATTGCGGGCATAATTCTGGAAGCGGTAGGCGTTTACGATTATATCTATAAAGTGTGTCAGGCGGGCGTCGCCGTGCCGATAGTCGGATTCGGCGCGTCGCTCGCAAAAGGCGCCATCGACTCGGCGCGCTCTGTCGGCTTTGTCGGCGCGTTTGCGGGCGGGCTTATACGCACGGCGTACGGCGTGGGTATCGCAATCGTGATGAGCTATATCGTAACGCTCGTTTTTAACCCGCGTTCAAAATAAACGTATCAAATCGCCGCTTGCTCGCATATATATCGTTATAGTGAAAAGCGGCTGTAAAATAGTAAAAAAGAAACGCGGCATACGAAAGAAATTGTTTGTCGCGTTTTGCTTTATAATCGCGATAGTAATCGGGATCGGCGTGTTTGTTCAAAGCAACGTAAACCCCATGATTATCACGATATCCAACGAACGCATACGCGCGCTCACGACCGAGGCGGTAAGCGCTGCGGTGCTCGACGTAATGAGCGCAAACGCCGACGCCGACTATTTGACTGTCAGTCGCGACGACAAAAACGCCATAAAAAGCGTTGTGCTCGACTCGGAAACAATAAGCAGGCTTGCGCAAGAGGTCACTATCAACGCGCAGAAGAAAATCAACGAGGTAGGGCAGGACGGCATTAAAATTCCCGTCGGCTCGCTTAGCGGCGTTACGCTGTTTACGGGTCTCGGTCCCGATATAAATATCAAGATTTATCTGGTAGGCTCGACGCAAACGCAAATAACCTCGCTGTTTACCGAATCGGGCATAAATCAAACGCTGCACAGGTTGTTCCTAAATATTTCGGGGTCGGTCGCCGTCGCCGTGCCCGGACTGCCCTCGACAATCAAAACGTCCACACAGGTGCTTATGAGCGAAATGATAATCATAGGCGAAGTGCCGCCTACGTACCTGCACGCGGCGAGCGTGGGGGATATGCTCGACTTGGTTGTCGATAAATAAGTAAAAATATAATTTTTAACCCGACGAAAACATTTGCAAATTAAAACGTTTTGTGCTAAAATAATGTAAATCAAGATGCGTTTGAGTACGGCACAAGACACGCGCAAACACAGAGAACCGCTCGCGGCTGAGAGGCGGTACGCGCAAGAATATTCACCGTACGAGCACCGTCGCCCAAACAAACTGAGTAAGCGACGGCGTATGCCGCGTTACGTGCAAAAACGAGACCCAATTCGGGTGGTACAGCGTTTTACGACGCCCCGATGTATCGGGGCTTTTTTGTTTGAAAAATCTCAGGAGGAGTTATGAATCTCGAAGAACTTAAACTCGATGAACTCAGAGCCGACGCGCTCGACAAGCTGCGTCGCGCCGACAGCGAAAAGGCGCTGTCCGAGCTGAAAACGCTTTTGTTCGGCAAAGCGGGCACGCTGACGGCGTTGATGCGCACGCTCAAAGATATTCCGCCCGAGCAAAAGCCGCAGGCGGGCAAGCTGATAAACGACGTGCGCGTCGAGCTTATCGAACTATGCAACGCGCAGGAAAAAGTCTTGCACAAAAAGGCTATTGACGCCGCGCTGAATGCGGAAAGCGCGGACTTAACCATAGATAAGCCCATTCGCGCGGTCGGCGCGATACACCCGCTCAATCAAATAAGAAAGCGCCTTACCGATTACTTTGTGGGCAACGGCTATATAGTTTACGACAGCCCCGAGGTGGAGACCGATTACTATAATTTTCAGGCGCTCAATATTCCGCCCGACCACCCCGCGCGCGACATGCAGGATACGTTTTTCATAAACGACGGCATACTGCTGCGCACCCAGACTTCGGGCGGGCAGGTGCGGCTCATGGAGCAGTACAAGCCGCCGCTCAAAATGATTTGCCCGGGCAGAGTGTTCCGCAACGACGACGATTCCACGCATTCGCCCGTGTTCCACCAAATGGAAGGGCTAGTCGTCGACAAAAACGTGACGCTTTGCGATTTGAAGGGCACGCTCGAAGGCTTTGCGAAGTTTATTTTCGGCGACGATACGGTTATTCGTTTCCGTCCGAGCTATTTCCCGTTTACCGAGCCGAGCGTCGAGGTGGACGTGTCGTGCTTTAACTGTCACGGCTCGGGCTGCCGCGTTTGCAAAAACACGGGTTGGGTCGAGATTTTGGGCGCGGGCATGGTAAACCGCAAGGTTTTGGAAAACTGCGGAATAGACCCCGACGAGTATCACGGCTTTGCGTTCGGAATGGGGCTTGACCGAATTACGATGATTCAATGCGGTATAAACGATATTAAACAGCTTTGGGAAAACGACGTGCGCTTTTTGCGCATGTTCAGATAGGAGGCGCATATGAAACTCCCTTTGAATTGGTTAAAAGACTACGTTGATATAGGCGATATTACGCCGCAAGAGCTTGCGGACAAGCTCCTTTCCATCGGCTTCGAGGTGGAGGAGATTATTGCGCCGCGCGCCGACATTACGGGCGTTGTCGTCGGAAAAGTGGAATCGATAGTGCATCACGACAATTCCGACAAGCTGTGGATTTGTCAAATAAATATAGGCGCGCAAACAGTGCAAATCGTAACGGGCGCGCAGAACGTAAAACAGGGCGATTACGTTCCCGTAGCCACCGTCGGCGCGACGCTGCCGGACGGAAAGACCTTGGCTGCCGCAAAGCTGCGCGGCGTAGACAGCTACGGCATGCTTTGCTCGGGCAGCGAGCTTTGCGTAGACGATGACGTTATCGACGGCGCGAGCGTGGACGGCATACTCATACTGCCCAAGGACAGCGTTGCGGGCGAAAACATTATGCGCACGCTCGGAATCGACGATACCGTGCTCGACGTTTCGATAACCGCCAATCGTCCCGACTGTCAGGCGATAGTCAATCTTGCGCGTGAAATAGCCATTTTGCTCGGCAAAAAATTCAAGTCGCCCAAGCTGACGTATAAAACGATTGCCGCCTGCGAAATTCCCGCCGTGGAGATTGCCGACAAAACGCTGTGCAGTCGCTATATCGGAAGAATAATCAAAAACGTCAAGATAGAAAAATCGCCCAAGTGGATGCGCGACAGGCTGCGTTTGTGCGGAATTCGCCCTATAAACAACCTCGTGGATATCACCAACTACGTTCTTTTGGAATACGGGCAGCCGCTCCATGCGTTCGACCGCAAGTATATCGACGGAAGGATTACGGTGCGCAAGGGCGCTGTCGGAGAGCGTATAACCGCGCTTGACGGCAAGGAATATTCGGCGGACGGGATACTCGTGATTGCGGACGACAAAAAACCGCTTGCGATTGCGGGCGTTATGGGCGGCGAGTATACGAGCATTTTCCCCGATACCGAAACGGTATTTTTGGAGGCGGCGCGGTTCGAACGCAGCAATATTCGGCGCACGTCGCGCAAAATCGGCTTGCGCTCCGATTCCTCGTCGAGGTTTGAAAAGGGCGTGGATTGGCAGTCGGTCGAGCTCGGTTCGGAGCGCGCTTTGGCGCTTGTCGACGCGCTCGGCTGCGGACAAATTTGCGAAAATCATTCGAGCGACGGCGTGCCCGCGCCCGTAGAAAAGATTATCAAAACCACAAAGGACGAAATTTGCGCGCTGCTCGGTATAGATATCGAAAGAAAAACGATAATTTCCATACTTAAAAAACAGGGCTTTACCGTTAAGACCGAGGGCAAAACGCTTATATGCACCGTGCCGCTGGTGCGCGAGGACGTGGACGGATATCCCGACCTCGCCGAGGACATCATGCGGTTTTACGGCTACGACAATATCGTTTCCACGCATTCGGAAAACACGCACCAAACGCGCGGCGGCATGAATACGCACGATATAAATTCCGACGCGCTGAAAACGCGTTTGACCAGCTTGGGCATAGACGAGATTTTGAATTACTCGTTCGTTTCGCCCGAGCAAGCGGATAAATTGCTCGTTCCCGACGGCGACGCATTGCGTAGGGAGATTCCCATTATAAACCCGCTCAATCGCGACGTATCGGTCATGCGCACGCAAACCGTAGGCGGCATGCTGTCGTCCATCGCGGGCAACTGCGCGCGCAAGAACGTCGTTATGCGATTTTTCGAGCTTGGAAAGGTATTTATCGCCGACGAGCTTCCGCTCAAAGCGTTGCCGCAAGAGCGCGACGTGCTCAGTATCGGGATTTGCAACGACGGGGATTTTTACACGATTAAGGCTATCGTAGGCGAGGTAATCAAGCTTTTCGGCGTAGCTGCGGAGTTTGCGCCGTCCACGGCGTCGTATTTGCACCCCAAGCTGTCGCTATCCGTAGAGAGCAAGCTCATTTGCGGACAGTTCGGCAAGGTGCACCCGCTTGTTTGCGAAAGTTTCGCGCTGCCGTCAAACGTGTTTGTGGCGCAGCTCGACGTGACCGAGGCGCTTGCCGAAGCTCGCGATATAGCCAAATATACGCCCATTTCCAAGCTGCAACCCGTAGACCGCGATTTGGCTGTCGTGGTCGAGCGTGGCGCGCCCGTCGGCACTATGCTTGCGGCGGTCAAGAGCGTGAGCGAATTTATATATGACGTGAAGCTCTTCGACGTTTACGAGGGCGAGCAGATACCGCAAGGGCACAAGAGCGTCGCTTTTTCCATGCGCTTGCAGCCCGTGGACAACACCTTTGCGGACGCCGAAATCAAGCGCATTATGGACGCTGTTCTCAAAAAACTCGAAACCGAGTTCGGGGCTAAGCTGAGATAATGCAAATAGTTGCGCCGGCAGGTTCGTTTTCCGCGCTGCGCGCGGCGGTGGTCGCAGGCGCGGACGCCGTGTATTTGGGCATGCCAAATTTCGGCGCGCGCGCGAAAGCCGAAAACTTCACCGAGGAAACGCTGCGTGCGGCGGTCGAATATGCTCATATGTTCGGCACGCGCGTGTTCATTACGTTAAACACGCTTATTAAGGACGGAGAAATGCGGCGCGCGCTGGACACGGCGCGGTTTGCGTACGATTGCGGTGCGGATGCCGCTATCGTTCAGGATATCCGTTTTATCGAAAAATTGAAAAGGGCGTTGCCAGATTTCCCGCTGCACGCCAGCACGCAAATGGGCGTACATAACGCAGAGGGCGCGAAAATACTGTGCGATTTGGGCATACGCCGCGCAGTGCTTGCTCGCGAAACTTTGCCGTGCGATATACGAAAAATCAAACAATCGGGTTTGGAAATCGAGTTTTTCGTGCAGGGCGCGTTGTGCGTTTGCTTTTCGGGCAACTGTTATTTTTCGTCGCTCGCGTCGTCGTACAGCGGCAATCGCGGCAAGTGCATGCAGCTGTGTCGAAAGCCGTACACGTTCAACGGCAATCGCGGTTACTATTTGTCGGCAAAGGATATTTGCTTGTACGACCGCTTGAACTATCTTCGGGAGCTCGGCGTTGACGCAATCAAAATAGAAGGGCGCATGCGCTCCGAGGAGTACGTGGCGCAAGCCGTGCGCGTATATAAATCGTCAATGCCCGCTAAGACGGCGTTGAAAGCCCTTAAATCGGTCTATAATCGAGGCGATTACTGCTCCGCGTACTTGGACGAAAACGCCGAGTTTAAGGTCATACACGCCAAATCACAGTCTAATATCGGCATTTCGGTCGGCAAAATAGACAAAGTATCGGGCAAAAAGCTTTCGGTCAAGGGCTTTACGCCGCACGCTCGCGACGGATTCAAGGTAATGCGCGACGGCAAAGAGTTGACGGGCGCGATAGTGCAAAACGGCGAAATCGTATCGCACGCCGCATGCAAGCTCGGCGACGAGCTGCGGCGCACGTTCGACGGCGCACTGTCCGAAAAGCTCAAAGCCGAAACGCGCAGGCTAGACGTATCGGTTAACGTGGAGCTGCGCGCCGATAAACAGCCCGTCGTCACGCTTTGTTCAAACGGCGTTACGGTAGTTGCGACAGGCGATACCGCGCCGAGCGCCGCCGTTACGCGCGCTATAACGGCAAGCGACGTCGAGCGCGCATTTTTAAAAACAGGCGATTATCCGTTTTCTCCGAAAATCGCCGTGTCGTCGGACGACGGGCTGTTTATGCCCGTATCGACTCTCAACGAGCTGCGGCGCTCGGCGTACGACAAGCTGAAAAACGCAGTCCTGCAAAATTACGATTTGCACCGCGCCGTAACGCCGTATTCGGGACTTAAATTCAATAGTTTTAACGGCGGCGGCGTAATGCTAATGGTTGAGAGCGCGGCGCAGCTCAACGCCGATATTGTGTCGCGTATCGATTATTTGGCGTTAAATCCGCGTGATTACCGAAATTTCGATATACCCGACACGACTGTTCCCGTGCTGCTCAATCTGCCGATTGTCGCGCGCGGCGACGATATGGAAATAATAAAATCCGCCGTCGCGCGCAAGCAAATATTCGGCGTAATTTCCAATAATTTATATTCGCTCGGCATTACCGACAAGCCCGTTTTGCTCGGAACGGGGCATAATATAATAGGCAAAACCGATTTGCCGCATATTCGTTCGTTCGAGGCGGACGAGACCGCCGACGATTGCTGGACGTATGCGTTCGGTTACGCGCCCGTAATGACGCTTTGTCACTGTCCTTACGACAAATGTGTCGGCTGTAAAGGCAACGAAACGCTCACCGACGAAAACGGCAGAGTTTTCAAATATCGCCGCTACAAGCTGTCCTCATGCTACCGTCAGCTTTTGAATTGCGTTCCGCACAATCTGCTTACGAGCGCGCGCGCCGACTGCAAAAATAAGTTTTACGATTGTACGACGCTTTCTGCGCGCGAAATCGGCGACATATTGCGCGGACGGTTTTACGACGGCGAGTTCACTCGCGGCAATATCAATAAAGGATTAAAGTAAAATAGAATGAATCCCATATTCAAAAGCTTGGAATTCGATATAATTTTGGAAAAGGTCGCCGCGCTTACGCCGTCGCAGTGCGTTGCCGACGAGCTGATGCGTACCGAACCGTTGCACGACTGCGTGCAGGTCGAAAAGCTGCTTACGCAAACGGGCGATGCGCTTGCCGTGCTTGCTTCGCACAGACCGATTACCGCGTTCGACGATATTTCGGTTATCGTGGAAAAATCCGAGGTCGGCGCGGTCCTGCAACCGTCCGAGCTGCTGTCGGTCAAAAACAGCGTATATGCTTTGCGCTTGCTCAAATCGTGTATCGAGGGCGAGACGGAATGCGATTCGCTCAAAGACGTAACCGCATGGGTGCGCGCGTGCGACGATTTGGAGCGCGATATAGACCGCGCAATCGAAAGCGAAACCGCGATTAAGGACAACGCCAGCGATAAGCTGTATTCGCTGCGCCGTTCGATTGCGCGCGCCAACGCCAAGCTGCGCGAGCGCTTGGACGGGTTCACGCGCCAAAACGATATCAGCAAATATTTGCAGGACAATATCGTAACCCTGCGCGGCGGACGCTACGTAGTGCCTGTGCGTTCGGAATGCAGGTCGAGCGTAAAAGGACTTGTGCACGACGTTTCGTCGACGGGCGCTACGGTATTTATCGAGCCGTTCGCGATTGTCGAGGCAAACAACGAGATTATCACGCTTCAAACGGAAGAGCAAATCGAGATAGAGCGCATATTGTCGGAGCTGAGTCGCGCCGTCGCCGCCAATGCCGCGGCATTGAGCGAGGGGCAACGCGTGCTCATCGAATGCGGAGTTATTTTCGCCAAGGCGGAATATGCGAAAAAGACCGATTCGTACCGCCCGCAGCTTTGCGACGACGGGAATATTCGGTTAATAGGCGCAAGACACCCGCTTATATCGAGCGATTGCGTCGTGCCCGTCGATATTACGCTCGACGGCAAGCGCGTACTTTTGATTTCGGGTCCGAACACGGGCGGTAAAACCGTTGCGCTCAAAACCGTCGGCTTGTTCTCGCTGATGGCGGCAAGCGGTATGTTTTTGCCTACCGCCGACAACAGCGCGATTTGCGTGTTCGACAGCATATATTGCGATATCGGCGATTCTCAAAGCATTGCGCAATCGTTAAGCACGTTTTCGGCGCACATGACTAACATTTCGGAAATCACAAAGCATCTGAACTCCGATTCGCTGGTATTGCTTGACGAGGTAGGCGACGGCACAGACCCCGACGAGGGCGCGGCGCTTGCCGTAGCAATTATCAAAAAGATATTGCGGTCGGGCGCAACGGCGGTTATAACAACGCATTTCAACGCGGTTAAAGAGTTCGCCGTCGGCTGCAAGGACGTCGCCAACGCGTGCATGCAGTTCGATGCCGAAAATTTCAGACCTACGTATCGGCTGTTGCACGGCGCGTCGGGGTCGAGCTACGCGTTGGAAATTGCCGAAAAGCTGGGGCTGGACGCGGAGATTATTACCGACGCCAAAGCGGCGTTGAGCAAAGAGAAGGTCGCGTTCGACAAGATTTTACGCGAAACAGAAAGCTTGCGCAACGCCGCGCTGAGCGACCGACGGGAGTGCGAAAGGCTACGCGCAGCCGCCGACGAAAACGAGAGAAGGACGCAGCAGCTCAAAGCCGAATACGAAAAAAAGCTCAGCGATATAAACGAAAACGCGCGTGCAATGGTCAAGCGCAGCGCGGACGAGTACGCCGATTACGCGCAGGAAATAATCGACGAAATGAAAGAGATATTAAAGGCCGCGGACGAAACGGCGTTGTTCGAGGCGCGCAAGGCGGCTAAGCGCATTTATGACAGAGTTCCCGATTCGGTTAAAAAGCCCGTCAAAGCGACAGACAACGCCATGCCGTCCGAGCTTACCGACGGAACGCGCGTGTACGTTTCGGGCTTGGAAAAAGAGGGCGTTATCGTCGGCGGTCTGCGCGGCAATAAGGCGGTGGTCGCTATCGGGTCGATTAAGACGGAAATGCCCATTTCGTCGTTGACAATAATCGAAGAACAACACAAAGCGGTGCGTACAAAAAGCTCGCACGATACGCGCGAGCCGCAAAACGTGGAAATTATGCTATTGGGCAAAACCGTCGACGAGGCGACCGAGCAAATAGACCGCGTGTTGTCCGACCTGCCGCCGCACAGCGTTTTGAGAATAGTTCACGGCAAGGGCACGGGCGCGCTCGGCAAAGGCGTGCAAAACTATCTCAAAAAACAAGCCAAAATCAAATCGTTCCGTTACGGCAGATACGGCGAGGGCGATACGGGCGTGACCATTGCGGAAATCAAGTAGAAATTCAACGCATTGTAAGCGTTTTTAAGCAATAAAAATCAATAGTGCGGCAGTTTTCCGTTGACAAACTCGTCATAGCTGTACGCTTTACGCAATATTTCTTCGCGGTCGAGTCCTTTGCGGCGCGAAAAATCCAACGATAAAACGTACGATATAAAACACGTAGTGCGCAAATCGAGCGCGCGAACTTTATCGTAATCTTCACCGAGTACCGATTTTGCGTATTCGATAAATTTATCTTCGATGGGAAAGTACGCGTTGTCGACGGACGAATAGAACGCGCGATTTGCTCTATGCAGGCACTGCAAAATTCCGTCGGCGGAATGGGGCGTTATTTTGTCGTTCAACACCGAATTGGCTACTATGCAATCGCATATCAGCTTGCTCGACTTGTAGTGAACGCTGCGAAACCGCATTCCTACGAGCGCCTCCGCCGCCGTGCGAAACGCCGTCCCGACAGAGCCGACAATAATCCTGTTTATATCGTCGTCCGTCACCTTTACGCTCATATCTTCACCAGCGAATAATTGTAATAATCGCCGTCGATACGGCACAGCGTGTTGTACAGCGCAACGGCTTTTTCGTCGACGGCGAGCACTCGCGCGACTTGCGCGTCTGCGCTTGCCGCCGCTTTTATGTCGGCGTTGTTTGTTTTAACGCAAGCGGGCAAAATCGAAAAATCGAAGGTTTTTTTGCAGGCGAGCAGGCGAGTGCAAAATTCGCAATCGGTCAAGCCTTTTTCTATCCCGAGAACGGCGTCGAGAAATAGGCGATAAACGCGCTTTTTCCCGTATCGCTTGCCGACTGCGACGCTCAAATATTCGTCGAAGCTATATAAATGCGCGACGCTTTTCAGTAGATATTCCATGCCCTCCGAGCAATCGCGAAGTCTTGCAATCGCGTTTAAATCCTTGCACTTTAATGCAAACACCGCGATATTTTTGTACAATTCCGTATCGGGTGCGTGGTTATTGCGAAATTCCGATATTTTATCGGCGCGGCACGGCAAATATTTGCTTACCGCTTGAAATCGACCGTCATCGGACGCCGTACGAATGGCGGTCGCCGAAATATGCTCTGTGTCAAGCTCGGCCGAGCCGTGCAAAGCGCCGCGCCGCGCTATTATAAGCGGCTCGATATGCGGCGCATAAGTCGCAAGCGCGGTAAGATATTCGATGCACAGTATGTTATTCGGTTCGGTAAGCACGTCGTCGACGCCGTATGCTTTATCGGGGTGCTTGCGCGCAAACAGCTCGATTAATGCCGCCGTCGCCGCTGCGTTGTAGCTTTTGCCCGATTTCATATTTTGCGTGAGTACGCGCTTAAACTCGACCTTATCGGCAATCTTTATATCGGCTATACGTTTTATAACCTCGGCGTCGGCAGTCGCGCCCATCGCCAACGTATCGGCGTTTTTTATTGCCGCGATTATTTTTATCGCGCCCTCGGCAAACGCTTGCGCGCTCGCTGTGGCATACGCCGCGGGCAGCTCGATTACCGCGTCCGCGCCGCCGATAATAGCACATTCGGCGCGCAACGCTTTATCGCAAAACGCAGGCGTTGCGGACTGCACGAACTGTCCGCTCATTACGCAAACGATATTGCTTGCGTCGTGCGCGCGCACAACGTCTAATTGGTATTTGTGCCCGCTGTGAAACGGGTTGTATTCGCAAATGATAGCGCAATTATTCATGGTAAATACTTTACAAGCTTAATCGAAAAGAGTATAATGATTGTATCACAAAATAACAGTTTTGTAAATAAAAGGAGCGATAAAATGAGCGATTTGTTAAAATCCGTTCGGTTAAAAGCAAAAGACTTACATAAGACCATAGTTTTGGCAGAGGGCGAGGAGCCACGTATAATCACGGCGGCAGCCAAGGCGCAAGCCGAGGGCGTCGCGCAAATTGTGCTTTTGGGCAGCCCCGCAGTCATTGCGCAAAAATGCCCCGACGCAAACCTCGACGGCGTAAAAATTATAGATATAGCGACTGCGGACATAGAGCCGTATGCGCAAGCTTTGTACGATATTCGTAAGTCGAAGGGCATGGATATCGACACGGCGCGCAAGCTGACGCGCAATCCGCTGTATTTCGGCGTGCTCATGGTAAAGCGCGGCGAGGCGGACGGCATGGTTGCGGGCTCGGTAAATGCGACGGGCGACGTTTTGCGTCCCGCATTGCAAATCATAAAGACCGCGCCTGGAATAAAGACGGTTAGCTCGTGCTTTATAATGGTGCTCGACAAAGACAGCAAGTACGGCGAAAAGGGCGTAATGGTTTTCGGCGACTGCGCCGTTAACCCCAATCCCGACGCGCA
This sequence comes from uncultured Christensenella sp., assembly GCA_910577945.1. Taxonomy (GTDB): domain Bacteria; phylum Bacillota; class Clostridia; order Christensenellales; family Pumilibacteraceae; genus Anaerocaecibacter. Next base: position 115,105 of record CAJTNI010000001.1, on the reverse strand, counting down.
ACAGCTTGCCGATATAGCGATAGCGTCGGCGGGAACAGCCAAAGCAATCGCGGGAATATCGCCCAAGGTCGCTTTGCTGTCGTACTCGACGAAGGGCTCGGCAAAGGGCGAGCTAATAGACAAAGTAACCGCTGCGCTCGAATTGGCGCGCGCCGCTCGTCCCGACCTTCAAATAGACGGCGAGCTTCAAGCCGACGCTGCGCTCGTTCCGTCCGTCGCCGATTTAAAAGCGCCGGGCAGCTTTGTCGCAGGCAGCGCCAACGTGCTTATTTTCCCCGATTTGCAGGCGGGGAATATCGGGTATAAACTCGTACAACGCTTGGCGGGCGCGGAAGCTATCGGACCTATCTGCCAAGGCTTTAACAGCCCCGTCAACGACCTGTCGCGCGGATGCAGCAGCGAGGACGTAGTTAACGTAGTCGCAATGACCGCGTTGCAAAGCGCAATAGACCGCTGAGCATTTCATGAAATTCCGTAAAATTACCGTGCGCTGTACGCACGACGAATCGGAAACCGTCGCATACGCTTTGCACGAATGCGGCAGCTTGGGCGAGGTTTTCGACGATTACAACGACGTAAAATCCGTTTTAGAGGAAAAGCGTTGGGATTATGCCGACGCATCGCTGTTCAATCCGACCGACGGTTGCACCGTAAGCGGCTTTTATCAGACGGAAATGAGCGAAGGCGAAATAGCGTCCAAGTTCGAGGAGTGCGCGCGGTCGTTTGCAATAGACGTTTCGCATATCGTATCGGAGTTTGAGACAATCGACTCCGCGGAATGGGAAAACGAATGGAAAAAATACTATAAGCCGTTCAATATAGGCGATATAGTGATAATTCCCGAATGGATTGACTACAAGCCGCTCGGCGGCGATATACCCGTATATTTAAATCCGGGGCTGGCATTCGGCACTGGCACGCACGAAACGACGTCTATGTGCGTGCATTTAATGCAAAAGCTCGACCTTAAAAACAAGCGCGTGCTCGATTTCGGTTGCGGCAGCGGCATACTCGGAATATGCGCGCACAAGCTGGGCGCGAGCGACGTACTGTATGCGGATAACGACGAGCAAGCAATTACCGCGACGGCGTACAACTGCAAAATAAACGGCATAACAGCGCCGCAGCTCGTTTGCGACGACGTTCGCAAAATAAAAGAGCCTGCGGACGTCGTAATAGCCAATATAACCGCAGACGTCTTGATTGCCGTTGCGCCTATAATCAAATCGGCGCTTAAAAACGGCGGGTACGCCGTAATCAGCGGCATCATTTCGACAAAAGCCGACGAGGTACAAGCCGAGTATTCGAAGGACTTTACGCTCGAAAGCGTCGAAAGAAAAAACGAATGGAGCGCGTTTATATTTAAACTATGAGATTCTATCTACCGAACGTCAACGTCAAGCACGCCGAACTGACAGGCGAAGCCCACACGCATGCCGCGTATTCTTTGCGTATACGCGTAGGCGACTTTGTAACCGTATTCGACGGAACGGGTACGGAATACGCCTGCAAAGTAAAGGATATCAAAAAAGACCGTACGGAATTGGAGATTTTGTCCGAAACAAAAAATTCGGGCGAGACCAAAATAAACCTGTCGCTCTATCTTTCCGTTATAAAGCAGGACCGTTTCGAGCTCGCCGTTCAAAAAGTAACCGAGTTGGGCGTAAACAACATTATTCCCGTGTACTCGGCACATACGCAGCGCGGCGGGTCGCTCAATTACGAACGACTGAACCGCATCGCGATTTCCGCCGCGGAACAGTGCGGGAGAAGCAGATTGCCCAATATCGAACGCTGCATACAATTCGACGAGCTTACGGCGCGCGTCAAAAACACGCACATGATTTTTCCGTGGGAACGCGAAATGCACGGCTCGATACGCGAAGCAATAGATAAATCAAAAACCGACGTCTCAGTGTTTGTGGGACCGGAGGGCGGGATTACCGAAAACGAAAAAAATATTTTGGTTGATGCGGGCGCAAAATCTGTTACGCTAGGCGCAAGAATTTTGCGTGCCGAAACCGCAGCTATTTCAGCCGTATCGGTAATATGCTACGAAATGGGAGAGTGGACGCTTTGATAATAAGAGTAGTTACGCTCGGTTGTAAAGTAAATCAATGCGAGAGCGCGTCGATTGTCGCGACTCTCGCTGCTAACGGTTATAATGCGTCGGAAGGTTTAGAGCCTGCCGACGTTTATATTTTGAACACGTGCTCCGTCACAGCCGAGGCCGATAGAAAGTCTCGACAGTATATCGGAAAAATGCGTAAGCTTAATGCCGATTGTCGCATAATAATAGTAGGGTGCAGCTCGCAAAACAAACCGTTTAAATTCGAAAAAGAAAACGTAATTGCAATAGGCGGCACTGCCGATAAGTCGGCGTTTGTATCGGATATTGTCGATAAAATATCGTTTAATAATCATTATAGTATTCTATCTGATAGAATAGTTTTTCACAAAAATGACGATATTTTTAATAAAAACTGCTGTTTTTCTGAGGAAATAGCTCCGATATCAAGCAAAACGCGTGATTTTGTTAAAATTCAAGACGGATGCAATCGCTTTTGTTCATATTGTATTATACCGTATTTAAGAGGGCGAAATCGTTCGCGTTCTATTCGGTCTATTGCGGATGAATGCAAAAACAGTAACTCACAAGAGCTGGTATTGACGGGAATAGATATATCTTCGTACGGGCGAGATATCGGAAGTTCTCTTACGGAATTGTTAGCCGAGCTTGCGAGTATATCGAAGAGAAAGAGGCTTGGTTCGTTTGAATGCGAAGTGATAGACGATGGCTTGTTGCAAATTATGCGAGACGGCGAGTATTGCCCGCATTTTCACATGTCGTTACAAAGCGGCTGTAACAGCGTGTTAAAGGATATGAATAGGCATTACGATACGGACTATTACTTGAATAAAGTAGAGCTGATACGAAAATATTTTCCGCTGGCGGGCATAACTACGGACGTTATCGTCGGATTTCCCACGGAGACGGGCGAAATGTTCGCTGAAACGACGGAATTTGTAAAACGTTGCGAATTTTCGGACATTCACGTATTTCCGTACAGCAGCCGAGAAGGCACTGCCGCGGCACGTAAGTATAAAGTTTTAAGCAGAGAGTGTTTAAGTAAAAGAGTTAGTGCGCTGTTGGAAATTAGGAATGAATTGCGCCGTAAATTCTTGACGAAAAATATCGGAACGGTTGCGCCCGTATATACGGAGGATTGCGAAGGCGGCTTTAACGTCGGGTATACGCCCAATTATATAAAGGTTTACTCGAATGCGCCGTGCGGGCAAATAAACGAGCTGCACCTAAACGCTATTTATAAAGACGGAATGCTGGGAGAATAATGTAGCCGCCTGATAGGGCAAAAGGGCGTTATACAATAAATCACTTCGCAAAACACAGCTTTTGCGAAGTGATATGGTGTTTTTTAAGGGTAATGGGCTGTTACTCATATTTTGTCGTTTAATTTTGCGCGTGCTAAATTTTCTTTAATCGTATCTTTTTTATTACGGAATTTGTCGTATTTTCGTTTTGGTGATATTACATAAAATAAATATAGCTAAAAGATACTATAAGCGTGAAAAAAGCCGCGAAAATATCATTGATAACAATATCCGTCGTAATTGCTCTGATTGCTTGTGCCGTCGGCGTATTTTTCATGCTTATCGAGCCTCGCATAAACATAATCCCAAACAGTCGCAAATTGGACACGACTCTATTGACATCCTATTCCGATACCGTCACCATATTGGACGTAAACGGAAATCCGTTGGATGACGCGATTTTTTTCGGCAATAAAATTGCCGTCGACATAGACGATTTGCCTAAGCACACGGCGGACGCTTTTATTGCAATCGAGGACAAACGTTTTTATTCGCACAGCGGCGTCGATTACAAGCGCATGGCGTCCGCGCTGTGGAAAAACGTTACGTCTCGGTCATTTCGCGAAGGCGCATCGACCATTACTCAACAGCTTATCAAAAATACGCACTTATCCAACGAAAAAACGCTTAAACGCAAGCTTGTGGAAATACGGCTTGCGCGCGAGCTCGAACGCGAATTCGATAAAAATCAAATTTTAGAAAGCTATTTCAATATTCTTTATTTCGGCTCCGGCATTCGCGGTTTGGGTACAGCCAGCCGTATTATGTTCGACAAGCCTGCGTCGGAGCTTACGCTCGCGCAGTCGGCGGCGCTGGCGTCTATTATAAATAACCCGTCGAAATACAGCCCGTATAAGAACCAAGAAAACCTCGAAGCCAGAAAAAACTTGGTGTTGCGGCAAATGCTGCAACAGGGTTTTATTTCTGAAAGCGATTACGCTGCGGCATCGGCGGAACGCTTGACTTTTTGCAAGAACAAGCAAAATCAATTTATCGAAGGCTTAGTCAAAAACGCCTGCGACAAATTGGGTTGCAGCGAAAAACAACTTTTTCTGAAAAATTACACACTGCAAACGGCGTTGGATACAAATATTGTCGGCAGCGCGCGCAAAGCGATAAAAAATGCTAATATAGACGGACACGTTCGCGTTTTGGTGCTGAATAATGCGACGGGCGGCGTCGCATGCGACGAGACCAACACCAACAAGTATTTAAACCCCAAGCGCTCGCCCGCCTCCGCAATCAAGCCGTTTGTTTCGTATGCGCCCGCGCTCGAAAACGGTTATACGCCGTTGACGCAAATTTTGGACACGCCGACGACGTTCGGCGACTATGCGCCGCAAAACTTTAAAAATATTTACCGCGGCTATCAATCTTTGACAGACTGTCTTATATATTCCTCCAACGTTGCGGCGGTAAAGCTGTTACAAGACGTCGGCATCGAAAAATCCCGCGCTATCGCGCAGGATTTCGGATTGAGCTTCGAGCAATCCGATAATTCGCTTGCGCTTGCCTTGGGCGGAATGGAGCGCGGAATTACACTGACCGAGCTGGCAAACGCGTACCGCACGCTTGCAAACGGCGGCGTTTATTCCGATATTGCGTATTTGCAATCGGCGAAATCGTACGACAGCGTGGTTTACACTGCTGCCGACGGCGGACGCCGCGCCGTATACGATGACACAGCGTATTTATTGACCGATATGTTGACGCAATGCGCACAGCGCGGCACGGCGAAAAAATTGAAAAATCATGGAATTATTGCCGCAAAGACGGGCACAAACGGCGACAAAAACGGCAATTACGATTGCTATTGCGTAGCTTATACGCCCGAATACACCGTTGCGGTTTGGTTCGGCTCAAACGAAAAGCCGCTTGATAACAAAGTTACCGGAGCGACTTGCTGCAATATTATAACCTCTATGTTTGACGACGGCGCGCTACGTGCGGATAAAAAGTTTGCCGTGCCGCAATCTGTCGCATACTATGAAATCGACGGCTATGAGTTGAACGATTCGCATAAGGTATATTTGGCTGACCCGCTCTTGCCGCCGCGGTACAGACGACGCGTATTGCTTTCCAAACGACATTTGCCCGTGCAAAAAAGCATAGATATAATCGATTTTTACGACGGCTTGTTTTGGAACGATTCCAAAACCGATTTAAACGACGGTTACCTCGATATTTTCGATAGCCTCTTCGATTAGCGCGGCATAATTTTCTATGCGGCTCTCCTGCTCCTCTACTTTTTCGAGCGTAGGTTTAATCAGCGGATAATCTGGCAGAAAAACCGTACAGCAATCTTCAAACGGCTCTATCGACGTTTTGAACGTGCCGATTTGCTCGGCAACCTCGATTATCTGCTCTTTGTCCATGCCTATCAGCGGTCTGAACACGGGCACGGTTACTACGGCGTTTGTTACCGTGATGCTTGCCAGCGTTTGGCTTGCCACCTGTGCCAAGCTCTCGCCGTTTATAATGCAACCGCATCCGAGTTTTTCGCCCACCGCCTGCGCGATGCGCATCATAAACCGCCTTACCAGAGTTATCATGTAATTAGGCTTACAGCATTTATGGATTGTCTCTTGAATTTTAGTCAGCGACACGCAGTGCATTGTTATATTCGGGCAATAGTTTTTCAGTATGCGCGCAAGCGTAACCGCTTTTTCTTTGGCTGCCTCTGACGTATAAGGATAAGAATGAAAATGCAGCGCCGTAAGGCTCATTCCGCGCTTGGCCATCATATAGCCCGCCACGGGGCTGTCGATACCGCCCGAAAGCAACAGCAAGCCGTTTCCGCCCGTGCCGTACGGCATACCGCCCGCACACTTAACGGTGCTGTCGTACACGTAGACATCGCCGTCCTCACGTACGTCTACGTTCAATACAAAATCGGGCGTGTGCAAATCTACCGTCAGTTCGGGCTTGGCTTCGAGAATGCGTTCGCCTAAAACCTTGTTTAACTGTACCGAATCGAGCGGGTATTTTTTGTAGGAGCGTCGCGCCGACACGCGAAATGTGCCGACGTTCGGCATTACTGAAATTGCAAGGCTTGCGATTTCGTCCAACTCGTAACCGCATCGCCGCGCCAAAGACAGCGAATGCAGCCCGAAAACCTGCTTCAACCGTTCTATAATAAGCTGCTCGTCGCACTCCGCATATTCCTTAACTACATACCTACCGCGTCCGAAATACAGCTTGCAAGCGATTCCGTTCAGTTTATTGCGGATATTATCCTTTAAAATATTCTCGAAATAGCATTTGTTTTTGCCTTTGAGATACAGCTCGCCAAAACGAATCAAAATTACGTTATCCGACATTTCCACTCCTGAGTTTATCGGCGGTTTCCGATATTATTTGTGCTGCGGCAATCGCGTCCGCTCTTGCGGTATCGCAAAACAAGCTTATGCGAATACAGCCTTCGATTTCCTTAGGCGATAACCCCATTGCCGCAAGCACGCGGTTACCGCGCTTAGCGCCTGCGCATGCCGCGCCCTTGCCGATTATTATTCCGCGTTCGTGCACTAAATTTTGCAAAATTTCGGCCTTTACGCCGGGAACGCATACGCATAATATATACCCGCTGTTTTCGCCGTCTCCGACGATTTTACAGCCGCGTTTGACAAACATTTCGGCAAGCTCGGCACGAATTGCCGCTATTTCCGCGCTGTCGGAATCGCGCTTGAATTGCGAAACCGCCGCGGCATACGCCGCAATGTACGGCGTGTTTTGCGTGCCCGAGCGCAAGCCGTTTTCCTGTCCGCCGCCGCACATAAACGGCGCCACGTTAACGCCCTGCTTGATATACAATAGCCCTATTCCCTTTGGTGCGCCAAGCTTATGCGCGCTCGCGCTGTAAAAATCGACGCCCAAGCCGTCCAAAGGCTCGGCGCATTTTAAAAACGCTTGCACGCCGTCGCTGTGGAACAATGCGCGCGGCGCGCGCGCTTTGACGCCCTTGCAAATGCGCTTAATAGGGTTTATAACGCCCGTTTCATTGCTTACGTGTATTACCGACACCAAACAGGTATCGGCGTCTACAAGCCCGTATAACGCGTTTTCGTCCACTGTGCCGCTCGGCGTAAGCGGCGCGATACGAACGTCTACGCCGCGATTTTTGAGCGCCGTCGCCGCTTCGTAAACCGACGAGTGCTCGCCCGCCGATATTACGACGTTGCCCTTTGCGTTCTTTATTCCGCGCGCAAAAACCCAATTATTCGATTCCGTAGCGCACGAGGTAAAAACGAGCTCCTCCGATTTTGCGCCGACCGCGTCCGCAATCGTTTTTCGCGCGAGCTCTATATTTTTTTTGGCGGCGACGCCGTATTTGTACGTAGCGTTGGGATTGAAATACTCTTCTCGCATCGCAGTATTCGCCGCGTCGATTGCCGTTTCGAATACTTTTGTAGTGGCGGCATTATCCAAATAAATCATCAGGCGACAGTCTCCGTTTCCGCAGCGAGCTCGGTCAATCGTTTTTCGAGTTCCGATATGCTTTTATCGAAAACGTTGACCGCCGACACGACGCGACGCAACGATATCATAAAACCTCTGTCGGGTTCGAGAAATATTATTTTCTTGCCTTTATCGGTGGAATACAGCATATACAAAATAGACTTTTCATCCTCGTAATTAACAAGCGCGAGCACTTTTTTAGTGGCGAGACGCTCTACCTTTTTGTAGCCCTCAGAATCGAACACCCCGACGGACTCGACGGCGCGCAAGCGTATGGTGTGTTTAAGCTTGCGCGTTTGTCTGAAATACACCTCGGAAATTTTGAGATACTCGTCGTCGAGCACATAGTCGTATTCGGTATTGTTGCGCTTGTTTATGCGGCTTAAAACGAACGACGCGACAAAAAACGGTATCGCCGCCAATATGAATATCCAAAAAAAGTTTAAATACAGCGCGCACGACACCAAAATAAACAAGCCGAAAACAAAGCACATCGTTTTGGCTATGGTAAGCGTTTTTGTGCGTTTTGTACGTTCGTCGATATTGTTGTTGGTTACAGTCTGTTCGTAAAATAGCTCCATGCCTATATCCTCTCCGTGTCCGACGCTTTAATCAAGCTGCCGCTATTCGACTTATGCTTTATCGGGTCGAACAGCGTAAGCGTAAATATAAACGTTGCGCCCGCGCCGCGGCTGCTCTCCACCCACACAACCTCGCCGTGCTCGTCTATAATCTTTTTGACTATCGACAGCCCCAACCCCGACCCTTTGGTCTTTACGGGCGACCTCGACTTATCGGTCATGTAGAACCTATCCCAAATGAGCATTTGGTCCTTTTTACTTATTCCGTACCCGAAATCACGGACGGAAACGTACGCCTTGTTGCCGTGAATACTCGTCATCAAAATAATTCGCGAATACGACGGAGAATATTTGACGGCGTTATCGACGAGGTTGGTTATCACCTGTATGATTTTATCCTTATCGGCGTAAACGTAACAGTTTTCGCCCGCAAAATCGACGTTGAGCTGCACGGCTTTCTTGATGAGCGCGGGCTCGAATTTCGGTATTATTTCCCGAATGATATCGTTTATATCGAACTTGACGAGCGTCAGCGGGTTTTTGCCCGAATCGAGCCGCGATAGGTCTAGCATGGAAGTAATCAACGCGTTGAGCCGTTTCGTCTCGCTAAGCGCGATTTTGAGGTATTTTTCGCTATCCTCGTTGCTCGCCGTGCCGTCCAAGACCGCTTGCAAAAAACCTTGAACCGACGTGAGCGGCGACCGCAGCTCGTGAGACGCGTTAGCCACAAACGACTTGCGCACCTGCTCCAACCGCACGTACTCATCCGCCGTGATATCCGCGGCTTTCGCCAAATCGTCCGCGGCATTGTCTATCGTGACGCCGCAATCGACATGCGAGGGCTGTCCGTCGCGCGCCATTTCCTCTATGTGCGCCGTCGTCGCGGAAAGCTTTGAGTAAACCAAAAATTGCGACAGCAATATGTAAGTCAACACCTCGAAAATACACGCGAACACAATGGACACGAGAAAAACGCCGCGCATTTCCGCGCTTATATGCGGATAAGCGAACACAACGGGAAAAAACACGGTCGAAAACAACGCAATCGCCGATACTGTTATTCTGAAAATATGAGACTTGAAAAATCTTTTTACGGTCAGCTTGTTGGTTTTCAAAAAAGCACCTAGAACACTTCTATTTTATATCCTACGCCCCACACCGTAGTAAGCCGCCAATGCGCATTGTCGCCGAGCTTTTCGCGCACGCGCTTGATATGCACGTCCACCGTGCGCGAATCGCCGGAATAATTTTGTCCCCAAATTTGTTTTAGCAGCTCGTCGCGAGTAAATACGTGCATCGGAGTCTTTACCAGCGTGTACAAAAGCTCGGTTTCCTTGGGCGTCATATCAACGCGAGCGCCGTCGCGCGTGACCGTAAAGTCTGTCAAATTGACCGAAAGATTAAATAAATCGACGCGTTTGCTTTGCTCGGGCTTCGGCTTTATTCGGCGCAAAACCGCGCGAATGCGAGCAATAAGCTCCTGCGGCTCGAACGGCTTGGTTATGTAATCGTCCGCGCCTCTGTCGAGCCCCGATATTTTGTCCATCGGCTCGCCGCGCGCCGAAAGCATTATTACGGGCACGCTTGAAAATTTTCTCAGCTCGGCGAGCGCGTCGAACCCGCCCATGCCCGGCATCATAACGTCGAGCAGCACCACGTCGTAATCACCCTCGCGCAACGCGTCGAGCGCGCTCTCGCCGTTGTGTCGGCATTCCGTGCGAAACCCGTCTTTTTCGAGATACAGCGCAAGCAGCTGACATATGTGCTCGTCGTCATCCACAATCAATATGCAAACGCCGTTTTCCGCATTAGTTTCCATTGAAAATCACCTTTAAATAGTTTACAGATTGTATGCCGTCGGAGATATCCCCGCCGTCGACGGCGTAGTTGTAATAAGTCTTGAACACTGCGCTCAATATCCAAACCGCCGATTGTAATCGCGTACATTCGCTCAAAGCTATTTCGCGCTTTAAAAGCTTGCTTGCGCGAGCGGCAAATCCGCCGTTAATCTTCAAAATAGCATTTATATTGTCGCGAATCAAACGCTCCTCCGTGCCGTACGTTTGCGACAGCTTTATGACGGCGGCGTCCGCGTCGATATCGGACTCTGAATAGAATATCGCGACGAGCTTGACCAAAAACTCAAACCCCATATATGCAATATCGAAGCCGAGCGCCGCAAGCAGCTCGCGCATCGCCATTAGCAGCGTGTTTGCATCCACCGCCTTTTGTGTGACAAATTCGCCGAACAAGTACGAGTTGAGCGTGTAGTCGCCGAATTTGCTGTTGATATTCAACAAATACGGATTATCGGTCGTTTCGCGCATAGTAACGTGCTCCATTCAAATATATAGCCCGCACATATACCGCCAAATCGCTAACTACGTCTCTCGCAGTAAACGGTTGAGAGCAAGTCAACGCGGAAAGCTTGTCTGTGAACGACGGGTCGTAAACGTTGAACGCTTTGCGAATAAGCTTGAAAATCACGTTAGTCGAGACTTGCCACAGCGCGGACAACTCGCCGACAAGCGAGTTTAAATCGGTTTCGGGATGAAGCGCGGTCGATTCTATTATCCGCGCCAACGGCGCAAGCGCGTTTACGTCCAAGCCCAAATCCAAGTACAACAGTATTTTGATTATGAACGGACGAATCAGCTCGAAACGTTTGTCGCCGCCCTCACCGTCCAACGGCTCTAAGCCGAACGCCTGCGCGCTCTCGTTGACAAACGCGCCTGCCGCAGATTTAATATCGCTGTCGTAATCGGCAATTTTCGACTTGTTCGCGGCATGCTCGCACAAAACCGAGTTTGCGAATATCGAAAAATCGTCAAATGCGGAACATTCGCGAACGCTCTTTTCCATAACCTTATTTTGATTTATATTCGCGCATTTCCAGCTTTTGCCCGCCGATGAGGTGCATATGCAAATGCGGAACGGTTTGTTCTGCGTCGTCGCCCTGATTGATTATAAAGCGAAAACCGTTTTCGAGTCCGAGCTCGGCGGCAAGCTCGCCCACCTTCAACATGCACTTGCCCAAATCCGCCGCGTCTTGCTCGGTCAATTCGGACAAATATTTGTAATGCTTTTTGAAGATTGCCAAATAATGCTTTTTCGCTTTCGGCTCGATATCGGCGATAACTATCATCAAATCGTCTTCGTAATACCGTTTTGACGGAATTTCGCCTCTGATTATTTTACAAAACACACACTCGTCCATACCACACCTTCAATCGGTATACTTGCCGTTGCGCATAGCGTTACGGCTATCATTTATTATACAACACTTGCGCGCGATTTGCAATAGTATTGATTACTTTTTTAAATTGATTTACCCGTGAACCGATTGCGCTGACGCATGTAAAAACGACCCTGCTTGCGCAAGGTCGTTTTGTGAGTTTATGAATTAGCGATTGATATTGAACGTTTTGATGCCGGGATAATCCGCCGCGACGCCGAGCGCCTCCTCGATACGGAGAAGCTGGTTGTACTTGGCAACGCGCTCCGAACGGCTGGGCGCGCCCGTCTTGATTTGTCCCGCATTGAGCGCAACCGCGAGGTCGGCAATCGTCGTATCCTCGGTCTCGCCGCTGCGGTGAGAAACGACCGCCGTATAGCCCGAGCGCTGCGCGAGCTTGATGGCGTCCATGGTCTCGGAAACCGAACCGATTTGGTTGAGCTTGATGAGAATGGAGTTGCCGCAATGCAAGTCGATACCCTTTTGCAAACGCTTTACGTTGGTTACGAACAAGTCGTCGCCGACGAGCTGAACCTTGCCGCCGAGCGTATCGGTAAGCTTTTGCCAGCCTTCCCAATCTTCCTCGTCCAAACCGTCTTCGAGCGAGTATATGGGATACTTTTCGGTAAGCTCTTTCCAATGCTCGATAAGCTGGTCGGTCGTAAGCGTAACGTTGGCTTTGGGCATGCGATACTGACCCTTTTTGCCGCTCTTCCACTCGCTCGCCGCTGCGTCCATAGCGAGAACAAAGTCGCTGCCCTCTTTAAAGCCCGCTTTTTTGACCGCTTCCAAGATATTCTTGATAGCCTCTTCGTCGCTTGCAAGGTTGGGAGCGAAACCGCCTTCGTCGCCGACGGAGGTCGCGAGGTTTTTGCCCTTCAACAAAGCTTGAAGCGTGTGGAACACCTCGGTGCACCAGCGCAAACCTTCCGCAAAAGTCTTTGCGCCGACGGGCATAATCATGAATTCCTGAACGTCTACGGTGTTGGTCGCGTGCGCGCCGCCGTTGAGTATGTTCATCATAGGAACGGGCAGTCTCGTCGCCGCGCTGCCGCCGATAAAGCGGTACAGCGGAACGTCGAGCGCGGTTGCCGCCGCTTTCGCCGCCGCAATCGATACGGCGAGAATGGCGTTTGCGCCGAGCTTGGACTTGTTGTCCGTGCCGTCTGCGTCAATCATGATTTTATCGACCTTATAGGTATCGAAGGCGTCCGCGCCTTTAAGCGCCTCGTTGATGACGGTGTTTACGTTGTTAACGGCTTTGGAAACGCCCTTGCCGCCAAACTTGGATTTGTCGCCGTCGCGCAGCTCGATTGCCTCGAACTCGCCCGTGGACGCACCCGACGGGGACGCGCCTCTGCCGATAACGCCGCATTCGAGCTCTACGTCGGCCTCGACCGTGGGGTTGCCGCGGGAGTCTACGATTTCTCTTGCAATTACCTTTTTGATTGTCAATTCGGACATGATAACTCCTTGTAAAATGATATTTGGTTTTACCAATCTAAGTATAGAACAACACGTTTAAAAAATCAACTGTTTTAACGCCTAAAACAAAATTCGCTCGCCGTAACAGTCAATTATATCCGAGCGCAGCAAGGCACTTTTCAAGCGCGAGCACGCCGTGCTCGAACGTAAGCCCGCCCTGCAAATACGCCGTGTACGGCGGGCGTATCGGCGCGTCGCACGACAGCTCGATAGACGCGCCCTGAACGAACGCGCCCGCCGCCATTATGACCTTATCGCCGTACCCGGGCATATCCCACGGCTCGGGCGCTGCAAAGCTGTCTATCGGCGACGCGCTCTGTACGGCACGGCAAAACTCGATAAGCTTTTGCTCGTCGCCGAACTTAATCGAGCAAATTATATCGTCGTAGCTCTCGCCTGTCTTGGGCATCGTTTCGTAGCCGAGCGATGAAAAAACCTCGGAGAACAGCATCGCCGTTTTTATGCACTGCGCAACCGTATGCGGCGCAACGAACAGTCCTTGATAGAACGGACGGTAATCGCCCGCGTACGAACCCACCTCGCGCCCTATCGACGGCGCGGTAAATCGCGACTCCACCTGCGCGATAGCTTGCTTGCTGCCGCAAATATACCCGCCCGTAGGCGCAATGCCGCCGCCGGGATTTTTTATCAACGACCCGACAAAAACGTCGGCGAAAGACGGCTCGACACGCTCAGTAAACTCGCCGTAACAGTTGTCCGCGAAAATCATGCAATCGCACGCCGTACGCGCCGTTTTTGCTATCTCCTCGATTTGAGCGACGGACAGAGCGGGACGCATTTCGTAGCCGCGCGACCGCTGTACGGCGACGACCGACGGTTTTACTTTTTCGCACTCTCTTGCGACAGCCTTTAAATCGGGCTTGCCGTCCGCCAACGGGACGATAACGCAATCTATGCCGAAATCGCGCAACGACCCTATATTTTCGCCGAATATCACGTCGTTAAGCGTATCGTACGGAGTGCCCGTCGCGCACAAAAGCGTTTGACCGGGGCGCAACAGCCCGAACAGTCCGACGGCAAGCGCATGCGTGCCCGACGCGATGTGCGGCGATACTATGGCGTCCTCCGTGCCGAACACGTCGGCATACAGCTTGTTGAGCGTGTCGCGCGCGCAATCGTCGTATCCGTATCCCGTGGTGGGCGCAAAATGCCTGAGCGCGACGCGATTAGCTATGAACGCGTCGAGCACCTTGCGCTGATTGTCCAACGCGACGGCGTCCGTTCTTTGAAATTGCGCGCCCAGCTTATCGAGCGCACGAGTAATAATTTCGTTCATTATGTCTCCAAAAATTTCGCAACGCAGGTCTCGACCGCCGAATAATCCCTAACGTCGATAAAGATCTTGTTCAGCTTCATGTTGTTGAAATACGTAGTCTGTCGCTTTGCGTAATTGCGCGTTTTTTGCGCTGTCAGCGCTTCCAGCTCGGCGCGCGCCTCATCGGGCGCGGCGGCGATTTGCTTGTATCCGAGCGCTTGCATGGATTGACAATCTTTATAGCGCATTAAAGCCTTCGTCTCTGCGATTAGTCCGTCGTCGAACATTTTGCGCACGCGCCTGTTTATTCTGTCGTAAAGAATATCGCGCGGTAGCGTGAGCACTATCGTCAAATCGTCGTACGGCTTATCCGATGCGGTCGCTTGCGACTTTACCCTGCCTCCGACGGCGTGAATTTCCAACGCGCGAATTATCCTTTTGCAGTCGCGCGCGCTGATTTTTGCCGCCGATTCGCCGTCCGATACCGTCAATAGCTTGTGCATTGCCGAACAGCCGAATATGTGCGCCGCGCTTTTGAGCGCATTACGTATTCCGTCATCCTTGGGCGCGTCGGCGAAATTAAACCCCGAAAGCAACGAATACAAATACATTCCCGTGCCGCCGACTATAATAGGCAGCTTGCCGTCGGCGTAAATGCTTTTAATCGCGGCAGCTGCGCGTTCGGCATAGTCGCCCGCCGAAAAATATTCGTCGCCGTCCGCAATATCTATCATATAATGCGGTATTCCGTCGCGCTCTTGCGGCGACAGCTTGCCCGTGCCTATATCGAAGCCGCGATAAATCTGCATCGAATCCGCGCCGACGACCGCGCCGTTAAAGCGCTTTGCGAGCTTCAAAGCGGTATCCGATTTGCCGACGGCGGTACAGCCGGCGATAGCGACCGTTTTTATACGATGCGCTTGAACCACTTTTCTATCTCCTTTTTGGAAAAGCATACGGCTATCGGTCTGCCGTGCGGACAAAACAAAGTAATATTGCGCATCGTCATTTCAGAGAGCAACGCGTCGATTTCCGACTTGCTCAAATCGTCGATTTCGCCCTTGACAGCCGCTTTGCACGCCGCCTGCATAAGCCGTTCCTTTAATATCATAGGGCTTTTTTCGCGCGAGTTTACGAGCAACAACAAATCGGTGACGAACGATTGCAAATCAATTCCCGCGCACTCGAACGGCACGTACGACAGCGAAAACGTATAATCGCCGAACGGCGAAATTCCGAACCCGCAATCGGCAAGCACGTCGATGCTTTCCGTTATCAATTCCGCGTCCGACGGCGATACGTCGAACACGAACGGAATCATCAGCGGCTGCGTTTTGAGCCGCTTTTGCTCGTAATCTTTAATCAGCGCGTCGTACAAAAGCTTTTCATGCGCCGCGTGCTGGTCGATAAAATAACAAAGCTCGTCGCGCTCCAACACCAAATACGTATTGAACAGCTTTCCTACGTACTTGCATTCGGTAGGCACAAACTGCGCCGTTTCCGAAAAATCGGCGGCGGACGAGTAAACGTCCGCATATTTCGCCTGCGCACCGTCGGGCGGCACGTCGTCGTCGCCGAGCCCGATATCGTATATGTCGTCGTTTGCCGTTTGCGCGGCAGTCGCGCACGCTTCCTCACGCGCGGGAGTACCGACAGGCTCGCACTGCGCCGCTACGGGCGCAGTCTTTGCGGCAATCTCGAAAAAAGCTTTCAATGTATGCGACCTACCGTATTCGGGCGGCGGCGCGGACGGTACGAAATCGTCCTCGGTCAGCCGCTTTGCGTCGGTCAACTTGGGCATAACGGCATTTTTAACCGCTTGTGCCACCAACGACTTTACCTTTACGGTGTCCGCAAACTTCACTTGCAGCTTGCTCGGATGCACGTTAACGTCCACCATGTCGTACGGCATGGTTATGTGCAGCACAAACAGCGGATATTGCCGTTTCATAAGATAGGGCGCGTACACCGAATATACGGCGTAAACTATATCCGCGCTTTCCACATATCTGCCGTTGATTATTATGTTTTGATAGTTTTTCGAAGGCTTCGTAAACGTGGGAACGCAGGTGTAGCCCGTAATGGAAATAGGCGGCTCGTCAATTTCCGCTTTAACGGTATTTTTAAGCGCGACGTCGCCGTAAACCGCAAAAACGGCGCTTTCCAAGCCCTCGCCGGACGAGGAAAAATGCTTGCTTTCGCTGTCGTATTTAAATACGGTATTCGGGTTTGCTAGCGTGAGCCGTTCTATCAGCGAAACGATTTTCGTTTCCTCGCGCGACGGCTTGTTGAGGAACTTTTTGCGCGCGGGAATGCGGTCGAACAACCGTTCGACGGTAATCGTCGTACCGAGCTTTGCGCCGCATTCCTCGTGCTCGACAAGCTTGCCGTTTTTGTAAACGGCGCGTCCGCCTATTTCGCAGTCGGGCGTGCGCGACACAACCGTCACGTCGGCAACGGCGGCTATGCTGGGCAAAGCCTCGCCGCGAAACCCGAGCGTGCCAATGGTTTCCAAATCGTCTATCGATTTTATTTTACTTGTGGCGTGCGGCAAAAACGCCGTCGGTATATCGTCGTAATCTATACCGCAACCGTTGTCGTCCACGCGGATATAATCTATACCGCCGCCGCGCACGGTGACGAAAATTTCGGTCGCGCCCGCGTCGATGGCGTTTTCGACAAGCTCTTTGACTATCGACGACGGACTTTCCACAACCTCGCCCGCCGCAATTCGGTTGAATATTTCGCTAGGCAGCTTATTTATTTTCATTATTCCGTCTTTTCCTTTAAGTCGCAAAGTATATCGAGCGCGGTGCGCGGCGTAACGTCGTTGACGTCGAGCTCTTGCAAAATCTTGATAATCTCGTTGTGCTTGGAAACGTTATCGAACAGCGAAAGCTGGCGGTTGTCGTTTGCCTTGTGCGCGATATCGGCGTTCACGAGCTGCGACAAAAGCTGCTTTGCGCGGTCGAGCACAGACTGCGGCAAGCCCGCCAATGCGGATACCTCTATGCCGAAGCTCTTGTTCGCGCTGCCGCGCATGATTTTGCGTATGAACTTGATTCCGCCGTCGCTCTCTTTGACGGTGAACTTGTAATTTTTGAGCCCGTCGATAGAGCCTTCCAGCTCCGTAAGCTCGTGAAAATGCGTGGAAAACAGCACCTTTGCATTGGTTGTCAACGCCAAGTGCTCTATGACCGCCCACGCGATACTCAGCCCGTCGTAGGTGGACGTGCCGCGCCCTATTTCGTCAAGCAAAACCAAGCTCTTGTCCGTCGCGTTGTCGAGGATATGCGACACCTCGCTCATTTCCACCATGAACGTGCTGCGCCCCGTGGAAATATCGTCGTTAGCGCCGACGCGCGTAAACACTTTATCCACAATGCCGATTACCGCCGATTTTGCGGGCACGAACGAACCCATATGCGCGAGCACCGTAATAAGCGCAACCTGTCGCATATACAAGCTCTTACCCGCCATATTCGGACCTGTGATAAGCATTATTCTCGATTCGCTCGCGTTTAAATCGGTATTGTTGGGCACGAAAAGCTCGTCCGACGGCAAATGCTCGGCAACGGGATGCCTGCCCTCGGAAATGCGTATCACGCCGTTTTCGGTTATTTCGGGACGGCAATATCCGAACTGCTTGGCGACAGTTGCGAGCGACACATAGCAATCCAAATCGGCTATCGTTTTGCCGAGCGCGTTAAAGCCGTCGCATTTTTCGCGCAGCGAGGCAAGCACCTTCGAGTACAGCGTCTTTTCGCGCTTTTCCGCCAAATCGGCGGCGTTGAGTACTCTGAATTCAAGCTCTTTAAGCTCGTCGGTTATGTACCGCTCCGCATTCGCCACCGTTTGTCGCCTGTGGTAATATTCGGGCACCTGCGAATCGAATTGTCTGGGTACTTCGATATAGTAGCCGAACAATCTGTTGTACGCGATTTTGAGGTTTTTGATTTTGGTCTTTTCGCGCTCGTTGCGCTCGGTCTCGGCGATAATGGATTTAGAATTTGTGACGAGCGCGCGATACTCGTCGAGCTCGGCGTCGAACCCGCTCTTGATAATGCTTGCGTCTTTATCCTTGCCCTTTTCGTCGCCGAGCGCAATCGTCGCAATCGCATTATCTATTAAATCGGCGACGTCGGGCATTTCGTCGATAGCGGCATAAATCGCAGACAATGCCGCCGCGCCGTTTACCGCTTCGAGCGCGGCTTTGACCTCCGGCAACGCTCGCAACGACGCGCCGAGCGCCAAAACGTCCTTCGGCTTGATTTCACCGAGCGCGAGGTTGGCGGATATGCGCATTACGTCCTTGATACGCGCCAACGCCGAGCGCAATTTTTCGCGCGTTATAGTATCGCAATACAGCGCGTCGACGGCGGCAAGCCGTTCGTCGATTGCCGATTTTACGCACAGCGGGCGCATAATCCATTTTTGCAGCTGTCTGTCGCCCATTGGCGTGCACGTCTTGTTTATCACGTCGCGCAGCGTCGTGCCGCGCTTGCGACTGAACGACTCGGTAAGCTCCAAGGTCTTGGCCGTGTTGGCGTCGATATCCATATAGCTTTCCGACTCGAAGCTTTCCGCAGCGCCGATGTTTACGTCGCTGCGGAATTGCATGCTTTGCACATAAGCAATGAGCGCGCCCTCGGCGCACACGCACGACGGCGTTTTGCACAAATTTTTGAGCTCGCGCTCGTCCACAAGCTGCGCGACGCGCCGCTTTGCCTCGTCGAAATCGTACATTGCGTCGTCGTATTGCGACATTGTGCATACTGCACCGAACTTGACCGCAGAAAGCTCCACGCTCTCAGCAAGCATGCGCGAATTGCAAATTATCTCCGACGGACGCACGCGCAGCAGTAAGTCGTTGAGCTTGACTTTGACGGGGCACGGAATAAAGTAATTGTACGTTTCCGAGGTGGTGATATCCGTCCACACCGCGCCTACGCCGCCGTCGTCCAAGCATAGCGACATTAAATAGTTGTTTTTATCGTCGGACAAAATTTCGGGGTCGGTGACGGTGCCGCCGCTTACTATACGCGTTACGTCGCGCTCCACTATGCCTTTGACCTCGGCGGGGTCTTGCATTTGGTCGCAAATAGCTACTTTATATCCCTTTTTGATAAGACGCGATATATACGTTTGTACAGCGTGGTGCGGCACTCCGCACATGGGCGCGCGTTCGCTCAGCCCGCAATTCCTGCCCGTAAGCGTTAGGTCGAGCTCGCGCGACGCAGTGATTGCGTCGTCGAAAAACATCTCGTAAAAATCACCCAAGCGAAACATTAGTATCGTATCGGGATAATTTTCCTTTATCTTCTTGTACTGAACCATCATAGGCGACAGTCCCATGCTATACCACCTCTCCCTTCAAATTGGCGTTCTTTGCCGACGTAATTTTCACTCTTACAAAATCCCCCACGGCAACGTTCGCGCCGTCGAAAGTTATCGCCGAATCGTCCTCCGCTTTGCCGAAGCACTTGTCGCCGTCCTTTTCGGAAACCAGCACCGTCGCTGTCCTTCCCACGTGCTCCGCCGCAATGCGCTTGGAAATCTCGAACTGCGCCTTTATAAGTCTGTCGATACGCGCCTGCTTGGTCTTGTAATCGAGCTGCGGCATTTTGTCCGCGGGCGTGCCGCTGCGCCGAGAATAAATAAACATAAAAAGATTGTTGTAGCGCACGGTTTGGGCAAGGTCGAGCGTTTGCAAAAAGTCGTCCTCCGTCTCCGTGGGAAACCCGACCATCATATCCGAGCTCAATCCGATTTCGGGCACGAGCGCGCGCAAGCCCGCGATTTTCGCCAAATACTCCTCGCGGGTGTATCGCCTGTTCATTTCTTTGAGAATGCGATTGCTGCCCGACTGCACGGGAATATGCAAACTCTTGGACAATACGGCGGAGCTCGATATTTGCTCGGCAAGCTCGGTCGAAAAATCCTTGGGGTGCGACGTCATAAATTTGAGCCTGTATTTTTCGCCGTTGTCGAGTAGTTTTAACAAGTCGATAAAATTCTTGCCTTTATGCTCGTACGAATTTACGTTTTGCCCCAACAACGTAATTTGCTTATACCCGCTCTTTAATAGCCCGTCCACGTCCGCCAGGACGTCGTCGAGCGGTCTGCACCGCTCGCGGCCGCGCACGTACGGCACAATGCAGTACGTGCAAAAATTATTGCAGCCGTACATTATGTTGAGCCATGCGTTAACGCCGGAGGTGCGCGCTATGGGCGCGGCGCACTCCTCGCGCGCGCTATCCCACACCTCTACTATTTTAGCGCCCGTATGTAAAAACTCGTCCAAATACTCGCCGAACCGACACTGATTGAATGTGCCCAGCACAATATCGACAAACGGACAGCGCTTTGCCAAGCTCTCCGCAACGTCGCGGCGCTGCGTCATGCACCCGCAAACAGCCAACACCGCGCCCGCGCGCTTTTGGCTCTTAATCCTGCCCAAATGCCCGTAAACCTTGCTTTCGGCGGTTTCTCGCACACAGCATGTGTTCAAAATTATAATATCGGCGTCCTCGACGCGGTCACACGCGGTATAACCGCGCGACTGCAAAATGCCCGCGAGTTTTTCCGACTCGTGAACGTTCATTTGACAGCCGTATGTTTGTATATGATAGGCGTAATTCATACCCGATTATTATACACTACCCGAATAATTTTGTACAGTAAATTTGCGGTGTTTAAGTCAATCGTCGGTTCTCGTAAAATAATCGAGCTTGGCGCGCAGCTTTTCGTCGTACCTGTCTATATACAACGCGATATCGCGCATATTGGCAAACCGCGAAATGCCGCCGTCGACGCGCTTGGATATTGCGCCCGCGCCGCACGCCATTACACCGACGGTTTCCTCCATCGTCGTAATGTTGTTTACGCATTCCTTGCCTTCGAGCGAAAACCCGACGTTCTCCAAATTGCACGCCTGCCGTTTTTGCCTGTATAAATAATAGGGTCGGTATTCGCCCAAATGCGCAAGCGCGTATGCCGTCATCGCGGCGGCGTCGGAGTTTTCGCCCTCGTCGTAGCGTATCACGCTCCCGTTCTTTTTGGAAAGCGAATGCACCGTTATGTTTTGCGGCGCCAACGCCTTTATCCCCTCGAAGCTGTTGACGAAATCGCGCTCTGTCTCGCAGTCCAGCCCCGCGATTAAATCGCAGTTTATATCGAATCCGCGGCTCTTTACCGTTTCGTACGCGTCGAAAAACTCGCGCGCCGTGTGACTCCTGCCTATTGCCGCGAGCGTGGCGTCGTTGAGCGTTTGCGGATTGACGCACACGCGAGTAACGCCGTGCGCACGCATTATATCGACCTTGCTCGCCGTTATGGTGTCGGGTCTGCCTGCCTCGCACGTATATTCGCAACCGACGTCGCCGATTGCGTCCAGCATTTTTTCAAACAAATCGTCGCCGAGCGCGGTAGGCGTGCCCCCGCCGATATACGCCGACAAAACGCGCTTGCCGCACGCCCGCAACAGTTTAAGCGACTTGTCTATTTCGTCGCAAAGCAGCTCGACGTAACGCTCCGCCTGCGCCGCGCGCTTGCCAATCGGCGCGGAAATAAACGAACAGTAAGTACAGCGCGTAGTGCAATACGGAACGTGCACGTACAAATTGATACAATCGCTCGGGAAAAAAATCTTGCCGCTTTGCGCGTCCGCAATCTGCCGCAAAATCTCCGCGCGGTCGGCGCGCACGCGGTACACGCTTTTCATCATCGCCACCGCTTGCGCGCTCGTTTTTCCCGCCGCAAGCGCCTCGTAAAAGAGCTTTGTCGGACGAACGCCTGTCAGCGCGCCCCACGGCATTTCGCGCCCCGTATGCGCGTTTAACGCGTCGTAGAGCGCTATCTTGGCAAGCCGACCGTCTACGTGCGCAAGCGGCACGTCCGCCAGCGCGCCGTAATCAAACGCATAGCGCTTACCGTCTATCGTTATTACGTAAGCGCGCGCGTTTTCCGACAGCGTAATCTCGGGCGTATCGTCGCCGAAAAACAAGCGCGCCACGTCGTAAAGCTCGGTTGAATTGCGAATATCGTTAACCGACATAAGGGTTATTCTTTCGTTCGTAGTCGAGGGTCGTAGGCTCGCCGTGCCCCGGGAAAACCTCGTAATCGCCGTCGAGTGCAAAAAGCATTTTTACCGTTTTGATAAGCTCGGGCTTGTTTCCAAGCGTAAAATCGGTGCGCCCTATACTCAGTCTGAAAAGCGTATCGCCCGTAAAAATTTTTTCGCCGTCCGTTACAAAACATACGCCGTGCGGCGTGTGCCCGGGCGTGGATATCACCTCGAAGCTATGCCCGTTGATTTCTATGACGTCGCCGTCGCGCACGGTTACGTCGGGCGTAAAGCGTAACCCGCTCGCGTCCCCGACAAACATGGCGTTCAGCTCGTCTACAAGCTTGTAATCCTCGGACGCGTACACGCGCGCGCCCTGCGCTTTAAGCTCGCGCAACGCGCCGATATGGTCGAAATGCGCGTGCGTGACCAGAACGTCGGTAACCGACGCGTTATGCGATTTCGCAATTTGCAAAATTCCGTCCGCATCGTCCGCGGGGTCAATCGCCACCGCCTTGCCGTCGTCTATAATCAAATATGTGTTTGTGCCGCAAATACCGTTTACGTGCGTAATGATTTTCATGCCGAATCCTAGTTCATTGTTCTGTATACTTTGTCTACGTTGCGAATAGACTGCATGCGCTTGATAATTTGTTCGAGCTGCTCGGGCGAATTGACGCGCAGGTTTAGGGAAATCAAACCCTTGTTATCCTTATCCACCTTGCGCGCGGTCATCGACTCGATAGACAGCTTCATGTCCGAAACCGTCTTGGTAATTTTAGCCAGCACTCCGCCCGAATCCTTGCATTCTATCGTCAGCGACACGACGAACGGCGTGGCGCGGCTGTCGTCCCAATGCGCCTCAATCAGCCTGAACTGCTCGGCGTTTTTGATATTCGGACAGTTATCGCGGTGAATCGTTACGCCGCGCCCGCGGGAAATATACCCGACTATCTTATCGCCGGGCACGGGCGAACAGCATTTGGAAATTCTCACCAGCAAATCGTCGTTGCCCTTGACAATAATCCCGCGCCCCTCGTGCTTGACCTGAGACGAAGTCGCCTGCACAGCCTGCGCAACGGGATTTTCGCGACGGTAAAAGTCTATAAGTTTAAGCAGCACCTGATTGGGCGTATACGCACCGTACCCCACCGACGCGTACAAATCGTTGAGCGACGAAAAAGAATAGCGCTGCATGATGACGTCGAGCCACTTAGGCACGAGCAAGTCGTTAAGCGCAAACCCGCGCGCCTTCGCCTCGCGCTCCAAAAGCTCCTTGCCGTGCTTGATATTCTCTTCCTTCATCGCGTGCTTGAAGAACGCGCGAATTTTGCTCTTTGCCGCCGAGGTCTTTACAAACCTGAGCCAATCGCGGCTCGGACCTTTGGACTGCGCAGATGTAATTATATCCACGTAGTCGCCCGTTTGCAGCTTGGTTTCAAGCGGAACGATTTTGTTGTTTACCTTTGCGCCGACGCACTTGTTGCCCACCTCGGAATGCACGGTGTACGCAAAATCTATCGGCGTAGCGCCGTCGGGCAAAGCTATTACGTCGCCGCGCGGTGTAAACACAAACACCTGCCCGCTGTACAAATCGAGCTTCAACGACTCGTAAAATTCGCGCGGGTCGGCGGTCTGTTCCTTTTCGTATTCCATGACGCCGCGCAGCCATTCGAGCTTTTCGTCGAGGTCGGATTCGACGACGCGGTTTTCCTTGTATTTCCAATGCGCCGCAATGCCGTACTCGGCGATTTTGTGCATTTCGAACGTACGAATTTGTATCTCGAACGGCATTCCGTACGTAGTCATAACGGTGGTGTGCAACGACTTGTAATTATTGGGCTTGGGTACGGCTATATAGTCCTTAAACCGACCGGGAATAGGCTTCCAAAGCGTATGTATCTCGCCCAGCACCTCGTAGCAATCGCGCACGCTCTCGACGATTACGCGCACGGCGGTAAGGTCGTAAATTTGCTCGAAGGTCTTGTTTTGCCCGACCATTTTTTTGTAAATGCTGTAAAAATGCTTGGGTCTGCCGCTTACCTGACCGTTTATTTCAAGCTTTTTAAGCAGCTCGCGCAGCGTCTCGCAAATATGATTTACGAGGTCCTGACGCTCTGCGCGTTTGAGCGAAATGTCTTTTACGAGCTTGTCGAAATCGTCGGGATGCAGCGTCTTTAAGCACAAGTCGTCCAGCTCGCATTTGTAAAACGACAAGCCCAAACGCGACGCGAGCGGCGCATAGATATCGAGCGTCTCCTTGGCAATGGCGACCTGACGCTCGCGCGAGAGCGCGCCCACCGTGCGCATGTTGTGTATCCTATCGGCAAGCTTGATGAGAATTACGCGAATATCCTTTGCCATAGCGAAAAACATTCGACGGAAATTTTCGGCTTGCTCTTCTTCTTTGGATTTGAAAATAATTTTTTCGAGCTTGGTTACGGAGGTTACGAGCATGCAAACCTCCGCGCCGAAAAGCGTCGTTATCTCGTCCGCGGTGGCGGGCGTATCCTCTATGCAGTCGTGCAAAAGCGCGGCGGCAATCGTCGAATGGTCCAAGCCGATATCGAGCAACAAATTCGCCACCGCAATCGGGTGCACAATATACGGCTCGCCCGACGCGCGGAATTGCCCGTCGTGCATAGTAACCGAGTAATTAAGCGCGCGGGTGATTAGCTCCGCCTGTTTTTCCGTATACATGAGCGAGCAACGCGATAAAAAATGCGCCGTCTCACGCTCTACTATTTGCCGTGCCTCGTCGCCGTTCATACCTGCCAATCCTCTATCGTTCTGTACACCGCGGAATTTTGCAAAGCGTTGTTGTTTTGCTTAACGGTGATACCGCAATTAGCCTTAAACGACAATAAATTAAGCTGCGTAAAAACCGAAAGGCATGCGATAAGCTGCGGCAGCTCCAACGATTTGTCGCGCAAATGCAACGCCTTATAGAAAGCGTAAATATTGGGCGCTTTAATGCCCGCGTTGGCTTTCAAAGCCTTGAAATAATGCCCGAAAACAGCCCTATCCGATTTGACGCAAGCAAACATTTCTTTGCGGTTGTCCGTTTTGGGAACGTACACGGCAGCGTTCGTCCTGCGATTGATATACCCTACAACGTTGAGCGACGGCGGGTAGTCCAAAAATATCACTTTTTTGTAATTTTCGAGCATAAACGACTTGCCGAGCTCGGGCGACACGATGAGCCTTGTATATACGTTCACCGCGGTTTCCGTCATAATCTCGTGCATGATAACGTTGCTTCCGCAGCTATCGGCAAACCGTTCGTACGTATCCTTGCAGCCCGCTATCAAGAGTATGCCGAACGGATTGTCTATCAAATCGTTCAGCTCGTCCTCCGAGTATTCGCAGAACTCCGCGGACAGCGTTTCGGGATAATTGAGCATGCGCAAGTATGCCGCTTTCGCGAGCGTGTCGTTAATCGCCAACCTGTTGAGCGCGCAACCGCGCAAGTACAAGCGCGGCGAACGCTCGTTTTCCGCAAGCTCGTAAATAAGCTCTCTATACGTCTCGCCGTTGTAATACGTATTCAGCGCATACGAATTATACGCGAAAAACTGCGTGTTGTCGGGCGTTTTGAGTATTGTGTGATTGGGGTTGTTTTTGAGCGGCGCGGCAATTAGCGAATTTGTTTTCGTCATGAACAGCGGCTTTGGATTGCCGTTGTTGCCCGTCGGCTCCAAAAGCTCCAACGATGCGGCAAGCTCGCGCGTTATATCCTTTTCCGCAAGCTCCATGTCGTATTTCATCGACGGAATGAACATGTTGACGTCCACGTCAGCCATTTCCGCATAAATGCGCGACTTGAATTCCTCTACGTTTTGCGGAAGAATGGTAAAGCCCGCGGCTTGATTATGCCCGCCGAATTCCTTTAATATATCGGAATTTTTGCTCAACACCTCGTAAATGTTTATGCCTTCGATACTGCGGCACGTGCCTTTGTACTCGTCGTTGTTTTTCACGAGCACAAAAACGGGACGCTTGAAATCGCCGACAAGGCGCGCGGCGAGTATGCCCGTTATGCCCTTTTCCCATTTGTCGCTGGTAATTACGATTGCGCGGTTGTCAACGAGATTTTCGCTTTTGAGCATGGACACCGCTTGCGCGTACAAATCGTCGCAAAGCGTCTTTCTTTCGCCGTTGGCGGCGATAATCTGTTTGAGTCGGTCGTCCACCACAAACGGGTCGTCCGAGGTAAACAGCTCGAACGCGCGGTACGCGCTGCCCATGCGCCCGGCGGCGTTTATACGCGGCGCTATTTTAAACGCGATATCCGACGAGGTAACCGTTTTAAGCTTTAACGAATCGACGAGCGCGCGCACGCCGTAATTCTTGCTGTTTACCATGCTCGCCAAACCGAGCTGCACTATTAAGCGGTTTTCGTCGGTCATGCTTACGAGGTCGGCGACAGTCGCTATCGCCGCCAAATCGTAATACTCGCTTGCCGCTTCCACGCCGCCCAACGCTTGAACAAGCTTTAACGCGACGCCCGCGCCGCACAAATCCTTAAACGGATACTTACAATCGGGCTGATGCGGGTTTACTACTATGCAATCGGGAGTGCGTTCGCCCACCTCGTGGTGGTCGGTAACTATTATATCGACGCCCAAATCCTTTGCTAGCTCAACCTCTTCTATCGCGGAAATGCCGCAGTCGCACGTCAAAATCAAATCGGGCATAGCGTTGTCGATTATACGCTCCATGCTTTCCACATTCAAGCCGTATCCCTCGCCGATTCGGTCGGGAATATGCGTATATACCGTCAAGCCACGCGACGACAAATACAACGACAAAATAGACGACGCACAAATGCCGTCGGCGTCGTAATCGCCGTAAACTACTATCTTTTCGCCGTTCTCGATTGCTTGCTCCAACCGCGCCTTGCACTCTTGCATGCCCAGCATTTGCTCGGGCGGATAAAAATTTTCGGCATCGGGGTGCAAAAATACGTTTACGGCGTCGACGTTGTCGTAACCGCGCATAATCAACAACTCCGCAAGCTTTTTGTTAAGCCCGAGAGCGGATGCGATACGTTCCACCATTTCCGCGTTCGGCGTGACGTCGTTGATTTTTTGCGTAGTCAAATTCATAAGTCAACCAAATAAAAGTAAGTCAGCTATTACACCGCTGCCGAAAAGCTAAGACGTTCCGCGCTCGTCGCGCGCCTCCCGCAAGCATACTCGCGGGGCAACACCGTATTTACAGTCGCAAATTGCAGTCGATAAACAAATTCGTCGTTCTAATAAACTAAATATCGCAAAAGCCTTCGCTAAGGAAGGCTTTTTTAACAAACTTACGCCACAACCTCTGCGCCCGCATCAGAAGACGCCGTCGCAGTATCGGGGGCTTTTTTCTTTGTTTTCTTATAATCGGGCTTATTATCGTTATTCTTGTTCTTTTTGCCCACGCGCTGGAACAAAGCCCACAGCGACGGCGCAATGAATATAGACGAGAACGTACCGGAAATCAAGCCTATTATAATGGGGAACGCAAAAATCTTAATGTCGGTAACGCCGAGAATAGCGACCATTATAATCATAATCAACGTTGTAATCGTGGTGTTTATGGAGCGCATCAAAGTCTCTCGCACCGATTTGTTGGCTATCTGCTCCGACGTCATATCCTTGGCGTAAACGGAACGCATGTTCTCGCGAACGCGGTCGAATATGATTATCGAGTTGTTAATCGAATAACCGAGAATAGTTATCAACGCCGCAATGAACGTGCTGTTGATTTCTATATGGCAAATCGCCATAAACGCAAACATCATAAGCACGTCGTGCAACAACGCCACGATACATGCAAGACCGCTCGACAATTGGAAACGTATTCCGATATAGCAAAGCATAAATATGAGCGCGAGCACTACGGCGAGCACCGCATTGAATATAAGCTCGGTAGACACCGTAGCGCCCACCATGCTGCCCGACGCTACGTTGCCCGAGTACACGTCGTTTATTCTCATGCCGTCCTCGACCGCGGCGACAAAGCCGTCCGACACAGTGAGCGTTTTGCAGGTT
This sequence comes from uncultured Christensenella sp., assembly GCA_910577945.1. Classification (GTDB taxonomy): domain Bacteria; phylum Bacillota; class Clostridia; order Christensenellales; family Pumilibacteraceae; genus Anaerocaecibacter. Next base: position 86,577 of record CAJTNI010000001.1, on the reverse strand, counting down.
ATGACTACGTTTTTGAGATTTTCCGTATCGTGCGCTATGCTGTCGCTCGCACTGCCCTCGAAGGTAATCGCCGCGCCGTATTGCTCGTTCAGCTTATCGATAAGCTCGCCGAACTTGGCTTTGAGATTTTCGAGCGTAACGTCGTCCACCACCTCGCCGTATTTAAGCGTAATCACGGCGCCGTTCACCTCAACCGTCGGAATGAGCATCAGTATACGCTCCTCCAACGCCTTTTGTATGGCGGGATTTACGTTGTCCGTCATTTCCGATTCGGATGCGTTTTTAACGGCGAAATACTTAACGTGAATGGAAGCGGAATCGCCCGAGCCCTGACGCTGCATATTGTCCACGCGAACGGAATACGTTTTGCCGTCCTCGGCAGTGACGGACGACATTATATCCTCTATCCTGTCGCAGTAGGCGTCGTAATTATCGTCGGTAAGCTTGTTGCCGAGCTGAATATCTATCGAATATCCGCCCGTGAAATCCGTGCCCAGATTGAGTGCCGAGCCGAGCGTAAAGCGGAAAATTACCATAAGTATCGCGGCAACAACCAAGATTGCAAGCGGAATACTGAATATAATCTTTCGCTTATCTACGATTTTCAGGTCTTTGTCGAGGAGGTTTTCAATGCTTTTTTTCATTATGCCGTCTCGCCTCCGTTATTTTTTTGCGCGCGCCGCGCCGCCTTGGCGTCCTCGCGCTTTTGCTTTTTTTCCTCTTTGCTTTGCTGCTTTTCCTGCGCTTCGCGCTCCATTACAGCCAACACCGCGGAATCGGTCGCGTCTGCTTCGAGGTTTTCAAACTGCTTGCCGCGTTTGAGCCCGTAAAGCTTGGCATTGTAGGAATTGAGGTTGATAAAGTATTTGACGAGCCCGCGGGAAATAACGAGCGCCGAAAACAGCGATATCAAAACGCCGACCAACAGAGTGAGCGCAAAGCCGCTAATCGAGCCCGTGCCGAGCAACATAAGCAATATACACGCAATGACCGTGGTCACGTTACTGTCGAGTATGGCGAACAGCGCCTTTTTAAAGCCGGCATGGTACGCCGCCATAATGGACTTACCGTTTTTGTACTCTTCCTTGATACGCTCGAATATGATTACGTTCGCATCGACCGCCATACCGATACTCAAAAGAATACCTGCAATACCGGGGAGCGTTAGCTGTACCCACGGCAACACCGCGAGGAAGAACAAATAAATTATAACGTACAGGACAAGCGCGATAGCCGCCGCAAGCCCGAGCATTTTGTATATGACGCAAATAAACGCTATTACGAGTATAAACCCTATCGCGCCAGCTATCAAGCCGTATTTAAGCGCGTTTTCGCCGAGCGTCGGGGAAATGGTCTCCGTTTCTTTAATTTCCAACGCCACGTCGAACGTGCCGCTCATAATCTGATTGGCGAGCTGTTCGGAGGACTCGGCCGTGAAATTACCGGAAATAATTGCGTTCCCGCTTATTGCGGAATTGATAGTCGCCGTGCTTATCGTATTCGACTCGCCGCCGATTGTTACGATAATGCTCATCGTCTTGTTGATATTATTGGACGTAGCCTGATAGAACTTGTCCTGCCCCACCGACGTAAGCTCCAACGATACGACGTAGCCGCCGTCGTTCGCGCTGTAAAACGCCTGCGCGTTAACGACGTCCTCGCCCGTGAGCACCGTTTCCTTGGTCTCGTCGAGCACAAACGCGATTTCCGCGGGCTCGCCGATAATCTTCAAAATTTCGCTCGTGCTCTCCACGCCCGGAATTTCTACGCGAATACGGTCGTCGCCCTCGCGCACTACCACAGCCTCGGAATAGCCCTTGCTCACCAAAAGCTGTTCGAGCGACGAACGCGTGCCCTCCATTTTGGCGTCGAACCCGTCCGTATTGTTGTCCGTAGCTTGGTAAACGGCGTAAACGCCGCCCTTCAAGTCGAGACCCAAGCTTATCGAATTCCAAAACGGCGAATACTTGGTAAAGCCGAATCGCATCGGGCAGAATGCAAAAATCAAGCCCGCCACAAGCGCTATGCCTATGAGGACAAGTTTTACGATTGTTGACTTTTTCTTGACGGCTTTGCGAGCGGGCGCACCGACAGGGGTTTTGCCCGTTTGCGACGGCTTCGGATTTTCCGACCCGACCTCCGTCAAAGAAGTTGTTTCGTCCATACTGTGCTCCATCGGTAATCTACTTATCGAGAAATAGTATTTTACTCCATTATATAGATATGATACTTGACTATTATATAAAAATCTTGAACGCAAGTCAAATATTTAAAACCTTAAACGCAAAATAATTTAAAAATTTTGCCAATGCCCTATAATCCGCAAACGCTTACGCGTCGCCTTCCTCTATCGCGCGCACCGCCAACGCGCACTCGACGCGCTTTTTCATGAGCTCGCACGCAGGCTTGTACGGCTTGTTTAAGTCGCCGCCGCAGTAGTTGTACGAGTTCGCCATGCAGCCGCCCGAGCAGTAATACTTTGCCCAACACTCCGAGCACTCGGGCTTGGAATGAACGCAACAACCGTAAAAGCGCTGTCGGAGCGTCTCGTCGAGCTTCCTGTCGTTGACGTTGCCGAGCTTAACCTCGCTCATGCCGTCGAATCTGTGGCAAGGAAACACCGACCCGTCGGGCGACACCGCTACATACTCCCCGCCCGCGCCGCAGCCTTTGAGCCGCTTTGTCGCGCAAGGCGCATGGTCAAGGTCGAGCATAAAGTGGAAAAAGTTAAACCACTTATCCGTTTTGCGGCGTTCGACGTACTCCTCCGCGAGCTTGTCGTACTCGGCGATTACTGCGGGCAAATCATCGTCGCGTATCGCCATAGGGCTTGTATCGTCCAAGACCACGGGCTCGATTGAAATTTGGTCGAAGCCGAGGTCGTTCAAATACAGCACGTCGTTCGCGAAATCGAGATTGTACCGTGTAAAAGTGCCGCGTATGTAATATTGCCCCTTACGCCGTTCTTTAAACCTAAGCGCGTTTTTAATTACGACGTCGAACGAATCCTGCCCGCCCACCGTCTTGCGCACTTTGTCGTGCACGCATTTTCTGCCGTCCACGCTTATTACGACGTTGTACATTTGCTCGTTGAAAAAATCTATATCCTCGTCGGCGAGCTTATACGCGTTTGTAGTAACGGTAAAACGAAACCTTTTGCCCTTGGGTTCTTCGAGCGAACGCGCGTAATACACCGTGCGCTTAACCGTATCGAGGTTGAGCATGGGCTCGCCGCCGAAAAAATCGACCTCCAAATTGCGCCGCTTGCCGCTCATGTCCACAAGCATGTCGATTGCGGCTTTCGCCGTTTCAAACGACATATTGCGCCGTTCGTCGCGATACGTTCCGCCGTCCGCAAAGCAATACGTGCATGCGAGATTGCAATTGTGCGACACGTTCAGGCACATAGCCTTAATCACCGGAGAATACGGCGGCAACGCCGCGTTGTTGGGCGGCGCGAACAGCACGCCGTCGGCTTTGAGCCTGTCGATTTCCGCCTGCGCCTCGGTAATTTCACACGACGAAAACGGCGACATATCGTCGCCGTCCAAAAGAGCCTTGACCACGCGGTCTATTTCGAAAAACGACCCGCTTTCAACGTCCAAAGCAAAAAGCCGACCCTTTAAGCCAAAGGTGTGAATCATTTTACTTTTGCTTCTTTTGAGGATTTAAAACCTTAACGTCTTTACGCTCGCACGACTGATTGCCTACCGTGCAGCTCGTTTTGCAAGCCGATTGGCAGCTCGTTTGGCATTCGCCGCACGCAGTGTCGCAACCGTTGTCGATAGTCGATTTTCTGATAACCTTGATATGAGTCATGACGACCTCCGAATTTCTTTTGTATCATTATACCGCACCCGCCCGCAAAAATCAAGCGATTGCGCGGCATTATCTGCGTTTTCTTATATTGACGGCGATTATGCCGCTTATCATACCCGTGACCATGCCGAGCACGCAATCGTTGAGGAGCGACAGCCCGAATACGAACTTGGAATCGAGCAACGAGAACACGACGAACGAAATCCACACGAATATAAATCCGCAAATAATTCCGCGCAGCCAGCCGTTGTTGGGCTTTTTCAAGGACAACAAGCAGCCCAGCAATATCGACAAACTTTTAATGACCTGGTTGATAATAGGTATCGCCTTGTCGTTGATATTGAAAATCTTGACGACCAGCGCCGACAGCAACACCGCCACCAGCGCGAAGATGAGCGCGATTATGTTCGCTTTGACAATCTCGAACACATACCCTCTGTCACGTTCAACCTTGTGCTTTTTTGCCCGCATAATAAAACCTCCGCATACACCAATACAATATGCGGAGGTTGTTTACTATATACTGATTGAGCCGATTACTTTTTTGTCGAATTTTTGCTGTTGATGGGTTTCTTCTTGGGCGCGCTTGTTTTAGCGGCGCTCGTCGTACGCGGCTTTTTGGGCGCAGGCTCTGCCTTAGCCTCGGCTTCCGCAACGGCAGCCTGTTCGGTTTCGGCAACAGCGGGCTCGGCTACGGGTTCGGTCTTTACCTCTTCCTCGGCGTCAACGGTTTCCGTAGCGGACTCGGCCGCGACAGCCTCGGTTTTTTCCTCCGCAACGAGCGTCTCGCCGGGCTTTTGCTCGGGCTCGGTCGTCGCAACGTCCGTATTCTCAACGTCGGACGCGGGCGCAGCAGCGGGCTCTGCTACGGGCGCGATAGGCTCGGCGGCGCGGGATACTATTTGATACAGCGCTTGGATATCGAACACCATAGTCGTTTTGTTGTCGCCGTCGCCCGTCTCGATAACCATTTCTTTATCGCTGGGCGAAACCTCGCGCACCTCTTTGATTGTACCTATAATACCGCCGACGGTCTTGATTACGTCGCCGGGACGCAACGAGTTGTGCAGCTCGGTGGTTTGTTTGGCGCGTTTCTTGTTGGTGAACATGGGAACAACCAACAATACGACTACCAAAACTACCAAAAGCGCCACGAAAATCCATGTGGTCGTGTTGCTTTCGGCACTAAGAAACATGTTTGATACCATTGATATTCTCCTTGATTGATTTACGTTTATAATACCACGGCGCAAACAAAAAAGCAACCGAATATCGGTTACTATTTGACCGTTTTATTAATTTTTTGTCTTATTTTTATATGTGCTTATCGTTTTGGCGTCGAATATCCCCGTAAGCCTACGATACAGCTCACCGTTGGTTATCGACCCGTCTATAAACAGTTCCAGCGGCGCAAGGTCAATCAAATAGTACATAAGCTCAGCTACGTCCACCGCGCTCAAATCGAGCATGCTGTTTTTAAGCGCGCCCGTAATTCGGTATTTGCCGTTATGCTCGCAAACCGTCAGCTTGTTTATTTTGGGATTGACCGCGCTAATCAAAAACCGCAATAGCTCGTTGTACGTTTCGTCGTCGTAGAGGTATGCCCCGTTCGTTTTGGTAAGATTGCAAATTTCGAGCCAACGGTCTTTAAGCTCGCCCATCTTGAAATTGAATATGCCGTCGAGCGCCATGCCGTTTTTGACGCTCACGAGCTTGTTAAGCAGCTTGTACTCGTTCTCGCGGTCGAACGCGACCAAGGTATGCAAAAGCATATCGTATCGCAGCGACGGCAGCGACAGCGCGAGATTGTGCTTGACGAAATCGAATTTGGATACCACGGCATACATTTCGACCAAACCTTCTTTGACCGCGGCATTGAGCTTGGCACGGTTGCACGCCTCACACCCAAACCCGCAATACAGTCTGCGCCCGGAAACGCTTAACGCCGATACTGCAAAACATTCTTTCAGCTTGCTTTTAACGATATCCTCCACGGAATACAACCAACCCGCATTCGCATTGTCCACACTGACCGTTAATTGATACATACTGCTCCTTTTTACGGATAATCGATACCTTATTTATTTTATGAATAGCCGCGCCATTTTACGCACGCAAAGCGCAATAAATATCGACGAGATACGCGCAAAAAAGAAAAAAATTTTTCATTAAATATGTGTAAAAAGGTTGATTTTTGATTAGAGGTTTGATATTATAGATAAGCACGGCATGGGAGCATAGCTCAGTTGGGAGAGCATCTGCCTTACAAGCAGAGGGTCATAGGTTCGAGCCCTATTGTTCCCACCATTAGTGCGGCACCATAGCCAAGTGGTAAGGCAGGGGCCTGCAAAGCCCTAACCCCCGGTTCAAATCCGGGTGGTGCCTCCAAACAAAACGCATGGGACAGCCGTCCTATGCGTTTTGCATTTACGATAAAATCGCCCTACTCTACGCCGCTGTGGTGGAATAGGCAGACGCAAGGGACTTAAAATCCCTCGGGTGAAAGCCCGTACCGGTTCAAGTCCGGTCAGCGGCACCAAAGACGATAAAGGTTGAACCTCTATTTCGTCAAAAGCCTTGTCATTATCGGCAAGGCTTTTTTCGTATTATTTTTTACGTACGTGTTGACAATATCAATTTAATATGTTACTATTAGTAACATGGAGAATATAATTTTAGGATTATTGTTGCTGCAAGCTCGAACGATATATCAGCTGCGCAAACGCATAAACGACGGGCTGAACTTAATGTACAGTTGCAGCACGGGCAGCATTCAAGCCGCAATTAAAAAATTATTGCGAAGCGGGTACGTTTCCGTCAACGAAATTACCGAAAGCGGAAAATCGAAAAAAATATACAGCATAACCGATAGCGGAAAAAACTATTTTGATATTTGGCTTAACAGCCCTATCGATAACGGCTCTGCCAAAAATCCCGAGTTGTCCAAAATATACTTTTTGGGATTTGCCGAAAAAGAAACTCGCTTTAAGCTAATCGAAAACCATATTGCGGAATTGAAGAAACTCCGCTCCGAATTGGAAAAAATTTGCAATGACGGCGAAATCTTATCGAATGAAATGCAAAATAACGATATACTGTTTTTTCAACTGCAAACGGCGGCATACGGGCGCGATTTGATGAAGTTCAATGTCGAATGGTACAATCGTTTATTAAAAACCGTAAAGGAACAAATAAAATGAATAAATTATTTCTCGAAAATTCACCTATCGCCTATTATATCGATGACACCGCAAACAGCGAATGGCTTGTTTTCATACACGCCGCGTTTGTCGACCACAGTATGTTCGACAAGCAATTCGATTACTTTTCGGGCAAATACAATTTGCTTGCCGTCGATATTTTGGGACACGGCAATTCTATTCAAACCCGAAAGGGCGACAGCATAGAAGACACGTCGAAATGGCTAAACCTGATATTCCAAAAACACAATATTACCGCCGCGAATTTCGTCGGCGTATCGCTGGGTGCGGTTTTGATACAGGACTTTGCCAATAAATACGAAAATAAAGTTTTGTCGCTTGCTTGCTTTGGCGGCTACGACGTAAATAATTTCGATATGAATAGGCAAAAAGCCAATTCCAAAGGACAAATGCAAATGATGTTGAAAGCAATGTTCTCTATTAAGTGGTTTGCCAAAGCGAATAAAAAGATTTCCGCCTATACGAGCGATGCGCAAGACGCATTTTACAATATGAATATCCGATTCAAGAAAAAATCTTTTATGTATTTGTCGGGGCTGCAAAAGCTGGTAAACAAATACCCCGGGAAGCAGCGGAAATACAGGCTGTTAGTCGGCTGCGGCGAACACGATATCCCATCGGAAATAGAAATTGTCGACGAATGGGCGCAATATGAAAATTGCGATAAAATAATTTTCAAAGGTGCGGGACATTGCGTAAATATGGACGTACCGCAAGAATTTAATTTGCGCTTGGAAAATTTTTTGCAAAAACGTCAATGAACATACTTTGCCGCTCACCGCGATTTTTTTTACAAATTATTTAAAGCAAATGTAAGTAAAAACAAGACAACGAGCTTACGCTCGTAGTCTTGTTTTATTACCTGTCGATTTTTCTATTTAATACCTCGCGCGACAGCACAATGCAATTTAACGCTCGGGCATTTTAAATTCTTTTAACGCCATATTCAAATAATCGTTGAACGGCTTCATTACTTTAAAAGTTTCTATCGATTTTTTCAAAAAGCGCTCGCTGTCGCAAACCTCTTCGTCCGCTACGGGATACTCCAAATACCACGATTTGTATTTTAAGTATTCAGCTTGCGGGTGCGCTTTATCATACCCCGCGGGAACGTTTTTAAGCGACGTTCCTTTTACGGTAAAATACTTTTTAAACTCCGCGTCGGATATTATTTCGCGCCATTCGTCGGGATGCGCCGCTATATAATCGCGTACCATTGCGGTGGCGTTTGCGAACATATCGGCAAACAGTCCGCCCCCTAAAAACGTGCCGCCGTCGGGCTTTATCATCACATAGTAGCCGACGGGAATGGGGAGCTTGCCCATCGACGAAATATGCGCTCTGAACGACGGATTGTACGGCGATTTATCGTGGCTGAACCTCGTGTCGCGCACAAGCTTGAAGGTCAGTTCCTTAGGCACATTGTGCAAAACGCTCGGGTCAAACGCGCCGATGCCGTAAATAAGCGCTTGCACAAGCTCTTCGAATTGCGCAGTCGCCGCTTTGTACTCGGTCTTGTGCGCGTGATACCATTCGCGGTTGTTGTTTGCGGAAAGCGCCGCAAGATAATCGAGCATAGTTTTGTTGTCCATATTTCTCTCCTTGCCGTTTATTTTTGCGCTTTTACAAACGCCGTATATGCTTTTTCGAGTATAGCCGCGCTTTCTTCGTCGGAAATGTTCGCGCCGCCCGTCGCAATCATCGTCGCTACGCCGTGAGTAAATACTATAAGCATAATGTAAACCTCTCTGACGTTTTCCTCGGGCAGCGCCAGCTTTTCCGCAAGCTGTCTTGTCGCCTGCTTATCCCCCATCCACTCGTAAATATCGTTAAAGCTGTTCAATCCGTTGAGCTTTTGCAAAAACAACAGCTTGAACAAGTTTGTTTCGTATTTTGCGAAGGCGACGTTTGCCCTCGCCATACTCTCCAATACGCAGTCTTTTTCCACGCGAGAATATATAAACTCATTATAAAACCGCATAGCCGCGCCGACGACCGCCTCTTTCAGCGCCTCCATATTGCTGAAATAGCTGTAAATAGGCTGCACGGAGCACCCGATTTCGACTGCAACGTTCTTTAAAACCACTTGCTCATAACCGCTTTCTCGCGCCAACCTAAAAGCGACGTCCAAAATCATTTCTTTCGTTATACGTTGTTTCGGCATTTTAATTCCCACAAAAATAAATAGTGTTATATAACATATATTATATAACACTATTTATAATAAGTCAAGCGTTTAAACGTCGACGGCTACACAATTTCCGACCGAGTATACTCGCAAGCGTCGGCTTTTACGGAAAGCGCCAATTCGTCCGCATCGGTCGGCGGATATACGACCGACGACAAAGACTTTCCGTCGATAAAAATTTCTATCGAAAACTCGTCGAAAACTATCGTGATATCGGTATTTACGCTTCGGCGCTTCGGCATGCGGCGTATGCCCGCCAAGCTGTCCGCGTCCTTTTCGTCACCAACAATAGGCTCGCCCGACGACGAGCGGTCGAAAATCCATTCCCCGTCCGCGAGCGACAGCTCGGTGCATATATCGCCTTTTTTGCGCATTTGCAGCCTAAACTCGCTCAAATTTTTCGCAACGATATTCACCGCGCCTATTTTCACGTTGTCCTTCAATTCCCCGTTCACGCGCTTACGCACGACCTCGCGCACGCTTATCACGGGCGATTGAATAAGCTCGCCGTCGACGATTTCTATCCTGCGCGGCACGGTCATCATTCCCGCAAAGCCGTATTTATCCGACGGATTGCTCCTGCCCCACATATTCATCCACGCTATTATTACGGGACGCTCCGCAAACGACTGCGGCGCGTAGAAGTCGAAGCCGTAATCGCAAATACCCGCGCTTGTCGCGTCGAACTTTCCGCTTGTGTAATCGAGCTTACCCACATACCAGCGCGTCGTACTCACGTTTAAATGCGCATTGCCCTCGGGCGGCGGCGAAACCTCGCTCATCAGCAGTAAGCCCTCGCCGTCGCGATAATCGGGACATTCGGTCATTGCGCCGCGGCAATCCTCGCCGAACATATCGCCGACGAATTTCCAAGACAGCAAATCGCGAGAGGAATACAGCAGCAGCCTGCCCCTGCCGTCCGTTTTACGCGCCGCCGTAACGCACATAAATTTATCGCCGTGCCGCCACACCTTGGGGTCGCGAAAATCGTTGGCGGCATATCCCTCGGGCAATTGCGCGGAATCTATGACGACGCCACGCTTTTTAAAGCGTACGCCGTCCGAGCTCTCCGCGAGGCATTGTACCTGTCTTTCCGTTTCGCCGCCGTCGTTGCGAGTGAAGCCCGTATACAAAAGCCACAGCTTGCCGTCGTGCACAATCGCGCTGCCCGAAAAGCACCCGTCCTTTTCGCCGTCATCGCCGGGCGCAAGCGCAATAGGCAGACGCTCCCAATGCAGTAAATCGTCGCTCGCAACGTGTCCCCAATGCGCCGCGCCGAAGCTCGTGCCGTACGGATTATACTGAAAAAACACGTGATACTTGCCTTTAAACACGACGAGCCCGTTTGGGTCGTTTATCCAGCCTTCGCCGCCCGTAATGTGAAACGTCGGTCTGAGTGCGTCGATATTTTTCATTTTCCGCTCCCTTATATTTATTTTCGCGCCGCAAGAACGCGCGCTATGTCGTCTATATCGGGCAGCGCGTCGATTGCGCCGCGTCCGAGAGTAGTCAGCGCGCCGCAGGCATTGCCGAACGCAAGCGCTGCGTCGAGAATTTCGTCGCTGTATTCGCAGTTGTGCACGCCGTCGAGCTTAACCAGCACTCCGCCGAAAAAAGCGTCGCCAGCGCCCGTCGTATCTACGGGCGCGACCTTTACCGTAGGCACTATGCTTTTGCGGCGATTATACCGCCACTCGCTGCCGTGCGCGCCGAGCGATATTACGACAAGCTTGTCGCGTAAGCTTTTTTCTACATACTCTTCGGTAAAAATACTCACCTCGTCCTCGGAAAGCTTGATTATATCGGCAATTTCCAAAACCGCCTTATATGCGGCAAGCGCGCCGTCGGCGCTCCCGAATACGTCTCCGCGGTAATTTACGTCGAAGCTTACGCGCTTAGCGAGCCTGTGCGCACGCTCCGCAAGCGTGACGGCGTATTCGACGCCGTGCGACTCGGACAGCATGAGCGACCCGATATGAATTATATCGGCGCGCCGTATTTGCTCGTCGGGAATATGCGGCAAATGCGCGTCGGCGGTGTTTTTTCTGTAAAAGCAAAACGACCGCTCGCCCGCATCATCCAATTCCACAAACGCCATGGTCGTATTGCGAGCGTAATCGCGCGCTATGCTACGCCCGTCCAAGCCGCGCGACGCCGCGAAATCTATCAAAAAATCGCCGACCGCATCGTCGCCTACGCACCCGTAAAACCGAGCCTGTCCGCCCAGCTTTTTTACCGCGCACGCCACGTTGAACGGCGCGCCGCCCGCGCGCCGCTCGAAGCACACGCCATAGGCGGTTTTAGCTCCAATCATATCCACGAGAATTTCGCCCACGCACAAAACCATATCGCGCTCCCGCTATCGAAAAATTCGGTATATTCGACGTATATATATTACACCGTAAATTGCTATACGTTAAGTTTCTTTTGTGACGGTTTAGGGACTTTTTGTATTTATATCGAAAATTCTATATCCGTCCTATGAAAAATTATTCTTAATTTTTTCTTCCACCCTGGCTATCGCTTCTTGTGCGGCACTTATGTTACCTTCGAAGGCTTCTTTATACCACTTTAACGCCTCATTGAGATTGATTTCTATCCCCTTACCGAACTCCAAGCAATAACCCAGCGCATATTTAGCCATCGTCATCCCATTAAGCGCAGCATGCATGTAAAACTCAACGGCTATCGAATCACCATGAGAGAACATTTCGCCCAACTTGAATTCAGCATACTCGTCACCCTTTTCAGCCGCCTTAGCATACCAAATTACCGCTTTAATACGGTCTTTATGAATCCCGCATCCCGTTTCATAACACTTTGCTAAAAAATATTGTGCATCCTTTTCGCCCTGATTGGCTGCTTTTAAAAACCATTTAAAGGCATCTGCCTTATTTTCATCAGTGCCACGCCCTTTCAAATAGCAATACCCGACATAATATTGAGCCTTTTTATTCCCTTTTTCAGCCAACCATAACAATTTTTCAAACGCGCTTTTTGATTTGTTTTCATCATTCAACGTACAATTAAGGGCATCGAGAAATTGAGCCAAAAAATCCTGTGCTGTCGTATCTCCCTTCGCCGCCGCATATTCGGCTAATTTCAGAGCCTCCTCCTCGTCTTTTTCGACACCTATTCCTTGAAAATAGCAATTAGACAAATAAGCATAGGCTTGTAAACAGTCCTGGGCTTTTGCTGCTTTAAGCAATTCTATGCCCTTGTCGATATCCTTATCGACGCCAATTCCGTTTATCAAGAATATAGCATACTGACATTGCATTATTGCATCGCCTGTTTCCGCTTTTTCTTTGGTTGTTCCGATTATTGTACGCTCGGCTTGACATTTCAGGTTTTCGGTTTCGCAATCAATATTCCTTACTTGATAATAGTTGACATCTATATACTTTTTAAACCTCGACGGCAAGCTTTCCGAGTTATATATCTGCTCTAAATGCATAGTTGCGAGAACGCAATTTTTAAGCGCCGCACTTATTATGTAACCGATACCTTTTTGAGTGTCCTCCTCACAACCAAACCCTCTGATATAGAATACCCCTAAATAATAAAGAGCTTCGACATTTCCTTGCCTCGCCGCGCGTTGCGAAAAATAAAACGCCGAATGGGGGTCAACCTTACAACCAACTCCCTCAGATTTGCATATTGCCATTATACCGTTGCCATATAGATTATCCTGAGCGACAGACTTATTTATCAAATTCCAGCCCTTATCCTCGTCGAATTCAACACCCATGCCGCGTAAATACAATAATCCAGCATACGCCTGCCCACTACCGTTTCCATTTTCTGCCGAAAAATTGAACCACTTAAACGCCTGCTCTAAATCCTGCACCACAAAAATGCCCGAGAAATGAAACATACCTATCATAAACATAGCGTCATCGTCCCCATTATCTGCGGCACGTTTATAAAAGTCATAAGACTTAGAAATACTCTGCTCGATTCCCCTGCCGAGTTCGTAACACCTTGCCAACATAAAAATAGCAAGCGTCTCCCCTTTTTCAGCAGCCGCAGACAGTAGCCGTATCATTTCTTTGTCGTTTTTTCTATCGTCTCGCGTAAAGTAAATCGAACCTAACGCAGCTTGCGCCTTGCTGTTGCCATGTTGCGCAGCTTTTTCATACCATTTTTCAGCCTCTTCTTTGTCGTAATCTACTCCTGTTCCATATAAGTAACATTCGGCTAATTTATATTGCGCTTTCGCGTTTTCTGCCAAGGAAGCGGACATATAATACCCAAACGCCCGCGCCTCATCCTTTTCCAAAGAAATGCCATACTCCGCGCACAATCCAAGATTATATAACGCCATCGCGTTACCGTGTTGAGCGGATTTTATATAATATTCGACCGCATTGCTTTCGCTTTTAGCAACTAATTCGCCTTTAAAGTAGCATTGCGCCAATTTAAATTCGGCTTCTGCATCGTCATTCATTGCTCGTTTAAACAAATTTCCTAAATCTGCACCGTTTAATTCAATCTCTTCAAAATCGACTAAATATTCTTGACTTGTTTTTTCTTCAACCCCGTCATTTTCGCCCGAACCCAAAAGCTTATCCATGCGCTTATTGAGCTGACTAAGTTTATCTAAAACTTCCTTATGATACTCCGCATTTTGCTCACTCATATTTTGTAGTATACTTTCCAAATTTTCTATACCATGAGAAATACTTTCGTTTATCGCCGCAGCCAGCACCCTTTCGTTAGGTTCCAAATTATCAAATTGTTCCTTTATATAAATTTGAATCAACGCTTCGACGGCATTAACGATATACCTTTTTTCGTTATCCGACAAATTATTAAATGTTTTGGAATTTGTAAGATATTTATCCACTTTCTGCCCGCTTAACTTACGACCGACGGCATAATCACATAATGACTTGGAATACATTTTTTCAAATTTCTTTCTCTGCTTTTCCGTCAAATCAACGTCTTTTGGTACGACTAATTCCATTAAAATATTATTGAGTTTGTTACCTATATTCGCATCTTGCGAGAGATTATCTACATTTAGTAAAACCGCTTTCAAGTCGTTTTTATATTTGTACTTAGATATAATCCCATTAAAAGCCTCTATTGAAATATTTGAAATAATATCCCCGAAAATAGGTATATTAACAAGCGAGAAATTAATTATCTTCCCGCATATGTTAAGTACGTGAGTTCCTATGGTCCTTAGAACGTTTATATTCATACCTTCTCCCTTTATACAAACTTTTATTTATCACAAATTTTATCATAATTTATCATATATTGTCAATTAAAATTACAACTTTATCAAATTTACGCATATATAACGCTTGTTATAGCGCTTGCAGTATGCTAAAATAAACGAATGAGCAAGCTATTGTGGAATCCGTGGCACGGCTGCAAACGTTGCAGCGCAGGCTGTGCGAACTGTTTCGTATACTATTTGGACGGCTTGCGCGACCGCGATGCAAGCGTTATAACGCGCTCCAAAACAAATTTCGATTTGCCGCTCAAACGCGACAGGCACGGAAATTACAAGCTGCCGTCGGGCTCTGTCGCTACGTGCTTTACGTCCGACTTTTTCATAGAAAACGCCGACGAATGGCGCGCGGAGGCGTGGGAAATAATCAAGCAGCGCCCCGACGTGGATTTTTTGATTTGTACAAAACGCGTACACCGTTTTGCGGAATGCCTGCCGCCCGATTGGAACGACGGCTACAACAACGTCAGCCTTGCCGTGTCGTGCGAAAATCAACAAAAAGCCGACGAACGCTTGCCCTATCTTTTAACCGCCAAAGCCGTGCGAAAATACGTGTTTGCCGCGCCGATTTTGGAAAATATCGACTTGGACGAATATTTGGCGACAGGCAAAATCGACATGGTTTCCGTCGGCGGCGAATCGTACGCAAACGCGCGAGTTTGCGATTTCGATTGGATTAAGAATATTTATTCGTCCTGCAAAAAATACGGCGTAAAATTCGATTTTCACCAAACGGGCGCGAATTTCGTAATGAACGGAAAGCATTACGCGATAAAACACCGCGACGAATACTCGCAAGCCAAAAAAGGCATGGAAATACTCAAAAAAATATAGAGCGCGAATTGCTGTCGCGCTCTGTATTTTTTATTATTACACCTTGATATCGGGCGTAAACGGCGTGTATTTTTCGGCTTTGAACAACGGGTCGATGCACTCCGCCAAAAAGTCGTCTACCTGTTCGGCGGCGCGCCCGATAAAGTTTTCGGGGCGCAATATTCCGTCTATATTGTTCTTTACCGCCGCAAACTTGTCGTCGGCTTTTATTCTGTCGATTAGGTCGTTGCGCTCGCCGCGCTCTTTGACCGCCCGCGCGCTCTCCATAGAGTGCCGTCTGATTGCCTCGTGTAGCTCCTGCCTGTCGCCACCCGCTTTTACGCATTCCATCAAAATTTCCTCGGTCGCCATAAACGGCAGCTCGTCGTTTATGCGCCGCGCAATGACGTTGGGATACACGACCATGTTGTCTGTGATATTGATATAAATATTGAGTACGCCGTCCAAAGCGAGAAACGCCTGCGGAATGGTAAGCCGCTTGTTCGCGCTGTCGTCGAGCGTGCGCTCGAACCATTGCGTGGACGCCGTCACCGCCTCGTTGAGCGGTATGGACTCTACGAACCGCGCAAGCGCGCAAATACGCTCACTACGCATGGGATTGCGCTTATAAGCCATAGCCGACGAACCGATTTGCGTCTTTTCGAACGGCTCTTCCACCTCTTTGAACGACTGCATAATTCGCATATCGTTGGCAAACTTGTACGCGCTTTGCGCTATCTGCGACAGCAACGAAGTCACCTGATAATCGAACTTGCGCGTATACGTCTGCCCGCTGACCGCAAACACGTGCTTAAAGCCCATTTTTTCAACGACCGACTTTTGCAGCTTTTTGACCTTTTCGCCGTCGCCGTCGAACAGCGACAGAAAGCTTGCTTGCGTGCCGGTAGTGCCCTTAACGCCGCGCAGCTTGTAATTGTTCATAAGCTGCGTAAGGTCGCAATAGTCCAAATACAAGTCGTACAACCACAGCGTGGCGCGCTTGCCGAGCGTGGTAAGCTGCGCGGGCTGCAAATGCGTATAACCGAGCACTGGCAAATTTTTGTACTGCAAAGCGAACGCGCGCAGCTTGTCCATGACGGTGAGCATTTTTTGCTTGACCACTTTGAGCGCGTCGTAAATCTGTATTAGCTCGGCGTTGTCCGTAACGTAACAGCTGGTCGCGCCCAAGTGAATAATCGGCTTTGCCTTTTTCGCCTGCTCGCCGAACGCGTGCACGTGCGCCATAACGTCGTGCCGCACGATTTTTTCCTCTTTTTCGGCAAACTCGTAATTTATATCGTCGGCGAACTTTTTCATTTCGGCGATTTGCGCGTCCGATATGTCCAAGCCGAGTTCTTTTTCGCTTTCAGCGAGCGCAATCCACAGCCTGCGCCACAGCTTGAACTTGTAATCGTCGGAAAAGATTTCCGCAAGCTTTCTGTCCGCATAACGCGTAATCAACGGATTTTCGTAAACGTCTTTCTTCATGATGTCATCCTCTGCCGCATAACCGAGCGGCGTTTCGGTATTTTATCTTATCGACGGACTCGCAGTCGTACCCGAGCCGAATAAGTTCAAACCCGACGCTGTCCAAAGCGGCGTAATCGCATACGTCGGCGGGAATATCGGTAGAACCGTTAAAGTCCGAGCCGAAAGCCAAGCAATCTACTCCGTCCTGCCCGTACTTTTGCACAAACCCGTCTATGACGGCGACGAACCGCGAAAAGCCGTCCGCACCGCAAATCGCCGTGACCGTACAAAGCCCTATCGGCGCGCGCCTTGCCAACAGCTCGCGCACCTGAGCGTCGTCCAAGCTGCGCGGGTGCTCGTTAAAGCCCGTATGCGAGCAGCACGGACGCTGCGCGTGCTCCAACGCCGCATAAAAGCTCTTTTTGTTAAGGTGCGCGAGGTCGATTGCGCATTTTCCGTTCATTAGCTCTATGAGCTCGCGCCCCGCGTCGGTCAAGCCGCCCGCGTCGAGCGCGCCGCCCGCAAAACCGTTGTCGTAGTTCCAGGTAAGCGAGCAATACGCGAAATCGGAATAGTCGAACGTTTTATACGCTCCGCCCTCGTACAAGAACCCCAGGTCCTCGACGGCTATCGGCATGCGTCGGCATTTGGCGTCGCCGCGCAAGGCTTTGACCGTTTCGGCAAGCCGTACGCGCGCATTTTCGAGCTCCGTCGTCCATATCGCCGCCGTAATCGTAGTTTGCGCGTCGCGGCAGTATTCGCCGAACTTATCGGGCGGAAGCTTTGTAGGAAAATCGTTGTGTAAGTCGAATATCATAGGCTATTATATGCGTAGCGCGCTTAAAATTATCACGCGCCCGTTTCGCGCATAACCGAATTGTATACGTCCAAAATCGGACGGTGAAAATTCGACTGCTCCAACGCCGCAACGTCGTAATCGCGTAGCAGCAAAAACGCCTCCGCGGCTGCTTTGCACAGCTTAACAAGCCGCGCGCGGTTTTTGTCCTTGTAAACGTACTTTATGTAATCTGTCAGCGACGGCGCGGCGCAAATCGCGCATGCAAACATGAACCGCTCGTAAAACGCATATTCGCCGCTGTTATCGGATTTAATCTTATTGAAGCGTTTGGAATACCGTTCGTGCTCGGGCGTAAAATACGCATCCAAAGCGTCGTACAGTCGCGCGTAATACTCGCGCAAAACGGCTTGCGCGGCGACGGAGTTCCCGTTTTGGCTGACCGCCTGCAAAAATTGCGTAACAACGCCGCACAGCTCCTCCACCTCTACGTTATTGCCTATAAAAAGCTGCACGCGTTTTTTATCGATTGCGACAATCCGCGGCGTAATAAGCCTGACGGCAAACCGCAAGCCCGCCAAAAGCAAGCGATGCCTTTCCGCATTGGCGGTGTCGCACATAGACTTAAAGCACACGCGATAAATAAATTCCACCGCTTTTTCGCAGTCTTTCAGTATCGAATTGTACTCGTCGATATCGCCCACCAAATACTTTTTCGCATTGGATTTATTCGCCGCGTCGAACTTTTGCAAACGGCTCTCTACGTTCTCGTTGAGCAAATCGCACTGCGTAAAATCGGGCACGTATTTGCGCATGTCGTAGTCGTTGGACATAGAAACGGCGTATGCGTTAAACTCGTTGCACAGCGCAGTCAACGCCGAATATTCCGTAGAGGTCGGATGGTAAAGCTCCGCGCCGATAGCGACGGTCTGTACGGCTTTATGGCACAGCGCGATAGCCGTATCGGCTATTTCCAGCATATTGCGCGACACGTTCGGCAGATAAATCATCATCGCTTCGCCGTCCGTATTGAACAATGCCAAAGCCTTTTTCAGCTCGGATATTATCTTTGCGCGATATTCGGCGATATCGTAATCGTACAGCTCGTCGTACGAGTTTAGACTGTTTACGATAATGATTTTAATTTCGCCGAGCATTGCGGTTACGAACCGCTGCTTTTCGTCAAGCTTAATTCCCGCCCGCGTCATAAGTTTGAGCGCAGCGCACACTGCGTTTACCGCACATTCTATTACGTCTACGTCGCCCGTCTCGTTCAAATATATTTCGCAAATATTGACAAAATACTGCGCTATGTACGAATTTTTGTTTGCCTTTAATGCCTTTTTGAAATGCTCCGACGCGCCCAAAAACTCGGCGTTTTTAAAATAATCGGTGGCGGCGGCAAGCTCCGCCTTTTCCGTGTCTTTGTCTATAATCAAGCCGTGACGTTGTAAAATCAACAGGTTGACAAAACCGCCGCATTCGGGGCACGACAAATTCGGGCGTTTATCCACGCTTATTGTTTTTTTACAATGCGAGCATATAGCCGAAATTGACATTGAAAGCTTGTCCTCCCGTACAACGGAAATAAAACGAATAGCTTGAAAATAAATTCGCGCACATGCGCGCGTGCGGCGCGCCGTAATCGCGCGCACCGAACTTAAACGCCGTAAATCGTAATTTCAAAAAAACAAAAACGCGCGTCGGCTTTTAGGTCAACGCGCGTTTCGGCAATAGTTTAGTCTTTTTTATCTTCGCCGTCGTTGCCCTCTCCGACGTTCTTCAAGAGGCTGGCAAATACGTTATTGTCCGATTTCTCGCTGTATACGTCGCTCTCCTCGACGACCTTTTTGGCGGGCTTGGACGGTTTGACTGCCGTCTTATCCTCGTCGATGCAGGCGCGAATACTGAGCGTCGTTTTGCGGTGCTGGTCGTCGTAAGCCAAAATCTTGACCGACACCTCGTCGCCTACGTGCAACACCTCGTTGATGTCCTTGACGTAGGACGCCGCAGCCTCGGATACGTGAACCAAGCCCTCTACGCCCGGCTCGATTTCCACAAACGCGCCGTAAGGCAGTACGCTTATTACCTTGCCCTGCGTAATCGTTCCGACGGGGTGCTTTTCCATGCACTTGTCAAACGGATGCGGCTGCAACTCGCGATAACCGAGCGAAACGCGCTGTTTTTCTCTGTCGGCTTTGAGCACCAAAAACTCATAGGTCTTGCCCACTTCGAGAACCTCGTCGGGCGAGCTGATTTTGGAATAAGACAGGTGGTCGATATGCGCCAAGCAGTCTATGCCGTCTACGCTTACGAACGCGCCGTACGAGCTGATGCGCTTGACTTCGCCCGCGACTACTACGTCGGGCTTGACGTTCTCCCAGAAAATTTCCGCTTTCTTGTCGAGCTCGTCTTTTTCCTCTTGCAGTATTACGCGCTGCGAGGCTACAATCTTGTGCTTGATATCGTCTATGTCAATCGCGCGAAGTCTGAGCGTTTTGCCGACGTACTTTTTGAGGTCGGGCACGAATTTGAGACGGATATGCGACGCGGGCACAAACACGCGGTACGAGCCGAGCGAGCCCGTAAGACCGCCCTTAACGTCCTTTTTGACAACCATCTCGAACATTTCGCCGTTGCGGATTTGGTCCACAGCCTCGTCGGTCTTGCGCATTAAATCGGCACGCCGCTTGGAAAGCAAAACACAACCGCTCACGTCGTCGCGCTTCTTGACGATGATAGCGTCGATTTCCGTTCCGACGGGGAATTCCTCGGGCTTGTACTCGCCCTCCTCGCAAACCTCGGTCTTGTCGATAAAACCGTCGTTCTTGCCGCCGATATTAAGACGAATGCCGTCCGCATTGGCGGAAAGCACGGTGCCTTTAACGGCTCTGCCCTCGCGGTAATCGGTTGTCGTTTCGTTGTTGACAGCGTTGATAAACTCTTCGTTTTTTACTTCGCCGAATTCTTGGCCCATGTAAGTCCTTACCTCCATAATCGACTCGGTCGGAGTCGATGCCCCTGCGACGATACCTACCACGCCGCTGCGGGGAAATTTGATTTTTTTTAGTTCGCCCAAAGTGTGAATGAAATACGTTTCGGGATTTTCGGCTTTACAAAGCTCAAACAGTCCGGTGGAGTTTGAACTTGTTTTATCGCCTACGACCAATATCGCGTCGCATTCGGCGGCTAAGGATACCGCTTCTTTTTGGCGTTCGTAAGTAGTATAGCAAATCGTGTCGAAAATTTCAACCGTTTTTGCTTGTATTTTAGATATTTTTTTAGAAAGTTCTCTAAATTTTTTTCCGTCGAAAGTCGTTTGACAAACAAAACACAGCTTGTCGTAGGCTTCGAGCTGCGCCAAGTCGTCTGCGCAGTCGATTACGGTCGCAGTGTTATCGCACCAACCGTTTGTCGCTATCACCTCGGGATGGTTCGCCGAGCCTATTATCACTATATGAAACCCGTCGGCATAATGCTTACGCACAACGTCGTGAATTTTGACGACGAACGGGCACGTGGCGTCCACGACGCCGTATCCCTTTTCGACTATTCGCTCGTACGTCGCCTTATCCGCGCCGTGCGCGCGAATGATTACGCTGCCTCTCTCGCCTTCTTTAAGCGCGGGCAGCTCGTCTACGGACTCGATAATTTTCAGTCCTTTTTCCGCAAGCCCGTCTACGACGGTTTTGTTGTGCACGATATTACCGAGCAAATAACAGTTATTCGCGCCCGCACGCCGCGCCGCGGTCTTTACCGCCTCGCGCACGCCGAAACAAAAGCCCGCTTTACTTGCCGTTACAATCTTTAACATACGCCTTTTCCGCAGACCTGTACTGCGCGGAGAGCGCTTTATTCTCGCGCTTCAAAGCCCTTTTTTCGCGCTTGTAGCCCTTTTCGGCGACCCATATATCGAGCTTGTCCAACGTCGCCTGCATGCCCGCTCTGAACCGCTCCGTCGCCTCTTGCAGCACGCTCTCGTCCAACCTTTTTCCGAACAAATCGTCGAGCCGCACGGGGTCGCCCACGCCCGCGTAATTGCGCTTAAACAGCTTGCCCTTGTGATGAATGACAAACGGCACGACGCCTGCGTTGCCTTTGAGCGCGAACATAGCCGCGCCCGAGTGCATGGGCTGAATTTCGCGGTTTTCCTTGTTGCGCGTGCCCTCTGGAAATATTGAAAGAGTTTGCCCGTCTTTGAGCGCGTTTAAGCATTCGCGCATGGACGAAAGCTCGGGCTTTTCGCGGTTGACGAAAATTATGCCTATGCTGCCGAGCGCGGCGCGCCTGAACTTGCCGCCGCCGTTTTCTTTTTTGGACAGCAACCTTTTGAACCCGGGCAACCCGTAATACATATACGGCACGTCCATCCACGACAAATGATTGGAAATCAAAATTTGACCGCGCGCGTACTTTTTGTACTTGTGCTTGTCCATGACCTTGCACGGAAAGCAGATTTTGGCGAATACCCACAGCAGCGTGCGCCAAAAGTAAAACCACGCCTTCATTCGATGTCCTCCGTTACGCGCGACGCTATCGCGTCGGCAACGTCTGCCGCAGTCATGTTGTCGGAGACTATTTCAATCGCGTCGTACGCCTTTTTGAGCGGCGCGTTTGCGCGCGTGCTGTCGTTGCGGTCGCGCTCGACAACGTCTTTAAGCACCGCGGCGTAGCTCACGTTTTCGCCTTTTGCCGTCAGCTCGTCGTACCTGCGCTTTGCGCGTATCTCCGACGATGCGGTCAAAAAGAACTTAAACTCGGCGTCGGGCAAAACCACGGTGCCTATATCCCTGCCGTCGAGTATTACGGATTGCTTTTCCGCGATTTTACGCTGTAAGCCGAGCAGCTTGCTGCGCACATACGGAACGGCGGACACTCCCGACGCCGCCATAGACACCTCGGGCGTGCGTATGCGCCCCGAAACGTCCACGCCGTCCAGCAATACGCTTTGCGCGCCGTCGGTGTATTCGATAGTCACGTTGACGGGCTTTAACAGCTTTTCCACAGCCGCCGCGTCGGAGACTGCGACGGCTGCGTCCAAGCATTTCAGCCCGAGCGCGCGGTAAAGCGCGCCCGTATCGAGGTAAGTTATATTAAGCCGCTGCGCCACCAGCTTGGCGACGGTGCTTTTGCCCGCGCCCGACGGACCGTCCAGCGCAATCGCGTACGACCCGCAAATATCCTTGCGCAAATACCTCGCGCCGTTGAGATACACGTTTTGAACGGGCTTTTCGGAATGCGCCGTGACCATAACGCGAATACAGCCGTTGAGCGCGCCGTCGATTTGCGGCTCTATGCAGGAAAACAGCGGCACGTTGTGCCCCGCCTCGCGAATGGCGCGCACGGGATAAAACGCCGTGATATCCGCCGTCGTCGATACGGTTATATTCACGACGTCGTCGTCGCCGATGCGATTGCGAAAATAAATTCTGTCGATAAGCTTTACCGCCGCGCGCGTTATGCTCTCTACGTTGTTGTTTGCGGTTATTGCCCCGCGTATGGAAACCAGCTTTTTCATTCCGTTATACCTTTGTCGAACATTGATTTATTCTTTCGTACGCCGCCGCGCCTACTCGGCGGCCGCGGCGCTACCAGCAGCGTAACCCGTTGCGAGCGCGATATGGAAATTATATCCGCCCGTTAGCGCGTCCACGTCTAGCACCTCGCCGCCGAAATACAGTCCGCGCACTATCCGCGACTCCATCGTCTTGGGATTGACCTGCTTTACGTCCACGCCGCCGCAGGTGACAACCGCGCGCTCGAACCCCTCGCCGCCGATTACGGTGAGCGGGAATTTCTTTAACAGCCGTGCAAGCGCGCGCCGTTCCTCTTTGGTTATCGAATTTACCTGACGCGATTCGGCGATGCCCGACCGATTTATTATATACCGAATTATAGATTTAGGCAACAGCTCGTCGAGCGAATTTTTAAATTGCTTGTTAAGTCGCTGCGAAAAATCACGCAATATGCGCGCGTCAAGCTCGTCCTCGCTCATTGCTGGCTTAAAGTCGAGCCAAACGGTATACGGCTTTTCCCGCCGCGCCGCGTACGCCGAGAGCGTAAGCACAACAGGTCCGGATATGCCGCTGTCAGTCACCATAAGGTCGCCGAAAATCGGCTTTATTCCGTCTGCGCTCAACGCTATGTTTTTAAGCGTCAGCCCCTCGGCTGCGGGCATGCGCTCTTTTATATCGAGCGCGACGAGCGACGGCACGGGCGCAACTATTTTGTGCCCGAGCTTTTCGATAAGCGCGTGCGCGCTTCCGTCCGAGCCCGTCTGCGGATAGCTCAGCCCGCCTGTGCAAATTATTACCCTGTCGAAAAATTCTCTGCCGCCGGAGTACTTGACCGTAAATCCGTTATTATCGGGAGCGATATCGGTCAATATGCTGTCGAGCCGAATATCCGCACCGTTGGACTGCGCGTAACGCAACAGCGCCTTGGTGACGTCGCTCGCCTTATCCGACTGCGGGAACGCGCGTCTGCCGCGCTCGGTCTTGGTCTTGCAGCCGTTGCGTTCAAGCAACGCGACCGCGTCGTCGGGCGACAGCTTGGACAGCGCGGAACGCAAAAACGGCGCGTTCGTAACCACGTTGGTCAAAAACGTTTCCGCATCGCACACGTTTGTAAAGTTGCATCTGCCCTTGCCCGTAATATATATTTTCTTGCCGACCTTGTCGGAATGCTCGAACAAAACGACGCTTGCGCCAGTCGCGCTGCCCGCCGCGGCAAGCCCCGCCACACCGCCGCCGATTACGGCAATTTTCATAGTGCGAAACTCGTCCTTTTGATTTTTTCCAAAGTCGAATAGTCGGTGCGGTCCACAGTAAGCGGCGACACCGTAATATACCCGCCTCCGCAATACGCCTCGTCGGTATCGGGGTCGAGCATATCGTAGCACCTGTGCCCGTGCGGCATGTATATGTCGGACCGCACGCAATCGTAAACGTCCACAAACGAGTCTAGCGTGCTCATTTTGCACACCTTAACGCCGCGCGGCGCGCAATCGGGATGATTGATATTCAAAAACGTTTTCGGCGGCAGCTCCACGTCCGCAAGCGCGTCGAAATTGGCGTGTACAAACTCGGCAAAGCGCGCGAAATCGGCACGGGTCGGCTTATCGCAATCCAGCGACAGCGCAATAGCGCGAAAACCCAAATGCGCGGCGTCCGCCGCCGCCGAAATCGTGCCCGAATACATTACGTCGCTACCGAGATTGCGCCCGCGATTGATACCCGATATAACCATATCGGGCGCACCGAACAGCGTTGACGCGCCGAACTTAACGCAATCGACGGGCGTGCCGCCAACGGCGTAAGTCTTATACCCGTAACCGCTTATTTCCTTACACGATAAAAGCTGCGGGTGCAATGTGAGCGAATGCGAAAAACCCGATTTTTGCGTGTCGGGCGCGACGACGGCTATATCGTGCCCCTTAAATAAATCGGCGACGGCGTGCAATCCCTCGGAATCGTAGCCGTCGTCGTTTGTAAACAGTATTCTCATATGGGCTGAACCAAATTGTCCTTATCGCAAACGGTCTTGTCTATGCCGTGCATGCGCGCCTCGCGCTTTTTGAAGAACGGTATCGCGAGCTGCGGGAACAGCGCGTACGTGAGCACGTCCTCTTCCTGTATCGCGTATTCCTCGATTTCTTTTTTGTATACGTCCAGCTCGGGCGCGATATTGTCCGCGGGACGGCACGTGATACGCGGCGCGTCGCCGAGGATTTTCTTGATTATTTTGGCGTCGGGCTCTACGGGCAATTTGCCGTATTCGCCCGCAAGCACGCCGCGCGTTTCCTTCGTAACGGTCTTGTACCGCTCGCCCGCGAGCACGTTTAACACGGCTTGCGTGCCTACGATTTGCGAGCTGGGCGTAACAAGCGGCGGGAAACCGAGGTCGGCGCGCACGCGCGGCACTTCCTCCAAAACCTCCGTAAGCCTATCGGACGCATTCTGCTGTTTGAGCTGGCTTATAAGGTTGCTGAGCATGCCGCCCGGCACTTGATATATAAGCGCGTTTACGTCGACTTTGAGCACCTGAGGATTGAGCGTGCCGTCCTTTGTCAAGCGCTCCGCGACCTTGCGGAAATACACGGTGCACTTGTTGAGCTTTTCGAGGTCGAGCCCCGTATCGTACTGCGTGCCTTGCAGCGACGCGACAAGCGATTCGGTTGCGGGCTGACTCGTGCCGTTGCCGAGCGGCGAAAGCGCGGTGTCCACGATATCGCAGCCCGCTTCGATTGCTTTAAGGTTGACCATATCGCCCGTGCCAGCGGTGTTGTGCGTGTGCAGGTGCACGGGAATTTTGACCTTGTCCTTTATGCGCGATACGAGCTCGTAAACGGTATACGGCAAAAGCAGGTTTGCCATGTCCTTTATGCAGATAATATCCGCGCCCATTTGTTCGAGCTTGACCGCGAGGTCTACGAAATAATCTATGGTGTGCACCTTGCTCGTCGTGTAGCAAAGCGCCGCCTCTACCGTACCGCCGTGCTTTTTGGTGCTGTCGATAGCCTGCTTCATATTGCGGATATCGTTGAGCGCGTCGAAAATACGTATCACGTCGATACCGTTCTTTATCGACAAACGGCAAAACTCGTCAACCACGTCGTCGGCATAATGCTTGTAGCCGAGAATGTTCTGACCGCGGAACAGCATTTGCAGTTTGGTATTGGGTATGGCTTTTCTGAGTGAGCGCAGTCTATCCCACGGGTCCTCGTCCAAATACCGCAGGCACGAATCGAACGTAGCGCCGCCCCACGCCTCCAAAGAGTAAAAGCCGACGTCGTCCAAAAGCTTGGCGGCGGGCAGCATCTCGTCGGTGCGCATACGCGTCGCCGCCTGCGATTGATGCGCGTCGCGCAAAATGGTTTCCATTATCTTTACATTTGCCATAATAAATCTCCGTAATTAAAGGGTTATACGCCGAGCAATCGGCAGCGCGTATCGCAAGCTCCGCCGAATGCGTTTCGGAGTATCGCCCCTTTGTCGTAGTCGCAAGCTCGCACAAATACGGCAAGCTCGCGCATGAAATCAACAAAGAATTGCGTCAAGCGAATATCGAAAGCAGTACGCCCGCAGCCACGGCAGAGCCGATAACGCCGGCAACGTTCGGACCCATGGCGTGCATTAGCAAATAGTTGTTGGGGTCTTCCTTTTGCGCTACGGTCTGCGACACTCGCGCCGCCATCGGCACTGCGGAAACGCCCGCGCTGCCTATCAGCGGATTGACCTTGCCGTGCGTAAGCGCGCACATAAGCTTGCCCATAAGCAAGCCGCCCATTGTGCCCATGACGAACGCAAGCAAGCCCAGCGCAATTATAGCCAAGGTCTGAACCTTTAAGAACGTAGTGCCCAACGCCTTCGCGCCAACACAAATTCCGAGCAAAATCGTAATTACGTTCATGAGCCCGTTGCTCGCGGTTTGCGCAAGCCTGTCGGCGACCATGCACTCCTTTAACAGATTGCCGAACATGAGCATGCCCAAAAGCGGCAACGAATCGGGCAAAATAAGCCCGCAAACGATAGTCACTATAATCGGGAAAACAATCTTTTCGCGCTTGGACACGGGACGGAGCTGCTCCATTTTGATAGCGCGCTCCTTCTTGGTCGTAAGCAGCTTCATTATCGGCGGCTGAATAATAGGTATCAGCGCCATATACGAGTACGCCGCCACCGTAATAGCGGGCAATAGCTCGAATTGTTTGAGCATTGTGGTTACGTAAATGGACGTAGGACCGTCCGCACCGCCGATTATGGCAGTCGCCGCCGCC
>CAJTNI010000001.1:0-59237 GCA_910577945.1 uncultured Christensenella sp. | reverse complement strand
TCGAACCCTATCACAATCGCGCCCAACAGCGTGAGGAATATACCGAGCTGAGCCGCCGCGCCCATGAGAAAGCTCTTGGGATTGGCGATTAACGGTCCGAAATCGGTCATTGCGCCGATACCCAAAAAAACGAGCGGCGGGAAAATAACCCATTCGACGCCCTTTTCCATGTAGTACAGCAATCCGCCCGGCGTGCCCTCGACAGGCTCTTTCAACAATATTTCATTTGCGCCCGGAATGTTTACGAACAGCATTCCGAAACCTATCGGCACGAGCAGCAACGGCTCTTTTTTAAGCCCTATACCCACGAACAGCAAAACGCACGCTATCACCATCATAACGTAGTTTTCCCATTCGGAGTGAGCAAAGCCCGTACTCGCCCAAAGGTTTTTAAGCATTTCGACGAAGTTCAATTTTCGTGCTCCTTATTTGATATACGCGAGCACCGCGCCCGTCTCCACGTTGTCGCCCTTTTTGACGACGTACGTTATTGTACCGTTCTCGGGCGCGTTGATATCGTTTTCCATTTTCATGGCTTCGAGCACAACGACCTTTTCGCTCTTCTTGACGGCGTCGCCGTCCTTGTGCGCAAGCGCGAGAATGAGTCCTGGCATAGGCGCTTTAACGGGCGTGCCCTCGCCGCTCACAACGGGTTTCGCCGCAGGCGCGGGCGCGGCTGCGGGAGCAATCGACACGGACGCGCCGTCGCCGCCGACCTCTTCGACGTCCACTTCGTAGGACTTGCCGTTAACTACTACATTGAATTTACGCATGATTCCTCCAAGAAAATAATTCGGTTATTTTTTCCGCGTAATGCGGCGTATTACAAAATCGGGCTTAACGTCGTCGCCTTCGCTTTCGAGCATACACATAACGGCGGCGGTTATAGCCGCTGCGAGCTCGTCGTCGTCCGATTGCGCGGGCGACGTCTCCGACGCAGCCGTAGGCTTTTTCTTGCGCTCGAATAGCTTGTCGCGGCTGAACGCCTTTGATTTGAAAATAAATCCGGTGAGATAGAATATCCCGACCAACAGCGCGAGCACCGCTACGACTATCAAAAATCCGATGAGCGCGTATAGCGCCGCGCTTCCGATTGAAGTATCGGATTTACCGAAACCGAGCTGACCCAAGCCGCCCGTCTCGTCCGACAAAAAAGCGATAATATTCATAATCACTCCACATGCGCGAGCAGCGCGGCGAGTAAATACTGACGGGTAAGATTGGGCTCGATTACGTTGTCGAAATACCCGTTGCGCGCGAGCATAAGCGCTCCGCCGTTTGCCGCGCCGTATTCCGCCGCGAGCTTTTCGACCGTCTTATCCTTGTTCTTTGCCGACTTGATTTCGTCCGCGTACAAAAGCCTGGCCGCGGCTTCCGATTCGAGCGCGCCCACCTCGGCGCATTCCCACGCGATTTTGTACTCGCACGGCGCGACCAACGCGGTATACGCGCCGCCTATCGCCTTGCCGTAAACCAACGCGAACATATCCACGTCCAACGAGTTTACTTGATAAATGAGATTGGACATTTCGCGCATAAGCGCGGCGTCGTCGGCGGTATATTCCGTGCCGACGCAATCGACCGCAAAGACGACGGGGCATTCCGCGTTTTCGCAAACGTTCAAAAATTCGCTGATTTTGACGCACGCGTCGACGGTCAAACGCCCGTCCGACCGCTTGGCGTCCGTCGCCACTACGCCCACCGTAACGTCGCCCAGCGTGGCAAAGCCCGTCACCGCCACGGGCGCAAAATCCGCGCGCACGGGCAAAAAGCTGTTTTTATCGAAAACCTCTTTTATGAGCGCGCTTACGTCCGCGCCGGCTTTAAGCCCCTTGCATACGCGATTGGGGTCGTCGCCGCTCGCCTTCGCGCCGTCGAACACGCCGAGCGCCTTTACGAGCATTGCGCGCAAATCCTTGTCCGTCTTGACGGTATTGGTAACGATGCCGCGCGCCGCGGCGGTTTTAACCGTGCCTGCGGCGTTATTGCCCGTCTTTGCGGAAAGCACCAACGGCGACGCCGACGCCACCGCGCCGTTCTCGTAACCGATTACGAAATCGCTCAGCCCCGACGCGTACGCGGACAAACCGAGATTGTTGCCCTTGACTACCGAAATAACGGGAACGTCGCCGTACGCCACGGTAAACGCGCGCAGGATTGCGCCATACCCCTCCAAAGCCGCTACGCCCTCGGTAATGCGCGCGCCCGAGGTATCCCAAACCGCTATCAACGGCTTGTCCATGCGCACCGCATTGTTGACGGCACGCACGATTTTTTGCGCGCCGCGCTCGCCGATTGCGCCCTTCAAGGTTTTGGGATTGGTGGCGAAAATGCACACGGGGACGTCGCCGACCGTCGCAAAACCGCTGACTACGCCCTCGAACGTATCGTCGTCGGCACACACAAATGCGTCCGTTTCGACGAACGACTTTTCGTCAACGAACGCATTTAAAAATCCTATCAATTCCTTATTGACTGCGGCAAGCTTACTTTTGGTATTTTGTAAAGTATCCATTAACGCCTCCGTTAGATTATGCGCAAAGCCGCACAAAGCGAACTTTCTACGATTACATTATAACACTCGACTTAAATTATATCAACAAAATTGCGCGCCTTTTTGAAATTTTACAAAGATTTGATATATTCCGTTTCGCGCGAATTGAGAAACCGCCACTCGCCGCGCGACAGCCCGCCCAAACGCAGGTTGCCGATAGCGATGCGCTTTAAGAACATTACGCGCCGACCGAGCGATTCAATCATGTTTTTTATCTCGTGATTTTTGCCTTCGGTGACGGTGATTTCCAGCTTGGTTTCGTCGTTCTCCGTGCCGATTACCGTCACGACCGCGGGCGCGTACTTTACGCCGTTATACTCCACGCCGTTGCGCAATCTTTTAAGCTCGGCGGCGGACGGCTCGCCC
Source organism: uncultured Christensenella sp. (assembly GCA_910577945.1). Classification (GTDB taxonomy): domain Bacteria; phylum Bacillota; class Clostridia; order Christensenellales; family Pumilibacteraceae; genus Anaerocaecibacter. Next base: position 56,317 of record CAJTNI010000001.1, on the reverse strand, counting down.
TCGACGCGCACCGAATACACCTTTTTGACGGCATTTTTCGGGTGCGTGATTTTATTGGCGAGCTCGCCGTCGTTGGTAAGCAGCAGCAAGCCCTCGGTGTCGTAATCGAGTCTGCCGACGGGGAAAATACGCTCTTTGAGCTTGACGAAATCGAGCACCGTTTTGCGTCCCTTTTCGTCGCTCACCGTACACACGCAGCCCTTGGGCTTGTTGAGCATTACGTACACCTTTTTAAACGTGAGCGTAACGCGCCTGCCGTCGAGCTCTACGACGTCGCCGTCCTTGACGTCCGTGCCGAGCGCGGTTATAACCTTGCCGTTGAGCCTTACGCGCCCGTCCTCGACCAATTTTTCGCATTTTCTGCGGCTGTCGATACCGCAACCGCTCAAATATTTGTTAATTCGCATAATAAAAATCGTCCTATATAACATAATAGACGATTTTCATTCAAAACGCAAGCGAATGCGGTCGTATGTTGAATATTGTTATTCGGCTTGCGGGAATCTCGCAAACGCCGCGTCCATAAGGCGCATACATTCCTCGAACATGTCGTAGCAGTTGAGCACCGTGCATATAAACGTTTTACCGCGACGCGTCGCCGACGATACCAAGCACCGTCCCGACGCTTTGGTATAACCCGTCTTTATGCCGTTGCCGCCCTCGTAGTTAAAGAGAATTTTGTTCTTGTTGGGGAAATTGCGGCGGTATTCGTGATTGTGATACGGCGTGCTGTGACGCTTGGTGGAAACAATCTCCCTGAACGTTTCGTTTTGCATTGCGTAATACGAAATTTTGCAAAGGTCGAGCGCGGTGGTATAATGCTCGTCGTGGTGCAAGCCGTGCGGATTCATGAAATTAGTGTTTGTCGCGCCCGCCTTCGCCGCCGTCTCGTTCATAAGTTTTACAAAGCCGTCGACGCTGTCGCCCACGATTATGGCGAGTGCCGTCGCGCAGTCGTTGCCCGATTGCAGCATAAGCCCGTACAGCAGGTCGCGCACGGTGAGCATTTCGCCGCGCTGCAAATACAGCGACGAGCCCTCGACTCCCACTGCCTCGTCGGGTATCGCCACGGGCAAGTCGAGCATTGTAAAATGCTCCAATACCGTTATAGCCGTGCAAATCTTGGTCGTGCTCGCAGGCTCGCGCCGCGCGTCGCAGTTCTTGGAAAAAACAAGCTCGCCCGTGTCGCCGTCAAGCAGAGCCATGGACGCCGCGGAGCTATGCGTTTCGCTGCCGCGCGCCGACACTCGATAATCCGTCGCATGCGTAAACGCCGCGCACGACAAAGCCAATATCCCCGCCGTAAGTATAGCCAAAAGCTTCTTTTTCATTTTTTCTTACCGAAAAACGAGCTCACTACCTGCGGCACGGTATCCATTACCTTGTCGAACGGGCTTTTGCTGCCCACGTTCATCATGCGCACCGATTTGCCGTCGCTTATCAAAAAGCACACGGGCTGAACGCTCATTCCCGCGCCCGACGCGCCCGCGAACGGATAATCGTACTGCTTATCGCCGCCGTACTCCCCGCCGCCGCTTACTACTCCCACGCTGATTTTGCTAATCGGCACGATGCTCGTGCCGTCGGGCATGAGTATCGGGTCGCCCACTATCATATCCGCGTCCGTCATCGTTCGGATTTTCCCGAACGCGCTATCCATAATCCGCTCAATCGGATGGTCCTGCCGTTCGCTCGGCAACAAGGTTTGTTGCATACGCTTTTCTCCTGTTTTTGCTGTCGCCGCGCCGCACAGTCTTGACTGCGGCGGCATTTGCGGCATATATAATATCTGCCAAACACAGCGAAAATATGCCCGAAAAATCCACAAATATATACTCCGATTGATAGTCGGGGCGTATTCCGTCCGAATCGCCGATATAGTTCAAAAACGCGCACGCTTGCGAATACGCGATTTTCAGCATGCCGACAGCCGTCGCAGTTACAGCCGCGTCGCCCGCGCCGATTGCGGCGGTCAAATCCATTTGCCTTACGCGCACGCGTTTTGCCGCGACGACCGCGAAATTTTTTGCATATTCGATAAGCGCGCGCTTAAAGCCGCGCGTCGACCGCGCGCCGTCGGCGCTTTCCGCTCTCTCATTCTCCTCGATTTTTTCGCCGTCGCGCGCGTCCGCTTCGATATTCACGCTCTTTTTGAAAACGGGCGCAAAAAACAGCTTGAACACAACCGTTATACGCCCTTTGTCCGAATCGACGTTAACGTGCGCGCGCATTGTAATCGGCAACACGCACAAATGCAAAAAAATAACGGCAAGCACTAAATAAATCACGTTTATAGTGTTTGCCGCCGTATAAAAATTATTTACTTTATTTCGCTTGCGTTATTCGCCGCCGCCGTCCTGCGCAGCGTCCGCGACAGTCGCCGCCGCTTCCTCCGCGCCGTCCGCCTCGATGGCCTCCACGACCTCGCCGTCGAGGAACGCGGGGTTTTCCTCCTGCTTGGCGAAATTATACAATTCCGCCTCGGTAAGCTCGGGCGTCTTTTCCTCGATTTCCTTAATCTTATCGAGAATGACCTCGCGGTCGGGCAGCTCGGACAAATTTTCTATGCGAAAACGCTTTAAAAACGTTTCCGTCGTACCGAACAGCAACGGACGCCCCAATGCCTCTTTTCTGCCTACAATCTCGATTAGATTGTTCTTCAACAGTGCTTGCAGCGTATAGTCGCAATTCGCGCCGCGGATATGCTCGATATCCAACCGCGTCACGGGCTGACGGTACGCTATTATGGACAGCGTTTCCATTGCGGGTCCCGACAGCGCTTTTTCCTTAATCGGATTGAGCACGCACGCGATGACGTCCGAATATTCGGGATTGGACGCGAACTGAATTTTGCCATTGAACGACAGCAAATGAATGCCCGACTTGCCGCCGAACTTTTTGCTCAGTCTTTTGACCGACGCTTTCACCTCGCTTTGCTGCAACTCCAACAGCTCGCAAATATCGGTAATTTTGAGTCCGTCGCCCGAAACGAATAGCAACGATTCCAAAATATCGTCGATAAGCTCAATTTCCATTATCCTCTGCGCTCCTTACGGCTATTGTAATCTCGTCGAAAATGTTTTCCTGCTTGACCGTAAACTCCTGACTCTTTACCAATTCCAACAACGCGGAAAACGTAGTCACCACCTCCGACCTGTCGTAATCCTCGTCGAACAAGTCGAAGAACGAGCATTCGCCCGTGCGGCACACGCGCGAACGAATGACCGATTTTTGCCCTTCGACGGTGAACGGGTCGCGCGCGATTTTACGCACCACTTGGGTCTTTTGGTTTAGCTCCTGCCTGCCCAACAGCTTGTAAAGCGCGTTAGCCAACCCGCCCATGCTCATATCCTTTAACACGAGCCGCGGCTGACCGACGCTCTCGTCGGGCGCGCGATAATGCATGTTTATAAGCTCGCGCTCGCGCATTTTTTCGGCGGCGTCCTTGTACAGCACGTAATACCGCTCGCGTATGCGGTCTTGAAGCTCTTTTTCGGGCGAGTCCTCGGCTACCGCCTCTTCCTCGGTTTCGGGGCGCGGCAGCAACGCGCGCGATTTAATTTCCAACAGCGTCGCGGCAACCTCGATAAAATCGGCGGCTTGGTCCATATCGAGCTCGTCTACCTGCTTCATCGCCTCCAAATACTGCTCGGTTATGCTCGATATGAAAATATCCTCGATGGAAATTTTAGCGCGTTTAACGAGGTCCAAAAGCAAATCGATAGGACCTTCGTAGTTGGACAGCACGACGTGATAGCTGTTGCTGTTTACTTCCTGCGACTCTTCCTCGACGGCGCGCTTGTTCGTTTTTTTCATCAAACAATTCCGCCGTACAAGTAAATATAGAACATGAGCAGCATCGGTCTGTATCCGGGTATAAACAATGACCAAAACGACGTAAACACCCAAGTGACCGAGTTGACGCAGATATTTATATACGTGCCCAATATATCGAAATAATCGAACCAGAACGGCAAATTGCGCGCGTAAATACCCGCCATATCGACCACTACGCTGAGCGCGACCAAGCCCCACAGCAAATACATGCCGTTGGTGCGCATAAAGGCGCAAAACTTATTGCCGCGGTGCGTGAGCGATTCCACCAGCCTGAACCCGTCGAGCGGATATATCGGCAAAAGATTGAAAAACGCCAGCGAGAGATTGACGCGCGCTATAATTCGGAACAGCTCGCCGATATAAAACATCGCTTCGTATCCCGCCTCGGTGCTCATCTTCGTCATGCCGAAAAAGAACAAACAGCCGAAAAGCGTCGTTATGAATGCGACGATTACGTTCATAACTATACCCGCTATCGCGACGGTTATAAGCCCTTTGCGGTAGTGCCTGTAATTGCTCGGATTGACGGGCACGGGCTTTGCGTATCCGAACCCGACCATCATCATCATCAAAAATCCGACCAAGTCGAAATGCTTGACGGGGTTGAGCGTAAGCCTGCCCGCGTATTTGGCGGTATAGTCGCCGTTCCACTTGGCAACCAGCCCGTGCGCCACCTCGTGCAAGGTAAGCCCTATAACCACGGCTACAAGCGTAAACAGCGTGTATATAAAATACGACAGCGGTTTATCGCCGTACAAAAAAGCGAAAATCATTGCGCATCCTCCTCGAAATCGGGCACGCAATCGTTGCGCACCAAGTCCTCATAGGTTTGCGGCTTTATCATATACGCCGAGCGTCCGCGCTTGACGGCAACCGTCGGCGGCACGAAATTACGGTTGTAATTGGACGCCATGGAATAGTGGTACGCGCCCGTAGACAGCACGGCGAGCACGTCGCCGCTTTTAAGCTCGGGCAGCATGACGCCGTCGATAAGAATATCGCCGCTTTCGCAGCACTTACCCGCTATCGAATACTTTGTATCGCCCGCGATATCGGCTTTATCGCACACGACGGCGGTATACTGCGCCTCGTACAGCATGGCGCGCGGATTGTCGAACATGCCGCCGTCCACCGCGGCATAAGTTTTAACGTCCTTAATCGTCTTGATTGCGCCCACGCTATACAGCGTAATGCCCGCCTCGCCGACTATCGAACGCCCCGGCTCGACTATGAGCATGGGCGGTTTAATTCCACGCTTTTCCACCGCAGACTTCAAGTACCGCGCCGTATTTGTCATATACTGCTCGGGCGTGAGCGGACGGTCGTTTTCTATATAATGAATGCCGTATCCGCCGCCGAGGTCGAGACGCTCGACGCTTATACCCAAGCCGTTGAGCCTGACGATAAAATCGGTCATTTTGTCGATGGCGATTTCAAACGACTGCTTTTCGAAAATTTGCGAACCGATATGGCACGCAATACCCGCAAAGCGTATATTCTTTTTGCCCGTCAGCGACGATATAAATCGCTCCGCCGTGCCGTCGGCTATGGAAAACCCGAACTTACTGTCGGTCAAAGTCGTTTGAATAAACCTGTGAGTATGCGCCTCGACGCCGGGATTGACGCGTACGAGCACGTTTTGCGGCGACGTCGCATGCTTGGTTATAAGCTCGATTTCCCGCTCGGAATCGACTACAAAGCCCTGTATGCCGCTTTCGACGGCGTACTTTATCTCCGATTCGGATTTGTTGTTGCCGTGAAAATAAATGCGCGACGCGCTCATTCCGCCTTTAAGCGCGGTATACAGCTCGCCGCCCGACACCACGTCCGCGCCCAGCCCGAGCGGCGCGAGTATTCCGTAAATACCGACGCAGGAAAACGCCTTCGACGCATAGCAGACTGTAAAGTCGGGATACTCGCGTTTGAGAATATCAACGTACGCCTTTGCCGTTTTTTCGCAACGACAAACGTCGAAAACGTACAGCGGCGTGCCGTACTTTTCCGCAAGCTCCTTACAATCGCACCCGCCTATTTCAAGACGGTGTTTCTTTACAGTCAAATCGCCGAAGTTCATACGTCGCGAAACGCCCGCCGTTACTCGTCGTCCTCGTCGGACAAATTGGCGTTGTGATAAACGTTTTGCACGTCGTCGTCCTCGTCGAACATGTCGAGCATGCGACGAATTTTCGCTTCCGTCGCCTCGTCCACGTCCACGGTCGAGGACGCCACGCGGCTCGCCTCGGCGGAAATAATCTTACGCCCCGCCTTTTCCAAGCCGTCGCGCACGGTCTCCATGTCCTGCGGCGCAACGGAAATATAGAACTCGCTTTCCGACCCGTCGAAATCGTCCGCGCCGAGGTCGAGCGCAAGCAGCATGACCTCTTCCTCGTCGTCGGAAGCGCCGCGCTCTATGGTGATAACGCCCTTGGACTCGAACATGTACGAAACGCAGTTGGTCGTGCCGAGCGAGCCGCCGCATTTATCGAAAATATGCCTGACGGCGGCGGCGGTACGGTTCTTGTTGTCGGTGAGCGTTTCCACGATTACGGCGACGCCGCCCGAGCCGTATCCCTCGTACGTGATAGCGTCGTAAACCACGTTGCTATCCTCGCCGCTCGCCTTTTTAATCGAACGCTGGATATTGTCGTTGGGCATGTTTGCCGCGCGCGCTTTTGCTATGCAGTCGCGAAGCCGCGGATTATTGTTGGGGTCGGGACCGCCCGCGCGTACCGCAACGGCAAGCTCTCTGCCGATTTTGGTAAAAACGTTGGCGCGCGCCGCGTCGGTCTTGCCCTTTTGCCGCTTTATGGTTGCCCATTTGCTGTGTCCTGACATAAATTTCTCCGATTTAGTGTGATTTTATCGACAAACGATTCCGAATATAGGAATATGCTTGCCGCATAGCGCTTTTCGCGCCGTCATAAACTTATATATTATATCTTAACCGCACAATATTGTCAAATATTTTGCGTCATGCTTAAAGCATACATCAATATTCCCGCGGCGACGGCGGCGTTGAGCGACTCGATACCTCGCTGCGGCACGCTCACCGTCCTGTCGGCAAGCGCGCGAATTTCCTCGCTTATACCGTTCGCCTCGTTGCCTATCACTATACAAAATTTATCGCGCGGCGGGTCGGCGCTCGTCACGCTTTGTCCGCGCATATCCGCGGCTATAATCTCGAACCCGCGCGCTTTAAGCTCGGGCACGGGGATATCGAGCCCGATATTGCACTTTAAAATCGCGGACATGCCGCTGCGCGTCACCTTGGGCGAATACACGTCGGCGCAGTTGTTTGCCACGACGTCGTAGCCGAGCGCAACCGCAGTGCGCAAAACCGTGCCCACGTTGCCGGGGTCGCGCACCCTATCCAAGAGCACGCACCGCCCGCTCGGAAACACGGACGGCGGCGCGGCATGCACGCTTATTACGCCCTGACTGCTTTCCGTTTCGGAAATTTTGTCGAACAGCGCGTCGGACACAACGGTAATCGGGAACGCCGAAAAGCGCTCGCATATTTCCGAGTGTTTACTTTCCGCTATCAGCACCGAGCGCACCGAATCGGGATGCGCCGCGCACGTATCGAGCGCGTTCCTGTACCCTTCCACAAAAAACTCGCCGTATTCGTCGCGGTATTTCTTCTGCTTTAAGCGCGCAAAACGCTTGACCGTCTTGTTGTCCGACGACGTTATGATTTCCATGCTTTCTCCGTTACGTTGGCTATAATCGCAAGCTTACGCCTACGCAAAAACAAAAGGACGCTTGCGACGTCCTTTGTTGTGCGTTATTTTGCGAGAGCGTTCTTTGCCGTCGCGGCGAGCGCGGCAAACGCCTTTTCGTCGTTAACAGCCATTTCCGCAAGCACTTTGCGGTTGAGGTTGATGCCGCTGACTTTGAGCCCGTGCATGAGCTTTGAATACGACAATCCGTTGATACGCGCGGCGGCGTTGATACGCGTAATCCACAGCGAGCGGAAATCGCGTTTTTTAAGACGTCTGCCGATGTACGCGTACATCTGCGACTTCATAACGGCTTGGCGCGCTACGCGGTACGAGCGCGATTTCGAGCCGAAATAGCCCTTGGACAGCTTGAAAATCTTTCTGCGTTTTTTAACCGCATTTACTGCTCTTTTAATTCTCATGGTAGTGTCTCCTTACTTCTGCGCCATGTTGCGAATGGTCTTTTCTTGCTTGGTAGATTTAAGATAAGCGCCCTGACGCAATCTCATGATACGCTTTCTCGGCTTTTTATTGAGAATGTGATTTTTTCCCTGTTGCGCTCTTTTGACTCTGCCGTTGGCGGTTACGCGGAAGCGCTTTTTCGCACCGCTGTGGCTTTTCATTTTAGGCATATGATGTTCCTCCGAAGAAAATTATTTACTTACTATGGGTTGAAGATTCATGACGATGCTTCTGCCGTCCACCGCGGGCTTTCTGTCCATGGTGGCGATATCCTTGACCGTCTCGAAAAACGCGTTCATAATGTCCACGCCCATTTGCGGACGCACCATTTGACGACCGCGCATACGAATGGAAACCTTTACTTTGTCGCCGTCCGCAAGGAATTTGCGGGCTTGCTTGGATTTGGTGTTAAGGTCGCCCGTATCAATGGTAATCGACAGTCGAATTTCCTTAATATCTGTCTTTTTCTGGTTCTTTTGCGCGTCCTTCGCCTTTTTGGTAGCGTCGAATTTGAACTTGCCGTAGTCCATAATCTGACATACGGGCGGTTGCGCGTTTGGCGTAATCATAACCAAATCGAGTCTGCGCTCGTCGGCTAGCTGTTTGGCTTGACTTGCGCGCATGATGCCGAGCATTGCGCCCGTCTCATCCTTTACTCGGACTTCCAAACTGTCGGAAATCGCGTTATCTCTTACCAGCTCTTTAAAAATGGTCGAATCCTCCGAAATAAAAAAAATTGCGAGCCAAACAAATTCAACTCACATCAAAAAACGGTTTTATTCGATGATTGACCGTCCCGAGCAAGCCCGAACGGTGAGATTAAATCTGCTTTGCTCGTTTATTATATTACACGCGCGCGCTTTTGTCAAACGTTTTCACCGTTTTTCGTAAGAACTTATTCAAATTTTTATTCGCGTATAAAAGGCGCGACGCGGAAAAACACTAGAAACACCGAAACAAAAAGGAAGGTATCGTTATGAAAAAGCTTATGACCGCGGCAATCGCCTGCGCACTCATCCCCACCGCCGTTCTCACGGCATGCTCGCCCGCGCCCAAAACCGCGCCCGACAACAACGCGCAAGACGCGCCCAAGCCGATTGCGCCCATCGTCACGCCCGACGACAAAGTAATCGAACCGCGCGGCGACGTAATCATCGTCCCCAACGACGATATTTGCGACGTCCTTTTCGACAGCGTAGACAAGCAGCCGCGTCCGGGCGTAAGACGCAGGTTTTTGCCGTCGCTCGGCGGGTCTTACACTCTCGAATACGTGCACACTCCGTTCGGAATCGACAAGGACGAAACGCTCGACTACAAATTGCAGTTATCGGACGACAACACTTTTACCATGCAGGTGGTTACCGACGGCGTTTCCGTAGACCACACGGGGCATTGGTACGCGCGCCGCGACGAGGTAATGCTGTACTACGACGAGCAAATCGACCGGCCCGCACATAACGAATACGTTGCCGACAGCATGTACTGCGACGTACTGCCGCAAAACAAGCTTATGATTTACGACAACTGCCGCGTAATCGTGCTGTCGCGCACGACCACTCCCGCCGACGGCGCGAGAAAATAGCTTATAGCATTCCGTCGCAGTATGCGCACGGCGCAAAAAAACGCCAGTGCGCCCCGTTCCGATAAATGTTGCGCGTGTGCGCTCAATCGCTATCGCACACCTTAAAAACGGCTTAATGCCGTTTACATATACTATAATTCCACCGTATATATACCCGACGCCGTCGTATAGACGCCGATATGTCCGTTCGCGCCGTAATTGCAGTAGTAAATTACGCCCTTCGGCGCGTTTTCGACAGACCGAACGCGCACATGCCCGTACGCGGAAAACGCGCGCTCATTCGCGTTGTCGGCGGCAAACAGCACGTCGTTATACGAATATCCCAGCACCGCGCCGCCGTCGTACTCGACGGAAAACGCGCCGCTGCCGTCGTACAGCCTGAAATCTATACCGTTTTCGATTAAACGCACTCCGTTTTCGGCGCTCATACAATACACCGTGCCGATATCGAACGTCCGACTTAACTCGATTATTCGCTCTGCCGCACCGTCGTCCGCGTCCAGCAGATACATGCCGTCCACACGCTTTCGGCGCAGCTTTTTAAGCGCGCCGCGCACGGCGTATTCGTCGCCCATATAACCGACCACATAAGCTTTGCCGTCAATGCAAACAATACTCGTGGTTTCCGCGTTCGGCACGACCGTCAAGGTATTATCGACGCGCGGCGCGCCGACCGCGCAGAGCGCGACGCATGCGGCTGCCGAATACGCGATTACGGCGAGCTTGCCCTTGGGCATCATGAAAAATTCGCTCGCGCAAAACATAATCGGATAGCTCAAAAACACCGCCGCCGTCGAAAATACCGTCACGCTTACCAACGGCGCAGCCGCCATACCCTGCGCTATCATGTCCAACGGAATAAGCATATATTTGCACGCCGCAAGCGCGCCGCCCAACCCCATTGCGGCTACGACCGTCATGCACACGATAGCGATAAACACAACCGCCACGTACGGAATTACGGCTATATTGACAAGCACCGTCAAAACGGGCAAAGCGTTGAAAAAATATATTTCCGCGGGCGTAATTCCGATTGAAACGGACGCCGCCGCGCCGACAGATTGCGCTACTTTTCGGTGCGCGCCGTGCCGCACGAAAAACCTTGCTATCGAGTTGCCGAAAACCGCGATGCCGAATATCGCGCCGAAGCTGAGCAAAAAACCGACCTCGAACAAATAAAACGGCTTGACCGCCAAAATCAGCGAAAGCGCGCACAAAAGCGACGAAAGTATGTCGCGCCGCCCGCCGACAAACAGCGACGACATGGCGACAACGGTCATTATTACGGCGCGCACCACCGACGGCGAAAAATCGGCAAGCGCGGCGTACGCGACCAGCACGCACAAAATTATGGAAAATCTAATTCTTTTTCCCAGCTTTTTAAGTAAAAAGTCGAGCAGCATTGCCATAAATCCGATATGCAAGCCCGACACCGCCATAATGTGTCCGAGCCCCGCCGCCGAATAATATTCCTTGACGTCCGTCGCGAGCGTATGCTTGTCCCCGCTCACCATGGAAAAAGCGATATTACCGTACCTGTCGCCCATATTGTCGATATAAAGCGTTTTGAGCGCGGACAAAAACCGCTCCGTCGCGTTTGGCTCGCCGAAATCTATTTTCAATTCGTCCGCCCGAACAGCGGCATAGTAGCGCGTATCCGTCCTGTACGCCGTGCCGTCCACCGAATATCCGTCGACGAGCTTGCCGGCGATAACGTACGACGGGAACGAAACGGTATCGCCGCACGCGACGAATTCGCCGTAATTTTCGTCGTCGGCGTTTAATTTCACGCACATAACGCCGTCCGCGCGCGCGCCGTCGAGCCTGAGCTTTTCCAAATACAGTCTGTACCCGCCCGTGCTCGTATCAACTGCGCACACTCTGCCCGACACGTAGCGATATCCGCCCATATCCAAGCCGTCGCGCCATTTTCGCGCCTGCGCCGCGCCGAACGCAAACGCCGACAAGCCCAAAACGAAAGCCAACCCGCACGCCGCCGCAACGCGCAGCTTTACGCGCTTTTTCACAAACAAAAAAGCGACGACTACCGTCGCAATCGCCAACGCAGCAATAAGCAAAACGCCGAGAATAATTCCCGCGACCGCATTGACCGCATACATATACGCGCAAAAAACAGCTCCGACGACCGCCGTCGCTATCAACAAAAACGCACGAAAATTAACGGGCGCGCGCTCCATCAGTTCATTGTCACCGAACGGATAAATTCGGGGCTTTTGAGCGAACGCACAATCGAATCGGATACGCTCCCGTCCGCAATCAACGCGTCGGATAGCGCGCGAGCCTTTTCGATAACGCGCTCGTCTATTTCCAACGTACCGTTGCCGTGCTGTTTCAAACCCACGAAATCGCCCGCGCCGCGCAGCTTGAAATCGAGCTCGGACACGGCGAACCCGTCCGATACCGCGCAAAAGCTTTTGAGCCGTTCGTCGCTTTCGGGCGTGCCGTGCTCGCTCACCAAAAAGCAATACGACTCCTTTGTGCCGCGCCCGACCCTGCCGCGCATTTGGTGCAGCTGCGACAGCCCGTAACGCTCCGCGTCGTAAATAACGACCGTCGTCGCCTCGGGCACGTCTATACCCACCTCCACGACAGTTGTGGAAACGAGCACCTTTATCTTGCCCGTTTTAAAGTCGTTCATGACAGCCGCTTTTTCCGCATCGCGCATTTTGCCGTGCACGCAACCGACAAAACCGCCGAGCGCCGTCGCTTTTAGCTCGCCGTACAGCTTTTCCACGCCCGTCAGCTCGTCGTCGCCGTCCTCGATACGCGGGCAAACTATATACGTGCGCTCGTCCTTTGCCGCACGCTCGGCTATATATTTATACATACCCGAAATTTTAACCTGCGGCACGACGGCGGTATGCACCTTGGGACGGTTGGACGGCAGCTCGCGTATTTCGATTTGCCTTAGCTCGCCGTACAGCGACAGCGCGAGCGTGCGCGGAATGGGCGTCGCCGTCATAACAATCATATCCGCCTTTTTTCCCTTGCTTTCGAGCTTGGCGCGCTGATTTACGCCGAACCGCTGTTGCTCGTCGACGATTACCAATCGCAGGTCGGAAAAAACGATATTCTCGCTGAGCAGCGACTGAGTACCCACTATGCAGCTCGCCGTGCCGTATTTGATATTGAACAGCGCGACGTCGCGCTGCTGCTTGGTCATCGACGCGCACAAGAGCTGCGGCCTTACGCCGAGCGGCTCTAAGAACTTAACCATAGACTCGCAATGCTGTCGCGCCAAAAGCTCCGTCGGCGTCATGATTACCGATTGATATCCGCACATTGCCGCATAGTACATAGCGCACAGCGCGACCGCCGTTTTTCCGCAACCGACCTCGCCCTGCACCAGCAAATTCATGAGCTTGGGCGAGCGCATTTCCGAAATTATGCCGTCAATAGCCTTTTTCTGGTCGCCCGTAAGCGGAAACGGCATACTGTCGCAAAACCTATCTACGTAATCGACGGGCGCGTTATATACAAAATCGCGGTTGTCGTCCTTTAACAGCCTATACGATGTAATTACGTAGCACAGGTTTTCCACCGCAACGGAACGCTTTGCGGCGGCAAGCTCCGTCGCCGACCGCGGCGCGTGCAAAGCGTTAAGCGCGGCTTGAAGCGGCATAAGCCCGTATTCCTCGGCGAGCTTTCTCGGGACGTAGCTGTTTACTCGCACGGTGTCGAGCGCGATTTTTACAGCCGCGGCAAAGGTGCGCGACGGGATAGCCGTTTTGTATACGGGAACTATATTCCCGTCGCCCGCTTGCGGCGTGACGAGCGTCGGGTTTACGAGCTGCAACGCGCTCTTGAATTTTTTTACTTTTCCGCTGACGTAAACGCAGTCGCCGACCTTTAAGCTCCGCGCCGCAAAAGGCTGATTGAACCAAGAACACCGCACGTCTATGCCGTTATTGACTAACACGCACGTCACGACGGACAGCCCGCGACGAATAAAACTGCGCTTTGCCTCCGTCTTGACCTCGCCCGAAAACGAAACCTCGTCGCCCTCGCGCAAGCTCCGTTCGAGCTTGCCGTCGCCGAATATGTATTTATCGGGAAAACGCAACAGCAAATCGGACGGAGTAAAAATACCCATCCCGTTTAATGCTTGCACGCGCTTAGCGCCTATTCCTTTTATCTCGCACAGTTCCAAAGCGCGTTATTTCTGTAAGTATGAGGTTGCGCGACGTAGTCGCGGAAATTGCGTAAAGCAACGGGCAAGCGCGCTTTTTACGCGCCTGCCCGATAATTATCGCATATTATTCGAGAGAGACGATAAAGTAATACAGAGGCTGACCGCCGAAGTGCACGTCTACCGCGCAAGAACGGTACTTTTTGGAAATTTCCGTTGCGATGGAATTCGCGTCGTCCTCTTTTACATCGTTGCCGAAATACAAGGAAATGCAGCTAATATCGTCGTCCATCATTTTATCTATGAGCTGCTCGGTAACCTTGCTTACGCTGTCGCCCTTCGCGACGATATCCTTGGCGTCCATGCCGATAATATCGCCTTCTTTGAGGTCGAAATTGCCGATTTGCGTGCTGCGCACCGCGTAAGTGACGGAGCCCGCGTGCACCGCCTGCAACGCTTCGTTCATGTTTTGCAGGTTACCGTCTACGGTATCCTCGGGATTGAACGCCAATACCGCCGAAAGCCCCTGAGGAATATTGGCGGTGGGTATCACGTGAATATTGCGCTTGGACAAAGCCTTCGCCTGATTGGCGGCGAGCACAATGTTCTTATTGTTGGGGAATACGAAAACGTCTTTCGCCTTTACCGCGTCGCACGCCTTGGCGATATCGTCGGCGGACGGGTTCATCGTTTGCCCACCCTCGATGATGTTATCGACCAAAAGGTCCTTGAATATAGCGGTAAGCCCTTCGCCCGCGCATACGGATACCAAGCCGAACGGCTTTAAATCCTCTTGCTGCTGCTGTTTGAGCGCGCGGTTCTGTTGCAGCATGTTTTCTATTTTGAGGTGGTCCAGCTCGCCGAGTTCGAGCGCGTACGTAAGCACCTGACCGGGCGCGTTGGAGTGCACGTGCACCTTGACCATGGTAAGGTCGCCGATAACGAGCACGCAGTCGCCTATGTTCATGAGCTTTTCGCGGAACAGGTCGATATCCGCCTCGGTCGTCTTTTTGTAAAGATTTACGATAAAGAACTCCGTGCAGTACGCAAACTCGATTTCCGCGAGGTCGTTGTAGCTGAAATGCGCCTGCTCGTCGTACGGGCTATCCGAGCTCGCCTTGTACGAATCGTCGTATTCTATATTATAGTCTTCCTCTTGACCCAAGAGCACGTTCAAAAAGCCTTGGAGCAATATCAAAAGTCCTCTGCCGCCCGCATCAACTACGCCCGCCTTTTTGAGTACGGGCAACATTTCGGGGGTTTGTTTGAGCATCGCCTCGCCGCCCTCTATGACGGCTGCGAAAAAGTCTTTGAGCTCGACGTTCTTTTTTGCCGCTTTTTCCGCCGACTCGGCGATAGCGCGGATTACCGTAAGTATAGTGCCCTCTTTGGGCTTGGTGACCGCTTTATAGGCAATGTCCGTGCCTGCGGTGAAAGCTTTGGCGAAGGTTTTGGCGGAAAGCTCGCTGCTGCCCGACAGCACCGAGGTCATGCCTTTGAGTATCTGACTGAGTATTACGCCGCTGTTGCCGCGCGCGCCGCGCAGCGCGCCCTTTGCAACCGCGTCGCAAAGCTCGGGAATATTATTGGTTGAACAAGCCGACACCTCGCGCGAGGCGGAAAGCATTGTCATCGACATATTTGTACCCGTGTCCCCGTCGGGAACAGGAAAAACGTTAAGCTCGTTTACGTGCGCCTTGTTGGCGTCGAGTAGCTTGGCGCCGTTCAGAATCATTTTGCGGAACGTTGCGCCGTTGATAGATTTTTGCATTTTAATCCTCCGAGTTTTCGGTACTATACCTTGATACCGACAACATGAACGTTAATCGTATCGACAACCATACCGGAAAAATGCTCCACTCTGTATTTAACTGCTTTTTTGAGCGATTGAGCCACAGCGTCGATAGACAAACCGTATTTGATTATAACGTAAAGGTCTATGAAAATTCTGTCGCCGTTGGTATACACGTTGACTCCGCGCGACAAGCGCTTGCGTTTGAACAAATCCGATAGGTTATCGGAAAAGGTCTTGGAGACGAGGTCCACGATGCCGTAGCAGTCCAACGCGGTATCGGCTGCGACTTGTGCAATCGAGTCTTCCGTCACCGTTATTCTGCCGTAAGCATTTGAAGTGTGTACGCTCATAGGTCTCCGAGTCAATAAAGTATATGTACCCTGCACGTATATTTTAACCCATTCGTTATAATATTGCAAGGGTTTTAGCTTATTTTTTTGAATTTTCCCGAAAATATGCGCGATTTTGGTTGCAAAAAGGGTAAAATCATGCTATATTAGACGGGTAAATATGCCAACTTTCGTTAGGAGGTCAAAAACATGAGCAGAGTGTGTTCTATTTGCGGTAAAGGCAAAGTGTCGGGCAACAACGTCAGTCACTCCCACAAAAAGACAAAGCGCAGTTTCAATGCCAACGTCCATAAAGTCACTACGGAAACGGACGGCAAGATATCTCACGATTACGTGTGCACGCGTTGTCTGCGTACCGCCAAAAAGCAAGATAACGACTAACCTATTCCATTGCAAAACAAAAATCCGAAACGCGAGTTTCGGATTTTTTCTTGCCTGAATTATATTGCGAATATCGGTGCGCGCTATCGTTATTTTTCCGAGCGCTTGAATATACGCAGGAATTTCCCCAAAAACTTAGGCAGTTTTATACAGATTACTCTCGCTTTCGCCATGCCGCCGCCCTCCTTCATATTTGTCTATGCGGGAAACCCGCGGCATGTTACAAATTTTTATTTTCGTCGCGCTATTCGCCGCGAATGCGCGCAACCGCCGCCGCGCGGTCGTCGGCGTTGAACACCGCGCTGCCCGCGACCAATACGTCCGCGCCCGCCGATATTATCTCCGCCGCGTTGTCCGCCGTCACGCCGCCGTCCACCTCGACGAGCGCGTGCGGCGCGTACCGCTTGACGAGCGCCTTGGCGCGCGCGATACGCTCCAACGAGCCGTCGATAAACCTTTGCCCGCCGAAGCCGGGAAAAACGGTCATTATAAGCGCCATATCGAGCTTGTCCAAGTACGGAATAAGCTTATCGACGTCCGTATCGGGATTGATTGCCAGCCCGCACTTACAGCCCGCGGCTTTGATAATCGCAATCGTGCCGTCGACATCGGGCTCCGCCTCCAAATGGAACGTAACGTACTGCGAGCCCGCTTTGACAAACCTTTCGACGTACCGCGACGGCTTGTCTATCATGAGGTGCGTGTCGAACGTCAAATCGGAATGCGGACGAATATCCGAAATCATTTTAAACCCGAACGTTATATTCGGCACGAATATGCCGTCCATTACGTCGATATGAACCCAATCCGCGCCTGCGGATTTAAGACCCTCCACTTCGCGTCCCATGTTCGCGAAGTCGCCGCTCAGTATAGACGGCGCAATCAGCGTGCTTTTCATACGCACATTTTAGCATAATTGCGCCGCCGCCGTCAAGAGAAACGTCGAAATTTGCCGATTACCACTTGCTGATAAAGTCGTCGACTATATCGAGATAACCTTTCTTAGCGCAGTCGGATTGCGACACCGCACCCACCTCGCAGTATTTTTCGCCGTTGACGCAAACGTTTATCTTGCCCACGACGTCGCCCGCCGCAATCGGCGCGCACAAGCCGCCTATTTCGGGTTCGAGCGTGATTTCGCACTTATCGCCCGATTTGACGAACACCGAGCAATCCTTTTCGGCGACGACGGTCGCCTTTTCGGTCTTGCCGTTGTGCACGTCGAACTCGCCGATTACGTCGCCGCCGCGCACCGCGTACACCGTCTTATAATTGGCAAATCCGTAATTGAGCAGCTCGGACACCTCTTTGTTGCGCGTCTTGGAGTTTTCGGCGCCGATAACCACGCACACAAACCGCGTATCGCCGCGCTTTGCGGTAACCGTCACGCACGAGCGCGCCGCGTCGGTATAGCCCGTTTTGCCGCCGTCGCAGCCGTCGTAAAAGCGGACTAGCTTATTAGTGTTGGTGAGCCGCGTAACTCTGCCGTCGGGGTGCGCGAAATCGTACGTCCACTCCTTGGCATACTCGAAAAACCGCTCGTGCCCGATGAGCTTGCCGAACATAACGGCGACGTCCGACGCGCAGCTGTACTGCCCGTCCTTGGGCAACCCCGTGCAGTTGACGAACCTCGTATCGTTCATGCCCCATTCGGCTGCGCGCGCGTTCATGACCGAAACGAACTCGTCCACGCTGCCGCACAAATATTCGGCTACGGCGACGCACGAGTCGTTGGCGGACGCGACGATTATGCTCTTTAACAGCTCGTCCAGCCTGTACTGCGCGTTGGCGTCCAAAAACGCCTGCGACCCGCCCATAGACGCCGCGTTGTCGGACGCGGTTACGAGCGTTTCGAGCGCGATTCCGCGTTTTTCTATCTCGTCGAACGCAATGCTCAGAGTCATGATTTTAACCATGCTCGCTATCTGCAAATGCTCTTTGACGTTCTTTTCGAACACAACCGTGCCCGTCTTGCTATCGAGCATGACCGCCGCTTTGGACGTTGCGGCAAAAGCCGCGGGCGTTTCGGCGTGCGACGCACTGTGCGCCAACGGCAAAAACACCATAAGCGCGGTCATCAACACGGCAATGCCAATCGTAATCTTCTTGTTCATTTTTCCTCCGAAATATCCTAATGCCGATATACGCTCGGCTATATAGAGATATTTTGGTTTATCCTTGCGACTTTAATGCGTTTACGCGTATATTTATTATATAATTCCCACCAACGCCGAGCCGAAAAGCACGACGGTGACAGTTTTTACTAGCGCGCACACCGCGAGCGCGATTAAATACGGTATGGTCTCCTTGTAGTATTGCTTGACGTCCGCCGCCGACGGCGCGCACCTGCCGTTAAGCGCGGCGAACGCGATACACCTATACGACAGCATGCAAAATATCACTATTTCTATCAAGCACATGGGAATGTACAGCACGAACAGCATGGGCAACGCAGACGCCGAATATAAGCCTATAATGACGCACGTATAAACGCCCAGCGCGTACGACGAATACAAGTACGGCGCGACCGACAAAAACGACGTCGCCTTGAAATAAAACATGGACGCCGCAAACAGCGCGTACAGCGCGGAGAACAGGAACGTCAAAAAGAAAAAAGAAAACGCGCCCGAGTCGCCGCGCAGATATCTGAATATCGGCGCGCCGTTGCGCATGGCGTAAGCCGTTTTGTCGGCTATGGTAACGCCTATCGCGATACCTATTACCAGAAACAGCAATGCGGTCAGCGAATACACTATCACCGCGCCGCGATTGCGTCGGAGGCTGTGCGACAGCCTGTAAAACTTATCGGTTATTATGTATGAACGTCGCATAATTTACCTTATGCGCGTTTTTTCGCGTTTATTCGTCAAACGCGTAGAAATCCACCCTAATTCATGCAGTCGGCATATACGCCGTATCCCTTCGTAAAGTCGTTCAAAAACACGTGTGTGACCGCGCCGACGAGCTTGCCGTCCTGCACAATCGGCGAACCGCTCATGCCGCGCACTACGCCGCCCGTCAGTTCCAACAGTCTTTTATCGGTAACGCGAAAGATTATGCCCTTTTCCTTTTTTCCGCTCTGCTTGCTCGCTTTTATGATTTCTATATCGAAATACTCGGGCGCGCCGTCCACAGTAGTGCGAATTTGAGCCGCGCCCGGGCGCACCTCGTCGCGCTTGGCAACCTCGGTCAAATCGTCCTTATTTATTTCGCGCTCGTACCGCCCCGCAATGCCGAAATTATTGTTGCACGTTATAGAGCCGTATATCTTATCGGCAATTATGGACGCGAGTATCGCGCCCGCCTCGCCCTTTTTGCCCTGCTTGATTCCCAAAATCTTGCAAGCGTTTATCACGCCGCTAGCCGAAGGCAAATGCGTATCGGTTTCGGAATCGAAAATCTCGTGACCGAGCGCGGCATAAGTGCCGTTCCTGCGCACGAACGTTACCGTGCCGATACCGTAAATCTTTTCCTTTATTTTGACGCCCAGCCGCGGCTTTTGCGTATACGCTTCCAATATAGGCGTAACCTCTATTTGCAGCGTTTCGCCGTCGCGAATAAGCTCCACGCCGACGCTCCCGCCGTCCAAAAGGCTTTGCATATCGTTGACCGATTGCACCGCCGTGCCGCGCACCTTGGTTATTATGTCGCCTTTTTCCAAGCCGTCTACGTACGCGACGCCGAATTCCGTTTCCACTCCGTTTACGCTCTCAATCAGCAGCCCGCCCACGTTCATCGTAATGCCTATCGGAAATCCGCCTATATATACCCGCTCCGTATCCGCAAACGCCGCGCGCTCGACCGTGCCGAACGGCATGGCGCAAATACAAAGCACGGCAAACAACACGAAAAATATAATCCGCAACCTTTTCATGCTTTTAGTGTTTGTCGTTTGTCGAATTATATACTCTGTCGGCGAAAGCAAGTCAAATAAATACGGCGGCTTTTAACGGCGCGGCGCGCCGAAACGTTGCGAAATCGAACCTGACAAAACAAAAAAGAACGGAAATTCCGTCCCTTTGTTTTTATGCGTTAAGCTCTTTTTTAAAGCCGTCGCTCCAATCTTTTAGCTCTCTCGCGTTCTTATCCGAGGTGTTGGAAACGCCCTTTGTACCCGACAGCCGCGAAATCTCACCGATTTGCCCGTCGCGGTCGAGCGGCGTTACGCGCGTTTGCGTGTCGCCGTCGCTCTCGATTTTTTCTATATAAAACTGCGCGTCCGCCATTGCGGCTATCTGCGGCAAGTGCGTCACGCAAAGCACCTGTCTGCCGCGCGACAATCGGCACAGCTTTTTTGCTACGCTGAGTCCTATCGCGCCGCTTATTCCCGTATCTATCTCGTCGAATATCATAGTGCCGATATTGCCGAGGTTGCCCGTAATCAGCTTGATTGCAAGCATAAACCGCGACATTTCGCCGCCCGATATTATCTTGGCGAGCGGCATGAGCGGCTGTCCGACGTTGGGGCTCAAATAGAACTCGAACTCGTCGAACCCCGACGCGGTAACGCGCTCGGTAAAATTGTTTTCGTCGGGCGCGGGCGCAAATACCGCCTCGAACGTAGAATTTGCCATGCCCAAGTCGGAAAGCTCCGCGATTATGCTCTTTTGCATGGCGACCGCGCCGTCCTTGCGCAATTCGGAAAGTTTTTTCGCGCAGGCGTACAGCTCGGCTTTGAGCGCGCACTCCTTTTTGCACAGCGACTCGTAAAGCTCCGCGCCGTTCTCCGCCCTGTCAAGCTCCGCCTTTGCCTCGCTTAAAAACTTTTGCATTACGTCGTACGCGCCGTATTTGTTCTTTAACGCGCGAAGCTTATCCAATCTCGCCAATACCGAATCGAGCTCCGCACCGCTGTCCGTCATCGCGTCCAGCTCGTCCTTAATGCACTCGGCAACGTCGTTAAGCTCGATTTCCGCCGAACGCAGTCTGTCGTACAGCGTTTGATACGCCTCGCCGAACTGTGTTACGCCGCCGAGCGAACGCATGGCGTCGGACGCCGCTTCGCCCGCGCCGCCGTCGCCGTCCAGCCTGTCGTAGCACTCGCCGAGCGCCGTTTTTATGCGCTCCGCCGCCATAAGCAAATGCCTGCGCTCGACGAGGCTTTCCTCCTCGCCGACAGCGACCTTGGCGCTTTCTATTTCCTCGATTTGGTATTTGAGTACGTCGATACGCTGCGCGCGCGTGCGCTCGTCGCCCAATTTTTCCATTTCCGCGAGCACACTTTTGTACTCGCCGTAAGCCGCGCGGCACGCTTTGAGCGGCGCGTCGTCGTGCTTAAACACGAAATAATCGAGAATTTTGCGCTGCTCGGAAACCTTTAACAGCGATTGATTTTCGTTCTGACCGCAGATATCCACGTAGCTTTGCATAAGCTCGCGCAGCATTGCCGTGGTGAGCTGCTTGCCGTTGACGCGGATATCGTTTTTGCCGTCCTTGAAAAACCGACGCATAACTATAAGCACGCCGTCCTCGGCGTCTATGCCTAGCTCTTCGAGCGGCGCGGCGTCCGCGCAATCGAACACGCCCTCCACAAACCCCTTATCCTCGCCGAATTTCAAAAGCGATTTGTCGTAACGCGCGCCCATAAGCAGCATAAGCGAATCGACGATAATGGATTTACCCGCGCCCGTTTCGCCCGAAAACACGTTCAGCTCCGAGCAAAATCCGATTTCCAAATCGCGAATAAGCGCGAGATTATGTATGCGAATATTCCTCAGCATTATTCCGACCTCGCATTGAGCTTTGTCAAAAGCCGCGAATAAAAACTCCGTTTGTTAAACCGCACGAACAGCGCGCTCCTATCCCAGCCCGTAACGCCGACCGTCGCGCCGTTCGGCAATTCCTCGACGCAAACCCCGTCGATATCGAGCGCCGCGCCGCTTTCTCCCGTATACGTCATTGCTATATTCTCGAACGACCCCACAACTATCGGACGCGTGTGCAGCGTGTGCGGATTGATTGGCGTAAGCGCGATTACGGGCGTGTTCGGACCTATTACCGAGCCTCCCGCCGACAGCGAGTACGCCGTCGAGCCCGTGGGCGTGCTCGCGATATACCCGTCGCACGTAAATTTGTCTATCACCGCGTCGTT
This sequence comes from uncultured Christensenella sp., assembly GCA_910577945.1. Lineage (GTDB taxonomy): Bacteria > Bacillota > Clostridia > Christensenellales > Pumilibacteraceae > Anaerocaecibacter. The sequence goes on along the minus strand of CAJTNI010000001.1, from coordinate 33,950 downwards.
GACGCGCACTGACATGGTTATCATACGCCCGCCGCCCGACCGCCGTATCACCGCGTCGTTAAGCGCGTAATAATGCTTGTCCGCTACGGTCACGTCGATAAGCGCGCGGCGTTCGAGCATGTACTCCCGCGCCAGCAGCTTTTTGAACGCGTCGTCCGCCTCGTCGGGCTCTATCTCCGTCAAGAACCCGAGCGTGCCGCGGTTAACGCCCAAAATCGGCGTATCCGACTTTACGCAATCCTTGACCACGCGCAAAATCGTGCCGTCGCCGCCGACGGTCACGACAAAATCGTACTGCCTTGCGCCGTCGTACTTTTCCGCCGAAACGCCGTTTTTAGCCGCCGTTTCGTATATTATCGCCTCGACCCTGCCGTCGGGGTCTTTTTGCGGATTGCAATATACTCCGATTCTCATATCGACATTATACTACTTTTATCGCCGTTTTTCAAGGCTTTTCACGACCCTAATCAAATTTTCCGCAGTAAGCCCCGACGCCGCCAACGACGAGCCTATTTCGCGGTCGTCTATAAAGCCGTCGCCGTGCGCCAAGCAAACGCAACGCGCTTTAAGTCCGTCGCCGTTCAGGGCGCACAATACCGACTGACCGAACCCGCCGCTTGCAACGTTATCCTCTATCGTAATAACCGCGTTGCCCGATTTGTTAAGCTCCCGCAGCATTTCCGTATCGAGCGGCTTTACAAAGCGGCAGTTTATAATTTCGATATCCGCCTCTTGCGCCGCCGCAAACGCGATATCGAGCGCGCGATTGCCCGCGCAAAGCGCGTACGTTTTAGCGCCGCAACCGTAAACGCGCTCCCACTTGCCGTATTCGATTGGCGCATGCTCGCGCTCCGTTTCATACGTGCGCGGATAGCGAATAGCCAGCGGCGCGTTATAGGTAAGCGAAAATTCGAGCATATCCCTGAACTCCGCGCCGTCCGTCGGGCACATTACCGTCATATTGGGCATAGGCAAAAGATAGCTCAAATCGAACACGCCCTGATGCGTCACTCCGTCCGCGCCCACCACGCCCGCGCGGTCGATGCAGAACGTTACGGGGTACGCGCCGATACACACGTCGTGCAAAAGCTCGTCGTACGCGCGCTGCAAAAACGTGGAATATACCGCGAAATACGGCTTCATGCCGCCCGCGGCGAGCGCGGCGCAATACGTTACCGCATGCTCCTCCGCTATGCCCACGTCCTTGAAGCGTTCGGGAAACGCCTTCGAATATTCCTCCAAGCCCGTGCCTATCGACATAGCCGCTGTTACCGCCATAATACGCGCGTCGCGCGCCGCCGCATCGGTCATAAACGCGCCCAAAACGTCCGAAAACCGCTTGCCGCTTTTTGCGCCCGACGACGATATGCCGTGCGAATGCGCGGGGTCTACCGTCGCGCTTTTAAGCCCGCGACCCTTATCGGTAATAACGTGAATGAGCACGGGCTTGTCTTTGTTCTTTACCTGCGCAAAAACCTCTACGAGCTCGCCGACGTCGTGTCCGTCGAACGGGCCGTAATACGCAATGCCCATCGCCTCGAATATTTTGTTCGACAGCACCATGCGCTTTAAAAACCGCTTGCCTTTTTCCAAAAGGTGGATGACCCCGTCGCCGAGCAACGGTATCGCCGACACGGCGCGCTTGACCTCGCCTTTAAGCCGCGTGTACTTTTTGCTGACGCGCAGCCGCGTAAGGTGCTTGCTTATCGCGCCTACGTTTTTGCTTATGGACATTTCGTTGTCGTTGAGCACCGTTATTACGGGAAGCTGCTCGCTGCCTATCGCGTTAAGCGCCTCGTACGCGAGCCCGCCCGTAAGCGCGCCGTCGCCGATAACGGCTATCACGCGGTCGCGCTTGCCGTTTTGCCTTATGCTTTCGGCAAGCCCCGTCGCCACCGACAGCGAAGTGGACGCATGCCCCGCGACAAAGGCGTCGTACTCGCTCTCCTTGGGCTGCGGGAAACCCGATATGCCGCCGTTTTTGCGCAGCCCGTCGAAATCGCCGTCGCGCCCCGTCAACAGCTTATGCGCGTAAGCTTGGTGTCCGACGTCGAAAACGATTTTATCGTCGGGGCAATCGAACACGTAATGCAGCGCCACGGTAAGCTCCACCGCGCCGAGGTTGGACGACAAATGCCCGCCGTTGTTTTCCACAACGCCGATAATACGCTCGCGCAAATACTCGCAAACGCCGTTCAACTCGGAGATATTAAGCCGCTTTAATTGCTGCGGCGTTGTGATTGCGCCCTTTTCCAAATATTATCACGCTATAACGAATTTTTCCAACAACGCCAAAAGATATTCGGTCTTTCCGTCTATATCCTCCAACGCGCGCGCCGCATTGTTGAGCTTGACATTCAGAAACTGCTTGGCGGCGTCCAGCTCCATAAAATTCATAATGCTCGTGTCCGCAATGCCTTCGCCCGCGATATACTCCGAAATATCGTCGTATAATTGGAAGGCGCGCCCGAACTCCGCCGCGAACTTGGTAGCCGCCACAAACCCGCCGAGCACGTTGTTTTCGTCGCCGTCGGTAACGTTCGACTTGCCGCCCCAAATATTCTCGCAAAGCCTGTCGAGCACCCTGTCGCCGTCGGCATAGCTCATGTTTTTGCCGAGCGCATATCCGCTCATGCACGCCATGGCAATCAGCCCGCCCGTCTTTTTCTCGTACATTTCGAGCAAGCCGTCGGGAGATTTAATATCGCAAAACAAATCCAAATATTGACCGTGTATAAGCCCGTAATCGCCGCAGTGCGCCGCAAACAATAGCAGCGGGCTGGTGCGTCCGTCCGCCGTTGGCTTGTACATTGCGCGATACCCCAAATCCATGAGCGCGTCGCCTGCGAGCAACGCCTTTGCCTCGCCGTACTTTTTGTGCACCGCAGGCTTTCCGCGCCGCACGTCGTCGTCGTCCATGCACGGCATATCGTCGTGCACCAACGAGTACGAATGCACAAGCTCCAAGCCGCACGCATAAGTAATCGCCTCGTCGTCCGGCGGCGCAAAAAGGCTGTGCCACTCCAACAGCAATATCGGTCTCAACCGCTTGCCGCCGGGGAACAGCGCGTAATTAAGTATTTCCTTAAACTCGTCGGGATATATTGATTTTTCGACAAGCTCTTTCAGCCTCGAATCTATTTGCTCCGTCCATTCCGACAGTCGCGTGCTCAAAGCGTCATTCATCGCCGTCACCGAAGCCCGTTTGCGCCGTAATGATATCGAGCTTGCCTTTAAGCTCGGCAATGCGCGCCTGCGTGCGGTTGAGGTCGTCTATGCACGCCTTTGTCAGCTCCAAACCGCTCTCGAACAGCGCGATGCTCTCTTCGAGCGACGCGTCGCCCTCCAAGCGCTCCACAATCGCTTTCAGCTCGTCGATTTTCTTTTCGAAATCGTCCGCCGTTTTTTCAGTGCCTTTAACCATTTTCAACTCCGTTGCTGTTTATACTTTCGACAATCGCCGTCGCCGCGCCGTCGGCGAACACCAGCTTAATCCGTTCTCCCGCGCGCAACGCGCTCGCTTCCGCGACGCGCGCGCCCTCTTTGAGCACCGCCGCATACCCGACCTTGATTATGCGGTGCGGGTCGAGCGCGCGCAACAGCGATTGCAGCTTTTCGCATTCCGCACGACGCAAGCGCGCCTTGCTTTCCGCCGCTGTCGCCAATCTCTTTACCAATGCGTCGAGCTCCGCGGCGCGCCGCTCGGTTTTTCGACAAACCGCGTAATATCCGCGCCGCACGTCGCCGTCGATACCGTGTATCCTATTGGCGACCGCAGCGTCGACTGCGTGCGAAAAGCCGCCGCACACGATTTCGAGCGCCCGCCGCCGTTCGACGAGCCGCCGCTCGACAGCCCGACGGCACGCCGCGGACAATGCGCCGAGGTCGCCGACCAGCGCGCTCGCGTGCGCATTGATTATTTCGCCCGCGATAGACGGCGTGCCCGCGCGCGTGCCCGCGCAAAAATCGCAAAGCGTAAAATCCACCTCGTGCCCTACCGCCGATATAACGGGAATGCGCGACTTTGCGACGGACGTCGCCAAGGCCTCGTCGTTAAAGCTATCCAAATCCTCGTCGCTGCCGCCGCCGCGGCAAAGCACGATGGCGTCCGTACGGCAATTTTGCAGGCTGTCCACCGCGCGCGCCATTTGCGCCGCCGCGCCGTCGCCCTGCACCTTGACGGGAAAAACGCGAATGCGCACGAACGCATTCTTTTGCGAAACCACATGCACCAAATCGCGAATCGCCGCGCCGTCGGGGCTTGTTATCACCGCCACGTCGACAACGTATTCGGGCAGCTGCGGGCGGTTTTCGAAATACCCGAGCCCGCGCAGCTTTTCCTTTAACGCGGCGAGCTTTTCGCTCTTTGCGCCCGCGCCGCTCACATAAAACTCGACGTAGGAAAACGAGACCGCGCCGCGCTTGTCGTAAAATCTGACGCTGCCTTTTAGCGCGACCTTTTCGCCCTTTTCCAGCTTGTCGCGCGCCGAAAAATGCACGCACCGCACCGAAAAATCGCCCTCAGCCAGCGTCAAAAACGTGTGCCTGTCGGAATACGAAACCTCCGCGACCTCGCCCGAAAGCGTAACGTCGTGCAAAAGCTCCTCGTCGTCGAACACGCCTTTAAGGTACGACGCAAGCTGCGTTACGGTCATTACTCTATTCATTGCGGCTAAACGCGCCCTCGACCGTATTTGCAAGCAGCATGGCGATAGTCATAGGACCTACGCCGCCGGGCACGGGCGTTATGTACCCCGCAATTTCCTTTACGCCGTCGAAATCCACGTCGCCGTACAGCCCGCTGTCGTCGCGGTTCATGCCGACGTCGATTACCGTCGCGCCGCGCTTGACCATATCGGCGGTTATTATGTGCTTTTTGCCGACGGCGGCAACGAGAATATCGGCAGTGCGCGTAATCTCCTTTAAGTCCTTCGTACGGCTGTGACAAACGGTTACCGTAGCGTCGTTTTGCAAAAGCAGCATCGCCACGGGCTTACCGACTATATTCGACCGCCCGACAACAACGGCGCGCTTGCCGCAAATAGGCTCGCCCGTCGATTTTATAAGCTCGATTATTCCGCGCGGCGTGCAAGCGATATGCCCCGTCGCGTCGCCGCCCAAAAACAGATTGCCCGCGTTAACGGTGTGAAACCCGTCCGCGTCCTTAGCGGGCGAAATGCGCGCCAACACCGCCTTTTCGTCGATATGCTTGGGAAGCGGCAGTTGTACGAGTATGCCGTCCACTCGTTTATCCGCATTGAGCGCGTCGATAAGCTCGATAACGGCGCTTTGCTTTTCCCCGCCGTCGAAGCAATAAGAAAAAGAAAGAATGCCGCACGCCTCGCACGCGCGTATCTTGTTGCGCACGTATATAGCCGACGCGGGGTCGTCGCCGACCTTGACAACCGCCAGCCCGACCTTGCGCCCGCGCTCGCGCTCGAACTCCGCCGCGCGCGCCTTTACCTCGTCCTTTACCCTTGCCGAAAGAGCTTTGCCGTCTATAACGATACCCATAATACACCTACCTTTTCGACAAGCCGATAGATAAAGCCGTAGAACGCGACTACTCGGCTTTTATTTCCTTGATAACGGACGCCAACACGCCGTTGACGAACGAATAGCTCTGAACGTCCGAATACGCCTTTGCCAGCTCGATAGCCTCGTTGACGATAACGGCGTGCGGCGTGTCCGTGTATTTGATTTCGTAGCACGCCAAATACAACAATGCGAGGTCGGTTTTATAAATGCGGTCGAACTCGTAATCTATGGCGTACTTGGCGATAATCGCTTTCAGCTCGTCGCCGTGTGCGGCTATTCCGTCGGTTATCGCGTCGATATAAGCGCGCGAATCGGCGTCGGCATCGCGCGTCAAATCCGCCTTGGTATCGGCGTTGAACTCGCCCGTCATAACCATTTCGTATGTCAATCGAAACGCAATCTCACGCGCATCGCGACGTTTCATAATTTTCTCCTAGTGCTTGGTAAACTTGACGGAAATTATGTTCACGTTAATAACGCCCATTTTGTAATCCGTCATAGATTCCACCGTTTTCTTGACGTTGTCCTGTACCTTATACGCTATGTCCGAGCAGCTGACTTCGCTGTTTACCTCGATATACACGTCCGCGTCGATGCTGTCGCCCATGATATAGCACCTGACGCCCCTGCCGCAAACGGATTCCACGCCGCTGATTTCCTGCGCAGCCAAACGTATTATCGAACGCAAAACGTTATGCCCGTAGGTAACGCCGCTCGAAAATAAATTGTTGCGCTTTGCACTCATGTACAGCTCCCGTTTGCTTGCGACGGCGCGCTTGCCACGTAATTACGCGACGCGCGAAAATTCCGCCTTTAATATTTATCCGTATTATATCACATTGCTTCGCGAATTACAATTCTTTTTGCGCATAATTTTAAAGCTTGCGGCACGCAAAAAGCGGGCGCTTTTCGCACCCGCTTTAATTCGCCTATTATTCGCCGATTATGCGTCGATGGGCTTGATTCTTACGTTCCCCGCCTCTTTCTTGGTTTCGGTCAAGATTACGTCCAGCACCTGCGCGACCTCTTGGTCGGTCAGCGGGTCGGATTTCAAGATGACGTTGATGTTTTCCGTGCCCACGGTCACGAGACAGTCGTCAAAGCCGAGCGCCTTGATAAGCGATTCCAAACGCTGCTCGGTGTCCATGCTCGCGACGAGCGCGGCGAGCTCCGATTCGGCTTTCGCCTTCGCCTCGGCGGACGACGATTCGCTGCTTATAATCGCCTCGTAGTACATAACCGTTTCGGTGCGCGACGCCGTTCTGTCGGCATGCGACGCGGCGAAGTAGTCGCTGTACGACTGATTGTTGTCCGCGCTCGTCGTGCCCGAATCGGGACGGTTAAGGAAATAGTTCAAGCACCCCGTAAGCACCAACAGCGCCACCATACTCACAAGAACGATTATTTTTTTCTTTTTACTCATGTTGCCTCCTTTAATTTGATTTTGGATAGACTATTATTTTTTCAATCGACAAATCCAACAGCGTTGACACCGCATAGATTACGTCGAGCTTAACTTTCGTACTGTCGCCGCCGTCGCAAACGACTATCACGCCGGTGGCCTTGGGATTTTCGGTCTGAGTGCTCGCAAACGAGTTGGACGTGCTCTTGTCCCAATTTATTACAACCGACGCGTCGCCCACGCCCGAGATTTGTGAAACGACGCTTTCGAGTTGAATTTGCATGGACGTGCAGTAGTCCGCGCCCGACGGCACTGTCGACGTTTTTTCGCTCTTGTCGCTTGCGCACGACGCGCACGAAAAATACACCGCCAGCACCGCGACGAGCAGCAGCCCGCCCGCGATAAGCTCGATATGCCTTACGCTTTTCAATCTGGCTACAAAGTCCGACGCCTTACCCATAAGTCATAACCGCCTCCTCGCCGATGCCGAAATAGTCCGCTATCAGCCCGATGATTTCACTTTTATTTATATGCGCGCCGTTTTCCGTAATACCCGTTTTCAAAAATTCGACGGTAACGGATTTTACGCTCCAACCGTCGAGCTGCACGTCGAGCTTGCACACGCCTTCGAGCCCCTTTTCTTTGAGATATTTATACGCCGTATCGAGCACCAAATCGCGCTTTATGCCCGATATGTATTCCATATATTTATCGTCGGTTTCGATATTCTCGTAATCGAAATCGAAATCCACGCCCGATTTGAGCAGCTTTGGAATGGGCGTAATTATAACCAGCACCGCCACCGTCGCGAACACCGAGCGAATGACCTTACGCGTCTTGCCCTGCGGCAAAAGCATTTCCGCAACCGTCGTCACTATCGCGAGCCCCAATACCGTTAGCCCCCATGCCGCAAACGCGCTCATAGCCCTATATTCCCCGTGCAAATAATCATGGACAAAAACATTATATACAAGAACGTCATGGCGATAACCACCGTCGATATCATCGACGACGACTTGGACACCGACGAGAGAATGCCGCAAAACCGCTCGCCGCCGAGCGGCTCGGCAATCGCCGCCGTCAGATTCAGAGTGAGCGTGAATATGACGAGCTTGGAAATAATAGGCGCAACCAGCAAGATAACAAGCAATACCGCGCTCGACCCCAAAGCGTTTTTAATAAGCACGTTTCCCGCCATGATAAAGTCGAACCCCTGCGACAAATACCCGCCTATCACGGGCACGTACTTAGACACGGCAAAGCGCGCGGCGCGCACCGTTATGCCGTCCCGCACCGACGCGGTTATGCCCGTCACGCCTATCACGGCGATAAACAAAAAGAACGCCGTGCCCAGCAACCACTTGCATGCCGAACGGAAAAAGTCGGCGGTTTTGCCAAGCTTTATCGCAGTCGCAATCGAGCCGATTACGTCGAAAACCAAAGCCATCAAAAGCGCGGGGAACGCGATATACGTGACTATATTGGTCATTCCGCCGTCCAGAAGCGCGATTGTAGGCGTGTAAGCGACCGCCGAGGAGGTTGCGCCCGCCGCAGTCATAAGCGTGAGCAGGACGGGCGCTACGGCGTTTATTTGCGTTTTCAACGACACGATATATCGCACAGCATGCGCCAGCACCGACGAAAAATATCCGACCACGAGCGATATGGCAATCGCGCCCGTAGCGAAATATACGACGCGCTCTATCGACTCGGACGCGTACTTGCCCTTGACCGAGTTTATAAGATTGTACGCAAGCGTAATGGAAAGCACCGCGAGCAGCATCGGCAAAAACTCGAACACGTCCGCGCCGAACAGCGCGAACACGTACGACAGCACGCCCGAAAAATCGCTCTTGAACTCGCCGCTCGCCACAGCCTGCACGCGCTTGTATATATCGCCGAACCCGAACACGGCGAGCTGGTCGGCGTTGAGCAAATCGACAATGCCCTGCACGTCGCCGAGATTCAAATGCTTCAACAGCTCGTCCACGCTGTCGTCGATATCCGCGTCCTTGTCCGCACCGTCGCCGTCGGCATTGTCGTTTTTGGCGTCGGCAAACGCGCGCGACAGTATTTCGCCCGTCGGCTTTACGCCGTTCGACGAATACGTATGCCGCGCCGTAATAACGCATAGCGCGACGCTCAGTGCGAAAAGCGCGAATAGTATATAAAGCAACAACAGCTTTTTCATGACAGCGCTCCCGCTATGTATTCGAACAGCTCGACGATTACGGGCAGCGCGCTCGCCACTATAATCAGCTTGCCCGCCAGCGTGACCTTGTCCGCCAGCGAGCCGAGCCCTGCGTCCTCGATTAAAGACGCGGAAAATTCGGAAATATACCCCACCGCCAAAATCTTGAAAAGCAACGTCACTACCGACGTGGCAAGCCCCGCGCGTGCGGCTATCGACGATATCACCGAAAAGATATCCGAAAAATAATCTATGACAGACAGCAACACGATTATGCCGCCCGCAAAAGCGACCAGCATCGCCAGGTCGCTTTTTATATCGCGCAAAATCATTACGCAAAACGCGGTAACGAGCGCTATCGCCGCTATCTTGAAGATTTCCATTTAGTACAGACCGAACACCGTTTTGAGCGCGTCGAATAGCTGTCCAATCATATTGATAATCATTATAAGCACTATAACAAGCCCCGCAAGCGTAACGAGCGTGGCGATTTCGTCCTTATCCGCTTTTTTGAGTATCTGATTGATTATCGCCGTTATCAGCCCGACCGCGGCTATCTTGAATATTATGTTTATGTCCATACGCCACCTATAACGTCAATATGCCAACGCCCAGCCCGAACAAAAATCCGAGCTTGACCGCCAGCGCTCCGTACTTAGCCGATTTTTGCGCCGCCTTTGCCCGCAGCTCCTCGAACGTAGCGCCGAACGCTTCCAGCTCGCGCTGCTGCGCGCCGCCGTCCGCGCCGCCGAGCGACGCAAACAGCTCGCAAACGCCGCTGTGTGTGCGCGGCGGCAAAAAGCCGCGGCTTATATCGAGCTTGCCGTCCTTAGCCCCGACGAACGCCATATACTCGCCTATGTTCTTTTTCAGGTGCGCGTTTTTCGTGTCGTAGCTTGCCAGCACGCTCGCCGCGGCGTCGCGGCGGTACGCCATATTGCGTTTAAGCTCGCTTATAAGCCCGCACACGCCGTCCAAATATTCGAGGTTTCGGCGGTACGAGCACAGCACCGCAAACCCCACAAACGTTCCGACGGCGGCGCACAACGCCACTATCAAAATTTTACCCGTCATGCCGCACGCCCCTCGCCGTCGAATACTGTTATGCCTCGGTGCGGCGCGTCGCGCAGCACCGCGAACCGCGTAAACACGCGCATATCCAAGATTTCTTTGAACTCGGGCTTACGCCGCAAATCGTCCGTGTCGCGCGCGTGCGCGGTAGCCACAACGGCAATGCCGCAGGTCGCCGCGCGCGCTACGCTAGCCGCGTCCGCGCCGAACAGCTCGTCCGTCATGATTACGTCGGGACGCATATTTGCAATCGCCGACTCGAACGCGCTTTTTTTGTCCGTGCCGCTCATCACGTCGGTGCACCGTCCCACGTCGAGCGTGGGCGCGCCGCCTACCGCCGCGGCAATCTCGTACTTTTCGTCGCACAGCAGCACGCACAAACCGCGCTCGGATACAGTACGGCACAGGTCGCGCAATATCGTCGTTTTACCTGCGCCCGGCGGCGATACTATCAAGGTGTTGTGCACCGACGCTTTATCTATAATCCGTCCCGCAAGCCCTGCGGCGCAGCCGCGCACCTCGTGCGGCACGCGAATATTGACCGACGAATAATCCTTGACCGCCAAAATCCTGCCGTCCGATACTACGCCGCTGCCGCACACGCCTATGCGCACGCCGCCGCTCACCGAAATGAATCCGCGCTTTATCGTGTCGCTGACGGTATACAGCGAATGCTCGCAAGCGCGCAGCACGACCGCCTCCGCCTCGCGCGCGCCCGCGACGATTGCCGCGTCTATATCGCGCGTTATTCCGCTTTTGCAGGCGTAATACGGCGCGCCGTCGTACCTGACCGCTATCGGCGCGCCGTTGCGAATACGCACCTCGCACACCAAATCGGGATTGAGCCGCGTTTGTATAACGTTCGCCAGCTCGTCCGATACGAGCTTATAAAGCTGTGAGCACGCCTCTTGCATACCCCTATATTTATGGCGCGCGCCCGCTCAATATGATAGCGTCGCGCTTGTCCGCGCTTTTCCGCACTCGGCGCGCCGCTAATTTTCGCAAACAAAAAACCCGACGCAAATCGGGTTTTTAAATGCTTTTATAATTTCCGCAAATTATTTGACGCGTTCCATGTACGTTCCCGTACGCGTGTCCACGCGAATTTTGTCGCCGATATTGACGAACAGCGGCACGCCGATTGTAAAGCCCGTTTCGAGCGTGGCGGGCTTATTGCCCGGCTTGGACGTATCACCCTGCACGCCCGCCTCTGTGTCGGCAATGACGAGCTCGACGAAGTTGGGCGGTTCTACCGCGAACGGCGAGCCCTTGTACGACGAAATGGTAACGGTCATTTCTTCCTTAATGAATCTGAGCGCGTCCTCGCAGGTCTCGCGATTGAGCGGGAGCATGTCGTACGTCTCGGTATCCATAAAGTAGTACAAATCGCCGTCGTTGTACGAGAACTGATACTCGCGTCTGTCGATATGCGCCTCCTCGTACTTATCCGACGGGTTGAACGTGTTTTCCAAAACCTGACCCGTAATTACGTTTTTGATTTTCGTGCGCACAAACGCCGACCCCTTGCCCGGCTTTACGTGCTGAAACTCGACGACCGTATACACCTTACCGTCCATTTCAAAAGTTGTGCCTTTGCGGAAATCTCCTGCCGTTACCATAAATTACCTCCGATTAAATAGTTAGTTTTTTGTCGTAACTCGTAATGTCGGTTACGCCGCCCGCCTTTACGACCAGCATGTCCTCTATACGAACTCCGCCCAGCCCGGGAATATATATGCCCGGTTCGGCGGTTATTACCATATTGGGTTGGAGCACGGTTTGCGAATTTGCGCCGACGCGCGGCTCTTCGTGAATGTCTATGCCCACGCCGTGCCCGAACGAATGCCCGAACTTGTCGCCGTACCCGTTGGCGGTTATATACTCGCGCGCAAGAGTGTCCACGTCGTGGCATGTCATGCCCGCGCGCGCGTACTTGATTGCGTATTCCTGCGCGCTCTTGACTACGTTATACACGCGGCGCAATTCCTCGCCGGGGTCGCCCAAGCAAAACGTGCGCGTCATGTCCGAGCAATATCCCTTATACTTTGCGCCCATGTCGACGAGAATGAGCTCGTCCTTTTCCAGCTTTTTGTCGCTCGGATGATGGTGCGGTTGCGCGGTATTCGCGCCGAACGCCGCTATCGTCTCGAACGAATACCCTTGCGCGCCGCCGATGACCATTTCGTAATTGATTTCCGCCATAAGCTCGCGCTCGGTCATGCCGATTTTCACGCGGGAAATCGCTCTTTGCAGCGCGCCCTCGGCAATGCGCTGCGCGGCGATAATAATTTCGATTTCCTCGTCCGTCTTGACCGCGCGCTTCGCCTCGATAACGTCGCTCGCGGGTTTGAGCTTGAACTCCTTCAACGCGGCCTTGAACGCGTTAAACTCGTTAACGTACATTGCCTCGCCGTACCCGACCGTCGTCGCGCCCATTTTGGCGAGCGTTTCGGCTATCTTTTCGTAAAAGTCGCTCGCCTTGCAAATGACTATATCGAAATCTTTGACAATCTCGCGCGCCTCCGACTCGTAGCGAAAATCGGTGATAAAAACCTTGGCGTCGCGCCCGATAACAACCGCGCCGAACGACGTTTCGAACCGCGTAAAATAAAAGCGGTTGGACTCGTCCGTAAACACGTATGCGTCTATTTTTTTATTGCTCTCGAACAAATCAGAAGTAAGCATAATTCCTCCGATAATTTGCGGTGCGGTTTGCAGCCGAGCGATATCGCTCCATACGACGCAACCCACTCGGCACATACGCATTATATCATAAATATCCGCATATGTTAAGCGTTTTTGTGCATGTTTTTCATGGCGAGCGCGTCGTCGCTCATCGTGCCGTCCGACTCGCAAACGATATACGGCGACATGCCGTACTCGTCGAACAGCTCGGCAAGCGGCGCGTATTCCGGTCCGTACTTGTCGTCGGCAAACGTCAAGTGCCGTATTTCGCCCTTGTCGCCGTACTGTATCTTGGAAAAATGCACGTGCATTTGCGACGCCTTTTCAAACCCGAGCTTGTCCACGGTGTAATCGAGTATGCGGCGGTAATCGTCCTTTGTTTTGAGCCCGCCGTGCATATACGAATTGATATGCCCGAAATCAAAGCACGGATAGAACATATCGTCGATTAAGCAAAAGTCCACAACCTCCTCGACCGTGCCGATTTGGTTGTTCTTGCCCATCGTCTCCGCGCAGAGCTTAAACGGGAACGGTATTTCTCGGCATTGCTCCGCCAACAGCGCGAGGTTTGCTTTGGTGCGCGCCACCGCTTCGGCACGCGCCGCTTTGCCGCACGCCGCGGGGTGAAACACGACGCGCTCGCCGCCCAGCTTGTTGCAAGCCGCAAGCGACTGCTTGATATACCCTATCGATTTGGCTATCATATCGGGGTCGGGATTGGCGAAATTGGTATAGTACGGCGCATGCACGCTTATCGCAACGCCGTATTTAACAAACTCGTCCTTAATCTTTTGCGCAGTCGCGTCCGTCATTGATACGCCGCGGCCGAACGAGTATTCGAAAGCGTTCAGCCCGAGCGCAGAAAGATACGCCGCTTCCTCGTACGTGTGTTTTCTGCCCGACGCATAAAACGCGTCGCTGTTGCCCGACGGTCCTATTCTTATCATTTGTGCCACGCCACGTCCTTATGTACTTGTTTGGAAAGCTCCGACGGCGTCTCGAACTTAGTCACGGGGCGCAGATACTTATGCAGGAAAATTTTGATATCCTTGTCGTAAATGCTGTCGTTAAACCCGTCGAGCATGATTTCCACCGCGCTCGCCGTAAGCCCGAACGTGGGGCGCGCGCCGACGTTGGTCGCGCCGTAATACGTTATTCCGTCGATAACGCACGTAGAGCCGTACACGCCGCTGTGCGGCAAAAGCTTTGCCGACGAAATCTTGATATTAGCCGTGGGAATGTCGAACATTCTGCCCGCACCCCTGCCGTGCACCACCTTGCCGCTAAGCGAGAACGGCGCGCCGAGATATTCGTTGGCTTGCTCGATTTTGCCCGTCGCGAGCAAATGCTTTATAAGCGACGTGGAAACGCGCGTGCCGCAAAGCTCGAACTTGTCCACAACCGTGCAGTCCTTGCCGATTTCCGCGCAATACCGTTCTAAAAATTCCGCATCGCCCTTAGCGCCCGCGCCGAACAAATAGTCGTATCCGCAAACCACGGCTTTGATATTGTAATGCGAAAACAGCGCCTTCAAAAAGTCGGCGGCGGTGCGCTCCTTAAATTTACTGTCGAAACGCATGGGCAGCACGTATTCGCACAAGCCGTCGAAAAGCTGCAAGCGCTCGGCGTACGTATACACCTGCTTGCCGTCGCGATTGAACAGCTTGTACGCATTATTGCTGAACGTAGCGACGGCGCAAGCCACGCCGTGCGCGTCCGCATACGCCCGTGCCGCCGCAAGCAGGCTTCTGTGTCCCAAATGCACGCTGTCGAAATAACCCAGCGCGAGACATACCTCGGTTTCCGCAGTAAGTTCTTTCATTTGTCAATCGTCCTTTAAATAAGTTTTGATTTTCAACGTTCCGTCGACGTTGCAGCCGATACCGAAAAATTCGCCGTTGCAATATACCTTAAACTCGCCCGTTCGGTCGCACGCGATTTTCCTGCCGTGTCGCAAGTCGTCGTATCTGTCCGCGGCTATCTCACAGACGGGCATATCGTCGAGCGCTTTGTCGGGCGCAATCAACGCGTTGCGCATTTGCACGGTAAGCGCGTCGAGCGTTACGCTATCCTTTACGTCGAAACAGCCCGAGCGCGTTCGCTGCAAGTACGTGAGCGTCGCGAGCGACCCGCAAAGCTTTGCCACGTCTCTGCATATCGAGCGAATATACGTGCCCGCCGAACAGTCTATCGAAAACACCATTTCGCTCATACTCGGCTGACAAATAAGCTGCGCGTCGTAAATTTCCACGCTTACGGGCGAAAGCTCCACGCTCTCGCCGCTGCGCGCCAATGCGTACGCGCGTTTGCCGCCCACGTGCTTTGCGCTGTACACGGGCGGGAGCTGCTCGATTTTGCCGACCATCGACCGAATTGCGTTAAGCGCCGCGTCCACGCTCGGAATATCGCGCGTTTCGTCGGTGACCGTACCGAGCGCGTCCAAGGTGTCCGTCTGACTGCCGAACTTGAACTTTGCCACGTACGACTTGCGACGACCCGATACGTACTCGAACAGGCGCGCCGACTTGCCAACGCCCACGACCAAAACGCCCTCCGCCATGGGGTCGAGCGTGCCCATGTGCCCGACGGTCTTTTCGCCGAGTATGCGCCGCACCGCCGCTACCGCCTGCGCCGACGATTTACCCGACGGCTTGTAAAGATTTATAAGCCCGTTCATAACGATAATCAATCACAGCGCGTCGCGCGCCGCCGCGACCAGGCGGTCCTTTACCTGCTCGCGCCCGCCGCCGAGTATACAGCCCGACGCCAGCTTGTGCCCGCCGCCGCCGAACAAGTTTGCCACTTTGGAAACGTCCGCCGCCACCGAGCGCAGCGACGTCCTGAACGTGCCGCCCTCTTGCTCGCAAACGCATATGGAAATTTCCACGCCCGCAATACTCGACGCATAGTCAATCAAGCCCTCGGTATCGTCCATGCCGCAGCCGCATTCCGTCATGTCGCTGCGCATAATCGTCATGAACGCGATTTTGCCGTTCTCGAACAGCTCGATGTCGTCGAGCGCGCGCGCGGTCAGACGAATGCGATTGAAGCTCTTTGTCTTGTAAATTCCGCGATTTACCGCGCCGATATCCACGCCGTACGCGGTCAGCTCGGACGCAATCTTAAACACCTCGGACGTCGTGTTGGAGTGCATAAAATGCCCCGTATCCGTCGATAGCCCCGTATACAGCATAGTCGCCGATTGCGCGTCGAGCAAGCCGCTTTCCGCAAAGAGCGAGTAAACCACCTCGCACACGCTCGACGCCTCGACGCGAACGCAGTTTATATCGGCAAACATTTGCTCGACGGGATGATGGTCGATATGCACGCTCTTTTTGGCGCTGCGCAAATATTGACCGTAAACGCCCAAACGCTTTTCGGTCGCGCAGTCAACCGCTATAAACAAATCGTAATTGTCGAACCGTGGCGCGCAAAATTCCGAATATTCGGGCAAAAACGCAAAAGCCGACGGCTTTTCCGCATCGCAAACCGCATCGGCTTTTTTACCCAATTTCTCGCAAATTCGGCGCATTGCCATGGCAGAGCCTATGCAATCGCCGTCGGGGCGAATATGTCCGCAGACCATAACCGTACTCGCGGCTTTGATTGCGTTTATAATCTCCGTTGCCGTACTACTTATCATCGTCGTGCAATCCCTTGATTACTTGGTCGATGCGGCGGTAATAAGACTGCGACTTGTCTATTTCGAACCGCAACTGCGGCACGCCGCGCATTTCGCTCTCGTTTTCGGCGAGCACGTGCCGTATATACCCAGCGCAGCCGTTAAGCGCGTCCACGACGGATTTGTCGTCGTCCTCGACGTTTACGAACACAATCGCGTTCCTGAGGTCGCGCGACATTTCCACGTCCGTGACGGACACGCCGTGCACGCGCGGGTCGGACACCTCCGAGTCGATTATTACGGACACCTCGCGCTTGATTACGCTCGCTATACGCTCGGGTCTGTGACTGTTACCGCGCGCCTGCACTTACTTGCTCTCCTTTTCCACGACGTAGCATTCGAGTTCGTCGTCCTCGATAAAGTCTGTGTAATCGGCGAGCGCGATACCGCACTCCAAGCCGACCGTAACCTCTTTTGCGTCGTCCTTAAACCGCTTTAAGCCGACGATATTCCCGTCGAATATGAGCTTGCCGCCGCGGTACAAACGCGCCTTGCCGTTGCGCACGACCTTGCCGCTCTGCACGTAGCTGCCAGCGACGATGCCAACGCCCGACACCTTAAACGGCATGCGCACAATCGCTTTGCCCGTGACGCGCTCCACAAACTTGGGCGCAATCAACGCCTCGGTCTCCGCGCGTATATCGTCGAGCGCGTCGTAGATTATGCTGTAAAGCTTGATTTTGATACCCAGCTTTTCCGCATTGCTGCGCGCCTCGCTGTCGGGTCTGACGTTAAAGCCGATAATGACCGCGTTGGACACCTCCGCCATCATTACGTCGGACTGACTTATCGCGCCCACGCCCGCGCTTACCACGCTGACCTTAACCTCGTCGGTGGAAAGCTTTAACACGGCGTCCTTAATCGCCTCGCTCGAACCCTGCACGTCGGCCTTGACGAGCACCTTGTACTCCTTGACCTTTTCCGCGCCGCCGTCCGTCGTATCGCCGAACAACGATATATCGGGCATTCTGACGTCTTCGAGCTTTTCGTTTTGCAGCTTTGTCTGACGCTCGGCAATAACCTGACGCGCCATTTTTTCGTCGGTGACGGCGACAATCTGCTCGCCCGCCATAGGCACTTTGTCGAGACCGATGACGGCGACGGGCATGGACGGACCCGCCGACTTTATGACCTTGCCCTTGTCGTCAGTGAGCGAACGCACTTTGCCGTACGCAGTGCCCGAAACGATATAATCGCCGACGTGCAGCGTGCCGTTTTGCACTATTACGGACGCCACAGGACCTCTGCCCTTGTCGAGACGCGCTTCTATTACGTAGCCGCGCGCGCGACGGTCGGGGTTGGCGCGCAGCTCCGAATACTCCGCGCGGAACAAAATGTTTTCCAAAAGCTTGTCGATACCCGTGCCCTGCTTCGCGGATACGGGAATCATGGGCACGTCGCCGCCCCAATCCTCGCACAGCACGTTGACCTCGGCAAGCTGTTGCTTTACGCGGTCGAGGTTTGCGCCGGGCTTGTCGATTTTGTTGGCAGCCACTATGATGGGCACGCCCGCCGCAGTGGCGTGCTTAATCGCCTCTACGGTCTGCGGCATAACGCCGTCGTCCGCGGCTACGATGAGCACCGCGATATCGGTGACGTCCGCGCCGCGCCGACGCATTTCCGTAAACGCTTCGTGACCGGGCGTATCGAGAAAGGTTATTCTCTCGCCGTTAAGCTCCACCGAGTACGCACCGATATGCTGCGTAATGCCGCCCGCCTCGCCCGATACGACGGACGTTTTGCGAATGGCGTCCAACAGCGACGTTTTGCCGTGGTCTACGTGACCCATGACGGTCACGATAGGCGGACGCTTGACGAGGCTGTCCTCGGGGTCGGGCTCGGAATGCAGCTCGCTGAGCTCTTCCTCTTTGGTCTTTTCCAGCTTTAACTCGATATTTACGCCGAGCGCGTCGGCGACAAGCTGCATCGTCGGGAAATCCACGACCGAATTGATATTCGTCATGATACCCAATTCCATGAGCTTTTTGATTATTTCCTGCGCCGTCTTGCCTATCTTTTCGGACAAAATCTTGACCGTGAGATTTTCGGTGGTAATGACCGCGTTCTCGATTTTGATAGGCGCGAAAGGCACGACCTTGGCGACCTTTTTGTTTTTGAGCTTGCGCGTGCCCATGCGCTCCTCGTCCATATTCTCCTGAATATAGCCCTTGCGTATGAGCGTGCGCTTGTTCATCTGCCGCTTATCCTCGGACTTTGCCGTAGCCTTTTTATCGGCGGCAACGCGCTTTTTGGGTGCGCTCGGCACCTCGAACTTAGGCATCGCCACAGGTCTCGACGCTCCGCCTTGCGAACGCGCCGCGCCGCCCATGCCGTTCGGTCGGGGCGTTTGCGGGCGCGAGCCGCGGTCGGGACGCGCGGGTCTGTCGGTCTGCGGGCGCGGCGTGTGCTTGACGACGCCGCGTATATAGCTCGGTATAGCCGTGCGGGTCGCGCTCTGCGGCGGCTCGCTTATGGTAACGCCCGAGCTTGTCGTAGGCGCGGACTTTTGCACCGTCGGCTGCGCGACGGGCTCCGCCGTCTTTTCGCTCGGCTTTTGCTCTGCCGCGGGCGCAGGCTTGACGGGCTCATCCGAAGCGGACGGCGCGGACTGCTCCTCCGTAGCCGACTGCGATGCGGACGGAGTTTCCGCAACGGGCGTTTCGACTGCGGGCGCTACGGATTCCGTTTGCGCCTGCGCCTGACGGCGCGCCTCTTCCTTTTCGGCAGCCTCGACTGCGCGGCGTTCCTCCTCCGCGCGCGTGCGCTCCGCCTGAATATCGGCAAGCCGCGCTTTTTCCGCAGAAAACAGCTTATCGACTCGCTTTTTGATTTCGGCTATGCGCTTTAAATATTCGGCAAACTCTCCCGATTCAACCAAGACATGGAGCTTTTTAAAGCTTTTCGCTTGCTCCTCGCCGTTTGCTACATTGTTGTTAACGGGTCTTTCCAATGCGTTACCTCCGTATCGCTCAGGTTCTGTAATGCGGCGCGCCGCTTTGCGCGTATTCGAGCATTGCCTGCGCCATATTCTTATCCGTTATGCCGAGCGCCTTAACGTTGTTTCCGACAATCGTTTCAAGCGCGTCCGCATAAATGAGCGGCAACTCGCGGGCTTCGGCAAGCCGCGCCATGCCGTTCTTCAAATTGTCCGAGGCGGTGTCGCTGACCGCCAATACCGCGACGCGCTTCGCCGTCTTTAAGCAGTCGAAGCCGTAAACGATTTTGCCCGCGCGCTTGGCAAA
Organism: uncultured Christensenella sp.; assembly: GCA_910577945.1. Lineage (GTDB taxonomy): Bacteria > Bacillota > Clostridia > Christensenellales > Pumilibacteraceae > Anaerocaecibacter. The sequence continues at coordinate 14,139 of CAJTNI010000001.1, read as the reverse complement.
GCCTATCATCGTCGCAAATCTGTCGCCGACCGTCATTGCGCGCCGCCGAGCTCTTTCGCCAGCGCGTCGTAAACGCTTTGGTCGAGCTGCGTCTTGTAAACGCGGTTGAGCACGCGTTTTTTCAACAGCGCGCGCTTGCACTCGTCGCAATCGCACACATACGCGCCGCGCCCCGCCGCTTTGCCGCTGCGGTCGATTTCCACAGCGTCGTCGCGCTTGACGATGCGCAACAGCTCCGACTTATCCTTTTGCGCGCGACAGACTACACAGGTTCGCAGTGGTACGTGCTTCATTTATTCGAGCTCTCCGATATCCTCGTCGAACACGTCGAAATTGTCGCTGCCCATCTGCTCGGCGCGCTCCGTCGCCGCCTTGACTTCCTTTTCCATAGCCGAATACGGCTTGATGTCTATCTTCCAGCCCGTGAGCTTGGCGGCGAGCCGCGCGTTCACGCCCTCGCGCCCGATAGCAAGGCTGAGCTGGTCGTCCATGACGACCACCTTTGCCGCGTGCTCGTCCTCCTTCGCCTCGACCATTACGACCTTGGCGGGCAAAAGCGCGCGCGCGATAAATTCCAACGGGTCCTCGTGCCACGGGATAATGTCTATCTTTTCGCCGCCGACCTCGGAAATTATGCTGTTAACGCGCGAGCCGCGATTACCTACGCACGCGCCTACGGCGTCCACGCCCGAGTCGGTCGCGTACACCGCCATCTTGGTGCGCAAGCCCGCCTCGCGGACTATGCCTTTAATAACGACAACGCCGCTCGCGATTTCGGGAACTTCGAGCTCGAACAAGCGCTTGATAAAGCCCGCAGACGTGCGCGTTACGAGCACCTGCGGTCCGCGATTGCCGACCTTGATGCCGCGAACGAAAACCTTGATTTTGTCGCCGACCTTGAAATGGTCGCCGGGGAGCTGGTCTTTGGGATAAAGCACAGCCTCCAATTTTTGAATTTCCACGCACACGTTTTTGCCGTCTATGCGCTGCACCGCGCACGTGACAAGCTCCTCTTCCTTTTCGGATAGCTCGCTGTACGCTTTTTCGCTCTCGATTGCGCGCAGCTTTTGCGTGATGATTTGCTTTGCCATTTGCGCCACGATACGACCGAAGTCGCTCGCGTCGACGGGTCCGTAAATATCGTCGCCGACCTTGTACTTTTTATCGATAAGCCGCGCGTCCTCCAAGCTGATTTCGGTCTCGCGGTCCTCGACCTCCTCCACCACCTTTTGGCAGGTGTAAATGTTAAAGGTTTTAAGCTCGGGCGTAAGCACGATTTTTATTTGCTTGGCAACGCCGTACTGCTTTTTGTACGCGCTGGTAAGCGCCTCCTCGAAGGCGGCGATAAACTCGCTTTTTTTAATGCCCTTTTCGGTTTCCAAATCGTCGAGCGCGTCGAAAAATTCCGCTTGCAACGTGAGTGTAGAATTCTTTTTTGCCATTTTTTATCTCCCGATTTAATTGACTGATTAAAATTCGATATAAGGTCGAACCAGCGCTATCTGCGCGTTCTTTACCGACAGCCGCTTGCCGTCCGTTTCCACCGTCACCTCGTCGGCGGTGCGCTCCGTAAGCGTTCCGATAATAGTCTTTTGCTTGGTTTCGGCATGCGGCGCAAACAGCTTGATTTCCACCGCCGTGCCGTAATTGCGCTCGAAATCGCGCTGAGTTTTAAACGGTCTGTCCAGCCCCGGCGAGGACACGTCCAAGCAGTACGGCGCAGACGCCGTGGGGTCGAGCGCGTCGAGCGGCGCGTCGAGCGCGTTGGAAACGGTCTCGCAGTCGTCGAGGCTCACGCCCTTGTCCGACGCGATATAGACAATCAAATGCTTATCGCCGTAAAGCGTTTTGTATTCGATATCCACAAGCTCGTAACCGAGCTTACTCACCACGTCCTCGACGGTCGGCTTTACTCTTTCTATGACGCTGTTGATAACAACCTCCGTAACAGTAATTGAGAGCGGGCAAAACCCACTCTCACAATACCGAAATGCTGTTATTATCATTATACCGCCTTTTCCCCGAAAAGGCAAGCATTTTTATAATATTTTCACACATTTTTATGCCGACCGACGGCGTGCGACGCGTAACGCGAATATGCGCTTATACTACGCCAAAAGCTTTTGCATGGCGATAAACGCCTTTGCCGTGGCGGTAGCGTCCGACAACGCTCTGTGCGCGTTGTCGTTGACAAGCCCCAAGCGGTCGAGCACGCGATTGAGCGAAAGCTGTTCTATCCCCGCCAACGCGCGCGGCGCAATGCCCATTGTGTCGAACGTAGCGTGCGCGCCGAAAACGTAGCCGTAACGGTTGCCGTACTTTAACAGGAACGGGAAGTCGAACGCTATGTTGTGCCCTATCAGCGGGCAGCCGTACGAAAATCTGTAAAAATCGGCGAGCACCTCGCGAAACCGCGGCTTGCCCTTTACCATGTCGTCCGTAATGCCCGTCTTTTGCGACACTATTTCGGGAATGGGCATGAGCGGGTCGATAAGCGTGGAAAACGTTTCCGTAATCACTCCGTCCGTTATTTTGACCGCGCCTATTTCCGTGGGGCGGTCGTACGCCACCGAAAGCCCCGTAGTCTCGAAATCGAATACCACAAAGCTGCCGCGCAACGAGTCGGGCACAGCCCCGCCCTTTTCGAATATGCTCGTCTGAACGTATTCCTCGTACGGCTTGGGCGCGACCGTCGCGTACGCCTTTGCGGGCGCGGGCGAAGCGAAAACCTTTAAGCCCGCGGCCTCGCAGCGCGCAACCGAAAACGCCTTCATTGTAACCTCGCCCGCGCGGTCGCCCGCCGTTTGCGTATTGCCCACGACGCACACCTTCGCGTTTACCAAATCGGGCGTAAGCGCCGGCGCGCCGAAATAACTGCACTGCACGGTGGTTTCTCCGTCGTACAGCACGAACTTTTGATACGCGCGCCCGCCTTTACTCGTAAACTCGGTGAGCATAGTGAGCACGCCGCAAACCGCTACGTCGTACGCGTCGCCCGCCACCGCCGCGGCGGATACCGCTTTTTCCGCGTTTACGCTGCCGCCGACCGAAACGACCGCGCTCAACGCGTATTCCTTTTCGGCTACGACGAGCGGCGCGCCGTACGGGTCTACCGAACGCGGCAGCTCAGATTTTTCGATATCGACCGCTATCGGCTGTATGTAATTATTTGCGAAAAACTCGGCGAGCCTCGGCAAAAATTCCGCCTGCGCCAATGCGAGCATGCCGTCGTGCATTTTGAGCGTTACGCGCAGCCCGTCCGAATCCGACGCCGCGAAATCGTTTGCAAGCCCTGCCGCGAACGGAAATTTTCGAGTAAACGAGATAACGTCGGCGCGCAACGCGTCGCGGTCGGGCGCGCTGACGCTTACCGAAATCCGCAACGGCGCGTTGAACGCGCAAATTTCCGTCGCAAGCAGCATAAGCTCGCCCATGTTTTTATCGACGAACTCACGGTCGGCGGCGGCGCAAACCACGTTCAGTTCGACAAAATCGCCGCGCACTTTTACGGCGGGAAAGCGCAGCGCGGCGTACTTGTCGTTTGTTCTCGAATTTATCTCTTTGTAAAATTTATTCATTTCAGCTTGCCGTTTATCTTTTTGTCAATCAGCGCGAGCAGCTCGGGCACGATTTCGTTTTCGCCTATCGTCTTTACGACCTCGCCCTTTACGAACAGTGCTATTTTGCCAGCGCCGCCGCCCGCAACGCCGAAATCGGCGTCCCTTGCCTCGCCCGGACCGTTTACCACGCAGCCCATGACCGCCACTTTTACGGGCGATTTTATGTGCGCCGTGGCGGCTTTGAGCGCGTCCACCGCCGATTTCAAATCGTACTTGCAGCGCGAGCATGTGGGGCACGAAACGATTTGACAGTAATCGTTATAAACGCCAGCCTCTTGCAGTATGAGCCGCGCCGCCTCTATTTCGCGCACGGGGTCGCCCGACAGCGACACGCGCACCGTATCGCCTATGCCGTCGATAAGCAAAGCGCCTATGCCGACGGCCGACCGCACGATGCCGCGTTCGTCCGCGCCGCTCTCGGTAACGCCGACGTGCAGCGGATAATCTACCGTTTGCGAAAGCCTGCGGTACGCGTCTACCGTCGTCTTTACGTCCGACGACTTGACCGATATCACGGTGTCGTAAAACCCGAATTTTTCGAGCAAGCGCACGTGCTTCAACGCGCTCTCGCACAGCGCGGCGCTCGGCGGCAATCGCGCAAACTCCTTTTCCAGCGAGCCCGTGTTTACGCCGACGCGAATGGGCGTGCCATGCGCCTTTGCCGCGTCCACGACGAGTCTCACCTTGCTCTCGTCTCCGATATTGCCGGGATTGAAGCGTATTTTATCGAACCCGATTTCGCAGCACGCCACGGCAAGCCGATAATCGAATTGAATATCGGCGACGAGCGGCATGTCGAGCTTGCCGATTAGACATTTGCACGCCTCGACCTCCGCCGCGCTCGACACGGCAACGCGTGCGATATCGCAGCCCGCGAGCTGCAACGCTTTAAGCTGCGCGTAGGTCGCGGCGCAGTCGGCGGTATCGGTATTTGTCATCGATTGCACGGCGATACGGTTGCCGCCGCCGATAGTAACGTTTTTTATTTTTACAGGCTTGGTATTCACGCCTATATTCTACAACGCGAACGATAAAATGTCAACAATCACGACGAACAACAGCAAAACGACCATGCCGATAAAGTTTATCATGCCCATCACCTTGCGGTTAAGCGGCTTTCGGCGTATCCACTCGACTATCGTGAATATAATCTGCGCGCCGTCAAGCGCGGGGAACGGCAAAATATTGAACACGGCGAGGTTGCTCGCGAGCATGGGCAGCAGGAACAGCGTATTGCGCCAATTAAGCATAGACACCTGCGCCATTTGATTTATCGAGCCGACGGGACCGGATATGGAGGTGAGCGCCGCCTTGCCCGTAATGAGCTGCCAAAACAAGCCGAGTATAAGCCATGCGATTTTGCCCGCGAACGGCACGCAATACTTAAACGCGTTCGCGGCGTTGTTGCCCGTATACGTCGCTCTCGACCTGAACCCGAACCGCGCTATTTGCTCTATCTCGCCCGTTTCCTCGTTTTCGGTGGGAATGAGCCGCTTTAACACCTCGACGGACAGCGTTTCGCCGCCGCGCGACACGGTAAACGTTGCCGTCTCGCCCTCTTTGATTTCGTCAATCAATTCGCTATACGAGCGCAGCACGCTTATCTTTTTGCCGTTTATCGCCAAAATTACGTCGTCGTCCTGCAAATATTCGCAGTAGTATCCGCCGTCGGGCGTCGTTTCGCGCGACTCCACGACGGGCACGGTGTACCCGACCGCCCAAATATAGACGAACGCGAAAATTATAGCCGACAAAAAATTGAACGTAACGCCGCCGAGCAGTACGATAATACGCTTCCACGGCTTTTGTTGGTAAAACGTTTTTGCGGGGTTTCCGTGCTTATCGAGCCTGACGACTGCGGGCTCGGCTTGCTTTTGCTCCGCCAGCTCCTCGTCGATTTTCGCGCGCATTACGTACGAGAGCAAATCGTCGCTCTCCGACTTTTCGCTTTGGGCTGCGGCTGTCGGCGCGTTATCGGCGGCGCAGTTATCCATAACCGCGCCGTTATCGGCTTGCGCGTTGTTTTCCGCGTCGGCATTTACCGTCGGCGGCGCGCAATCGGCGTTATCTTCGGTCGCGCCGCGGCGTTTGCGCCGCTTGGGCTTGGGCGCAGCGTCCGTCGTTTCGTCGTCGGTCTCGCCCAAAAACGCGCAAAACCCGCCGAGCGGAAACATGCGCAACGAAAACAGCTCGCCGTTTTTGCGCCGCTTGCTCAACAGCTTCGGACCGAACCCGACCGAAAATTCTTCCACGGTAAAGCCCAAAAGCTTAGCCGCAACGTAATGCCCCAGCTCGTGTATGAGCACCATTGCGAGCAAAATTACGATAGATAATACTATATACCCGAAATACGCCATTCAGTTTCCTCGATAATTCAAGTATATTTTATCGTATATGCGATTATGCGTTTCGAACACGTCGGCAACGCTGCGTACGCGCTCCGTCGGTTCGGCGGCAAGCGTATCGCCTACGATTTTGATTATATCCGTAAACGCGATTTTTCTTTCCGAAAACAACCGCACCGCCGCCTCGTTTGCCGCGTTAAAGACCGCGCACGCGTTGCCGCCCGCTTTGAGCGCCTCGCGCGCAAGCCGCGGCGCGGGGAATTTATCCTCGTCGGGCGGCAAAAACCTGAGCGTCAGCGGCAGCTTCAACTCGCTGAAAGCGCGCGGCGCATGCTCGGGATACGTCAACGCGTACTGTATGGGCAAGCGCATATCCGGGAAACTCGCCTGCGCCTTTATCGAGCCGTCGGCAAACTCCACCATGGAATGCACCACGCTCTCGGGATGAATTACGTAATCTATGTCGAGCGTGTCGAACAGCCACCGCGCCTCGATTATTTCGAGCGCTTTATTCATCATCGTCGCGCTGTCGATAGATATCTTTTTGCCCATGCTCCAATTCGGGTGCGCCGCCGCGCGCTCGGGCGTAACGCCTTCGAGTTCGCTTTGCGGCGTGAAATAGAACGGTCCGCCGCTCGCGGTGAGTATAATGCGCGTAAAATCACGCTCGCCGCGCAGCGCCTGCCACACGGCGGAATGCTCCGAATCGACGGGACACAGCGTGCCGCCGCGCTTCAACAGCTCGTTGACCAACGCGCCGCCCGCGACAAGCGATTCCTTGTTGGCAAGCGCGACCGTCTTTTTGCATTCCAGCGCGCTTACCACAGCGCGCAAACCAATCATGCCCACGACGGCGACTACGACTATATCCGCATCGCAGCGCGCCAGCTCGGCAATCGCATCGTCGCCGCAGCGAACGTCCGCTTGCGGCGCGTAGCTTTTAAGCTCGGCGTATTTGTCAGTATCCGCAATGCCCAGCAGCTCACAATCGAATTCCGCGGCGAGCGCGGCAAGCGCGAGCGCGTTAGACCCGCACGACAGCGCAACGACCTCGTATTTGTCGCGGTTAGCCCGAACTATGTCGAGGGTTTGCGTGCCTATCGAGCCCGTACACCCCAATATCGCCAGCTTTTTCATGTTAAATCAAGTACATGACCGCGAAATACAGATAGAAAAATACTCCGCAGAATATAAACCCGTCGACGCGGTCGAGCACGCCGCCGTGCCCCGGCAACAGATTGGAAAAATCCTTTACGCCCGCGCGCCGCTTGATATACGACGCAAACAGGTCGCCCGCTTGGTCGAACACCGAGCCGACCAGCCCGAGCACGATAAAGTTGATTGACGTGCTTATCCAACCGTCGGTCAGCATTTTAAAGCCGAGAATGTTTACGCCGAAACGCTCGGCGAGATATGTCAAAAGCAGCACGATACCCGCGCCGAGCATGCCGCCCAACAACCCGCCGATTGCGCCCGACACGTGCTTATTGGGGCTTATGGACGGACACAGCTTTTTGCCCTTGAACGCAAACCCGAAAACATACGCGAACACGTCGGTGAACGCGGGGACTATAAACATGAGCGCTATGCCCGCATTGCGGAACGGCAGCGACCCGTCGGTGTTGATACCGATTGTATAATCGAAAAAGTAGTTTAGCCCTACCGCGAACATCAAAAGCGCGCACGGATACAGCATTACCAATATCGTGGATACCGCGTTGCCCTTGACGTATGTTTTGGAGCTTGCCGTCACTATTACCGTTACCAAAATCATCACGCACAGCGCGGCAAAGTACGCGAGCATGCCCGCGGAATTGAGGTTGAAAAAGTATTGCGCAAACCAAAACGCTCCGAACCCGACCACAGTCTGCACCAACGCGATTATCACAATCGGCGGACTCATGCACTCCGATACGACCTTCGACATTTCGTACGCGCCGCACGCCGCAATCAAAAATATGAACACGTCGAAGAAAATCGGGTGCACATACATGGCGAGCAACACTACCGCCGCATAAACTATTGCGATAAACGTTCCTGTGATTATACGTTCTTTCTTCATAATACCTTGACAAAAAGTATTTAGCCGAGCGGCGACGCGCAACGCGCTTACCGTCATACCTTGCCGAATCGCCTGTGCCGCATTGCGAACTCTTTGAGCATTGCCGTAAGCTCCGCGCCGTCGAAATCGGGCCACAGCGTATCGGTGAAAAACAGCTCGCTGTACGCGGCTTGATATAGCAAGAAATTACTCAACCGCTTTTCCCCGCCCGTGCGCACTATCACGTCGGGGTCGGGCAAGCCCGCGGTGTATAAATGCTTTTCAAACGCGGCTTGCGTGACTTCCCCGTCTCGCGCAGCCATTGCCGCGGCGCGGATTATTTCCGCTCTGCCGCCGTAATTGAGCGCGATATTGACGGTCTTGGCTATACCGTCGGCGTTCTCGCTCTCTACGTCGCGCATAATCGCCCTTACGTCGTCGGGGAAATACGAGGTATCGCCCGAAAACGCAATGCGCGCGCCGCGCTTAATCAAATCGCGCGTCATAGGCTTCAAGCGCTTGCGAATGAGGTCTACGAGCGCGTTTACCTCGTCCTCGGGACGGTTTTTGTTCTCTGACGAAAACGCGTACAGCGTGACGCATTTCACTCCGTAATCGAGCGCGCACGACACGACGGGCGTTATGTTCTTTACGCCCGCGCGATGACCCGCCGCGCGCGGCAAGCGTCGCGCAGTCGCCCATCTGCCGTTGCCGTCCATGATTATGCCGACGTGCGCGGGCACGACGGTCGGCGCGGCTTCGAGTGTTTGCTTAGATTTCAAGAAGGTCGGCTTCCTTGTCCTTTACAAGCTTATCCACCTTTTCTATCGCGCCGTCGAGCTTTTTCTGAATGACGCGCTCGAACTCGGCGGACTCGTCCTCGGATACCTCTTTTTTGAGCTTTTTGCCCACGTCCAAAGCGTCGCGACGCTCGTTGCGCAGCGCAACCTTGCTTTCCTCGCCCACTTTTTTGACCTGTTTGATAAGGTCCTTTCTGCGCTCCTCGGTGAGCTGCGGAAAAGACAGGCGAATGACCTTGCCGTCGTCTACGGGGTTAAGTCCGAGGTCGGCGGCGATAATCGACTTTTTAGCTTCTTTAAGCATGGAAACGTCGTAAAGCTGCACCGTGAGCGTGCGCGCGTCCGATACCTGTATGTTTGCCATTTGATTGAGCGGCGTTTGAGTGCCGTAGTAATCGACCGTCACTCTGCTGAGCACGACGGGATTGGCTCTGCCCGCGCGCATGGAATTGAGCTCGCTTTTGAGGTGCTCGATGACCTTGGCGAATTTTTCCTCGATTTTGTTCGATTGCTCGATAAGCGTTTCGTTTTGCATAATTATATCCTCTTTTAATGATTTAATCTCGTTTCAGCAAATAATAGTGCCTATTTTCTCGCCCGACGCGGCGCGGATAATGCTGTTTTCCTCCGCCAGCCCGAAAGCGACGATAGGAATCTTGTTTTCCATGCACATGGTTACGGACGTAAAATCCATGACGGCGATGTTCTTGTTGATAACGTCCATGTACGTGAGCTTGTCGAATTTCTTGGCGTTCCTGTTGGTCTTTGGGTCGCTGTCGTAAACGCCGTCCACGTTCTTCGCCATAAGTATGACGTCCGCCTTAATCTCCGCCGCGCGCAACGCCGCCCCCGAATCGGTGGTAAAGTAAGGATTGCCCGTGCCGCACGCGAATATAACCACTCGCCCGCACTCGAAATGGTGCAACGCCTTGCGCAAAATGAACGGTTCGGCGACCTCGGGTATGGACAACGCGGTTTGCACGCGAGTATGTACGCCCTTTTTCTCGATTGCGTCCTGCAACGCGAGCGAGTTCATAATCGTGGCGAGCATGCCCATGTGGTCCGCCGTGACCTTGTTCATGGCGACGCCCTGTCTGCCGCGCCAAAAATTGCCGCCGCCCACGACTATGCCGATTTGCACTTTTTGCTTGGACAGCTCGACGAGCTGGTTTACAACCCTGTCCACCGTCGCGGGGTCTATCCCCGTGCCAGACGCGCCAGCAAGCGCCTCGCCGCTGAGCTTTAACAACACTCTCTTATACATATCGCCTCTCGATGACCGCGCTCACCGCAGCGCCGCGTTTTACGCGCGACGCGTTGCCGTATTATCACGCCGTCGACACATTCGTAAAATTGCAAAAATCGGCTTATCGTGTAAGCTACGCGGTAAGCCGATTATAATTATTTTGCAGACAGCTTAGCAACCTCTTCCGCAAGATTGTCGGTGCGCTTTTCTATGCCTTCGCCCATGACGAATTTGGTAAATCTTACCAATTCGAGCTTGGTCGCCGTCTTTTTGGCTACCTGAGCGATAAGCTGCTCGACCGTAACCGACGGGTCTTTCGCGAACGCCTGATACAGCAAGCAATTTTCCTCGTAGAACTTGCCGAGCTTGTTTTCGGCAATCTTGGCGAGCACCTGCTCGGGCTTTTTGCTGTTCTTTTCGTCGTTCATGAGCTGCTGTTTGATTATCTCGCGCTCGTGCTCGACCGCGTCCTGAGGAACGTCGGTCTTGCGCACGTACGGCGGCTGGAACGCCGCGACGTGCATGGCGACGTCGTGCGCGAGCGCGACGAGTTCCGCCGTGTTCGCATCGGTGCGTCCCTCGACTTTAAGCTCGACGAGCGTGCCCATCTTGCCGCCCATGTGAATATACGCTTCTTCGATAGCGCCGCCGCATTGCTGGATAGCCACGCGACGCAACGAAATTTTTTCGCCCGTTTTGGCGGTGGCGGCGGTGATAAGCTCGTCAACCGTGCCGTTCGCCGTCTTGACCGCTTTGAGCGCGTCCACGTCGTCCGCCTTGCTGTCCACCGCAGCCGCGGCAATCGTCTTGCAAAGCTCGACGAACACGTCGCTCTTAGCCACGAAATCCGATTCGCAGTTGACCTCGACCAAAGCGCCGATTTCCTTGCAGCCGCAAATATGCGCGCACACCGCGCCCTCGGCGGCTATTCTAGACGCCTTTTTCGCGACTATCGAAAGTCCCTGCTCGCGGAGATACTCGCAAGCCTTGTCTATATCGCCGTTTGTGGCGACGAGCGCCTTTTTGCATGCCATTAAACCGACGCCCGTAATTTCACGTAACTTTGCAACGTCCTGTGCAGTAATTTCCATAGTATTACCTCTTTGATTTTATATTAAGTTGATATTTTAAAGTCCGTTCGGCATGCGCCGAACGCTTGAATTTACTTTGCTTTACGCACGACGCGTAAAAGCTTACGCGCCGAAATTATTCGCCGTCCGCCGCTACTGCGGCGTCGGGAACGGCTGCGTCCGTCGACTCGACGAGCTTATTGAGCTGCTCTTGCGTAGCGGGCTTTTCCACAACCTGAACGTTTGCTTTGGCGGCGTCCGCCTCGGCTTGCATTTGCGCCTCGACGGCTCTGCGCGCCTCCAAGCCCTCTTCGCCCTCGCGCGCCTCGATAACGGCGTCCGCCATTGCGCCCGCAATAAGCTTGATAGCGCGGATAGCGTCGTCGTTGCCGGGGATTACGTAGTCGATTTCGTCGGGGTCGCAGTTGGTGTCTACGATAGCCACAATGGGAATATGAAGCTTGCGCGCTTCCAATACGGCGTTGCGCTCCTTCTTGGGGTCGACGATAAACAACGCGCCGGGCAAGCCGCGCATTTCCTTGATGCCGCCGAGGTTATCTTCGAGCTTGTCGCGCTCGGCTTTGAGCGCGAGCACTTCCTTCTTGGGCAGAAGCGCAAACTCGTTCATTTTTTCCATGAGGTTGAGCTTGTTGAGCCGCTCGATACGCGATTTAATCGTCGAGAAATTGGTGAGCGTGCCGCCCAGCCAACGCGATTTGACATAGTACATGCCGCACTTTTGCGCTTCCTGCATTACCGCTTCCTGCGCCTGCTTTTTCGTGCCGACAAAAAGTATGGATTTGCCTTCGGCAGCGATGTTCTTGACGAAAGCGTACGCTTTGTCAATCATTTCCACCGTCTTTTCGAGGTTGATGATATAAATGTCGTTACGCGCGACATAAATATACTTTTTCATCTTGGGATTCCACTTGCGCGTGGGATGTCCGAAGTGAACGCCCGCTTCCAAAAGCTGTTTCATTGTGATGATGTTTGCCATGATTTCTCCGTTTACCGCCCCGATTTAACGCAGCCAGGAAAATATTTAACTGCGCACAGAAAAAAACTATTCGGGTGAGTAGTTCCTTTATTATACCATAGCGCAAGCCTTAACGCAAATATTTTTCGCGTGTTTTTTGCGCGTTTTACGACAATTTTATAATTATTTATCGCTTACTTCTTTTTGTGCTCGCAGCCGCAACCGCACTCGCCGTCGCCGCCGTGGTGATGGTCGCCGCAATCGCAATCGTCGCCGTCGCAATCGCAGTCGCAATCGCCGTCGCAATCATGCTCGCAGCCGCAACCGCAACCGCACTCGTCCGCAGCCTCGGCGGCGGCCTTCAAATACTCGTCGAATACCGCGTCGAGCACGCGCTCGTCGGTGACGGGCTCGAACACGTCGTTGTCCTCGTCCTCCTCGCGCACCTTGAAAATGAGCGCCTCGTCCTCGCCCAAGCCCTCCATAGGCTCGACGGGCTGCATAAGCGCGTAAAACTCGCCTTGATACTCGACGCAAGCCACCTCGTAAAACTTGACGGGCTTGTTGTCGTCGTCGTAAAGCGTGATAATCTCGTCCTCGTCGAGGAGCTCAACGTCTTGATTTTGATTTTCTGCCATGATTATTCTCCGATAAAATTATTGTTTGTTGTGTTCGATATAGCTTTGCAAAATTACTTTTGCCGCCATACTGTCTACAAGCGCAGCCCTGTCCGCGGCTCTGCGTACGCCCGCTTGCGCGAGAAGCTCGTCCGCCTCCACGGTGGTCAAACGTTCGTCGTACAGCTCGACGGGCAGACCCGTGACCTTTTGAACGTTTCTCGCAAACGCGCGCGCCCTGCCCGACTGCACCGATTCCGTACCGTCGAGGTTGAGCGGCAGTCCTACGACCACGCCGCCGACGTCCTGCTCGACGCATAGCCTCGCCGTGTAATCGATAGTGTCGCGCATAGACGACGTGCGGTACGTCCGAAGCGGCGTTGCCAATATCCGCAAGCTGTCGCAAACCGCGTAGCCGACGCGCTTCAATCCGAAATCCACGCCCAAAAGTCTCTTACCCTTGTCCACCGAAACATTATAGCACAAGAATTCGATTAAAGGTAGCGTTTTATCGAAATTTAATCAAAAATTTTTATCAATCGCATTTTTCCGATATGTGCGCTTTTGCATAACATGCGCCGCATTCCGACATAATAATATCGGAGGTAATTATGAACAAGCTACTTTTCGGAATAACCGTAGGCGCGCTGCTGGGCGCGGTCGCTTACAAAAAAATAGAGGATAGCAAAATCCCCGAAAAAGCGCTGGAATCGGCGCAGGAAAAGCTCAAAGGCAAATGAAGGTATCACGCCGCCGTACCGCCGACCGTTTGCTGACCGCATGCGCGTCAGCCCCGAAATCGGCGACAGCCGCAGTCGGGCGTACCTGACGGAATTTGTTCCGTACGACGGTCGTACCTATTACAAACCCGAAAGCCGTTTAACGACGGCGTTTACAATGCGTGCGGCGCGGCGCGCCGCGGTCAAGCTCACACCTCTGCCGAACGAGAACCGTACGGCGCAATCGGCGTTTTCGACGCCCATATTGACAAGCGCCGTCGGCGGCGTTGCCGAGCCCGCCGAGCAAGCCGAGCCCACCGAGCAGCACACGCCCGCGCAGGACAGCGCGACGGCGAGCCTGCCGCCGTTTACGCCGCCGAAAATTACCGACGCTATATCGTCGGTTTTTTGCGTTGTCTCAACCGCTCTGCCGTAACGCAGCGTTTTTAAAAACTCCGACGACACGGCTTTTGCATGCGCCGCGTATTCGACGCGCATAGCCGAGGCTTTTTGAATAGCCGCGCCCATGGCGACGATACCCGTCACGTTTTGCGTGCCGCCGCGCAAGCCGCGCTCCTGCTCGCCGCCCGCAAGCACGGGCTTTAACCGCACGCCCGACCTTACGTACAAAAAGCCCGCGCCCTTTTGCCCGTAAAATTTATGCGCCGACGCGGCGAGCATATCGACGCCCGATTTTTTAACGTT